>NZ_JBEPTJ010000007.1:0-188150 GCF_040549425.1 Limibacillus sp. MBR-115 | reverse complement strand
CCGGTCTCCTGATCACCACCGAAGCGATGGTGGCGGAGAAGCCGGAGAAGAAGGAAGCCGGCGGCGGCATGCCCGACATGGGCGGCATGGGCGGCATGGGTGGCATGGGCTTCTAAAGCCTGTTACCCAAGTCTCGAAAAATGGCGAGGGGCTGTGGTGTATCACCGCGGCCCCTTTTGCTTTAACCGAACCGCCAGAGCAATGAGCCCTCGCGCTTTAGCCAGCGGCGTTGTGCCTGATGGTCCGGCACCAACTCCGAGACCAACCGCCAAAAGCTGGGTGAATGATCGTGATGGCGCAGATGGGCCACCTCGTGAGCGATAACGTAATCCAGCACCGCTTCCGGCGCCATGATCAGCCGCCAGGAGAAGGACAGAGCGCCGCTGGTTGAGCAGGACCCCCAGCGACTACGCGTATCGCGGACCGTGACCCGCGTCACCTTTTCACCGATTTTGCCCGCCAGTGCTTCCGACCTTGTACGGCATACCTTTCTTGCCTCCCCCTTGAGATAGTCGGTCAGGCGGCGTTGCAGATGCTCCGGCTTTCCGGTGACGAACACCACCTGCTCCTCACGCCATACCCCGCCGCGTGCGTCAGGACGATGCTCTATTCTATGCAGGTCTCCCAGAATGGGGATCGCCGCGCCGTGCGTGAAGGGAGTGAGAGGCGGAAGCTTATGCAGGCGCCCGGCGATCCAGCCTTCGTGCCGTTCCAGAAAATCAATTGCCGTTCGGTTGCTGGTTCCTCTGGGAATCGTAAGGGCAACGCCGCCGTCGGCGGGATCGACCCGCAAGATCAAGCGCCGGGCCCGGGTATCCCGGCGCACTTTGAGCGTCAAACGACGGCCGTCGATCTCAAGCGACTCGGGCAGGCTGGATTTCCACAACATGGCTTAACTTGAAAACCCGTGCCGGACTTGGCAAGCCCCTAAGCTTTGGCGGTCAGGCGCTTCTCCAAATCCAGCAACGCCTCTTTTCGCGGCAGGCCCCAACGGTAGCCCCCCAGACCGCCGTCGGTGCGCAAGGCGCGATGACAGGGGATCAACAGGGATACCGGGTTCGTCGCGCAGGCGCGGCCAACGGCACGTTGCCCCTGGGGCAGGCCCAGGCGCTCGGCAATCTCCCGGTAAGTTCTGGTTTCGCCCGCAGGAATTGCCAGCAATTCCTGCCAGACCCGGCGCTGAAAAGCCGTTGCCCGCAAGTCCAATGGCAGGTCCACATGTGGTAGGGAGCCCGCGAGGTATTCCAGGATGTCGTTAACTGCGGGTGCCAGCAAGGCGTCGTCCCGCTCGATCCTCGCCGCCGCCGGAAACTCGGCATGCAGTTCGCTTTCCAAGGTCCGGTCCTTACCAAAGGCCAGGAAGCAGACGCCCTTGGCCGTGGCCGCAACCAGCAGCCGCCCAAAGGGGCAGTCGGCCAGTGTGTAAACGATTTCGGCGCCCTTGCCGCCCTGTGCGTAGGATGCGGGCGTCATGCCGAGGTGCTGTGCCGCGCGCTCATAGACGCGGCTGGAGGAGCCATAGCCGGCCCCATAAGTTGCTCCGGCCACGCCCGCACCCTGGCGCAGCTCGTTGCGCAGGCGCTCGCCTCGCTTGGCGTCCTGATATTCCCGTGGGCTGATCCCCATGTGTTTCTTGAAAAGCCGTTGCAGATGCCAAGGCGACAGGGCCACGGCTTCGGCCAACTCCGCCAAGCTGACGCCCTCTTCAGTGCGCTCATCTATCAGCATCGCCGCTGCCCGTACCGCTGCCAGCCCGCGATTCTCATTCTTCATTCGCTGCTGTCCCGACATTGCCAAGGTTTCCTCGTATGATTGAAGCACAAAATCCGTACTCCATCCCATAGCGGCTTTGGCATTGAGACTTCTATCCGAAGCTTGTTCTTACACGGCTTCATTCGAAGTGCCGGAATCAGTTCTTCACGACCTCCGCCAGGGCATCGGCCATTTCCTGCGCGCTGGTGCCATGGGTGAATAGTCGAATGAAGCGGCCTTGAGGGTCGAGAAAAACGAAGGCGCTGGTATGGTCCATCAGATAGTCGCTCGCCCCTTCCTCGGTTACCTTCTTGGCATAGATGCGGTAGTCGGCGGTTACACCTGCGATCTCCTCCGAACTGCCGGTTAGGCCGACAAGGCGTGGGTGAAAGAAATCAACGTAGGTGTTCAGCACCTCGACCGTGTCGCGCTCGGGGTCAACCGTGATGAACAGGGGCTGAATGGCGGCTGCTTTCTTTGGCGCTTCCGATTCCAGGCGATCCAAAGCCTGCGTCATGACCGATAGACTGGTCGGGCAGACGTCGGGGCAGAAGGTGTAACCGAAGTAGATAAGCAGATAGCGCCCAGCATAGGTATCGTTTGTCACCCTGGCGCCGTCATCGTTGGTCAAGGTGAAGGGGCCGCCGTAGCTGCCTTGCGCACCGGTTGCGTTAGAATCGAACTGCGCCTGATTGATCGCGGGCTTGGGCTGCAGGTAGAGATACGACGCGATGCCGAGCGCCAGGATCGCCAACCCTGCTCCAAAGATGATCGCGGCCCGTGCCAAAGGATTCTGCGGCATTGTTAGTGCTCCTTCCTGAGTTATCTCAGAACTGCTTGACGCCGTTTGCGTATCCGCGAGGGTCGTGATTGGTGGTAACGACGCGCCAGGACTCGGGTCCAGTCTCCCCTTCGGCCCAGTGCTCGATTCGTGTAAGCGAACAGTTTTCGATGGTGAAACCCAAAGCCCGCTCCGGGTCTAGTCCCAAAGCCAAGGCGAGGGCGGCGCGGATCGTGCCGCCATGGGCAAACACCACGATATGTCTGCCGCTATGTTGGCGTGAAAGGTCGGTAATCGCAGCCGATACACGGTTCATGAGATCGACGAAGGATTCGCCGCCCGGCGGGCAAGTGGCGGCTGGAGCCAGCCAGAAGCGGTGGGCTTCGCGCTCAGGACGGGTACGCAGCTCATCATGGCGCAATCCCTGCCAGTCACCAAAATGCTGTTCCGCGAAGGATGCCACGACCTCAGCGACGGGCAGCGGCGAGCTGCGGTATGGAGCGACGGCTTCCATGGTGTCGCGCGTGCGCCGAAGGTTGCTCGTGATCCAGAGCGCGTCTTGCGGCAGCAACTGGGCCAGTCCTTTGAAGGGCGCAGTTTCGCTGCAGTCAGCGGGGTGATCGGTTTGTCCATAAATACGCCCGTCGTTGCAGGTAACCGGTGCATGGCGAATCCACCACCAATGTGTCGCGTTGCTCATTTCGTCTTTTTCCGTGTCTTCGTCATTGCAGCCTCACGACATAAGGACTGTCAGGCCAAGGAGCAAGGTGATCTCGCCGACCTGTTGCGTTGCGCCAAGGACGTCGCCGGTATAGCCGCCGATCTGCCGCAGGGCGAGGGTGCGCATCGCTGCCGCCGCAGTGGCCGCAAGCGACAGCAATATCAAAGCATTTCCAAACCCAGCCAAGACGAGTGTCACGAGTGCGCCAAGGATCAATGCGGCGACGACAACCCGCCTTTCGGGTTCCAGGTGGTAGGCGCCGAGGCCACTGCTGCGCGCCTGGGGTGTAACCGCCATGATACCCGGAATCAGGGCGCGCGAAGCAGCATGTGCCAGAGGCAGGGCGACCCAAGCAATGCCCGCCGGTATGAGCACGGAAAGAGCAGCAGCACGTAGGCCGATGGATAGGAACAGGGCCGCGGCGCCATAGGTGCCGGTGCGGCTGTCCTTCATGATCTCCAGCTTGCGGTCCCTTTGGAAGGCGCCTCCGAAGCCATCGGCTACGTCGGTCAAGCCGTCTTCGTGGAGGCAGCCGGTGAGCAGCATGCTCGCGCCAACCGCAAGAAGGCCGCAAACGAGAGGCGGAAGGCCCAGGGTCCAACCAAGAACTCCAGCGCCGGCAGCGATCATGCCGACGAGGCCACCGACCAGCGGCGCGGCGCGCAAGGCGCGGGTCATAGCTTCCGGCGTGATCTCACCAGGCTGCGCTAAGGGGATCCGGGTGAAGAAAATGATGGAGAGCTTCAGGTCGCAAAGCCAGTCGGATAAAAAGGCGCGTAAGGCCGCTTCGGTTTGCCGCATGTGTCCAACTTGCTCCTTACCCGTCATCCTTGAAGGGTGCCTCCTAAACATGACCGCGGGGAGTGCACCCACGTCGGAAAGGCTTGTCCTTGCGCTCTAGTGGCGAGTATCACTGGCCAGCGCCTGCGGCAAGTCATCTTCTGTCGCAGAACTTGGAGGAGACCCTATGAGTCCGAATCAACCACCCGTCAGCTTCGATGAGATACGGGCTTTGCTCAAAGAGCTGCCGGGACCCGACGAGGCGGCGGCCGATCTGGCGCTCGCCCGGCAGGAACAGTTGACGAAACCGAGTGGTTCGCTGGGGCGACTGGAGGAAATTGCCGTCTGGTTGGCGCGTTGGCAGGGGCGTGCGAGCCCGGGTATGGAGCGGCCCCGCACCGCGGTGTTTGTCGCCAATCACGGAATAGCGGCGAAGGGCGTTTCAGCCTATCCCCAGGAAGTAACGCAGCAGATGGTCCAGAATTTCGTGCACGGTGGCGCGGCTGTGAACCAGCTCTGTAGTGTCGCCGATGCCGATCTGCGGGTCTACGAGATGGCTTTGGAAAAGCCGACCGGTGATATCAGCGAAGGCCCAGCGATGCTCGAAGACGACTGCGCGCGGGCAATTGCCTATGGTTTGATGGCAGTTGAAGAGGGGTTCGATGCTATGGCGCTTGGCGAGATGGGCATCGGCAACACCACCGCGGCCTCGGCGGTTTGCCTTGCGCTGTTTGGCGGCGCGGCAGGCGACTGGGTCGGGCGCGGGACCGGCCTGGACGATGCGGGTCTAAAGCGGAAAACAGCGTTGGTGGAACAGGCTGTAGCGGTCAATCGCGACCGGTTGAGCGACCCATTGAGCATTCTTTGCGCGCTTGGCGGGCAAGAGTTGGCTGCCATCGTCGGGGCTATCCTGGCGGCACGCTTGGCGCGCACGCCGATCCTGCTTGATGGCTTCGTCAGCACGGCGGCCGCTGCGATCGTCCATAAACTGGTACCGGGCGGCCTCAATCACTGTCTGGTCGCGCATCGCTCGGCAGAACATGCCCACGGGCGTCTAGTGGAGGAATTGGGTAAAGCACCCCTTCTCGACCTCGACATGCGCTTGGGCGAAGGCTCTGGCGCGACGCTGGCGTTCCTGCTGCTGAAAGCTGCTGTCGCCTGCCACAACGGCATGGCGACTTTCGATCAAGCCGCAGTAAGCCGTCGTAGCCGTGACAACTGAGATTTGCGATGGCTGAGGACGGCATCAGGCTCGGAGAGAAGAAGCGGCAAGGCATTGTCTTGTTCGAACCCGGCGGCCCAGGCTCCAGCCGGGTGAGGCTGCGAACCCTGGTGACGATACGCTGGATCGCCGTCGCCGGGCAGGCTGTCGCCTTGGCTGCCGCGCATTGGGGCCTGGGGCTACCGCTTCCGTTGGTTCCGTCGTTACTGGTCGTTGCGGTCTCCGTCGCGCTCAACCTTCTGATCCTTGAATATCGGCCCCGCGGCCTGTGGTTGGGGGACCGGGAAGCCGCAGTCTACCTGGGATACGACCTCTTACAGCTTGCAGTGCTCCTGGCCCTGACGGGCGGCCTTACCAATCCGTTCTCGATCCTTATCATGGCGCCGATCACGGTGTCGGCCTCCTTGCTTTCGCGGGTTAGCACACTGGCTTTGGCAGGCTTGGGTCTGGTCTGTGTCACCCTGCTTGCCGTTTATTATATTCCCCTGTCATGGGACAGGTTGGGCTTGACCTTCGGACCGCTTTACTTGTGGGGCCTGTGGGCATCGCTGGTCATCACGATCCTGTTCATCGCCGCCTACGTCTATTCCATGGCATCGGAGGCGAGTCGTATGTCGGCCGCTTTGCGCGCTTCTGATCTCGCGTTGGCCAGGGAGCAGCAACTTTCAGCCGTCGGCGCGTTGGCCGCCGCCGCCGCCCATGAGCTGGGCACGCCGCTTGGCACCATCGCGGTGGTAGCCAAGGAATTGCAGAACGAGGTTGGGAAGGACAGCGCCTGGGCCGACGACCTCCGTTTACTAAAGGAAGAAAGCGATCGTTGCCGCGACATATTAGCGCAGTTGGTCGCCCGTCCGGACTCCGACGGAGGTTCTCCTTTTCACCGACTGCCGCTTGAAGGGCTGATCGAAGCGGCTGCAACACCCTACCGGTTGGAAGGAAAAAAGTTACTCGTGACTTGTAATCCGCCGACCGGGCAAACGGACCTCGATCAGCCCGAGGTGCCACGCACGGCGGTCCTGCTTCAAGGCCTCGGCTTGCTCCTTCAGAATGGCCTGCAATTCGCAGAAAGTCTGGTCGAAGTGGAAATCAGCTGGGATTCCGAGACGGTCGTGCTGATCATCCATGACGATGGACCGGGCTTCAATCCGGCGGTGCTGGAACGGCTCGGCCAGCCGTATGTCGGCGAGGGTCGGAAACGTCGCAATACAGCCTCCCAGCCCATGGGGTTGGGTATTTTTATCACGCATGCCTTGTTGGCCAGAACAGGTGCTCGTCTGCTTTTCGGCAATCATCCCGAGGGGGGAGGGATAGTTGAGATTCGCTGGGATCGTGCCACATTAGAAGAGTCGGACCAGATGGCTACGGGGAATCATGATTGATGAACGAAGATAGTTCCGCCCTTCACATTGACCTTTCCACCTCCTTCGAGACAGCGCAGGCTGGCGTCGAACGGAGCCTGCTGATCTGCGACGATGATGATCGGTTCGCGCAGCGCCTTGCCAGGGCCATGGAGCGACGCGGCTTTATCGTGAGCATTGCGACCAGCGTTTCGGAAGGTGTGCGCATTGCAAGGTATCATCCCCCCGCTTTCGCAGTTGTCGATTTGCGGCTGCAGGACGGGAGCGGGCTCGATGTGGTCCAGGCCCTTCACGACGCGCGGGAGAACGCCCGCGTTGTGGTGCTGACAGGTTACGGCAACATCGCGACCGCCGTGGCGGCCGTGAAGGTCGGCGCAGTGGATTATCTCCCGAAGCCGGCGGATGCGGACCAAGTTGAAGCAACGCTGCTGGCGGGCGAGGAGGGACTGCCGCCGCCGCCCGAGAACCCCATGAGCGCGGACCGTGTTCGTTGGGAACATATCCAGCGGGTCTACGAACTTTGCGGCCGTAACGTTTCGGAAACCGCACGCCGCTTGCGCATGCACCGACGCACGTTGCAGCGGATCCTGGCGAAGTACGCGCCGCGCGACTGAGTTCGGACTGCTGAAAAAGTGGTCACCGCAGCACCGTCGTTTTATCGTCATAATGCCGTTTTAATCTTGCGCTAGGGTGCATCCCGTCATCAACGGGAGGGACAAGTGACGCAAGCCGGCAGACCAAATCTTGCGACCGGCCTTGCGGCCGCACCGAGCGGTCGCTTGGTCTATGCCATCGGTGACTGCCATGGCTGCCTGGACCTGCTTTTATCTCTTGAGAGCAAAATCGTTGCCGACGCCTCCGGCAAGGCCAGCACGTCGAAAATCATTGTTTACCTGGGTGACTACATAGATCGCGGCCCTGATTCCGCATCGGTTCTGGATCACCTGGTCGCAGGCCCACCACCCGGGTTTGAGGCGGCCTATCTGCTCGGCAACCACGAAGAGATGCTGTTGCAGTTCCTGTACGGCAGCGAGGAGCGCGCGCTTCTTTGGCTACTTAACGGCGGCAAACAAACCCTGATCAGCTATGGTCTGGACTTAACGGGGCTGGAGGCGGAGGGTGCGCTGGAAACACTGCGTTCGGAGCTAAGAGCCAGGATACCGGGCAGCCATCTGGTGTTCCTGGAGAATCTCAAACTCACGCATGAAGAAGGTGATTTTCTTTTTGTTCATGCCGGACTGCGGCCTGGAGTCAGCCTGCCGGCACAACGCCGCGAAGACATGCTTTGGGTACGGGATGCATTCCTCAAGTCTTCACAGAATTTTGGCCGCATCGTCGTCCATGGGCATACACCGGACAACGAGCCTGTCGAGCGCCCAAACCGCATTGGGATTGATACCGGTGCGGTCTATAGCGGAACGCTGACGGCCCTGGCGCTGGAGGGGACTGCCCGGCATTACATCCAGGTTCATTCTTCCGAGATGCCGGGCACAAAGCACGGTTACCCGAAGGCGTAGGCATCCAGGGCCAGAATGGCCCGGTCATAGGAACGATGCAGGACTTCACCGTGCGTTTTTCCCGTTGGTCCTTCTCCGGCGCCCAAAGCGACATGAAGCGGCAGAAGGTGCTCTTCGGTCGGGTGATTGCGAGCGGCATGCGGAGCTTTCTCGCGGTAGTCCTCGATTGCATCGTTGTCGCCTGATGTTACCCGTTCGGCCATCCAGTCGGCGAAATCGGAAACCCAAGCGGGTACCGGTGCATCGGGGGCTTGGCCGCGAAAGCTGCCGAGGTCGTGGGTCAGACTACCTGAACCGAGAATCAGAATGCCTTCGTCGCGTAGCGGCGCCAGGAGACGTCCCAACGCACGGTGGTGGGCAGGGCCCTTGTGGGTCTGAACCGATAGCTGAGTTACCGGGATATCGGCTTCCGGATAGGCCAGAAGCAGTGGTACCCAGGCGCCGTGGTCGAGCCCGCGGCTTTCGTCCAGCGTTGTCGGAAGACCACCCGCCTTGAGCAAGTCTGCGGTCCGCTGGGCCAAGGAAGGGGAACCTGCAGCCGGATAAGTCAATTCGTAAAGCTGCCGCGGAAAGCCATAAAAATCGTGAATCGTGTCGGGTGCCGTCGCCAGGCTGACGGCGGCTTTGTCGGTTTCCCAGTGGGCTGAGATGACAAGAATACCCTCGGGCCGGGGCAGCGATGCAGCAAGACCTTCCAGGAAGCGGTGGCCGGGGGCGTCTTTCTCCACGGCCAGCATTGGTGAGCCATGCGAGACAAAGAGAGCAGGCATCGGGGTGGGTTTTAGGGGCATTTAAACGGTCCTCATCGGGCTTTACTAGCTCCCCTCATGTGGGGGTGGGTAGGCATTCAGGGCAAGCCCCTTGAACACATCAGCCCGATCAAATCCCGCCGCGCGGATCGAGGGCCTGCAACAGACGTTGCCCGGCAGTGCGCGCAAAACGCAAAGTGAGCGCTTTGCGGCGAGCGGGCGCCAGGGAAGTTTCCGGCGCCTCGCGAATGACGGCTGCTGTGTAGCGGTCGGCGATGATTAGACCCGGTTCATCGGGCAGGACATCGCGGGGGAAATCCTCGGGTACCGCGAAAAAGAACAGGTCGCAAAACTCAAGATATTCCTGCCATTTTCCGTCGCTTCGGAAGTCTGCGAGCGAGGATTTGATTTCGACAACGGCAATGCGGCCTTTTTCGTCCAGGGCCATGATATCCACCCGGCGTCCGGTTTTTAAAACGACTTCGAACAAGCAGGACCACCCCAGGTCAGTGAGCGCTCGTCCGACACCGCGCGCCAGGCGATGTCCCGGGGCCATTGCGGCAAGCTCGTTATCAACATCGTTCTCGTTCATTTCTGGTCCTGGATCACGTGGTTCGTCGCCGGCTTTGAACGAAATGCTAGCACGAAGGGCGGCAGGGTTGCGCCCCTTGGCAAGCGACTGCCATGCTATCGCCTCGACAGATCTGAGATTCCGGAGGTAGGCATGGTTAGGCGCATCACAGTAGCTCTTTTGCTGTTCCTCGTAACTTTTCCATCCGTTGCGGGCGCGCAAGGCCAGGCCATCCTGTCCTATCTCGATCGTTTCCACCCGGTCCTGGCCGCCAACGGCATGGTGGCGACGCAAGAAGCCCTGGCCAGCGAGGTCGGGCGTCAGATATTGCGTGATGGCGGCAATGCCGTCGATGCTGCCGTCGCGGTCGGGTTCGCTTTGGCAGTGACGCTGCCACGGGCGGGAAACCTAGGCGGCGGCGGTTTTATGATGATCCATCATGCCGGAACGGGCGAAACCGTAGCGCTGGATTATCGGGAAATGGCGCCGGCAGCGGCCACGCGCGACCTGTTCCTGGATGCCGAAGGTGAAGTGGACGAGAAGCGCTCCCGGTTCAGCCATCAGTCGGCAGGTGTCCCGGGTACGGTGGCTGGCATGGCGGCGGCACTGGAACGCTACGGCACGATGAGTCTTGCTCAAGTCATGACGCCCGCCATCCGCCTCGCCGCGGAGGGCATCCTGGTCAGCCAGGATTTGTCTGATTCCTTGAAGCAGTCTGCCGAGCGGCTGCAGCAGTTTCCAGCGGCCGCGAAGGTCTTCTTCAAGGCAGATGGCAGGCCCTACGAGCCCGGAGACCGCCTGATCCAGAGCGATCTTGCCCATAGTTTAAGCCTGATCGCCGAGCAGGGGCCTGAGGCCTTTTATGGCGGCGAAGTTGCCCGGCTGATCACGGCTGAAATGGAACGTCACGGCGGCCTGATCACGCCCGCGGATCTGCGTGCCTACAAGGCCATTTTCCGTGACCCTGTGCGCGGTACCTATCGGGGCTACGAGATCGCTTCCATGCCACCGCCTTCGTCGGGCGGCGTTCATCTTGTGCAGATGCTGAACATTCTGGAAGGGTACCCGATTGGCGAACTGGGCAGCAATTCAGCGCTGACAATTCACCTTATGGCCGAAGCAATGCGGCTGGCCTACGCCGACCGCAGCAAGTACTTGGGGGATCCGGACTATAGCGATGTGCCGGTTGCCGGTCTTATCTCGAAAACCTATGCGGAGTCGCTGCGGGAGACCATCGACAGCTTTAAAGCGCGGCCTTCCGAGGAGGTGTTGCCCGGAAATCCCTTGCCATACGAAAGCAACGAGACAACCCATTACTCGGTAATGGACAGGGCGGGAAACCTTGTCTCCAACACCTACACGATCAATTTCAGTTACGGCAGCGGCATCATGGTTGAGGGCACCGGCATACTGCTCAACAACGAGATGGATGATTTTTCCGCCAAACCGGGCATACCAAACGCCTATGGGCTGCTTGGCGGTGAAGCCAACGCCATAGAACCCGGAAAACGACCGTTGTCTTCGATGACGCCGACTTTGGTCTTCAAGGATGGGCGGCCCTGGTTGGCGACGGGCAGTCCGGGGGGCAGCCGTATCATCACCACGACCCTGCAAGTCCTGCTCAATGTGATCGATCACGAGATGAACATCGCCGAGGCGACGGCCGCACCGCGCGTACACCATCAGTGGTGGCCGGACGAACTGCGGGTGGAGCCAGGTCTATCCCCCGACACCATGGCGCTTTTGCGCGCGCGCGGCCATGATGTGGTCGTCAAGCCGACGATGGGATCGACGCAGTCCATCATGGTTACCGAGGACGGTATCACCGGTGCGTCCGACCCACGCCGTCCGGGTGCGTTGACAATCGGGTATTGATCATTCCAACCCGCGGCCTTGCCGTCATCGAACCAAGTTGTTAGGAACAAGATCATGCAGCAGCCGGTCCGTATCGCCCCTTCGATCCTTTCCGCCGATTTCGCCAAGCTTGGCGAAGAGGTTCGCGCGATCGATGCTGCCGGTGCCGACTACGTTCATGTCGATGTGATGGACGGGCATTTTGTTCCGAACATAACCATTGGTCCTAACGTCGTTGAAGCGTTGCGTGCCCATTCGACCAAGGTGTTTGACGTTCATCTGATGATCTCGCCGGTCGATCCATACGTTGAAGCCTTCGCCAAAGCAGGCGCCGACATCATCACCGTGCACCCAGAAGCCGGGCCGCATGTCCATCGGACGCTGCAACTTATCCGCTCGCTGGGTAAGAAAGCCGGTCTGTCGCTCAATCCCGGAACGCCCGCGGCGGCCGTGGAGCCGCTGCTCGACCTCGTGGACTTGGTTTTGGTGATGAGCGTCAATCCGGGTTTCGGCGGGCAGAAGTTCATTCCCGGTGCGTTGGATAAGCTGCGCACCTTGAGGGCTCTGATAGACGACAGCGGGCGGGCGATAGACTTGCAGGTCGATGGTGGGATCAATCCGGAAACCGCCGCTCAAGCCATCGCTGCCGGCGCTGACGTGCTAGTGGCAGGCACGGCGACATTTCAGGGTGGACCCGAAGCCTATGCAGGCAACATCGCCGCTTTGCGGGGGGCCGTCACGGGCCGCCAGAGCTAGACTCGAGGCAAGCGGTGGCCTCCATCGATCCCACAGCGGGTACGCACGAAACCCCCGACAAGAAGCGCTCGATGATTGAGAGGCGGCGCTCTCTACCGTTGTCGCATCGTTTGATGCGTTTACGCTATGCGCTGGAGCGCCTTCGCTGCCGCTTACCTCTGCCTCAAATGCCCCTGCCGGCCTGTCGCGGTACCGCGTTGGTTTTACAGCCTGGCGACAGCTGGCCCGGTGAGGCGGCGCGCGGACGCGATCTGTTGCAAGGGCAGTTTCGCTTCGCGGGTCGCACGATCGATTTACCTGAACCCCTTTGGGAGCCTGCCGGCGCAAGCGACGCGTGGCTGGCCGCGCTGCATGGCTTTTCCTGGCTGCGCGACCTGCGATCAGCGGGTGGCGACGGGGCTCGACGGCTGGCGCGTGACCTGACCCGGGACTGGTTGGAGCGTTACGGCGAACTTTGGAGCGCGCCCGCTTGGGAACCTTCGGTTCTGGCCCGGCGCATTCTCGCCTGCCTGACGCAGTACGAATACTTTGCCGCAACTGCGGAACCGGCCTTGCAGAGTGCGCTGATCGAGTCCTTGGGCCGCCAAGCGCGTTGCCTGCAGCGGCAGCTACCCGCCGGACTGGTCGGCGTTGATCTGCTGGCGGCGATAAAAGCGATATTGTTCGCGGCTTTTTGCCTACCGGGGGGCAAGGCTTTGCGGGTGCGGGGCGAAACTTTGCTGTTGCGTGAGCTGCGCCGGCAGATATCCGACGATGGCGGACAGATAGAGCGCTGCCCGTCCCGTTTAGCCGGGATGCTGCGTGATCTTATTGACCTCAGGGCGCTTTATTCCGCGGCGGAGGAGCCTGCGCCTGAGGAACTGGAGCAGGCGATGCTGCGTGTTGCGCCACTCCTGAAATCCCTGCGCCACGGTGATGGGACGCTGGCTCTTTTCAATGGCAGCCGCGAAGAGGAATCCTGGTACATCGATCTCCTGCTCCAGCGCTCGGCAATGCGGGGCAAGTCGGCCGCCTCGGCGGGTCGATCCAATGCCAGAGCCGCGCCACAGGCAGGATTCCATCGCTTGCAATCGGGCCGTAGTCTTCTGCTGGTTGATGGTGCCGCGCCGCCGCCGCCGGGCTTCGACGAGCAAGCGCACGCCGGCACGCTTTCCTTCGAGATGAGCGTCGGGCGCGAGCATTTGATTGTGAATTGCGGCGGCCATGCCAATCATACCGATCTGAACCAACTGCTGCGCGGGACCGCCGCCCATTCGACCCTTTCGATCAACGACATAAACTCCAGTGTTGTTCTGTCGGGTGGGGGCTTGGGTTATCGGCCCGGCGACGTGAGTTGCCGTCGCGAGGAGTCCGAAGGAAATGTCTGGCTCGAAATGAGTCATGACGGTTACGCCAAGCGCCTGGGTCTTTTGCACCAGCGGCGGCTTTTTCTGGCGTCTGGAGGCGATGACCTGCGCGGCGAAGATCGTGTGGCGGCTTTGCCCGGCCGGCAAAGCCGCCCGAACGCCGATACCGCCGTCTTGCGCTTTCATCTGCACCCCGACGTGGCCGCGACTCAGTTGCAGGGGGGTAACGTATTGCTCCGCCTGAAACGCGGTGGTGGTTGGCGGTTTCGGCAGACGGGCGGAGAGTTGACTTTGGAGCCGAGTCTTTACAGCGGTTCGGGTGAAGGCCCACCCCGGCAATGTGAGCAGATCGTGATCCGGGCGCCGCTCTCTGGGAAGAAGAGCGTCGTCAAATGGAGCCTGAAGCGCGAGCAGAAACCTTCATAGCTGCCCCCGCCTTTGTCTTGAATGAGCCGATCAGAAACAACCGTCCGGCATGTTCATGGAGCGCCGCGCGTTCTTGGTTTCCATCAGATAGTAACGCCCGCCCGAAAAGCGTGGGCAGTCACGTCCCAACCCGCGCCTGACAAGTACGTCTGCAAGGTCGAGGCCCCCGCGCACGTAGCAAAAACCGCGAAGCGGCTCCGGGCCCTCCTCCTGAATTAGCAGGCACCAGACGTATTCACCTTGCGTCAAACTGTGCAGCAGGTCTTGCGCCTGCCCGTGCTCCGGCCGCCCGCGGGTTGGTGGCAGGATGCCGGCAAGCTGAACCCGCCGCTCGGCGAACTGGAGCGTGTTGGCGTCGACGACGCCGGTAACCTTGCCGCTGAGTATGGGGTCGTAGGCTTCGGCCGAGAGAGAGCTGCCCGGATCAACCAGGAGCAATAAGCAAGCCAGTCCACAAGTCCGTAAGATCCGCATGGGCGCCGCGCCTCCGGTCTCCGGTTCGCTCTCGGTTGAATTATACCTTAAAAAGTAGACGCGGTCGGTAACGGCTTAGAGAGAGCCCGCCACCCGCAGCAAGACCGCGCCAACGGCTACCAGCAGAGCAGCCGCCATCCGCCGTGGGCCAAAGCCCTCGCCCAGCAGAAGCGCGCCGATCCCTGCGGCGATGACGACCGAGGTTTCCCGGAGCGCTACCACATGAGCCATGGGGGCCACGCTCATCGCCCAGATGACGATGCCGTAGGCCAAGCCGGAGATGATGCCGCCAAAAAGTCCGCGCTTCCAATAGGGGCGGAAGGCCGAGAGCTGCCACTTGCGTCGGTGCAGCGCATAGAGCGTCAGGGGAAAGTGCTCCAATGCGAAAAGCCAGGCAATATAGCTGATCGCGGTTTCCGCGCTGCGTCCGCCCATGCCGTCGACCAGGGAGTATCCGCCGATGGTAAGACCCGTCAGCAAGGCCAGATAGACCGGCCGCCGATCCCCGGCCAGAGGATCGCCGAACCGCCAGGCCAGGGAAATGAGACCGATGGACAGGATGAACAGCCCCACCATCTCCAACGGGCTCAGACTCTCGCCGACCAGCAGGAAACCGCCGACCGCCACCAACAGCGGCGCGGAGCCGCGCGCGATGGGGTAGACCTGACTGAGGTCGCCCAGCTTGTAGGCGTTGATCAGCGCCCAGTAGTAAATGCTGTGGATCGCGGTCGATGCGGCAATGAAGCCGAAGGATTCCCACGGCGGCACGGGCAGGAACGGTAAAGCCAGGGCCACGAAGGGTGCATGGGAGAAGATGACCAGCGCCTGGACGACCAGCTTGTCGCCGCCGGATTTCACGATGGCGTTCCAGGTGGCGTGCATGACCGCCGCCAACAGCACCAAAAGGTAGATTGTCGTGAGATCGATGCTTGATTCACTCATCGCCAGGGCGCTCGCGCCGTTCAGGCGGGCAAGCCGAGGAGTGCGCGGGCAAAGGCGCGCGCCTCGAAGGGCCGCAGGTCATCAGCGCTCTCACCGACGCCCACGGCGTGGACCGGCAACGCGAATTTCTCGGCCAATGCGACCAGGACGCCGCCGCGGGCGCTGCCGTCCAGCTTGGTCACCACAAGGCCGCTGACCTCCACCAGTTCCTTGAAGGTCGCAACCTGCAGCAGCGCGTTTTGCCCTGTGGTGGCGTCCAACACCAGCAACACCTCGTGCGGCGCGCTCTCGTCGATCTTCCGCAGGACACGGATCACCTTCTGTAGTTCGGCCATCAGGTCTGTCTTGTTGTGGAGCCGACCGGCCGTGTCGATCAGCAACAGGTCTGCGGCCTCTTCTCTCGCCTGTTTCAGGGCATCGAATGCCAAGCCTGCGGCGTCGGCGCCGGTCTGGCGCGCCACGACCGGACAGCCGGTCCGTTGACCCCAGATTTGCAGCTGCTCGACCGCCGCGGCGCGGAAGGTGTCCCCCGCCGCCAGGATCACGCGCTTGCCGTCCTTGCGGTAGAGCGTTGCCAGCTTGCCGATGGTCGTGGTTTTGCCCGAGCCGTTGACGCCGACCACCAGCACGACGTGCGGCTTGTGGGTGGGGTCGGGAACCAGAGGGCGGGCGACCGGCTCCAGAATCCCGGCGATCTGCTCGGCCAGGGCGCTGCGTACCTCCTCCGGGCTCACTTCCTTGTCGAAGCGGGTGCGTGCCAACTCCGCCGTCACCTTGGCGGCGGTCGCCACGCCCAGATCGCCTTGGATCAACAGCTCTTCAAGCTGTTCCAGCGCATCGTCATCGAGCTTGCGCTTGGTGAAAATGCCGGTGATGCCGTCGCCCAGCTTGCTGGAGGATCGCTTCAGTCCCGACGTTAGTTTTGAAAACCATCCGCCCTTCTTCTCGGCCCCCACTTCGCTCACGCGGCTTTCCCTTCAAGTTGCTGTCCGTTGCGGGCGGTGATGCGGGCCGCAACGATGCCGCCGACCCTTTTGCCCAGAGGGCCGGTCATCGCAACCGGCGCGAAGTGTTCGCTGCGCCCAAGACCGTCCTTTTCGATCAGCACGCTGGCCTCGCTGCCGATGCGGCTGTCGAGGAAGCGCTTCACCTGACGCTCGCCAAGTTCGCGCAAACGCAGGGCCCGCTCCTTGCGCAGCGGCTTGGCTACCTGAGGCATGCGCGCGGCGGGTGTGCCGGGGCGCTCGGAATAGGGGAAGACGTGCAGCCAGGTCACGTCGCAGGCCTCCACGATGCGCAGCGAATTGGCGAACATCGCCTCGGTTTCAGTCGGGAAACCGGCGATGATGTCGGCGCCGAAAACCACGTCCGGCCGCGCCGCGCGCGCTTCGGCGCAGACCCGCTCCACGTCGCGCGCCAGATGGCGGCGCTTCATGCGCTTCAGGATCATGTCATCGCCCGCCTGCAGCGACAGGTGGAGATGCGGCATGAAGCGCGGCTCTTCCGCCAGAAGGCGCAGGATATCCGGGTCCAACTCGACCGGATCGACCGAGGAGAGCCGCAAGCGTTTAAGGTCCGGTACGTTGGCCAACAGGCGACGGCAGAGCTGGCCGAGTGTCGGCTGGCCCGGCAGGTCCTGGCCGTAGCCGGTGATGTCGACGCCGGTGAAAACCACTTCGGCCACGCCGTTTTCCACCAGCAGCTGAATCTGCCGCACGATCTCGCCCATCGGCACCGAGCGGTTGTTGCCGCGCCCAAAGGGGATGATGCAGAAGGTGCAGCGGTGGTCGCAGCCCTGCTGCACCTGGATGAAGGCGCGGGTGTGGCCCTCGAAGCCCTCGATCAGGTGGCTCGCGGTTTCGCGCGCCTGCATGATGTCGCTGACCAGCAGCGGCTCGGTCGCTTGCGGGCCGAAGGCATCCGGCTCCAGCTTCTCCAGATTGCCCAACACCCGATCGACCTCCGGCATGGCGGCATAGCGCGCCGGGTCGATCTGGGCCGAGCAGCCGGTGACGATGATCTGCGCCTGCGGGTTCTCGCGGCGCGCGCGGCGGATCGCCTGACGCGCCTGCCGTTCTGCCTCCAGCGTCACCGCGCAGGTATTGACGATGACCGCATCGCCCAGGCCCGAGGCCTCGGCATGGCCGCGCATCACCTCGGACTCATAGGCGTTAAGGCGGCACCCGAAGGTCAGGATCTGCGTGGGATTTGCGCCCGAGGATTTTGCTGCGTTCGACGTCATGGGCCTATTCGGCTGCCCCCTTGATGGCTTTGTCGTCAGCCGCCAGCAGCGCCGGATCAAGGGTGCCTGCAAAGGCCGTGGCCGTCGGGCCGGTCATCAGCACATGGCCGTCGGCCTCGCGCCACTCCATCTCCAGCGTGCCGCCGTCCAGCAACAGGGTCGCGCGGCGGCCCGTCAGGCCGCGCCGCACGGCGGCGACCATGGCTGCGCAAGCGCCCGACCCGCAAGCCAGCGTCAGGCCCGACCCGCGTTCCCAGACTCTCAGGCGCAGGCGATCCGGACCCACGGCTTGCATCACGCCGATGTTGGCGCGCTCGGGGAACAGCGGATGAGTCTCCAGTTTCGGCCCGACCGCGGTGATGGGCAGGGTCTCGATGCCGTCCTCGACGATGAAGACCGCATGGGGGTTGCCCATGCTGACGCCGACCGGGTCGGACAGTGGCCCCTCGGCGATGCCCAGGTTCAGGGTGTCGCGTTCCTCGGCCAGCGGAATGTCGCGCCAGCCCAGCCGCGCCGGGCCCATGTCCACCGTCACCCGCTCGGGCGAGGCGGCCTCGGCGCGCAGCAAACCCGCATCGGTTTCGATGACGCTGTCGGGTCGCCCGGTCTCGCGGGCCAGCAGCAGGCCGACGCAGCGCGTGGCGTTGCCGCAGGCGCCCGAAGGCGAGGCGTCGGCGTTCAGGATGCGCATATAGAGGTCCGCCGCCCGGTCGCGCGGCGGCTCCAGCACGATCAGCTGGTCACAGCCCACGCCGCGATGGCGGTCGGCGATGGCGCGTGCCTGGGCGGGCGTCGGCTCGAAAGGCTCCTTGCGGGCATCGATGATGACGAAGTCATTGCCCAGGCCGTGCATTTTGATGAAAGGACGGCCTGTCATGGTCGCCTATATAGTGCCGAAGCCCCGACTGAGTAAATCCCCGTGTCTTCGACACCGTGGCTTTGTTAGCCCTCGTTCAACGGTGCGGGTAAGGCCGCGCATGGCCCGCTGCTAGCAGCAGACAACCCAGGTCGCGCCCATCGGGCAGCCGCGCCTGTCCGACGATACGGCCCGCATATTTGCCATGTCTGAGGGCATACAGCGCAATGTTTCCGTCACTAGTGGCCAGAAGATCGACCAGGAAATCCCGCGCCGCTTGTCCCTCGGGTTGTCTCTGCTCGGGGGCGTCGATCCCGGCCAACCGCAAAGTGACCGTCATCCGCAAGCCGGGCCAAAGCCGCGCTTCGACCTTGAGGCTATCCCCGTCGATCACTCTCAGCACCCGCGCCGGGACAGGTCCCGGCAGAACCTCCGCCGACAACGCCGTTACCATGCTGACGAGGAGGAAGGGGAGGAGAAGTGGAATCCAGAATCTCATTTTCTATGTGTATTGCAGTGGATAAATCAGCTTCAAAATGAGTATTTCATGGAAAACTATAGCTGTGAATGAAATATTCATGAGGATTCTCCATTATCACTCGGTGGAGTATAGAGTCGCCTGCCCGAAAGATGTTCCTCATGGAACTTGGAGCACTCATCGGCGCACGCATCCGCGAAACACGAAAAACCAGGGGCTTGACCCAGGAGGAATTGGCGGAGCGTATCGACAAGGCCGCCAGCACGATCTCAGAGTTCGAGCGGGGTAACATCATGCCCCACCTCTCAACTCTCTATGCAATGGCTGCCGCGCTGAACGTCGAACCGGGCGATCTCCTGCCAGCGCTCACCGATGACGATCCCGAACGGGCTAAAGCGATTGCCAGCGCTTTAGCAATTCTTCGCAATCTAGAGGGCCGATCATTCGATCAAGCAATTTCCGTTTTGAAAGTTCTTTGACAAAAAAGAGATTGTATATTTTTTCTCAATTAAGTAGACATACTTTTTTACTGAGAAATATTCAGAATACTAAGTAATTAATTTAAATCGGCTGATCGCTCTAGCTGCGTCTATTACAATTTTATCATATGGTCCGAAAGGACCAAAATAATGCTTTATCCAACCAAGTGTTACATCTTCAGCTGTCAGGCCCCCATGTTGTTTAGAACCCGAAAGAAGGAACCGCCAAAATTTAGTAAAAGACTTTTGGCTTTCGGAATTCAAAAGGCTCTGTATATCTTCAATCTTCAATTCACCTGTTTCAGCTTTCCTGAACTTACTAGGGTCCAAATGACGAAGTGCGCAAAGCGGTACATAGAGATCAGGAACCGATAGTTTAGTTCCCTTTAGAACCCTTTTGGCTAGGCTAATTTGCCCCGCCAGTCGCTCAATGGACCTCAAAGTGAGTAAGTTTTTTCGTGCAATCTTATCGAGCAACTTACGGCATTCCAGATCATCTTGGGTGTCTTCGCCCAAATTGAGATTTTGCCAAATCGCATCAATGTAGCGTGTTGCCGCGGTGTCACCGTAATCTTTTGCGCTTGGACTAGGTAATGTAATCCTCAGGTGGAAAAATTTCTCAAGATATGCACGAGCGTCAGTATCACTGCCATAGGCTCCCCTGACAGATGCTTCCAGTTGATGCATATGGGTTATAAGGAGAAAGACGACATTCTTGACGGAAAAAATATGCTTAATCTTTTCTAACATATCGAGAGAGAAATTTGGGCGGCAGCGATCTAGTTCATCGACGATAATCACTAAAGGATGTTTTCGGCGATCAGGTCCTACATCAGTCTTGTCTGTTTCGGATGAGGCAGCGGAATTTGAACCAAGTTCACTTGCAAGTCTGTGTAGATCATCCTTGAACTGATGAATCATTCTACGCTCATCAGATGCTTGTTTAAGCCGACTTTCGATAGCGTCAATTGCGCTGCGCTCTATTTCGTCACTAGCCGCTTTAATAGTGGTTTTGATCGTTTTGCTAGACTCTTCGATTAATTTTTGATCTAGGATGCCAACAGTTGCCACTTTTATTGCAGCGCCAACGCCTATAGGTGCGAGTGCGAGGGTGGCATGCACGGCAGACTTGGCGAAGTTTGAAACGAGTTTCTTGGCGCCTTTCGGCGACCTTTTTAATATCGTGTCCGCTGCAAGTTTTAGCTCAATCGTTAGTGCTAGAAACGCGTCATTGTAATGGTCGTTGGCAAACGCATCAAATTCAATCACAGGGGTGTTGCTGTTCCTCAACAACCCTGCCCATTGTTGTGCAAATGTGGATTTTCCACTTCCCCATGGGCCATCAAGAACGATGACTAGCGGACCATCACTGGATTGGACAACATTGGCTAGTTGCTGACCAAATTCTCTATAACCGAAAAGATCATTCTTATCTGTGAATCCTTCTTTTTCACCGATTTCTAGCGGGTCCGGCACCAGTTTCATTTGACGGCTCTTATAAGTAAATCCAAGGCGCTCGAATGTTTTTCAACCTAAAGCCGAGAAAAATCAACTATGTTCTCGCTCGATGGAAGGTTGGCGGAAGCAAGCTTCAGACACCACCCGCAGTAGCGGCAGATACCTCACAATTACTGCTAGTACTCGGCATCACCTTGCTATCAATCGACGAACTTCGGGAAAATGCTCTCAGGTGTGGGTAGGGTGATCGCCATGCCTTCGTCGTCCTCCAGCGTCATCCTCTCGTCTTCAAGGCGTTCCAGGACGATTTGGATGGCAACGGCAACAGTGTGGTCGGGCCACTCGCTGACAACATCGAAGTCTGGCGGCGTGAGCGTGCATTCCAGCGACGCACCCCACAGCCCGGCGCGACGATCTTCTTCCGGATACGCCTGTGGTTCCCCAATGACCAGATGAAACGGCGCACGTTCGCCATTCTCGCTAACGGTGAAGCCAGTGATTTGCACGCGGGTCATTCCTCGGGCTTCTTTTCTCTCTGTGGGCGGGTCTCTTGCCACTCCCGGTCCAGGTCGTCGAAGAAGGTTTCTAGCTCCTGGTCGATTTCCGCCTGCTCTTTGGGCGGCAGGTCATCAAAGCAGATGTAGGTAGGGTCGTAGTCGCAGGGGTGTGGTGGCTCAATGCGCTGTCCCTCGGCGTCTTCCAGAGTGGAAGCGCGGGTGCGTAGGCAAGCGCGCAACGTCGCCGCGGCCAGGGCAAGTGCGCCTTCTGCTGTTTCGTATGTGCAAGGGCATTTGAAGTCACCAAAAATTCGATAGCAGATTAAATGGCAACGAAAATCGCCGTTTTCCAGCTGCTCAGGAACGGTGGTCTGGAAGGTAAAGGAAAGGCGACGCCCAGATCGGGTCCGAACAAAGCAATCCAGATGAATCGATTTTGCGGTTGTCATAGAGACACCGGCGATGAGGATGCCACCGGCGTCATAGGCCACGCCCAAAGTCGTTCGTTTTTATGACCAGTTCGGCCACCTCCTCCTCGGAGGGCCAATCGGGTACGAAGTCCTGTGGTTTTGGCATCGGATAGCGATGTCCCGCTTCATCAAAGAGCGTTTTGCCCCGCAAGACCTCACGCAGGAAGCAACAGGCCAGTGCTAGCCTGTGTGCGTTGCTCGTCCCAATAACGCGCATCGGGATTTTCCCCGTGTAAGGCTGACAGTCAATCAAGCCATAAGCACTGACACCGTCCTCAGCGTCCGGCTGCCGCAATACAAAGCAAAAGCTATTGCGTTCGTCATTCTCATCCAGGGTGAAGCCAGTAATTTTCATTCGTCCTCGATGACCTCGTCCAGACCGACCGGTTCTTCGATTGGGAAAGTTGGGTCGAAATCTCTGGGAGATGGGAGCTCTATCTGTTGCCCCAAAGCGTCAACAAAAGGCTGCCCAATGCCTTTGAGGAAGGATTGAGCACAAAGAACTGTTGCTGCCACTGCCTCCTCTGCACAGTGGCCTTCGACGAGATAGGGTTTTGTCATTAGAGGCGAGCAAAGAAGGTCACAGCCAAACCGTTCAGCATCGATCTCGAAAGGTTCACCCGTCGTGATGGTTAAGGGGGAACGGCCATTATCCTGCCCCACCGAATAACCTTTGAACTCAAGCCTGGTAGTCATTATCCAGTTCCATCAAACATTCGACGGTTCAGGGTTTGCGGAAGTAATTGGCTTCCTTGACGATACGCGCTCTTTCTTCACGAGTTGGAAAACTAGGATCGATAGATTCTGGAGACGGCAATTGGAATGGTGCGCCAGTATTATCCTCCAATGAGATGCCAAATCTCTCTAACAGCACTTGCAGCATCATGCAGGAATTCGCGTGAGCGCTGAGGTCGCCGTCTTCATCAAATTCAATTGGTGAGGTCAAAAGCGCAGGGCACTCGATCCTGTAAAGCCTTTCGTCGGCATCGTTTGAACCGAGAGAAAAGAGCGCCATCGTGCAGTTAAAGCGCAATCCGTCTTTTTTTCTTACGCCCGTAACTTTGTATTCCATTACGATTCTCATTTGAACATTCCCCTGTTGAATGGTGGGTCCATACCCCGTTCGGCAAGGCAATCAGAGTAAACAAGCATGGCTTGTCCTCTACAGGCTCGTTTTGACCTAGTGGTTGGAAACGACTCGCATTCATCCAAAAGTTGGTCGCGTAACCTATCGCATTCTTTTATGTGTTCCGCCTTTTCTTGCCTTCTTTCCCGCTCTTCCGGTGTTTCTTCGGGAGGCACTTCTCCGTCCTCGGATTGGCTGGGCATCTGGGAGCCGGGAGCCTCTTCGGGGGTCGGATCATGGATTCTGGAAGTATTTGATGCCCTCAGGCATCGCTATCCTTATCGCGCTGAGTTGGGTTGGCTAGTTCTTCCTCGGTGGGATAGCCGGGGTCGAATTCTTGCGGCCGCGGGAGTTCTACTGGCATGTTGGATGCATCGACCAATGTACACCCCATTGTTTTTAAGCGTTTGTGGAGAATCATAATTGCGTGCGCTGCAGCTTCGGCGACGCTGTCGCCCGCGTAAATCGGCATCTTGCCAAAGAAGGCCTGATCACAAACAAGACTGACTTCCTGTAATCCATCCTCTCCAGTTCGTGGATTTGCGATAGCGATGCGACAGGGTTCATGGCTGCCAGAGCCGTCGGTAATGAAACAATCTAACCTGAAGATCGTGTTCATTTAAAAAACTCCAAATCAAAGGGTGGTTCGATGGAACTATTGCTTGTACATGCTCCTAATCGGGCTTCGGCCCGACTGAAACACCTTGCCCTCTGAACACTCGTTGCCAGCCTACGGCATGATTGATTTTCCCTATTGAATCTTTCTGTGCAACGCTCTTCCCGTTCTTCTGGCGTTTCTGTTTCTTGACCATTCTCCGGTGTTTCGGCTTCCGGTGCTTCTCCATCCTCGGATTGGCTGGGCATCTGGGTGCCGGGAGCCTCTTCGGGGTTTGGCACAGGAATGGGCGGTCGGGCTTTGGGCTTTTCAGGGTTCGGTCGGGGACGGCTGAAACCGCCGCCGCCGAAAAAGTTGGGTCCAAGTTCGGGCCAGATAATGCGATTGTCTCCAGGCTTTTCGCCCGGAGCGGCGTTTGCCTCTTGAATCGCACCGGCATCCTTCGTCCGGGGGGCCTGCTGGGTCTTGGCTTGAGTCTGGGGCGTGAGGCGGACCGGGTTGGAGGTTGGGCGCGGGCCGGTCGTGTTTCGGCCCTGGACGCGCGCGGGGTCAAAGGCCACGCTGACGCCAGCGTCGGCTTCCGGTTGGAAGGAGAAACCGCTGTCTTCAAAGGCGCGCTGCATGGCCTGGCTGCCACCCTGTTCGCCGCGCACGGCGCGCTTGGCGCTATCGAGTGCGGCGCCGGTCATGCGGAAGCCGAGATCGGCCGGACTCATGGGTTCGAATTTGCTTTTGCCGCCCGCTTCCAGAAAGCCGATCTGGGAGGGACTGATGGGGGAGAGGCGTTGCTGCTCCTCGGCGAAGAGTCCGATCTGCTCTTCTGGCCGCAGGCGCGCAACCCGGGAGGGGTCGGTTAGACGCATGGCGATCCACATTCCTTTATTTTTCAACAAGCAAGATAGGAATATAGTTGATCAACCAGGAAAAATGGTGAACAATAGGGTATTATTTTGTAACCGCGTGGTGGGCCCTGTGCTATCGGCGCGGTGCCGCCCTTTCAGGCGCGTGCCAGCCTCTCCAGCCGCCCTCTTGACCTGCCGGTCTCCCGCGCGTAAGTTCCGCGCCAATCACCGTCAGGACCATTCGTCTTTGCGGTTCCAAGGAGCCCCACCAGCCTGCGAGTTTCGCACACTGGTGCGAAACCGCTTTTGCGTTGGTCCCTGGGGAGTTTCGCACACTGGTGCGAAACCGCTTTTGCGTTGGTCCCTGGGTTTGGATGAGGAATTAAAGGCGGCCCGAGGGTCGCCCGGGAGTTGTGATGTTCGAGAGCCTGCAAGAACGCCTGAGCGGAGTCTTCGATCGCCTGACGCGCCGTGGCGCGCTGAGCGAGGAAGACGTCTCCGTCGCGCTGCGCGAGGTGCGCGTGGCGCTGCTGGAGGCCGACGTGGCGCTGCCGGTGGTCAAGGACTTCGTCGCCGCCGTCAAGGAAAAGGCGGTCGGCCAGGAAGTCTTGCGCTCGGTCACGCCGGGCCAGCAGGTCGTCAAGATCGTCCACGACGAACTGGTCGCCATGCTGGGCGGTGTGGCGGAGGACGAGGGCGCGCAGGCCGGACAGCCCTTCGAACTGCGCGGCCTGGGCCTCAACCTGAACGTGACGCCGCCCGCGTCGATCCTGATGGTGGGCCTGCAGGGCTCGGGTAAAACCACGACCACGGCCAAGATCGCCAAACGCCTTGCCGAGCGCGAGAAGAAGAAGGTCCTGATGGCCTCCCTCGACGTGCGCCGTCCGGCCGCCCAGGAACAGCTTGCGCTGCTGGGCATCCAGGCGGGCATCGCGACCTTGCCGATCGTGCCGGGCGAGACGCCGGTGAAGATCGCCAAGCGGGCGCTGCAGACCGGCGCGCTGGAAGGCTACGACGTGGTGATGCTGGACACCGCCGGGCGTCTGGCCATCGACGAGGCGCTGATGGCCGAGGTTGCGGCGGTGCGCGACGCGACCAAGCCATCGGAGACGCTGCTGGTCGCCGACGCGATGACCGGCCAGGACGCAGTCAACGTGGCCACGGCCTTCAAGGACAAGGTCGGGCTGTCGGGCATCGTGCTGACGCGGGTCGACGGCGATGCGCGCGGCGGCGCGGCGCTCTCGATGCGTGCGGTGACGGGTTGCCCGATCAAGCTGTTGGGTACCGGCGAGCAGATCGACAAGCTGGAGACCTTCCACGCCGACCGTATCGCGGGGCGTATCCTGGGCATGGGCGACGTGGTCTCGCTGGTCGAGAAGGCTGCCGAGACCATCGAACAGGACGAGGCCGAGAAGCTCGCCAAGAAGATGCAGTCGGGCAAGTTCGACTTGGACGATCTGGCCAGCCAGCTCAAGCAGTTGCTGAAGATGGGCGGGCTGTCCGGGCTGATGGGGATGTTGCCGGGCGTCGGCAAGATCAAGAACCAGATGAAGGACGCCAAGATCGACGATTCCATGATCAAGCGGCAGTTGGCGATCCTCTCCTCGATGACCAAGGAGGAGCGCCGCCGCCCCGAGATTATCAAGGCGAGCCGAAAGGTGCGCATTTCAAAGGGCGCGGGCGCCACGGTGCAGGAAGTCAACAAGCTGATGAAGCAGCACCAGGAAGCCGCGCGCATGATGAAACAGGTCAAGAAGATGGGCAAAAAGGGAATGATGCGCCACGGACTGCCGGGAATGATGCCGGGCAAGGGGCCGAAAGGCGGCGGCTTCCCGGGCTTCTAGCCCTGGGACCTGGTAAGCGCCCGAATGACGACAGCAGAAACACGCGACCAGAAGACAAGAACCACTTTTTTACAAACTGAATCGACTTAGAACGTCAACGAAAGGAACAACCATGTCTCTCAAGATTCGTCTCGCTCGCGGCGGCGCCAAGAAGCGCCCCTTCTACCACATCGTCGTGGCCGACTCGCGCTCTCCGCGCGATGGCCGCTTCATCGAGCGCGTCGGCAGCTACAACCCGATGCTGGCCAAGGATCACGCCGAGCGCGTGGTGATGAAGGAAGAGCGCATCACCTATTGGCTGGGCGTCGGCGCTCAGCCGACCGACCGGGTGGCCCGCTTCCTTTCCACCAAGGGCATGTTCGAGCGTAAGATTCCACAGCAGACCTTGAAGAGCCAAGCCAGCGCCAAGACCCTGGAGCGCCTCGCCGAGCGCGAGGAGACCAAGAAGGCCGCCGAGGAAGCCAAGCAGGCTGCTGAAGAAGAGGCCAAGCAGGCCGCCGCCGCTGCTGCCGAAGCTCCCGCCGAGGAAGCCCCGGCTGAAGAGGCTGCTGCCGAAGCTCCCGCCGAGGAGGCCCCGGCTGAAGAAGCTGCTGCCGAGGCGCCCGCCGAGGAAGAGACCAAGGCCTGAGGGTCGAGGACTCTTTAGCGGGTCGAGGTGCCGGGTATGGCTGCGCCGGAAAATAGCGCCGACAAGCGGGTCTGCCTGGGCGTCATCGTCGCCGTGCACGGGGTGCGCGGTTTGGTGAAGGTAAAACCCTTCACCGAGACGCCCGAGGCGCTGACCGCCTATGGACCCCTGGGCGATGCCGCCGGAGTGCGCTCCTGGCAGGCAACGCTCAAGGGACTCCAAAAGGGCAATGCGTTGTTGGCCTTGTCCGGCGTGGAAACTCGCGAGGCGGCTGAGGCGCTGAAGGGCTTGGAGCTCTACGTGCCCCGCGACAGCCTGCCGGAGCCCGACGAAGAGGAGGTCTTCTATCACGACGACCTCTTGGGGCTGGCGGTGGAAGACGGCGAAGGGCAGGTACTGGGGCAGGTTCTGTCGGTGCAGAACTTTGGGGCAGGCGATCTGCTGGAGGTGGGCGAACCCGGTGAACGTAGCCGCTTCATCCCCTTCACGCAGGCCGTGGTGCCGACGGTGGATATCGCGTCGGGGCGTCTGGTGGTCGACCTGCCGGAGGAAACCTGAGATTTTGCACCGTCATGGGACGGGGCCGATAATTGGGCTGGACGAAGGGGGCGCGAAAAGGCATAACACCGGCCTTCCGAGGCCCGGTGGGCCCCCGGTGGTCCCGTAGGACGCTCCTTGAAGGGCGGTCTTGCGGGTAAAGGAGCGAGGCGGATATGAGCGCTGCGGAGGTGGAACCGACAGTTCCCTGGATGGCGACAGTCCTGACGCTTTTTCCGGAAAGCTTTCCGGGGCCGCTCGGGATCAGCCTTGCGGGCAAGGCTCTGGAAGAAGGGCGCTGGAATCTGGAAGTGCTGGACATTCGCGACTTTGCGCGCGATAAGCACCGCACCGTGGATGACACGCCCTATGGCGGGGGTGCAGGCATGGTCATGCGCTCCGATGTTGTGGACGATGCGATCGAGGCGAGTTCGGCCAGTCCGGGACCGCTATTGTATCTCAGTCCGCGCGGACGCCTCCTGACGCAGGAGCGTGTTCGCGAACTGGCCTCCGGGCCGGGAGCGCGGCTTCTCTGCGGCCGCTACGAGGGTATCGATCAGCGCGTCCTGGATGCGCGTGGGGTCGAGGAGATAAGTGTCGGCGACTACATTCTCTCCGGCGGAGAGATGGCGGCGCTGGTTTTGATGGATGCCGTGGTGCGCCTCTTGCCCGGTGTGATGGGCAATGATGACAGCGCCGGCGAGGAATCCTTCGAGCGGGGACTTCTTGAGTACCCGCACTACACGAGGCCTCCGGAGTGGCGGGGGCAGACGGTGCCGGAAGTCTTACTTTCCGGGCACCATGAGAAAATCCGGCGTTGGCGTTTGGCCGAGGCGGAGGCGATTACCCGGAAACGGCGACCCGATCTTTGGGTGGCCTACCGGGCGGAACGAAAGCAAGGGGCCGACTAGGCCAGGGTTGATAAAGATTGAGCGGTATGGTCGTCGGGGTAGGTCCGTCGGATGACCCGCTGCCGCCCAGAAAGGACTAAAGTCATGAACGTGATCCAGCAGCTTGAGCAGGAGCAGATTGCCAAGCTCAGCGACGGCAAGGCGATCCCCGAGTTCACGCCGGGCGACACCGTCCGCGTCAATGTGCGCGTGGTCGAAGGCAACCGCGAGCGTGTGCAGGCCTTCGAAGGCGTCTGCATCGCCCGCAAGAACCGCGGCATCAATTCTTCCTTCACCGTGCGCAAGATTTCCTACGGCGAAGGTGTTGAGCGTGTTTTCCCGCTCTACAGCCCGCGAATTGATTCGGTTGAGTTGGTGCGCCGCGGCGACGTGCGACGTGCCAAGCTTTACTACCTGCGTGGCCGCCGTGGTAAGTCCGCCCGTATCGCCGAAGCGACGACCGGTGTGGCTGCCAAGGCCGCTCAGGCCGATCGCGAAGTCGCACAGGCCAAGAAAGAAGCCCAGAAGCAGGCTTCCGCAGCCAAGGCCGCCGCGAAGAGCTAAAAGCCCTTCCATCGGCAGACTAAGCACAAAAAAAGCCGCCGGAGCGATCTCGCCCCGGCGGCTTTTTTGCATGGGCCAGCGATTTTTGCATGGGAGGGTCCGGGCGTTGGGGTAGCCCTTCCTCTTTGCCTTTTGGCCGCTTGGCGCTATGCTCCCGCCGCTTTCGCGCGATATCTCCGATCTCGGGAGAAGTCGCGGCGTCATCATAGTTCGAGGAATCGCAACAGCCATGAGTCAGCCCAAGACCCTTTTCGACAAAATCTGGGACAGCCATCTCGTCCAGCGTGACGACGACGGAACCTGTCTCATTTACATCGATCGCCACCTGGTCCACGAAGTGACCAGCCCGCAGGCTTTCGAGGGGTTGCGGCTCGCCGGGCGCAAAGTTCGGCGGCCCGATTCCACGCTGGCGGTCGCCGATCACAATATTCCGACAAGCAATCGCGCCCAGGGCATCGAAGACGAAGAAAGTCGCATCCAGGTCGAAACGCTGGAGAAGAATTGCCGCGACTTCGGCGTCCCGTATTTCGAGGTAATGGACGTGCGCCAGGGCATCGTCCACATTATCGGGCCGGAACAGGGTTTCACGCTGCCGGGCATGACCATAGTCTGCGGTGATTCCCATACCTCGACCCACGGCGCATTCGGATCATTGGCCTTCGGCATCGGCACCTCCGAGGTGGAGCATGTGCTTGCGACCCAGACCTTGATCCAAAAGCCCGCCAAGAACATGCGAATCACCGTGCGGGGCACCCCGCCCAAAGGCACCACGGCCAAGGACCTGATCCTGGCCATTATCGGCAAGATCGGTACTGCCGGCGGTACGGGCCACGTCGTCGAGTATGCGGGCGACGCCATCATGGCCCTGTCGATGGAAGGTCGTATGACCATCTGCAACATGTCCATCGAGGCTGGTGCGCGCGCCGGTCTGATCGCTCCGGACGAGAAGACCTTCGAGTATATCAAGGGCCGCCCCATGGCGCCCAAGGGTGCGGCTTGGGAGCAAGCCGTCGCCTACTGGCGGACCCTGCCGTCAGACGCAGGCGCTGCTTATGACAAGGAAGTCGTGCTGAAGGCCGAGGATATCGTGCCGCAGGTCACCTGGGGCACCAGTCCCCAGGACGTGCTGCCGATTACCGCCAGGGTTCCCGATCCGATGGCCGAGAGCGACGAAAGTCGTCGCGGCTCGATCGAGCGCTCGCTGGAGTACATGGGCCTCAAACCGGGGCAGCCCTTGACCGACGTTACGGTCGACAAGGTCTTCATCGGATCCTGCACGAATGGTCGCATCGAAGATCTTCGCGCCGTCGCCGAAGTGGCCAAGGGCCGCAAGGTCGCTCAGGGCGTGTATGCCATGGTCGTGCCGGGTTCCGGACTGGTGAAGGATCAAGCGGAAGCCGAAGGGTTGGATACAATCCTGATCGAAGCCGGGTTCGACTGGCGCGAGCCGGGTTGCTCCATGTGTCTGGCCATGAACGCGGATAAGCTGCAGCCGGGTGAGCGTTGCGCCTCGACCTCGAACCGCAACTTCGAAGGCCGTCAGGGCCGCGGCGGGCGCACCCATCTGGTCAGCCCCGTCATGGCCGCCGCTGCCGCGATCACCGGGCATCTGGCCGACGTACGCGAGTTGCTGGATTGAACGGCGAGACCGAAAAGGAGAGATAAGAGCAATGCAAAAGTTCGATAAGATCACCGCCACCGCTGCGCCGTTGCCCATCGTCAACGTCGACACGGATATGATCATCCCCAAACAATTCCTGAAAACGATTCAGCGGACGGGCCTGAAGAAGGGTCTGTTCTATGAATTGCGGACAGATGAGAAGGGCAACCCCAAGGACTTCGTGCTGGATAAGGAGCCCTGGACCGATGCTGGCGTGCTGGTCGCCGGCGCGAACTTCGGTTGCGGCTCCTCACGTGAGCATGCGCCCTGGGCCTTGCTGGACGCCGGTATCCGCGTGGTGATTGCCGCCTCTTTTGCCGACATTTTCTACAACAACTGCTTCAAGAACGGCATCCTGCCGATTACCCTGCCGCAAGCCCAGGTCAATCAGTTGATGGCCGACGCCAACCAGGGCGCCAGCTTGTCCATCGACCTTGAGGCGCAGTCGATCACGCGTCCCAACGGCGAGACTGTTGCTTTCGAGGTCGAGCCCTTCCGCAAGCATTGCCTGCTGAACGGCCTGGATGACATCGGTCTGACCCTGCAGAAGGAGGCGGCTGTCGATCGATTCGAGGATACTCAGCGCCTGGGTGCACCCTGGCTTTATCGAGAGAGCGCCTGAACTGGATTTGGGGCGCAATCGCCCGCCGCGCGTTTTGCATACTGCACGAAAATGATTGGGAGACGAACCGAACATGGCCGCCAACAAGAAGCTATTGATCCTGCCGGGTGACGGCATCGGTCCCGAGGTGATGGGGCAGGTTCAACTGGTCATCGACTGGATGGATAAGCGTCGGGCGGTCACGTTCGATGTTGAGACGGGCCTCGTTGGTGGCGCGGCTATCGATGCCGAAGGTAGTCCCCTGGCGGATGCGACAATGGAGAAAGCATCCAATGCGGATGCCGTTCTGTTGGGCGCCGTGGGCGGCCCGAAGTGGGACGAGCTCCCCTTCGAGCAGAAGCCGGAACGGGGGTTGTTGCGGCTGCGCAAAGAAATGGAACTTTATGCCAATCTCCGCCCGGCGCTTGTGTTCGACGCCTTGGTCGAGGCATCGACCCTGAAACCCGAGGTCGTCAAGGGCCTGGATATCATGATCGTGCGCGAGTTGACCGGCGGTATTTACTTTGGCGAGCCGCGCGGCATCGAGGATCTGCCGGACGGGCAGCGCCGCGGCATCAACACCCAGGTTTACACGACCAACGAAATTCGCCGGGTGGCGGCCGTGGCCTTCGAGTTGGCGCGCAAGCGCGGCAAGCGGGTCACCTCCTGCGAGAAAGCCAACGTCATGGAGTCCGGCGTGCTCTGGCGCCAGGAAGTGCAGAAGCTGCATGACGAGTCCTTCCAGGATGTAGCACTGTCGCACATGTACGCGGACAACGCGGCCATGCAACTGGTGCGAAACCCAAAGCAGTTCGACGTGATCGTCACGGACAACCTCTTCGGCGACATTCTCTCCGACGAGGCGGCGATGCTGACCGGTTCGCTGGGTATGTTGCCCTCGGCTTCGCTGGGCGATCCCGACAAACATGGCCGTCGTCAGGCGCTCTATGAGCCGGTGCATGGCTCGGCTCCGGACATCGCGGGCCAGGATCTGGCCAATCCCATTGCCTCGCTCCTGTCCTTCGCCATGGCGCTGCGTTACACCTTTGATCTGGCGGAAGATGCCGATCTTATCGAGCAGGCGGTGCAGCGCGTGTTGGCCGGCGGCTTGCGTACGGCCGACATCATGAGCCCGGGCGCGGCCAAGGTCTCGACCGTCACGATGGGGCAGGCGATTCTGCGCCAGCTCGATCAGATGGCGGCCTAGGTAATGCAGTCAAAGGCTCGCAGGTCGAAAAAACGTTGACCGGCGAGCCTCGCGGCCTTAGTTATTCGCATCTGCTGAAGCTAAATTCGAGGGTAGAACGGTGCTTGTCGGGGTTTGTTGGAGCGTGGTGAAGGGTCAGGAAGGTGCTTACGCGCCTTGCCGTGGCGCTGTCATGCCGAAAACAACGACCACGAAAAGCAAAACCACCACCGGAAAGGCGGTGGCCTGACCGTTCTTGTGACGCCCGCGAATAGCAGCAGCACGATGAAGAACGTAGGGGCCACCGGAAACGGGAGGCCCCTTAGCTTTTTGGTGACTCAAGACCCGACGGTCTCTTTGTGTCGGTAATATCGTCAAGGTCTCTGGTCGATGCCCAGGCGCACATACTCCTGTTCCAGGCGCCCGGTCATCCAGAGGAAGAACATGCGGAAGTCGCTTAGGAGCGACCAGAGCGGGTAGGTGAAGGTGGCAGGCTTGTTGCGCTCGACGAAAGCGTGACCGATCCAGGCAAAAGTGTAGCCGCTGACGAGGGCTGCGACCAGCAGCCACCAGGTCTGGGTCGCCAGGGCAAGAAAAACCAGGCAAAGCCCCAGGGCCGTGCCGATAAAATGCAGCCTGCGGGACCGGGCGCTTTGGTGTTCTGACAGATAGTAGGGCCAGAACGCCGCATAGTTTTGAAGTTTCTCCGCCAAAGGCCATTTCCTTGTGCTGGGCGGTGGCAAGCCATTAATCAGGCGTCGAACCGTAAGGTAGGCGCAGCAATTGAAGTTTAAACCCTAGGACGAGGTGAATAGAAGACCATGGGTTACAGAGTAGCAGTCGTCGGTGCGACGGGTAACGTTGGCCGTGAAATCATTCAAACGCTGGCCGACCGTGAGTTCCCGGTCGACGAGCTCATCGCCTTGGCAAGCGAGCGGTCCGTGGGCCGCGAGGTTTCTTTCGGCGAAGACGAGGTGGTGAAGGTCCAGGATCTCGCCAAGTTCGACTTTCAGGGCGTGGATTTGGTTCTGTCCTCACCCGGTGCGAAAGTCTCCGCGGTCTATTCCCCCAAAGCCGCGGCCGCCGGCGCGGTGGTCATCGACAACACATCACATTTCCGGGTTGATCCGGACGTGCCGTTGATTGTGCCCGAGGTGAATCGGGAAGCCATCGCGGGCTATACCGCAAAAGGCATCATCGCCAACCCGAACTGTTCGACCATTCAGATGGTCGTCGCGCTAAAGCCTCTGCACGACCTCCAGCGCATTCGCCGCGTGGTGGTTTCCACTTACCAGTCCACCTCTGGCGGCGGTAAGGAATCGATGGACGAATTGTTCAATCAGACGCGCGGCATTTACATGAACGAGCCAATCCGGCCGAAGCGGTTCACCAAGCAGATCGCCTTCAATGTAATTCCGCATATCGACGTTTTCATGGACGACGGCTCGACCAAGGAAGAGTGGAAGATGACCGTCGAGACGAAGAAAATCCTCGACCCGGGCATCAAGGTGCATGCGACCTGTGTGCGCGTGCCGGTATTCGTTGGGCACGCCGAAGCCGTCAACGTCGAGTTCGAGGGGCCGGTTGACGAGGACGAAATTCGTGCAGCATTGCGTGCCGCGCCGGGCATCTCGCTGGTCGACCACAGGCAGGACGAGGGCTACGTGACACCGGTAGAATCCGCCGGATCGGACCCGGTCTACGTGAGTCGCGTGCGGATGGATCCGACAGTCGACAACGCGGTCTCCTTGTGGGTGGTTTCCGACAATCTGCGCAAGGGCGCCGCACTCAACACGGTGCAGATCGCCGAGTGCCTGGTAGAAGATTATCTGAGCTGAGGACACGGTGGCTTGTCGGACGCAGTGATCATCCGTGACGGGCGCCCCGGCGATGCCGGGGCGCTCGCCCGTTTGGCCAATGCCTTGAGTGTGCACGAGGGCCTGGGCGCTGCGGTTTTTACCGAGGCCGGCGTACGGCGTGATTTCTTTGCGGCAGACGGGCGGCTTTCCTGCATTGTGGCCGAAACGCCATCCGGCGAGGTCGTTGGGTACCTCCTGTATCAGGACCTGTACAACACCGACCGTGCCGGTTGGGGTCTCTTCATGCTGGACCTCTATGTCGATGACGGATTACGCGGGAAAGGCGTTGGGCGAGCCCTGGTCGCACGTCTTGCGGCAAAGGCTGTGAAGCGCAAGGCCGTGTCCATCTGGTGGGGCGTGATGTCGGCGAACGGCGGCGCACGGGATTTTTATCGCATCCTGGGTGCAACCGACGACGACGCACGACTGCTGGGCATCGAGGGCGGGGATCTACAGCGTCTGGCCGCCGAGGATTCTTAACCTTCCTGCTCGACGAACTTGATGGCCTGAGTTGCCAGGCGCAGAACCTGCGGCCGGTGCGGCGGGTTGGCGAGGAAGCGTGCCAATGCTGCCAACAGGGTGTCGCGCCAGGGCGCTTGTGGTGCGGCGGCGACCTCCTCTTTGATGGCGGTCGATAGCTTCACCACATGAGCCGTGACGATGGGTTCGGGATTGCCGTGATCGAACAGCGTCTTGAAGGCGCCGTCCAGGAAGGCTTTTCCGTCCTTGGGTGCCCATTCCCGCTCCAGCGGCTCATTGCTAACCGCGCCGGCGTTGCGTCCGACGAAACAGGCGAGTTGCAAAAGGACAGCAGGCCAGAGATCGGGATTGCGTTCAGCGAGGTTCCGTCCGGCGTTGGCGAAGGTTATGGCATGCGTGAAGCTGAGCCAGGTTTTTGATTCCGAGGGCTTCAGATCAACCCGCCTTTCCAAGCTGAGATCAAAATGCAGGAAGTTATAGGCCGCCGCGCCCAGTAACGCCTCGTATAGCGCGTGCGTCTTTCCCGATGATTCCAGGGCACGCCTCAGCGCTTGCTTAACGCCGAGGCCGCGAAAATCCTCTGAGGACACCGGAGTCCGACCCGCGCCGTCCCATGCCTCCAGCGCGGGCTTGTAGGCGCGAAACTCGGGGATCAAATCCTCGCGCCAAGCCTCGCATAGAGCGCGCGTCAAAAGCAGCGCCAGCGGTTCCAGGGCGTCGTGTCCCAGTCGCTCCAACAAGCGGCCGGTCTTGTAGGTATAAATCGCCGAGTGACCAAAATCGGCATAATGATGGAGCGCGGCACGGGCGAAGGCTGGTTCCATATCCGGCCAGCCAAGGCCCTGCGCCAAAGCGCCGCGGACTAAGCGACTCGCTGCCTCGTCGTTGCTGGCAAGGATTGCCTGTTCAAGGCTTGCGGCGTCGAACGGCTCTGCTTCTTGGGCAAAGGGCCGGGGTGCCTCGCTCAAACTGTCGTCGATCAGGTGATCGACGATCTCCACCAACGGGACCAGACGTTCGGCGGACGTGCGGGCGTAGTCGGCCCTCAAGGCCAGCCAGTCGTTGGCGGCGGCCTGGGCGTGAGACATGCCATAGGCAAAGCGCGGCGCCGTTTCGCGGATGGCACGGGTGACGGCTGAAAGCGGGTTGCCGCCAGCGTTCTCCAGTCGCGCAATCTCGCGGGCGATGCGACCGCGGTCACGTCGGCGAAGGGCATCCGTGAGCGCGGATAGCGCCTCGGAGATTCGTTGCTCCGCTGGTGGATCGCTGAGGTCGAGGAGAATCTCACCGCTTTCGGTTTTGACGGGATAGACGCGCACGCGATCGCCTTCCTCCGTACTCCCGTCGCGCAGGTTGAAGCGCCAGGAATGCCAGTTACAGGTCAAGCGGCAACCGGTGCCATCCGGACCGTCGTCCAGCGACCCTTCCATCAGCGGATAACCCTCGTGCGGGCAGCGGTTGCTACAGGCGAAAACTCCACTCGATGTGTGGAAGATCGCCACTTGCTTACCCTCATGGCGCAGCAGAAACCGGCCTTTTTCCTTCAGTGTTTCCAAGCTGGTTGCGCGAACCCAACTCCGCTCCATCACTCCACTCCCAACAGCGGTCCACTCGTTCATCGTTGTTAGTTTCGATCAGGCACTTGAATTATTCAAGAAAAATCTTTAGAAAATAAGAATGGCTGAAACCAACAACTATAAATCCCGCCGCCAGATCCTGGATATCCTGAAGCAGGAGGGCGAAAAGACCGCCGAGGAGCTTGGGGAGCGCTTAGGCGTGACAGCGATGGCGGTGCGCCAGCATCTCTATGACCTGGAAGCGGAAAGCCTGGTGCGGCACGAGGCCCGGCCGGCCGGCCGTGGGAGACCGCGCAAATGGTGGTGCCTCACCCCGGCGGCGGATCGCTTCTTTCCCGATGGTCATGCAGAGCTCACGACCGGTTTGCTGGGAGCCATGCGTGAAGCCTTCGGCGACGAGGGCCTGGAGCGCCTTCTGGCGGTTCGCCGCGCCGGGTTGATCGAGACCTATGCGAAGGTCGTCGCGCCACATGACGCTTTGGAGAACAGGCTGGCTGCGCTTGCGGCGGAACGTTCGCGCGAGGGCTATATGGCTGAGGTCATGCCACACCCGCAGGGCGGTTGGCTGCTGGTTGAGAACCACTGCCCAATTTGCACGGCAGCAAGTGCTTGCAGCGGGCTTTGCCGTATCGAACTCGAGGCCTTTCGCGCGGTGTTGGGCCAGAGCACCCAGGTGGCGCGCGAGGATCACATCTTGGCGGGCGCCCGACGCTGCGCTTACCGGGTTGTCGGCGACGATTGATCGCTTTCCTTCGTCCGCATCAACCGCTATCAAGTCGCTCCATGGAGAAACGGACATCATCGCCAGAAGGCCCACAGGCCCGCTATCAGCGCTGGCTTGCGGAAGGTGCTGTCAAACCGGACAGCGCGCAGGCGGCCGCCGCCGAGAAACTCCAGGCGTTACACGAGGCTTTGCAGGGTTACCGTCCGTCTTCTTCGAACGGCAAGGGTTTGCTCGCACGCTTGGGTTTTGCAAGCCGGAAGTCATCCGGCGAAGTGCCCTTGGGGCTGTATCTCTTCGGCCCGGTAGGCCGTGGCAAGTCGATGCTGATGGACCTTTTTCATGAAACCGCGCCGGTAAGGCTGAAACGCCGGGTTCATTTTCATGCCTTCATGCAGGAGGTGCACGACGAACTTTACGCCTGGCGGCAAGAGACCAAGGGACAGGAAACCGATCCCTTGCCGCGACTAGCAGCGGCACTCGCCGAACGGGTCCATCTGCTGTGTTTCGATGAATTCCACGTCGTCAACATTGCCGACGCGATGATTCTCGGCCGTTTGTTCGAGGCGCTTTTCGACGCTGGTGTCGTGGTCGTGGCCACCTCCAACTGGCCCCCGGAGAGACTCTACGAAGGGGGCCTGCAGCGTGATCGCTTCCTGCCTTTCATCGAACTGTTGCAGGAGCGTACCGATGCGTTCGATTTGGGTGAAGGGCTGGACTACCGGATTGCGCGCTTGCGCGATATGCCGACATACCACACGCCTCTGGGCGAGCGGTCGTCGGCGGCATTGGACCGCGCGTTCGAGCGCCTGACCGACGGCGCCCAGCCCCACGCCGGATCCGTCAAGGTGAAGGGGCGGGAAATCCCGGTCTCGAGGTGCGCGCGCGGCGTCGCTCGCTTCACCTTCGAGGAGTTGTGCGCCAAACCGCTAGGTGCCGGGGATTATCTATCCCTAGCGCGGCATTTTCACTCCTTCATACTGTCGGACATCCCGGCGCTTGGCCCGGACAGGCGCAACGAGGCACGGCGCTTCATGACCCTCGTCGATGCGCTTTACGAGCACCATTGCAATTTGATTGTTTCGGCAGCGGCCTTGCCGGAAAGCCTCTATCCCGAAGGCGACGGCACCTTTGAGTTCCAGCGCACCGTCAGCAGATTGCAGGAGATGCAATCCAAGGACTACATCGCCAAACCGCATCTGGCCGCGCGCGAGCGGCAACGGCCGAATGCCGATGGCTCCGCTCCCATCGAGGCCAAGCTCAATGAGGCCAAACCCACAGCCGCGACAGAGTGAAGCTCCAGACGAAGGTGATGCCGATCGCCACGATCTTGGCCAACCAGGCCGGCATGATGAGTGCCGCGAGCCAAATCGAAGCCGAAGCCAGCAAGAGCGCCGACCCGGCGGTCAAAAGATAGCGCAGGAACTGTCCTTTCATGTCGCTTTCGCCGGCGACCCGGGCGAAAGTCCAGTTGCGATTCAGTATAAAACCGACCGAAAAGGCGGCAAGCCAAGCAAGCAGATTGGCTAGCAACAGGGCGTACCCGAGTTGATAGAACAGCAAATTGAAGAGTGCGAAGTCGACCGCGGTATTGATGCAACCGACCGCGATGAAGCGTTTGGCGCGTTGCCCGTCGGCAAGTTTTTTGATCAGGGCCGTTGCGCCTTGCGTCATGGTTTGAACATCCCTCAGACTGCTGTCCGTTCCTAAACAAGAAAATGCCCGGACGCCACAAAGGAATTGGCAAAGCGCGCGCGGTCGGGGAACGATTTGCTTTTCCGCGATCCGCACCGGGGGTATGATCCCGCCATGCTTTTGTCCGTTGTCGTTCCCGCTTTTAACGAAGAAGAAGTGCTGTCGGCGTTCCACGAACGGCTGATCGCGGTTCTGGGCGCCCTGCCGAGTGAATATGAAATTCTCTACGTCAATGACGGTAGCCGTGACGCGACCCTGGAAATCTTGGGGAAAATTCGCAAACAGACACCACAGGCAGCCATCATCGATCTGTCCCGAAACTTCGGTAAGGAGGCCGCGATGACGGCCGGCTTCGATCTGGCCAAGGGCGACGCAGTGGTGGTGATCGATGCCGACCTCCAGGATCCGCCGGAGTTGATCCAGGACTTCTTCAAAGCCTGGAACGACGAAGGTTTCGATGTGGTTTACGCTCGTCGTCGGACGCGTTCGGGCGAAAGCTGGTTGAAGCGCACGACAGCGACGGCGTTCTACTGGACGATGAGCAAACTTAGCCAGGTCGAGATTCCCCGCGACACCGGCGATTTCCGCCTTATGAGCAGACGGGCGGTCGAGTCCCTCAAGCAATTGCGCGAACAGCATCGTTTCATGAAGGGACTGTTTGCCTGGGTCGGCTACCCGGCAAAGGAAATTCTCTACGACCGCGATCCGCGTTTCAAAGGTGTGACGAAGTGGAACTACCTGAAGCTCTGGAACTTCAGTCTCGAGGGTATCACCGGCTTCACCATCGCGCCGCTCAAGGTCGCGACCTATCTTGGTCTGGTGATATCCGCCGTGGCGGCCGTTTATGGCACCATCATCATCCTGCAAACCTTGATCCAAGGATCGGACGTCCCCGGCTATCCGTCCCTCATGTCGGTTATTTTGTTTCTTGGCGGCGTCCAGCTCTTCTTCCTGGGGCTGATCGGGGAATACCTGGGCCGCGTGTTCAATGAAAGCAAACGCCGACCTCTTTACATCGTGAAAGACTATCAAGCCGCCCGGTCCAGCGACTCCTGACCTGCGGTGCCGATCTTGCTTCACCGTTTCCCGGGGGAAACGTGAGGCTTGCGGGTCGTGTCGCTTTAAACCGACCCATTCGAGGCATATTGCGCCTTGCTCTTGCAGTGCAGCATGATTCGCGCTACCAACGCCCCGTCATATCTAGCAAGGGCCTGCCGGGAGTGCGTAACCGCGGCGATCTGGCGACCCGCTTACTCAAGAGGGAATAGAAAGAATGGCTCGCACCAAGATTGCCTTGATCGGCTCAGGCCAGATCGGCGGTACATTGGCTCTTCTTGCCGGCTTGAAGGAATTGGGTGATGTCGTGCTTTTCGACATCGCGGAAGGCATTCCGGACGGCAAGGCACTTGATTTGGCGCAGGCTGCGCCGGTCGAGGGCTACGATGCCAAACTCTCCGGGACCAGCGATTATGCGGGTATCGCCGGGGCGGATGTCGTTATCGTCACTGCGGGCGTGCCCCGTAAGCCCGGCATGAGCCGAGATGATCTCCTGGGTATCAACCTCAAGGTCATGGAATCCGTCGGCAAAGGGATTCGCGAAAACTGTCCCGATGCTTTCGTTATCTGCATAACGAACCCGCTGGACGCCATGGTTTGGGCGCTGCGGGAGGCTTCGGGTCTGCCGCACGCGAAGGTCGTCGGAATGGCCGGTGTGCTGGATTCCGCACGTTTCAGGCATTTCCTCGCAGACGAGATGAACGTTTCGGTCCAGGACGTATCCGCCTTCGTGCTGGGCGGTCATGGCGACACCATGGTGCCGACCGTGCGCTACACCACGGTTGCGGGCATTCCGCTGCCCGATCTGGTCAAGATGGGCTGGATCACGCAAGAGCGTGTGGACGCGATTGTCGATCGTACACGCAATGGCGGAGCGGAGATCGTCGGCCTGCTGAAGACCGGTTCGGCTTTCTACGCGCCCGCTTCTTCGGCCATCGCAATGGCGGAGAGCTATCTGCGGGACAAGAAGCGGGTTCTACCCTGCGCGGCCTACCTCTCCGGGCAATACGGCGTGGATGACCTTTACGTGGGCGTGCCGGTCGTGATCGGTGAGGGCGGTGTCGAGCGTATCGTTGAGCTTGAGTTGACGGCGGAGGAGCAGGAAATGTTCTCCAAGTCCGTCACGGCCGTTCAAGGATTGGTCGAGGCGTGTAAGAAACTTGGTTTCAAGGGCGGCGCCTAAGGCGCCGTTTCCTTGCCGTCAGCGTGTCCGGCCGGGTTCGGTTGCGCTATGGCAAGGGCTTGTTAAAGTGAGCCGTCACGGGTACGCGCGGCTGACCGGAACGCATGGCGTGCCAACAAACCTTTCGATTAACGGGAAGAGACAGGCAGCATCCCGATGAACATACATGAATATCAGGCCAAGAGCCTTTTGAAGAAGTATGGAGTGGCGGTACCGCGTGGCGGTGTGGCCTTTACCCCTGAAGAGGCCGTGAAGACAGCGACCGAGCTGGGGGGGCCGATTTGGGTCGTGAAGTCGCAGATTCATGCCGGCGGTCGTGGCGCCGGTCGCTTCAAGAACGATCCGGACGGGAAAGGCGGCGTCCGTGTCGTTAAGTCCGTTGACGAGGTGCGCGACAACGCTGGCAAGATGCTGGGCGAGGTTTTGGTCACCAAGCAGACCGGGCCGGCGGGCAAGGAGGTCAAGCGCCTCTACATCGAGGAAGGTTGCGACATCGCGCGCGAGCTTTACCTCAGCCTGTTGATTGACCGCGCCACCAGCCGCATCACCATCATGGCCTCCACCGAGGGCGGCATGGAGATCGAAGAGGTTGCTGCGGAAAATCCCGAGAAAATCCTGAAGGAAGCCATCGACCCGGCAACCGGTCTGATGCCATTCCATGCCCGTAAGATCGCATTCGGCCTGGGACTGAAGGGCAAGCAGGTGAATTCGGCGGTCAAGTTCCTGATGGCCATGTACAAGGCTTTCACCGATCTGGATGCCTCAATCGTGGAAGTCAATCCGCTGGTCATCACCGGTGACGATCAGGTGCTGGCGCTGGATGCCAAGATGAACTTCGACGACAACGCACTGTTCCGGCACGCCGATGTGGCGGAAATGCGCGACGAGGACGAAGAAGACCCGATGGAACTCGAGGCCCAGCGTCACGAGCTCAACTACATCAAGCTCGATGGCAGCATCGGCTGCATGGTCAACGGTGCGGGTCTGGCGATGGCCACGATGGACATCATCAAGCTCTACGGCGGATCACCCGCAAACTTCCTGGATGTCGGTGGCGGTGCGACCAAGGAGCGTGTCACGGCGGCCTTCAAGATCATCCTGTCGGACGAGAACGTCGAGGGCATCCTGGTGAACATCTTCGGCGGCATTATGCGCTGTGATGTGATCGCAGAGGGTGTGGTGGCGGCGGCCCGTGAGGTCAGCTTGCATGTGCCCCTGGTTGTTCGTCTGGAGGGCACCAATGTCGAACTCGGTAAGAAAATTCTGGAAGAATCCGGCCTGCCGATCGTGTCCGCCAATGATCTTGGGGACGCGGCGGACAAGGTGGTCAAGGCCGTGAAGGAGGCAGCATAATGGCGGTTCTCGTCGATAAGAACACGAAGGTTATCTGCCAGGGCTTCACCGGCGCCCAGGGGACCTTCCATTCGGAGCAAGCCATTGCCTATGGCACCAAGATGGTGGGTGGTGTGACCCCCGGCAAAGGCGGCAGCAAGCATCTTGACCTGCCGGTCTTCGACACCGTGGCGGAAGCTGTTGCCGTCACCGGCGCCAATGCCAGTGTGATCTACGTCCCGCCGCCTTTTGCAGCGGACGCCATTCTGGAAGCAGTAGATGCCGGTGTCGATTTGGCGGTCTGCATCACCGAGGGTATTCCGGTCACGGATATGGTGCGCGTTAAGCGCGCGCTGGTCGGTTCCGGAACGCGGTTGGTTGGCCCGAATTGCCCCGGTGTCATCACGCCGGACGAATGCAAGATCGGCATTATGCCGGGCCACATTCATAAGCGTGGCAAGATCGGCATCGTTTCCAGGTCCGGCACGCTGACCTACGAGGCCGTTGCTCAGACGACGGCTGCCGGATTGGGACAGTCGACCTGCATCGGCATCGGCGGCGATCCGGTCAACGGCACGAACTTCATTGACTGTCTGGAATTGTTCCTGGCGGACGAGGAAACCCAAGGCATCATCATGATCGGTGAAATCGGCGGTACGGCGGAAGAAGATGCCGCGGATTTCGTGCGCCAGTCGAAGGTCAAGAAGCCTATCGTCGGCTTCATTGCCGGTGTTACGGCGCCTCCCGGGCGACGGATGGGCCATGCGGGCGCCATCATTTCCGGCGGCAAGGGCGGCGCGGATGACAAGATTGCGGCGATGCAATCGGCCGGGTTCCTCGTTGCGGACTCGCCCGCGGCGCTTGGTCGCACTATGGTTGAGGCTATGAAGGGCTGAGTTTTCTTGATTTGGAAGCTCTGAACGGAAGCCGGAACGCAACAGCAGGAGGCGGTGCGGTCACGTCTCTACAAATGGTCTGACGCCGCTCTCGCTCTCTACTCGGGCGAAGAGCGGCGCCGGTCCCTTGGCGGGCCGCGGCGAAGTTGAAGATGGGACAAACGAACCACGACCAGACCTATTACGGACCGAATGCGCGGGAGCTGGCGGCGCTTTTCACGCAGTTCCAGCGCGACCCTTCTTCGGTCGAGCCTTCGTGGCGGGAAATCTTTTCCGAACTGACGGACGATGCAGCCGGGCTGCTGAGCAGTCTATCCGGCCAGAGTGGCAACGGTGCTGCAGCGGTTGATGCGACCGGCGAGCCCGGGCCGGAGACATTCAAGACGTCGTGCGACGGTAGCGGAAATGCGTCGGTTCAGGCGGTTGCCGCCGGAATTTCGCAAGGCCGGGAACTGACCGCCGATCACGTTCGCTCGGCAACACTCGATTCCATTCGCGCCTTGATGCTAATCCGTGCCTATCGGGTTCGCGGGCACCTTGAGGCTGATCTTGATCCATTAGGGCTTGTGGAGCGCAGCAGCCATCCTGAACTGGACCCGGCGTCCTATGGATTTACCGAGAGTGACTGGGACCGTCCGATCTTCCTGAACAATGTCCTTGGGATGGAAACCGGCACGCTTCGACAGCTTATCAAGGCCGTCCGTGCGACTTACTGCGGTAAGATCGGTGTCGAGTTCATGCATATCCAGGACCCGGACCAGAAAGCCTGGATTCAACAGCGCATCGAACAGGCCCGGAACCAGACCGACTTTACCGACAAGGGCAAGATCGCAATCCTGGAGCGGTTGGTGGCCGCCGAGATTTTCGAGCAGTTCCTGAACAAGAAATATACCGGCACGAAACGCTTTGGACTGGATGGTGGCGAGGCCATGATTCCCTGTCTTGAGCAAATTCTGAAGCGTGGCGGGCAGCTTGGCCTGAAGGAAGTGGTGCTTGGCATGCCGCACCGCGGACGGCTCAACATGCTCGCCAACTTTATGGGCAAGCCCTTCCAGGCGATCTTTTCCGAGTTTCAGGGCGGCGCGAGCCACCCCGAGCAAGTCGGTGGCTCGGGCGACGTCAAGTACCATCTCGGCACCTCGTCGGATCGCGAGTTCGACGGCAATCAGGTCCACCTGTCGCTCACCGCTAATCCATCTCATCTTGAAGCCGTGAACCCGGTCGTGGTCGGCAAAGTGCGGGCGAAGCAGGAGCAGTTGGGTGATAAGGACCGCACCCAGGTCATGGCTTTGCTGTTGCACGGCGACGCGGCCTTCGCGGGTCAGGGGTTGGTGCCGGAAACGCTGGATCTGTCAGAGCTGAAGGGCTACCGGATCGGCGGCACCATTCATTTTGTGGTCAATAACCAGATTGGCTTCACGACCAACCCGGTCAATGCGCGTTCGGGGCCTTATTGCTCCGAGGTCGCGAAGATCATTCAGGCACCCATATTCCATGTGAATGGCGACGACCCGGAAGCGGTCGTCCACGTCGCCCGTATAGCCACCGAATTCCGCCAGCAGTTCAAAAAGGATGTCGTCATCGACATGTTCTGCTACCGGCGTTTCGGGCACAACGAAGGTGACGAGCCCGCTTTCACGCAGCCGTTGATGTATCGCGCGATCAACAAGCACATGACCGTGCGGCAGATCTATGCGAAGCAGCTTATGGATGAAGGGCTGCTGAACCAAGCGGCCGCCGATAAGATGGTCACAGACTTCGAGGCAGTGCTCGAAAAGGAATTCGAGGTTGCCAACAGCTACAAGCCGAACAAGGCCGATTGGTTGGAAGGCGCCTGGGCGGGAATGAAGTCGCTCCAAGGGTTCTCGGCTCATCGCGGCCAAACGGCGGTTGAACTCGAAACCTTGCGTGAGATCGGCAAGGCGCTGACCACGGTGCCGGACGATTTCAACATCAACCGCAAGATCGCGCGCCAGCTCGATGCCAAGTGGAAGGCTATCAGCAGCGGCAAGGGCATTGACTGGGCGACGGCGGAGGCCTTGGCCTTCGGGAGTCTGCTGCTGGAAGGCGCGCCGGTTCGGCTATCCGGCCAGGATTGCAATCGCGGCACTTTCTCGCAGCGTCATGCGTCCCTGATCGATCAGGAAACAGAATTCCGCTATGTGATGATGAACCACATACGCGAGAAACAGGCCAAGGCCGAGATCGTGGACAGCCCCTTGTCCGAAGCGGCGGTGCTGGGTTTCGAATACGGCTTCTCGCTGGCCGAACCGCGGGCCCTGGTGCTCTGGGAAGCGCAGTTCGGCGACTTCGTCAACGGCGCGCAGATCATCATCGATCAGTTCATAACCTCGGGCGAAAGCAAGTGGCTGCGCATGTCCGGTATCGTCATGCTGTTGCCGCATGGCTACGAAGGTCAGGGGCCGGAGCATTCCTCCGCCCGCATGGAGCGGTTCCTGCAGCTTTGCGCGGAAGACAACATTCAGGTCGCCAACTGCACGACGCCGGCGAACTACTTCCACATCCTGCGCCGCCAGATTCAGCGCGATTTCCGCAAGCCGCTCGTCATCATGACGCCCAAGTCGCTATTGCGGCACAAGAAGTGCGTGTCGGATTTGGATATGTTTGGGCCCGGAAGTTCGTTCCACCGGGTGCTGCATGAGGACACGCCCCCGTCGAAACCAAAGAACGTCAAACAGGTTGTGCTTTGCTCCGGTAAGGTCTTTTACGATCTGCTGGAGGCTCGGGACGCCCAGAAGATCAAGGATGTCCACATCCTGCGTCTGGAGCAGATCTACCCCTTCCCTGTGGACGCCTTGGCGGAAGAGCTGGAGCCCTACAAGCACTGCGAGTTGGTCTGGTGCCAGGAGGAGCCCCGCAATATGGGCGGCTGGAACTTCGTGGCCGAATTCATCGAAGAAGTCGCGGAGCTCGTGGGCTTCAAGAATTCGCGGCCGCGCTACGCGGGGCGTCGTTCGGCGGCTTCTCCCGCGACCGGTTCGGCGAAGCGCCACGCCGCCGAGCAGGAATCTCTGGTCGAAGATGCTTTGACTATTGGCAAGGTTCGTGAGGGCCGGATCGGCACGCGACGGCGCATTGACGATGAAAAAGACAAAGGCAACGCTGCAAAGTGAAAAAAAGGGGTGCGCCGCTGCGACCCCCTCGAACTGAAAAGAGAGACGAGACATAGGCATGGCCAGTGAGATCAAGGTGCCCACATTGGGCGAGTCCGTGAGTGAGGCGACAATTGCACAATGGCTGAAGAAGCCAGGCGATGCGGTCGCCGCCGACGAGCCGATCGTGGAGCTGGAGACCGACAAGGTAACACTTGAGGTCAACGCACCAGCAGCGGGTGTCCTGGCCGAAATTCTCGCCGAAGAGGGCGCGAACGTCGAAGTGGGGGCACTTCTGGGCAGGATCGACGAAAATGCAAGCGCCGCGACGCCAAAGAAGGCCGCTGCGCAGGACAAGGCCCCCGCACCTGCGAAGAAGGAGGCCGACCCGGCCAAGGAAGAGTCTGCCTCCGTCCCGGTTGCCGCGGCGCCGGCCGTGTCTGGCGAGACCGTGGAGGTTACGGTCCCAACCTTGGGTGAGTCTGTTACCGAAGCGACCATTGCCAAGTGGCTGAAAGCCGAAGGCGAGGCAGTTGCCGCGGACGAGGCCCTGGTCGAACTGGAAACCGATAAGGTGACCCTGGAGGTCAACGCTCCCCAGGCCGGTGTCCTGAGCGCCATAAAGGCAAAGGAAGGCGATACGGTTGAGGTCGGCGCTTTGTTGGCCTCCATCTCCGCCGGTGCCGCGCCGGGTAAAAGCGAAGCGCCGGCGGCTGCGAAAGCGGCGCAGGCCGAGCCCAAGGCGGATTCCAAGGCGGACTCCAAGGCCGACTCCTCTGGGACCGCAGCGCCCGCAAAGTCCAAATCGCTTGACCCCGCCGCGTTGGCGGGTGGTGGCAAGATCACCAAGGAAGCTCTTATCCGCTACTTTGAAGAAACCACGCCTCCCAGTGCGATGACGCTGTCGCCGGCAGTTGCCAACCTGATCGCGGAAAAGGGGCTGGATCCCAACCGCATTCAGGGTACAGGGCCGCAGGGCCGGATCACCAAGGAAGACGTGCAGGATTTCCTGGATGGCAAGCAGCCGGCGCAAGCTCCCGTTCAGACGGCGCCCGAGGTTCCGGCGGCGGCTGCAGCCGCTGCACCCGCGCCGGCTCCGGCCGCCAGAGCGGCAGAGTCCAGGCAGGAGCGGGTGCGCATGCCCAAGTTGCGCCAGACCATCGCCCGGCGCTTGAAGGAAGCACAGAACACAGCGGCGATTCTGACGACTTTCAACGAAGCGGACATGGGCGCGATCATGGCCCTTCGCGCGCAACACAAGGAAGCCTTCGAGAAAAAACACGGCGTGAAGCTCGGATTCATGTCGTTCTTCGTGAAGGCGGTTGTCGCGGCGCTCAAGGACATTCCCTCGGTCAATGCGCAGATCGACGGTGAAGAGATGGTCTACAACAACTACTACGATATCGGCGTTGCGGTCTCGACTCCGAACGGCCTGATGGTTCCGGTACTGCGTGATGCCGACAGTCTGTCCTTCGCGGGCGTGGAAGCGGGTATTGCCGATCTCGGCAAGCGGGCGCGCGACGGTAAGCTCAGCATGGACGAAATGCAGGGCGGCACCTTCACCATCACCAACGGCGGCACTTTCGGGTCGCTTTTGTCGACGCCGATCTTGAACCGCCCGCAATCGGGTATTCTCGGCATGCACAAAATTCAGGAGCGGCCGATGGCGGTCAACGGCGAGGTCGTGGTGCGGCCGATGATGTACCTCGCCCATTCCTACGATCACCGGATGATCGACGGCCGCGAGGCCGTGACCTTCCTGGTCAAGGTCAAGGAAGCCCTGGAAGATCCCCAGCGCCTGTTGCTGGACCTGTAGGGGGTCACGACCGGCGAGAAGTTGATGGGCTGTCGAGGTCGACTGATATAGCCGACCGAGCGTTTGCTTTTTTTGGCCTAACGTAATTGAATGAAAATCGATACGTAAAACGGATGTGCGGCAACGTCCGGACGTTTGGGAGGGTGGAAATGTCAGAAGGCAGCAATGACCGTAGGGTCAATAAGAATTCACGCATCGTTCGGCTGAAGGTCAGCGACGGTTCGGTCATAAAGGGCCGCATTTTCCTCGATGCAGACGAGCGGGTTATCGACATGTTGAACGATGAACGTGACTTTATTCCCTTTGAGGATGAAGCCAGCGCCATTTTCTGTGTCAACAAAAACCAGATCATCGGAATTTTCGACGATCTGGACCAGACAACAGGCTCCAAGGTAAGGCAGCCGCAGCGATCCGAGCAGGCATCTGTGCCGCCGACCACGCCGCCCAGTTCCCGGTTCCGCTAATCGAATCAGCTTTCGATCAAGACCAGATAAACGGCAATGCAACTTTGTGTTTGGCGACTTGAGAGCCGGCTGCACCGGGTCCCAAGACCCGATCCATGCGTCTTTTCGCTTGCTTTCTGCGACAATTCGCTTATGTTTCGGGCCGTCATAGGACTTTGAACTGCCGACTTGTTATGCCCGCTTGGGCCGAGAGATCGCTGCAATTCCTAGACATGTTAATGCTCAAGCATATGGGATGCATGAGCGAATCACCATTAGGAGGACAGCGATGCCAACGGGCACGGTCAAATGGTTCAACAGCACCAAGGGTTTTGGTTTCATTCAGCCTGACGCAGGCGGCGCGGACGTTTTCGTCCACATTTCCGCCGTCGAGCGCGCCGGTCTGAGCGGCCTGAACGAAGGTCAGCAGATTTCTTACGAGGAGAAGACGGACCCGCGCCGCGGTAAGTCCTCCGCGGAGAACCTGAAGGCCGTCTGAGGCTTTTTGGATCGAAAAGTTAAAGGGCGTCGCTTGCGGCGCCCTTTTTCTTTGCCTGTCGCCCTGCCGCCCTTACGTCAGAGATAAATCACATAATGCTTGCGCGTTCGCGTGACGACTTCCCAGGTGCCCTTGAACCCGGGTGGAATGAAGATTGCGCTGCCTGGTTTGAGTTCCAGCATAGCGCCGTGCTCATCGGTCAGGCGTGACTGACCTTCCAGAATGATACAATACTCAGCCTCGTCGTAGTTGATCCGCCAGGTTCCAGGCTCGGCCTCCCAGATTCCGGAATAGAGCTTTCCATCGCTGCTTTCATAGTAGTTCCAGGTGCGTTGCAGCGGATCACCGGCGATTATCTTGGTCGCATCCGGGCGGCTTTCTTCGACGGCGGGCAGTTTTTGTCCATAGACCATGATGTTGGCGATCGACATGACGATTTTCCTTTTCAATCGCGTATTGCGCGCTGGCTTCACCTTGTCTCCTTCCGGGCTTTGCGGCAAGGTGCGGGGCAACTGGCCTCCAAGGATTGCCGCCCTTTATGCCATGAGGCGTCCGAAGGGGTTTCCGATTTAGGCACCTTTGACTGAGGCACAGCGCCAAGGAGCTTTCTGGGATGAGCGATAAGAGTTACGACCTTGTGGTGATCGGTGGTGGACCCGGCGGATATGTGGCTGCGATCCGCGCTGCGCAACTGGGTTTGAAGGTGGCTTGCGTGGAAAAGCGCGCGACGCTGGGCGGCACCTGTCTCAACATCGGATGTATCCCTTCCAAGGCCTTGCTGCAGGCGTCCGAGAAGTACGAGGAGGCGGCGCATGCTCTGGCATCCTTCGGCGTCAAGACGGGCAAGGTTTCACTCGATCTGAACGGTATGATGACTCACAAGGACAAGGTCGTTGAGGCCAACGTCAAGGGTGTCGAGTTCCTGTTCAAGAAGAACAAGATCGATTGGCTGAAGGGCAGCGGCCAGGTCACCGGCAAGAACGAGGTCACCATCGACGGCAAGGAGAAGATTCAGGCGAAGAATATCGCCATTGCGACGGGTTCGACCCATGTCGATCTGCCGGGCGTGAAGGTCGATGAAAAGCAGATCGTCTCTTCGACCGGTGCCTTGGAGTTGGAGTCCGTTCCCAAAACCATGGTTGTGATCGGCGGCGGGTATATTGGCCTGGAGATGGGATCGGTTTGGCAGCGCCTCGGGACGCAGGTTACCGTGGTGGAATACTTGGACAGATTGGTCCCAGGTATGGACGCCGAGGTTGCCAAGACCTTCCAGCAAGTGCTCAAGAAGCAAGGGATGGCTTTCAAGCTTGGTACAAAGGTCACGGCCGCCAAGCAGGCGAAATCCGGCGTGACCCTGACGGTCGAGCCGGCGAAGGGCGGCGCCGCGGAGCAAATCAAGGCGGAGATCGTTCTGGTCGCCATCGGGCGCAGGCCCTATGTCGATGGGTTGGGCCTGGATTCAGTTGGTGTCGAACTCGATGACCGGGGCCGCATCAAAACCGATGCGCATTGGCGTACCAACGTCGAGAGTATCTATGCCATCGGTGATGTGATCGCCGGCCCGATGCTGGCGCACAAGGCCGAGGAAGAGGGCGTGGCCTTGGCGGAAATGCTGGCAGGCGGGCCTGGGCACGTGAACTACGACACGGTGCCGGGCATCGTCTACACTTGGCCCGAAGTTGCCTCGGTCGGTAAGACCGAGGAGCAATTGAAGGAAGCTGGCGTCAAGTATCGGTCCGGCAAGTTCCCCTTTGCCGCCAATGGCCGCGCGCGGGCCATGAACGCAACCGACGGCTTCGTGAAGATTCTAGCCGATGAACGGACGGACCGGGTCCTGGGAGCCCATATCATCGGGCCGGATGCCGGTAGTCTGATCCACGAACTGGTTATGGCCATGGAATTTGGCGGATCCGCAGAGGACGTGGCGCGGGCTTTCCACGGCCATCCGACCTTGAACGAGGCGGTCAAGGAGGCGGCCCTGGCGGTCCACAAGCGACCTCTCCATATGTGATCCGCCTTTGGCGGCGAAGGTTATGGTTCGATCAAGAGGCTTCCCGCTCGTTCGCTCGTCCCTTGCACTAACGTTTGTCCTGACCATGGCCGAGGTGCTCAACCTGATCGGCAGCGCAAGCTTTCCGGCGCTCTTGCCCGAGTTCAGGTCACTCTGGAGTCTGACCAACAGCGAGGCCGGTTGGATCAGCGGCATTTACCACGTGGGCTACATTTCAGCCGTTCCGTTGCTGGTGAGCCTGACCGATCGATTGGACGCTCGCCGCATCTATCTTTTCGCCTCCGCGGTCGGCGCACTCAGTCACTTCGGTTTTGGCTTCCTGGCCGAAGGATTTTGGAGCGCGCTCGGACTGCGGGCCCTCGGGGGAATCGGGCTGGCCGGCACCTACATGGTCGGCCTGCGTTTGTTGAGCGATCGGGTAACCGGACCCAAGGCGTCCCGGTCGATCTCGATCTACACAGCGCACTTCGCAATCGGGACGGCGCTTTCGGTCCTGTTGGCCGGAGAAGCCGCTCGCTTCGGGGGGTGGCAGAGCGCTTTCTATCTGGCTGGCGCGGCCTGCCTGTCGGCTTGCCTGATGGTCGGTTTGCTAATCAGGCCGATCAAGCGGGAAAAACTAGCTGCGATCGTGCCCTTGGCCAAGCTTCTGGATCCCAGACCGTTGGTCGGGAACCGCCCGGCCTTCGGATACATCCTGGGATATGGCGGGCATGTTTGGGAGCTGTTTGGTGTGCGCAGTTGGCTGGTCGCTTTTCTGGTCGCAGCCGTGGCTTTTCAGGACCTCGCAGGCGAGGGTTGGTCGGCGACGCGACTGGCGACCTTGCTCTTCATGCTGGGTCTGCCGGCCTCTTTTTTAGGGAACGAACTGGCTCTGCGCTTTGGCCGCCGGCGCGTCATCATCGGCGCCATGGGTGCGGCGGCGGCGTTGTCCCTGTTGGTTGGATACCTGGTGGGCAGCAGTCCAATGCTTCTACTGCCGATTCTCGGGCTTTACGTATTCCTCCTGAATGTCGATTCCGGCGCCTTGACGGCCGGTGTCGTCGAATGCGCGGACCCTGGTCGGAAAGGCGCGACCATGGCATTCCACAGCTTGATGGGATTCGCCGCAGGCTCGGTCAGCCCATTGGTGTTTGGATTGATGCTGGACTGGGGCGCCCTTTGGGATGAGCCCACCTGGGCTTGGGGCCTTGCCTTTAGCAGTCTGGCATTGGGACCCCTGCTTGGAATCCTGGCGCTGGTCTTGACGGCCCGCTTGCTTCGTCCGGCGCCGCGTTAACGCAGAATTTCCTCTACGACATCGACAATGACTTGGGTGCTGCGGTCAATCAGGACGATATCGCTCCCGATGGCCACATACTCTTGGTTTTGTCGCCGTGGAAGGCGCGATAGCGCCGAGTCGGGCAACCGGGTCATGGCAATTCCTGGCGGAATCGCGCCGCCTCGCGCGATTTTCTTGCGAATGCCGGGCGGGATCGGCTTTGGCTTCTTGAATCCTTTCACATCACGGCCGCCGCCGAAGATGTCATAGAGAATGCTGCGCTCCTGGGTGCTAAGCAGGATACCGGCGGCAGTTCCAACCGCATCGGTAGTCCCGCCGTTGTTCCCGCTGCCGCCTCGGGTCGCAGGGGTGGCGATGTCTGGATCTTGCTCCAGCGGACGGCTTTTCGGCGCTATTTCGGGTTCTTGCTCCAGCGGGCGACTCTTCGGCGCTATTTCGGGTTCTTGCTCCAGCGGACGGCTTTTCGGAGCCGAGGACTCAGTCTTCTCGATCACGCGGTCACCTTTTCGGCTGCTTTGAGCACAAGCCGGTGCCGCAAGCAGTACCATGAAAACGGAAACCAGCAGTTTGCGAAGGATCATCACGCTCTCCCTTTGAGTTTTCCCGCAGGCGCGTCACACGCGACCCGCTCGGGGATGGCTTTTCCTATATACGTCCAACAGGCGCTCCGTATCTACAGAGGTATAGCGCTGTGTGGTCGAAAGCGAACTGTGGCCCAACAGCTCCTGTATCGTCCGAAGATCGCCACCGCCCGCCAGCAGATGGGTGGCAAAAGAGTGGCGCAGGGCATGCGGCGTCGCATCCGGCGGCAGTCCCAGGAATCCGCGTAGCCGCTCCAAGGTCTCTTGAACACGGCGCGCGCCCAGGGCATTGCCCCGCTTGCCGACGAACAAGGGCTCATTCGGTGACGGTTGGAAGGGGCAGCTCTCCAGATAATCACTTACGGCCGATCCAATAACGGGCAACAAGGGAACGATGCGTTCTTTCCCGCCTTTCCCACGTATCCTAAGGGCGCTTTGACCGGCAGCGGGGGCTTCGCGCCGGGTCAAGGTCAGAGCCTCGCCAATTCGCAAACCGCAGCCATAGAGGAGCAGGAATATCGCCAGGTTTCTCTTGGCAACCCAAAGCTCATCCCCTAGCTCGAACAACCCCTTGAGGCAGTCTTGCATCTCTCTATGGGTGAGGGCCTTGGGCAGGCTCTGCTTTTGACGCGGATTCCGAAGCGCTGTCACGGCCGCGTTTTCAAACAGCCCATGCCGTTTACCCCAGTTAAAGAAGGAGCGCAGACTGGAGAGTGCTCTCGCGGTCGAACTCTTGGCCAGGCCGCGTCGGCCTCTTGCGCTGAGCCAGGCCCTGAAGTCGACGGTTTTCAAGGATTCAAGATGCGCTAATGAGGGCGGGCCGCCCTCATGCAGGGTCACGAAACTAAGAAAGTCGCTTAGGTCGGACTGGTAGGCGGCGAGGCTGTGCGGCGACAATCGCCGCTCGTCCGACAACCACCGCTGCCAAGCGGCAAAGGCTTTGGCCAGGTCCGGTGCCAAGCTGAGGGCGGTGGTGTCCATGGTCAGTCCGGCAGGTCAAGCCAGGCACGAACCGTGATCTCCAGGCTGCGCGCCAGGAACTCCAGCAATTCCGAACCCTGCTGTGGATGGAAAGCGCCGACCTGACGCGCGCCGAGTGCCAATAAAGCAGGCGGCGTGACGGGTGAAATATTAAGTCGAATCAACGCGTCGGAGCGCACCAAGCCGGCCATCGGGCCGAAGACATCGATATCTCCCGCAATCTCTTCGCGCAGCAGCAAGCGCCGCTTTGGCCCGAGCAGTCGCGTCACGGTTCCCACGTCCACCCGGTGCAGACCGCGCACTTTGATCTCGCCGCCTTCGAACTCGCTGGCGTCGATATCCTCGGCCCGCCGCTCGACGCAGAGCGTCGCGACATCGATATCGAGCAGGATCGCCAAATCGTCGGTAACCGTTTCGATCAAACGCTCGAAGGTCGGGGCCGAAAGAATAGCGAGAACGGCCTCATGAATCCGCGCCTGGGCGCTCATGTTGCTGCGGCCGGTGGTGACCAGGAAATCATGGCTGTCGCGCAGGCCGCGCATCTCGCCGCGCAGCCGCTCCAACATGAAGCGATGCAGATCGAGGACAACGCCCCCTGCGGCCCCGTCGAGGCGCCGCTCGGGCGGAACCAGCGTTTCGATCAATTCCGGATGGCGGACCAGGAAATCCGGGTGTTCACGCAGATATTCCGCAACGGTCGTATCGTTTAGGTGCGTGTTGGGAGAGTCGTCCGCAGATGCGGAATCCAGCCGCTCCTCCGGCTGTTCCCCGGACGCATCTCCCGGGCCGATCTTTCCATTGCAGCCCCGCGGGGGCGGGGTTGCGTCGTCTGCGTTATGCGGCATTGGCTCCCTTACCCTTGCCGGCGCGATCCAGAATCGATTGGCCGGTCTTTTCCCAGTCCTTTAGGAAGGCATCCAAACCTTTGTCGGTCAGGGGATGCTTGAACATCGCCTTGAGAACCGCAGGCGGTAGCGTGGCTACGTGTGCGCCCATCTTCGCGGCTTCCACCACGTGCAGGGGATGCCGCACGGAGGCGACCAGCACCTCCGTTTCGATCTGCGGATAGGCGGCATAGATCTGTACGATATCGGCGATCAGCCCAAGGCCGTCCTGCGAAAGGTCATCCAACCGACCGATGAAGGGAGAAATGAAGGTTGCACCAGCCTTCGCGGCCAAGAGCGCCTGGGCCGCGGAGAAACAGAGCGTCACATTGACCATGGTTCCTTCGGCGGTCAGCACCTTGCAGGCCTTCAAACCATCGACTGTCAGGGGAACCTTGACCGTAATATTTGTCGCCAACTTGGCCAGCGCACGGCCTTCGGCGATCATCGTTTGCGAGTCGGTGCCGGTGACTTCGGCGGAAACCGGTCCGGGGACCAGGGCGCAGATCTCTTCCAGAACCTCAAAGAAATCACGACCGGATTTGGCGACCAGCGACGGGTTGGTGGTGACTCCGTCCAGCAGGCCCGTGTCCGCCAATTCGCGAATCTCGCCTACGTCCGCGGTGTCGATGAAAAACTTCATTGAGCGACCTTTCCTGGCTTGCTTTGCCCCCTGGCTTTGGCGCTTCATGCCGCCAACGCCGCAAGGGGTTGAATTCATGTGGCGCGGTGATAACCCTTCACGTAGCTCTCGGCAACCGCCTCGACTAGAGTGTAAACCATGGCCGGACAGCATGCCACTTTTCCCACGGACTCCGCCGGGAAATTCGACGATGAAGCGCTGCCCTTGGCAGCGGGGTCGCAGCGTTGCCGTGTTTTGCTCCCCTTGCCGTTGGCGGGTCCTTACGACTATCTGGCGCCCGAAGGCACCGCTTTGGCGCCGGGTGACTTGGTCTGTGTGCCTTTGGGGCGGCGCGAAAGCGTCGGAGTCGTTTGGGACCCCAGCGATCAGGACGATGGCGAGGAACTGCCCGTTGAGCGTTTGAAGGTCGTCAAGTCGCGAATCGACTTGCCGCCGATGACGCCGGATCAGCGTCGTTTTGTCGACTGGGTTGCTGCCTACACGCTGACGGCGCCGGGTGCGGTTCTGAAAATGGCCTTGTCGAGTGCCCAGGCGTTGGAACCGCCGCCGACACGCCCGGTTTACCGTCTGGTTCGGCCAGACATTGCCCAGCCGTCTGCGAGTGAGGTGAAGCTGACGCCCGCGCGCCGCCGTGTCATGGCCATCGCCGCCGACGGCATGGCCCGTTCCGCCGCCGAGTTGGCCCGCGAAGCCGCTGTCGGGACTGGTGTGGTAAAGGGGCTGGCGGCGGCAGGATTGCTAGAGCGCCTCGAAATGCCGAGCAGAATCGAGATCGATGCGCCCGATTCGGCGCGGCAGGGTCCTGTTCTTTCACAAGCGCAAGGCGAAGCAGCCGCGGCGTTGCGGGCCATGGTCGACAGTAAGGACTTCTCGGTGTCGCTGCTCGATGGCGTTACCGGTTCGGGCAAGACCGAAGTTTACATGGAAGCCGTGGCGGCGGCCCTCGCCGCCGGTCGGCAAGTGTTGGTCATGCTGCCGGAAATTGCGCTGTCGGTACAGGTTCTGGAGCGGTTCGAAGCGCGCTTCGGTGCGCCGCCCGCAACCTGGCACTCGGACATGACCCAGGCTCAGCGGCGCGATACCTGGCGCGCGGTGGCCTACGGCGAGGCGCGGGTCATCGTCGGCGCGCGCTCGGCGCTTTATCTGCCCTTCAAGGAACTGGGATTGATCGTCGTCGACGAAGAACATGAGCAAGCCTTCAAGCAGGAAGATGGCGTTGCCTACCACGCCCGCGACATGGCGGTGGTTCGCGCCAGCATTGGACGATTCCCTGCGATCCTGGTGTCGGCGACACCGTCGCTGGAAAGCGTTTTCAACGTCCAGCAAGGTCGCTACGCGGAACTGCGCCTTCCTGCGCGTCATGGTGGAGCGTCCCTGCCGGATGTGGAAGCTGTGGATTTGCGCCGCGATAAGCCGGAACGAATCCCCGAACTGGGCGCGGGATGGCTGTCGCCGTCGCTGCGCCAGGCTTTGGCCGAGACACTTGGCCGCGGCGAGCAGGCGTTGCTTTTCCTGAACCGTCGCGGCTATGCGCCGCTCACCCTTTGTCGCGCCTGCAATCACAGGCTGGAATGTCCGAACTGCACGGCTCTGCTCGTTGAGCATCGCCTTAGTGACCGGCTTGTCTGTCATCACTGCGGCTTTACGCTGCGCAGACCGAAAAATTGCCCGGCCTGTGGTGAGGCCGATTCCCTGATCGCCTGGGGACCGGGTGTCGAACGCGTGGCCGAGGAGGCGGCCTATCTTTTCCCGGAGGCGCGGCGTTCGGTTCTGTCCAGCGATACGATCTATGGACCCAAGGCGGCGGCGGAGTTCGTGCGCCGGGTCCAGGAGCATGAAATCGACCTGCTGATCGGCACCCAGATCGTCGCCAAAGGTCATCATTTTCCTCAATTGACATTGGTCGGAGTCGTGGACGCCGATCTGGGCTTGTCCGGCGGCGACCTGCGGGGCGTGGAGCGGACCTATCAACTTTTGCATCAAGTGTCCGGCCGCGCCGGGCGGGAAAGCAAGCCTGGGCGCGTGTTAATTCAGACACATGAGCCGGACCACCCGGTGATCGAGGCATTGGTATCGGGAGATCGGGATCGCTTTTTCGCGGCTGAGGCCGAATCCAGGCGTGATCTCATGATGCCGCCCTTCGGACGTCTGGCGGCTGTGATTTTGTCCAGCGGCGACCTCCAGGCCGTGGAAGAGGTCGCCAGAGCCTTAGCGCGCGCGGCGCCGAAGGCGGAGGGTATCCAGATCCTGGGCCCCAGCACGCCCCCTCTGGCTGCACTGCGTGGCCGCCACCGCCGCCGCTTCCTGGTTAAAACCCCGCGCGATCAAAGGCCTCAAAGTTACTTGCGGGACTGGCTTGGGCGCATCAAGCTGCCGAACCGGGTTCGCTTGCAAGTCGACATCGATCCCTATTCCTTCCTTTAGCGGCCGGTTGCGAGCGACAGGATGTGACAAAAGGTGCGAACAAGACGTGGGAGTCGTCTTGCAAGGGTTGGCTCGCTATGATACCTAACGCGCGCCCTGACCAGGGAAGTACGGGTTTCAGGGCATAGTCGTTTATGGGTTTCACGGCTCTTTAGGGGGACCTTCCGTTTTCCGCGGAATTACTCCGGAGCCAGTTTCTGTTTGGGGACGTCAGTTTGGCAGCCGACAACACCAGCGAAAGCGGTCTTGCGGGGCGCTATGCCGCAGCCCTTTTAGACTTGGCCGAGGAAAAGAAGGCCCTGGATGCCGTCGCAGAGGATCTGCGGGGGTTGAAGGTGCTTCTGGACAGCAGCGATGACCTGCTCCGCCTCACACGCTCTCCGCTCTACGGTCGCGAGCAGAAGGCAGCGGCGATGGCCGCGCTTCTCGACAAGGCCAAGGCGCAGGAAATCACGAAAAATTTTGTGCAAGTTGTGGCGCGAAACCGCCGCCTCTTTGCGCTCAGGGAAATGATCGACGCCTATCTGGCAGAGTTGGCGCGCCGCCGCGGGGAGGTCACCGCGAAGGTGACCTCGGCCCAGGCGCTATCCGACGCCCAGAAGGATAAACTCGTTCAGTCTTTGAAGGATGCCATCGGTGGCAAGGTGCAGGTCGACGTTACAGTCGATCCCACGTTGCTCGGTGGCCTTGTCGTTAAGGTCGGCTCTCGTATGATAGACGGGTCGCTGAAGACCAAACTCCAAAAACTTAAGGTTGCTATGAAAGGGGTTGGGTGATGGACATCCGCGCCGCTGAGATTTCTTCCATTCTGAAAGAGCAGATCGAGAACTTTGGAACCGAGGCCGATGTTGCCGAGGTCGGTGAGGTTCTTTCCGTCGGTGACGGTGTTGCTCGCGTCTACGGGCTCGATAATGTCCAGGCTGGTGAACTCGTCGAGTTCCCGGGCGGCATTAAGGGTATGGCCCTGAACCTCGAGACTGACAATGTCGGTATCGTCATCTTCGGCAGCGACCAAGCCATTAAAGAAGGCGATGTCGTCAAGCGGACCGGTACCATTGTCGACGTGCCTGTTGGCCGCGGATTGCTGGGGCGCGTCGTTGATGGACTTGGCAACCCGATTGACGGCAAGGGCGAGATCAAGACCGAAGAGCGCAGCCGCGTTGAGGTCAAGGCGCCCGGTATCATCCCGCGTAAGTCGGTGCACGAACCGGTGCAGACGGGCTTGAAGGCCATTGACGCTCTTATCCCCATCGGTCGCGGTCAGCGCGAACTGATCATCGGCGACCGCCAGACTGGCAAGACCGCCATCGCGATCGACACCTTCATCAACCAGAAGCCGCTTCACCAGGGCGATGACGAGAGCAAGAAGCTTTATTGCATCTACGTCGCGGTCGGTCAGAAGCGCTCCTCGGTCGCCAACTTGGTCAAGCAGCTCGAAGATTACGGCGCGATGGAATATTCGATCATCGTTGCCGCAACCGCATCCGATCCGGCGCCACTACAGTTCCTGGCGCCTTATGCCGGTTGTGCGATGGGCGAATACTTCCGCGATAACGGCATGCACGCCGTTATCGTTTATGACGATCTTTCCAAGCAAGCCGTCGCCTATCGTCAGATGTCCCTGTTGCTGCGCCGCCCGCCGGGCCGCGAAGCGTTCCCCGGCGACGTCTTCTACTTGCACTCCCGTTTGCTGGAGCGCGCCGCGAAGATGAACGACGAGAACGGCGCGGGTTCCTTGACGGCTCTGCCGGTCATCGAAACCCAGGCCGGTGACGTGTCGGCCTACATTCCGACCAACGTGATTTCGATCACGGACGGACAGATCTTCCTGGAGACGGATTTGTTCTACAAGGGCGTTCGCCCTGCGTTGAACGTCGGTCTTTCGGTTAGCCGCGTGGGTTCCTCGGCGCAGATCAAGGCGATGAAGAAGGTCGCCGGCAAGATTAAGCTGGAACTGGCCCAGTACCGTGAGATGGAAGCCTTCTCGCAGTTTGCCTCCGATCTCGATGCCGCGACGCAGCGTCTGCTGGCCCGTGGCTCGCGCCTGACCGAACTGTTGAAGCAGCCGCAGTACCGGCCGCTGGCGGTCGAAGAGCAGGTTGCCGTGATCTACGCAGGCGTCAACGGCTACTTGGACAAGTTGCCGCTTTCAAAGATCACCGATTTCGAGACACGGTTCCTGGCGGAGATTCGGGAAAAGGGTGCCGACATCCTTACGTCGATCCGCGATAGCCGTGACCTAAATGACGAGACCGAGGGTAAGTTGAAGGACTTCCTTGCGGAATTCGTGAAGGTTTTCGCCTGAGACGGTGAATCGACCGATTTAGCGTCCAGGGATCCAATAGCCGAGAGAGGCGAAAGTGCCCAGTCTCAAGGAGTTCAGAAATAGGATCGCCAGCGTCAAGTCGACGCAGAAGATCACGTCGGCCATGAAGATGGTGGCGGCGGCTAAGCTGCGTAAGGCGCAGGAACAAGCCGAAGCCTCCCGTCCCTATGCCGAACGCATGGCGCGTATGCTCGGGTCCTTGGCGGAAAGCGTCAAAGGTACCCCCGGCGCGCCGCCGATGCTGGCCGGAAACGGCAAGGACGATGTGCATCTCATCATCCTGGCAACGGCCGATCGGGGTCTGTGCGGTGGTTTCAACACCTCCATCGTGCGCGATGCCAGGCGACGGATCGAAAAGCTCAAGGCCGCTGGCAAGACAGTCAAGATCCTCTGTCTTGGCCGCAAGGGCCGCGATCAACTGCGCCGGGTTTATGGCGAATCGATCATCGAGACGATCGAAGACATGAACCGTCCCATGGTCAACTTCGACAAGGTCGCCGATGTCTCCGAACGCGTCACGCAGATGTTCGAGAATGGCGAGTTCGACGTTTGCTCGATCTTCTATGCACGCTTCAAGTCTGCGATGACGCAGATCGTTACCGAGCAGCAGCTCATTCCCTTCCAGGGTGATGAAGCTGATGAGAACGACAAGTCGGACGAACAAGGCGACGGCGCGGCGGCAGTCGGCGGCGCGGTCTATGAATACGAACCGAACGAAGAGCAGATTCTCAAGGAGCTGTTGCCGCGCAACCTCGCGGTACAGATCTTCAAGGCCCTGCTTGAGAACAACGCCAGCGAGCATGGCGCTCGCATGACGGCGATGGATAGTGCGACCCGCAATGCGGGCGATATGATTGATAGCCTGACCTTGCGGTACAACCGTACCCGTCAGGCAGTCATCACCAAGGAGCTGATCGAAATCATCTCCGCGAAGGAAGCGCTCTAGGGCGCGCTTTCGGAGAGTCGTAGGAGCAGAGAAAGATGGCGAAAAAACTGGTTGGCAAGGTCACGCAGGTCATGGGTCCCGTGGTCGACGTTCAGTTCGCGGGCGATTTGCCGGCAATCATGAACGCGCTCGAGACCACCAACGATGGCAAGCGTCTGGTCTTGGAAGTGGCGGCCCACCTGGGTGGAGGTGCAGTGCGTACCATCGCCATGGACGCGACTGAGGGTCTGGTCCGTGGCTTGGAGGTCACCGATACCGGTGCGCCGATCACGGTGCCGGTCGGTCCGGAGACGCTTGGACGCATCATCAACGTGATCGGCGAGCCGATCGATCAGCGTGGTGAGTTGAAGACCAAGCAGACCTCGGCAATTCACCGTGAAGCGCCGAAGTTCGAGGATCAGTCCACCGAAGCCGAGATGCTGGTGACGGGAATTAAGGTCATCGACCTGCTGGAGCCTTATGTGCGTGGCGGTAAGATTGGCCTGTTCGGCGGCGCCGGCGTGGGCAAGACCGTTCTCATCATGGAATTGATCAACAACATCGCAAAGGCGCACGGCGGTTATTCCGTGTTCGCCGGTGTGGGCGAGCGTACTCGTGAAGGTAACGACCTTTACCACGAGATGATCGAATCCGGCGTTATCAAGCTGGACGAGGAAGGCTCCAAGGCCGCCTTGGTTTACGGTCAGATGAACGAGCCGCCGGGAGCGCGTGCGCGCGTCGGTCTGACGGGTCTCACTCTGGCCGAATACTTCCGCGACGAAGAAGGCCAGGACGTGTTGTTCTTCGTGGATAACATCTTCCGCTTCACGCAGGCGGGTTCCGAGGTTTCGGCACTGCTTGGCCGTATCCCCTCAGCCGTGGGGTATCAGCCCACGCTGGCTGGTGAGATGGGCAACCTGCAGGAGCGCATCACCTCCACGAAGAAGGGCTCGATCACCTCGGTGCAGGCCATTTACGTGCCTGCTGACGACTTGACCGACCCGGCGCCGGCGACCTCCTTTGCTCACTTGGATGCAACGACGGTGTTGTCGCGGTCGATTGCCGAGTTGGGCATCTATCCCGCCGTGGATCCGCTGGATTCGACCAGCCGCATTCTCGACCCGCGCATCATCGGCGAGGAGCACTACAACGTCGCGCGCGAAGTGCAGCGGATTCTGCAGCAGTACAAGGCCTTGCAGGACATCATCGCCATTCTCGGCATGGACGAGCTTTCCGAGGAGGACAAGCTGACCGTGGCGCGGGCGCGTAAGATCCAGCGCTTCTTGTCTCAGCCCTTCCATGTGGCTGAAATCTTTACCGGAACCCCGGGCGTGCTGGTGTCGCTGGAAGATTCGATCAAGGGCTTCAAGGGCATCGTCAACGGTGACTACGATCACCTGCCCGAAGCGGCCTTCTACATGGTCGGCACCATCGAGGAAGCGCAGGAGAAGGCCAAGAAACTGGCGCAGGAAGCCGCTTAAGGCGGTTTCCTTCCAGGAACTTGGTATTGGAACGGGTCTGATAGGGAAAGATGGGCGTCATGGCCGAACAGGTTGAATTCGAGCTGGTTTCTCCGGAACGGCTGCTCATTTCAGAAGCGGTCGACATGGTCGTCGTCCCCGGCGGAGACGGTAACTTCGGCGTGCTGCCACGGCACTCGCCGTTGGTGTCGACGGTGCGTCCGGGTGTCATCGACATCTATCAGAAGGGCCAGATCGAGAAGCGTATCTTCGTTGCCGGCGGCTTTGCCGAGGTAACGCCGGAGCGTTGTACGGTGCTGGCCGAAGAGGCGGTGGCGGTCGAGGAAATCGACCGCGCGGCCACTCAGCAGGCCCTTAAGGACGCGCAAGAGGACCTGGAGGACGCGAAGGATCAGGCAGCCCGCGATCATGCAGCGCTGCGTGTCAAGGTTTTGGAAGCCAAGGTCGCGGCCACCCAAAGCTAAAAGCCGGAATTATTTGTCACATCCTTGGCGGCGCAGAGCCTTGCTATGATGGTATAGTGAAAGAGCTGGCCGTTCCGGTTCGTGGAGTCACGCCACCGGAATTGGCGCGTCGATCAGGCAGGTAATGCCTTGAAGCTTTGTAAGCGAATCACAAAATAGGTCGGTAAACCCGATCAGCCTTGAAGCGGAGCAGACCATGGGCCACTGGACTTTGGACGATATTTCCTGGCAATCCTTCGATCCCTCGAAGGTGGATCCGGAAATTCTGAAGGTTGCCAAGGCGGCGGCGCTGGTCGAGTACAACGGCGCCGATTATGCCGATTACCTCTGCAACGTTTTCGCAGACGACGACGCGTTCCAGGAGGCCGCGCGCACCTGGGCCGAGGAAGAGGTTCAGCACGGCCAGGCACTGGGCCGTTGGGCGCAGTTGGCCGATCCCAGCTTCAACTTCGAAGCGGCGTTCAAGCGCTTCGTCGACGGCTATCGGATTCCTGTCGAATCGACTGAGTCCGTGCGCGGATCGCGGTCGGGTGAGTTGGTTGCGCGCTGCATCGTCGAGGTCGGCACCTCGTCCTACTATTCGGCGCTGGGGACAGCCTGCCAGGAGCCGGTTCTGCGTGACATCTGCAAGCGGATCGCGGCGGATGAACTGCGCCACTACAAGCTCTTCTACCTGCACCTGAAGCGCTATCTCGAACGAGAGGACATCGGCAAGGCCAAGCGCCTGATGATCGCCTTACAGCGGGCGGGCGAGTCCGAGGACGACGAGCTGGCCTACGCCTACTACGCGGCAAACATGGCGGAGAATCAGCCCTATGACCGCAAGAAGGCCAGCCGGGAATACATGCGCCGGGCATACAGCTATTACCGCCCGCAGCATCTGGAGCGGGCCGCCGCGATGATGTTCAAAGCCGCCGGCCTCGATCCCCAGAGCCGCATGGTCCGCCTCTGCTCGAAAGCGGTCTACAGCTTCATGCAGTTCCGCGCCAAGCGCATGGCCGCCGGCGCGGGCGTCCTGGAGACCGAGAAAGCCGCTTAGCAACGGTTACCGGACTGGCCGGAGCCTTTCCATAAGATATTCGATGAAGCAGCGTATCTTGGGCGCCAGGTAACGCCTTTGCGCGAAGAGGGCGTAGAGCGCCTGTTCCTCGGGCTGCCAATCCTCCAGCAATCTGACAAGCCGCCCGTCCTCCAGTTCCGTGCCGATGACGAAAGCGGGTAGCAGGGCAATGCCCGCGCCTGCCAGTGCCGCCTCGCGCAGGGCGATGCTGTTGTTGACGCTGTAGGGCCCTTTGATGGCGATGCTCATGCTTTGCTCGGGTCCAATCAGGCGCCAGTTGCGGGGCGAGCTGGACAGGCTATAGACGAGGCAGGCATGGGCCTGCAGGTCCTGGGGCACAGCAGGCACACCTCTGGCGGCAAGATAGCGCGGTGACGCGCACAGCACGCGGCCCACCGGGATGATGCGCTGTGCGACCAGGCTCGAGTCCGCGAAGGTGCCGCCGCCGCGAATGGCGATGTCGTACCCCTCCTCAACCAGGTTGACCGCGCGGTCGTTCATGTCGAGATCGACCTCGATCTCGGGGTAGCGTTCAAGGAAACCGGCGATGATCGGCGCCAGGTGCAGCAGGCCGAAGGACATGGGTGCGCTGACCCGCAGCAACCCCTTGGGCACCCGGGATTGCTGGGCCGCCTCAAGATCGGCCTCTTCAATCTCCGCCAGGATGCGCAGACAGCGCTGGTAATAGGCCAGACCGGCCTCGGTCGTCCGCATGCGCCTTGTCGTGCGTTCGAGTAACCGCACGCCAAGGTGTGCCTCCAGCCCGGCAACGTTCTTGCTGACGGCCGCTTTGGACAGCCCCAGGTCGCGGGCGGCGCCGACGAAGCTCTCCAACTCCACCACCCGCCGGAAGACCCGCATAGCCGTGACGTGATCCATGATTGTTCACCAATAGTATATAAAGAAACCACAGTTTACCTACTTATTATAAAACAATCAGCTTGTTATCTCTTTGACATCGAAAAGGAGCATCTCCCTTTGACCCATCACCCGGCGTTTTAGCGCCGCAGCGAGGGAAAAACCGGTGTCATGAATAGAAATCTTGATCTAATGCTGACGGCCCTGGCGCCGGCGATCTGGGGCAGCAGCTATCTCGTCACCACTCAGTTCCTGCCCGATGGCTATCCGGTGACGGTGGCATTTCTGCGCGCGCTCCCCGCCGGATTGCTTCTGCTTCTGGTGGTTCGGCGTTTGCCGAGCGGGTGGTGGTGGCTGCGCGTGGCGATCCTGGGGGCATTGAACTTTTCAATTTTCTGGGCCCTGCTTTTCGTCGCCGCCTACCGCCTGCCGGGCGGGGTTGCCGCAACCGTCGGCGCGATCCAGCCGCTGGTTGTGGTCTTTCTGGCGCGCGGCCTGCTGGGATCGCCCATCCGCGGGCTCTCGGTATTGGCGGCGCTGTTCGGTCTGGGCGGGGTTGCGCTTTTGCTGCTGACGCCGCAAGCCGCGCTCGATCCCCTGGGTGTCGCGGCGGGGCTCGGCGGCGCTGTTTCAATGGCGGCGGGTACCGTCCTCAGCCGCAAGTGGCAGCCGCCTGTCGGTCTCCTGACCTTCACGGCCTGGCAGTTGACGGCGGGGGGATTCATTCTGCTGCCGCTGGCATTTCTACTGGAACCGGCCCTCCCGCCGCTCACCGATCGCAATGTTATGGGGCTGGCCTATCTGGGCCTGATCGGCGCCGCCTTCACCTATGCCCTCTGGTTCAGGGGCATCGCCCGGCTGGAACCTGCGGCCGTCTCGGCCCTGGGTTTCCTCAGCCCGACCACGGCCGTCGTGCTTGGCTGGCTGATTTTGGGCGAGGCGCTGACGCCTTTGCAGGGCGCTGGAATCCTCATCGTTCTGGCAAGCGTCTGGCTCAGCCAGCAGGCCGGACGTCTGCGCGTGGCGTTCCCCATCGCCAGGTGTAATCCCGGAAACAAACCTTTGGAGATTGAAACATGAAAATCGCAATCCTTGGCGCCGCCGGTGATGTTGGTGGAAGAATGGTATCGGAAGCCCTGGCACGCGGTCACACGGTTACCGGTGTCGCACGCAGCGAGGCTCAACTCGCAAAACTGGCCGACGGTGTGCTGGGTAAAAAAGCAGATGTCTGGGATAGCGAGGCCTTGGGCGAGACGCTCGCCGGGCAGGACGTTGTGGTCTCGGCCTTGCGTCCGCGCGAGGGCTTCGAGGAAGACCTCGGCCCGCTGACCGTCTCGGCGATGAGCGCGGCCAAGGAGGCGGGCATCCGTGCCTTGATCGTCGGCGGGGCGGCAAGTCTGCGGCTGCCGGACGGCAGCGGACATACCGTTTTGAGCGCGCCCGGATTTCTACCGCCCGCGGTCGAGCCGATCGCCAGGGCCTGCAACGCCCAGTATTTTCTCTGGATGGACCGGATGGGCCCTGACGATTCCTATCTTTGCCCACCGGCGATGCTGACCCCGGGCAAGCGCAGCGGCAGCTACCGGCTGGGTTCGGATTTTCTGCTGGCCGATGCTGGCGGCGAATCCTGCATATCGATGGAGGATTTCGCCGTTGCCATGATCGACGAGGCCGAAAATGCGCGGCACAAGGGGCGGCGCTTCACGGTTGCTTACTAGTCCAAAAAGCAAGGGGCGGAGCCGCCAAGTCGCGCTCCGCCCCTCTTTTACTTTGCTCAGACCCCAATCAGCCGCCGCTGCTGGCCTTCTGGTGCATGCCGTGGCCCTGATGATGCTCACAGGTCACAGCCGGGTTGAGCGGCGTGAAGACGCCATTCGGGTTCTCGCGGTAGATCCACACATGGCGGTCGTAGTGCGGCTCGAAGAAGTGGGCTTCATCCACCTCGGTGGCCGGGTCGTCCACCATCTTGTCGTAGGCGACGCCGTGGAAGCTGGGAATACTCTCCATTCCGCTCTGCTTCATGCCCTTCATGAAGACAAGGTTCTCCACCGCCACCAGTTCAAGCGAGCCGTCGGCCTGCGGCTCATAGATCAGGACCGAAGGATTGAGAAAGTCCATGTGGGTGCCGGTCCCGTCGACCCGGGAATCCGGCCCGCTGTCGAGACCCAGCAGGTCCGGGCGGAAGAAGTGGATGCCCATGGCGCCGGCTTCCGCTGGCTCACCCAGCATCTCGGCGGTCTCGCAGATGTCGCCGGGATCGCGGATGTAGCCTTCGGAAAGCGCCACGTTCACGTCCTGGAAGCGCTCGTTCGCGATGCGCACTTCCTCCAGGGTCGGCTCACCGGGACCGGGGCCGGCCAGGACGCCGCCCGCCGTCAGGCCGGAAAGGCCGACGGCAAGGGCCGCCAAGGCAAAAAGTTTCAAGAAGCCCGTGGTGCGCCACGCGCCACGTGGGTAACGTTCGTTCATGATCTTATCCTCTTTCGTGAATGCCGTAGGGGGCTCTTGTTCCCCTGATTGGAAACCGATCGAAGAGGCGTGGTTCGCTTGTATCTCCCTTGAGGAGGGCTTGCAGTTCTCGGCCCGCCTGTCTCCCGCCGCGATCGATGGCGGATAAATAGAGGCTGACCCCTTTCGCCTCCATCAGCTTTTCTAGCGTTTTAAGATGCAAAAATGCATAATACCGCATGATCGATTGGAACGACCCAGGCTTTTTCCTCGCCGTCGCGCGGGCCGGAAGCACGGCAGGCGCAGCACGTTCCCTCGGCGTCAATCAATCCACTGTCGTCCGGCGTATCGCAGCGTTGGAGAAGGAGCTGGCCCTTCGCCTCTTCTACAAGAAGCGGGACGGCTATCGCCTGACCCCCGAAGGCGAGGCCCTGCTGCCCGAGGCCGAGGCCGTCGAGGCGTCGGTGCAGGCGCTGGTTCGCCGCTCGGCGGCGCTGGAAAGCGACTTTACCGGATCCCTGCGTGTGACCACGGCCGAGGGCATGGCCATGGGCCTTGTGCCGCAGCTTCTCTACGCTTTCCACCGGGCGCACAAGGGTATCCAGGTCAACCTCTTGATCGAGGACCGTTACAGCGATCTGAGCGACGGCCATGCGGAGATCGCCCTGCGCGCCGGGCCGCCCGGCAACGGCTCCCTGATCGGCCGCAAGCTGTCGGACCAGTGCTGGGCCGTCTACGGCAGCCAGGGCTATGTGGAGACCTACGGCGCGCCTGCGACGCCCGAGGCCCTCAACGGCCACCGCCTGATCGGCTTCGAAGGGCCGATCGAGCACATCACACCGGCCCGCTGGCTGCGCGAGGTCGCCCCCGACTGCCAGATCGTCAGCCGCAGCAACAGCATCCTGGGCCTGCTGTTTTCCGCCCAGTCGGGTTTCGGCCTGGCGCTGCTGCCCTGTCAGATCGGCGACCCGGAACCGAGTCTGGTTCGCGTCATCGATCCGCAGCCGGGCCTGACCGCCGGGTTCTGGATGCTGACCCATCCGGACCTGCACAAGCAGCCCAAGGTTCGCATCTTCTTCGACTTCATGGCCAAGGAGATCGTCAAGTACCGGCCGCTGCTGCTGGGCCAGACCCGTCCGGCGCGCGAGACGGCTGCGCCGGAATTGACGCCGCCGCTCTCGGCTATCGAGGCCAACCCCTGCGAACCCGCCGACAACCCGGACCCCGACCAGCACGTTTAATCAGCACGCCTGAGCGTCGGCCTCTAGGTGAGGGGACCGATCTTCTCCCGGACCGCCGCCAGCGCCGTGATCTAGTTGATGACCGCCAGCGGCGCATGGTTGAAGGTATCATGGTGGGCCTTGGGGATGATCAGCGCTTGCCCCTCGCGGATCGGGTTGCGGTCCAGGAACACCAGCAACCGCGCCGTCTCCGCCAGCACCACCGGCTCGATCTCCCTCCGCCCGATCTCAAATATGCCGTGCCTGATGCCTGCTCAATCCACCCCTTATCGGATTTCAACCCGCGCCCGTCGATCGCCTTTCCATCCTTTCGAGATGTGGTATATTACCCCAGAGGAACCTTAAAATAATGACAGCGATGGCACCGAACGAAACACATTCTGAAGCAGCTAACAAGTTTCATTGGCTCTTCCTCCCTGGGCAGAGAAAAGAAACTCCGCTTTACGATACGAAGGTAGATGAGAGTCAACACTTTGTTGTCCTGCCAACGAAGGGTTCGATTGTTGCTGGATGGGTTCTCGTTGTACCGAAATTTCCGGTGCCGCGCATGGCTGACGTTCCCCGCGACATGCTTGATGAATTGCATGAGCTAGTGAAGCGTGTGTGTAAAAAAATCGATTCTCAGTTTGGAAGATCGTACGCATTTGAACACGGCGGACTAAAAGGCTCAACCGTCTCGTGTGGCGTTGATCAGGCGCACCTTCATATTGCTCCGTTAGACTTTGACCTCATCACAGCGGCTCAAGAAAAATCACCGGGCGGATGGACGCACGAAGCAAGTCAACTGCCTAGAGAAAGCTTCGTGAATACCGAGTACTGGTTCGCGTCTTCTGGTGACAACGCAGTATGCAAGTCAATCGACAAGCCATGCTCGCAGTTTTTTAGAAGAATTATAGCAGAGAATGTCGGGTTAGCAGATTCATGGGATTATAAAGCAAACGATTTTATCGAGAATGTATATACGACAGTAAGGGCCATGAGTGTGAATGGCTGACGAAGATGAAGAGCTTCCGGACTATGATGACGGACGCCCCACGGGAGAATGGAAAACACGCTACGTGTTTAGAGCATGGCTCCAGATTAGCGGTGAGTTCCTCCTGTTATTCTTATATCTCGCAGTCGCAAATTACTTCCTGATTGAGGCCATTACAGAAAAGCCAGCAGAGATAGCTCGTGACGGCTTCATTTACAGCACGTTGTTTGGCGTTTACGTTTCCGAAGAAAACGCCAGATGGATAGCTTTGGTCCTTGCAGGCTTCGTCGGCGGCACAGTCTTCGATCTGAAGTGGATGTATCACTCGGTAGCGAAGGGCATCTGGAATGTCGATAGATGCCTCTGGCGCATCATAGTGCCGTTCAACTCAGCCATGGTGTCACTATTTACCGGATTCCTTTTTAAATCGGGCGTTGTCCCATTCCTCAAAAACGAGAGCTTCGATAACTACTATGTTCTTTTGGGGCTTGGATTCGTCTTCGGATATTTCTCTGATAACATTCTCGCCGCGCTTCAGAATCTTGCAAAGAAGGCATTTGGCACGCTGGACGATAGTTGACGATGCTAGCTCATGCGACACCGCCGCCCGAAAGGAACTTTAAGTCCCACGAGAAGATCACCAAGCAGTATGGAGTAAAGGCCGCTGGATTGGCGTTCCTGCCACAAGCTTGGCGGCTAGAATTTGTGGCCCTTTCGGTCGATGTTCATAAACACTGGAAAGCCGGAGGAGACCTAAGAGGTCATACCGAGATAGACAGCCTACGGTTATGGCTTAAAGAACGCGCGTTCGAGCAAGTAATTCTCAGATCTAGCGGAAGCTCTGAAACACTCCAAGACAGAGGTAAATTCCGGTCACGCGTTTTAAATTGCGGTTGGACGTTTAGCATGTTGCTTTCCAACCTGCGTAAGCTCTATGAAGACGCGCAAACGGCGGACCGCAAGGCCGATCTAGGCATCGTTGTTCATCAATACATTAAAGCCGACTACGTGGGACATCTTTCGAATGAGCATCGCGTGAGCCCGACGATCAATCAGTGGGCTTATGAACTGGAGTTGCCCCAATGGGTTCCATCGAAGGGAATCAATTCGAAATTTACAACCTCTCCTGACCCATCTGCCCCCTTACGGTGCGGCAGCCAGGTTCCACATCAGCCGCTTAGATCACTGGGCCATTTCCTTGCAGAGCAGTTCTCTGAACGATGCCATCTTGAATGGCTTGTTCACGAGGGAACTTTGTACCTAATGCAAATAGACTTCGAGTGGCCTCAGCTCGACCGAGGTCTTGACCCTAAAAGGGACTTCAAACTAAGTGCTCCCGCTGATTTAAACTTGGAAGGGGCCTTGGAAATCAGGCCATACCAGATTGGCACGAGCACTAAATGGCCCAAACTACAAAACCTATCGGACTTTGATTTCGAAGATCAAGACGTGCTGTCGCCTCGGATTTACCCGCTCGAACCCAATCGTATCGCTTCCGCGGTTAGCGACGAGGCTGCTTACAAAAAACTCTCCCTAGAAATGAAGGCACTCACAGGTGATCGCCTAGTTGTCAGGACGGACTGCATAAAGGAAAGTGCCAGTAGGTTTAATCTTCCCAGAACGGATACGATCAGCGTGGAAGATGCCATCAAGTGGTGCCACTCCATTTCTTCTGATTTCGTAAAGCAGGGAGTGAAAGAAGATGAGCTTATCTTCCTTTTTCACGCATTTCTCCCTGCGAGGGCGTCCGCTTGGGCATATGCGAGGCCAGGTAATCCTGTGGTGATTGTTGATGCCCTGTGGGGGTTGCCTGATGGTTTGCAGGTGCTACCAGTGGACACTTATGAAGTTAATGTCGCGCAGAAGAAAGTTATTGGCACTAAAACGACCTTCAAACATGCCTTCTTGATTGAAGTCGAGAACGGCAATTGGGACTATCGCAACATCAAGACACGATCTGGGCGCAAGCAGGTCTTAACAAGTGCGGATAAAATTGAGATCGCTATCCGCACTGCGAGAATTGCAGACAAGCTTCAGGAAGACGCCCAGATAATGTGGTTTTGCGGTATTCCGTCTGCTTATCAAGTTGGAAGAAATTTACCCTGGTTTAGATCACGCGAAGTTCTCGACCCATCACCACGACAGGAGATTAAATACAAGCCATATCGCGTCTCGAACTCGACGGATTTAAAGAGAGTGCCGTTGGAGAGGGTGACGCTACAGCTATCGCCGGAGGCGGATCTTATTCGAGATAATGAGTTCCTAGAGTCGGTAATCGAAGTAGCTAAGGCGCGATCCTTGCCCGTTCAATTAGAGGGTTCGATACTTGGGCATGCCTATTACAGACTCAATCAAGAGAATATACCCGTTATCCTCAGAAATGCGCCAAAATACTATCGAAAGCGCAATGCGCAAGTGTTCGGAAAGATCGTTAGGGACAAGATACCAGATAGCATCGCAAAAGGCGGCGAAAGCGTCAGGGAGGCAAAGCTAGCCAAGGATGATTTACAGATTGGCTTGGCTGGAAAGTTACTAGAAGAGCTAGATGAGTTTCTGAGAGCTAAGAACAAAGATGAGAGCGCTGCCGAACTCGCAGATATATTAGAAGTGATCAAGGGCCTTGCAAATTGCTGCGGTCACTCTTGGAGCAGGATTGAGCAGATTGCGAAAGAGAAGGAAACCAAGCGTGGGGGCTTTAATGAGGGAAAGGTACTAATTGAAACCGCTTTGCCGCATCGTGACAGCCCTATTGAGCGGGAACAACAAGTTCGGATCGCTGACTTAGGTCGGGTGGAGAGCAGGGAAAATTCTGTGGAGGTGCCGCCAAGTGCGCTTGTTTCAACTTCAAAGGGCCCTGGCGTTATCTTTTCATTTCAGGGAGATACAACAAGATACCGGGTCTCGATAAGAGACGGTAAGCTACTATTGACAAGGCTTGACCCTAAATTTGAGGGTACTTATGAGAAACAACAAGAACTGTTCTGAGCAGCGACTCTCTGGGTTTGGCCGAGTGAAGTTAATCAGCGTATAGCGTGGCTTTCATTTCAGACGATGAAGAGAAAGGTCCTCAGACTGGCAATTGCAGAGCCTATGCGCTATTGCCGAAATCAGGGTCTTCGAATGCCTAATTTGGCCCTCCCATTCAAGGCTTTAGGCGTAATCTGCAGTGGAAAAATTGGCGCGCCCGAGAGGATTCGAACCTCTGACCTCTTGCTCCGGAGGCAAGCGCTCTATCCAGCTGAGCTACGGGCGCGTCGCGGGGCGGACATTACTCGAAGCGGCGGGGCGGAACAAGCCTCAAAGCTCGTCCAGAAGGCGGGCTTTTCTTTTGCGCCGCAGGCGGGAAATACCGATGCCCGACAGGATCAGGGCGAGCGCGATCCAGGCCTCGACATGCAGCCGCTCGCCCAGGAAAACCCAGGCCCAAAATACCCCGAACAGCGGCACCAGATAGGATACCTGGCTCATGAAAACGGCACCGGTGTCGCGGATCAACTGGAAGCGCAGCAGGTGGGCAAAGCCCGAGGAGACGAGGCCCAGGAACAGCACCGCCGCGATGGCGGCGATACCGGGCCGCGAGGCCAGCGGCGCCTCGAAGATGAAGGCCGCCGGAAGCAGGTAGACCGCGCCCATCAACAGCGTTGCGGAGGCACCGCTGGCGGCGGGCAGATGGCTGATCTTGCGGGTCATGACGCCCGAGGCTGCATAGCTGGCCGCCGCGCCAACGATGGCCAACTGCCCGAAGAAGGAAGCGGTGAGGCCGGTCAAGGCCTCGCCACCCACCAGGATCATGACGCCCAGCAGCCCCAGGATCATGCCCGCGACCTTGTATCCGGTGATGCGGTCGTCGTGGGTCAGGACGTGGTTGGCGAAGAGGGCGACGAAGGGACCCGCGCCCATCAGGATCGAGGCCAGCCCCGCGCCGATGAACTGTTGCCCCCAGGCGATCAGCAGGAAGGGCAGGGAGGTATTGACCGCGCCAATGACGGCGATCCAACCCCAGTCGCGGCGGCGGTGCGGCAGTTTCGTGCCGGTCGCGGCCAGCAGTATCAACAGGACCACCACGCCCAGCAGGGTGCGGCTGACCGCCAGGGTGATGGGGGCAAAGCCCTCCAGCCCCAATTTGATGCAGAGGAAGGCCGCGCCCCAGATGGCTCCCAGCGTCAAGAGTTTGGCGAAGTCGAACGCGGTCGCCTGCCGAATGGCGTTCACGAGGCCCCCTTGCCGCGCTCTCGTGCGCTGTTATCAGTGACGGAAGGCAGCGGCTGATCGGGGTCGGCGATCCAGGCGGCGATATCGGCGTAAACCCGCGCGGCCTGCAGGTCGCGCAGCAGCCAGTGCCAGCCGTCGGGGTAATCAAGGCGGCGTTGGCGTCCGGAAGCTTCGGCGGGGAGGTTGGTCCAGAAGCGGTCCAGCGAGTCGGCCGGGATGACCTGATCCTTATCACCGTAAAGCAGCAGCGTGCGCGCCGTCAGCTCGGGCGCGGCCAGCAGCGCTTCGTCCATCAGATCGACAAGCCCGCCCACGGCGTCGATCCGGGTCTTCTTGATGACCAGCGGGTCGGCGGAAAAGGCCTGGAGCAGGGGGATGTTGTCGGTCGCTTGAATCTTGAGGTCGCTGCCGGTCGCCGTCATGCCGGGGACCAGACGCCGGGCAACCCAGAGGGAGACGCGGGGGACCAGACCCATCTCGTCATAACCCCAGACGGCGGGGGCGGACAGGATGATACCCGCGACCTGCGGCGCGCCGGGGCGCGTTGTGGCGGCGATCACGACCGCGCCTCCCATACTCTCCCCAAGCAGATAGAGCGGCAGGCCAGGATGGCGCGCGGCCAAAAGCGCCGTGGCATTGCGCAGATCGGCGGCCAGACGGTCGGTCCCCGGCCACAGACCGCGATGAGGGGCTGCGCCAAAGCCGCGCTGATCGTAGGCATAGACCGCGATTCCCGCCGCCGCCAGGGCCGTGCCGGGCAGGGCGAAGGCTTCTGCATAGTCGTTCATGCCATGCAGCGCCAGAACGACGGCTTGCGGCTCGCCGACCGGCAGCCAGGCGCGCCAGGGCAGAAGCAGGCCGTCATCGGCGCGGAAAGTGCCCTCGCTCGGCGTGGCGGCCGTCAAAAGTTCGGGGGGTGGCCCTTCGCCTGCGTTGTAAGGCCCCGGCGGTGCGAACTGCGTCGTGCAGCCCGCCAGTGCAAGGGCCAGCAGCAGTGTCATCAGTAAGAAGCGAAAGGCGCTTGCGTGATCAGCCTTGAGCGCCCGCATGCGCGCCCCGCGTGAGCTGCAGGAAGATATCCTCCAGGTCGGTTTCCTCGGTCGTAACATCGACCGGTGTCAGCCCGGCGCTGCCCGCAGCCGAGAGAATTCGCGGCAGCGGACTTTCGCTGGCCCGGTACTGAAAGCGCAGCGCATGGTCGCCGACCTTCTCGACGCTGAACTCCGCAAAAGGCTTGGGCACCGCCTCGAAGCTTTCGGCGAAGGTGATGGTCAGGGTCTTGTTGTCCAGCTTGCGCAGCAGGGCCTGCGTGGTGTCGCAGGCTATAACCTCGCCATGGTTGATGATGGCGATGCGGTCGCAAAGCTCCTCGGCTTCTTCCAGGTAGTGAGTCGTCAGCAGGATCGTGACGCCGCGCCGATTAAGTTCCTTCACCTGCGCCCAAAGCTGCTGGCGCAGCTCGATATCGACGCCGGCGGTCGGCTCGTCCAGCACCAGTACGGGCGGGTTGTGAACCATCGCCTTGGCGACCATCAAGCGCCTGCGCATGCCGCCGGAAAGGGTCCGGGCATAGGCCTTGGCCTTATCAGACAGACCCAGCATCGCGAGGATCTCCAGGGTCCGGCGCTCGCGCGGCGGAACGCCATAGAGACCGGCCTGCAACTCCAGCAGCTCGAAGGGCGTGAAGAAGGGGTCGATGTTAAGCTCCTGCGGCACCACGCCAATGGCGGCGCGCGCCTGCCGTGTTTGGCGGTCGATGTCGCAGTCCCAGATGCGGGCGGTGCCGCCGGATTTGTTGACCAGTCCGGCCAGGATGTTGATGAAGGTCGACTTGCCCGCGCCGTTGGGTCCGAGCAGCCCAAAGAGGCTGCCGCGCGGAATCGTCAGGTCCACGGCCTTCAAGGCATGCTTGGCGCCTTGCTTGCCGGCGGCGGCGTATGTCTTGTCGAGGCCAACGGCCTCAACCGCGAAGTCCGGCAAGTGCGGATTTTTGTCGGCCGCGCCGACGGCGCTTGTCATCTGTTCGTCCTTTGGCATGATGGCAATGACTTAGGCCTTTCGTCCGCCCACGACAAGCGATTGATTGTTAGGCGTGACCAGTTATAGTCCCAGCCGAGTTTTCGGTTGAGTGAGGAAGCGATGGCAAATCAGATCGAGCCGCCCGAGGTTATCGAGGTACAACGCGTGCAAGTCGCCTGTGACGGCGGCGATGATGCGATGGGTCATCCCAGGGTTTACCTGAACATGGGCGACAAGGGATTCGTGGAGTGTCCCTACTGCGATCGCCGCTTCGTGCTGAAGGAAGGGGCTGACGCCTCGGCTGGCCACTGACCGGCACTCGACTTGGGAGGCAGGCTTCAGGCATGCTGCTGACATCATGAGCGCCGATTCCTCCACACCGATCAAACACCTCTATCTCGTCGATGGTTATGGGTATCTCTTCCGGGCTTTCTTCGCCATGCCCTCGATCACCCGCAAGGACGGTACGCCGACCGGGGCCGCCTATGGCTTCTGCAACATGCTGGTCAAGCTGCTGCGCGAGAGCGACGCCGATGCCATGCTGGTCACCTTCGACGCCTCGGGGCCGACGTTCCGCAACGAGATCTACCCGGAATACAAGGCCAACCGCGACGAGACGCCGGAAGACCTGATTCCGCAGTTTCCGATGGTGCGCGAGGCGGCGGCGGCTTTTGGCCTGCAAAGCCTGGAGCTGACCGGCTACGAGGCCGACGACATCATCGCCACCGTCGCCCGTCAGGCGGTCGAGCGGGGTATCGAGGTCACGGTCGTTTCCTCCGACAAGGACCTGATGCAGCTCGTCCGGCCCGGTGTCTCCATGCTCGATCCGATGAAGAACCGTCCGATCGGTCCCGACGAGGTTTTGGAGAAGTTCGGCGTCTCACCGGACAAGGTGGTGGACGTGCAGTCCCTGGCCGGAGACTCCACCGACAACGTGCCGGGCGTGCCGGGCATCGGCATCAAGACCGCCGCACAGTTGATCGGCGAGTACGGATCGCTGGAGGCGTTGCTGGAGCGCGCCGCCGAGATCAAGCAACCCAAGCGCCGCGAGAACTTGATCGCCTTTGCCGAGCAGGCGCGCATCAGCCGCCGTCTGGTGGAGCTGACCGACGCCGCGCCGGTCGAAGTCGAATGGGGTCGCCTGGCCCTGCATGAACCGGACCCGGAAACCTTGCGGGCCTTCCTGGACAAGTACGAGTTCCGCAGTCTGAAGGCCCGGCTTGCCGAGCAGTTGGAGGCGGGTGATCTGGTGCCGGACGAACGCGAGCCCGCCAAGGCAGGCGCCGTCGAGGCGTCCCGTGAGGATGGCGCCGTACCGTCGCCTGAAAGCAGCGGGCCCAGTTACGAACTTGTTTGCGACCTGGAGAGCCTGGATCGCTGGGTTGCGGAGGCGCGGGAAGCTGGGTTGGTGGCGGTTGATACCGAGACGACCGGCCTCGATCCCATGCGCGACCTGATGGTCGGCATCAGTCTCGCGATTCGGCCGGGCCGGGCCTGCTACATCCCCTTGCGGCACGGACTTCTGGAGCATGAAAGCGACCAACTGCAATTGGGTGAGGAGACGCAGCAGGCTGCACCCAAGCAGATCGCGGTCGCCGATGCCATCGCACGGTTGAAACCCCTGCTGGAGGCGCCTTCGGTGCTGAAGGTCGGGCAGAACATCAAGTTCGACATGCTGGTTTTCGCCCGCGAGGGTGTCTGGCTGCATCCCATCGATGACACGATGCTGCTGTCCTATGTGCTGGAGGGCGGTGCCCATGGGCACGGGATGGACGAGTTGGCGAACCTGCACCTGGGCCATACCACGATCAAATTCGACGAGGTCACCAAGCAAGGCCGCCAACGGATTACCTTCGATCAGGTGCCGCTGGACAAGGCGCTGGACTATGCCGCCGAGGACGCGGAGGTCACGCTGCGCCTGCATCAGGCGCTCAAGCCGCGGCTGCGCGTCGAGCGTCTGGCGACGGTCTATGAAACCCTGGATCGCCCGCTGGTGCCGGTCCTGGCGGAGATGGAACGCAGCGGCATCAAGGTAGACCGCGATATTCTGCGCCGTTTCTCCAATGACTTCGCGCAGCGGATCGAAGCGCTCGAAGAGCAAATCTATATCCTGGCCGGAAAGCGTTTCACCATCGGCTCGCCCAAGCAGCTTGGGGAAATCCTGTTCGACGAGATGGGGTTGGAGACCGGACGCAAGACCAAGGGCGGCGCGCCGGGTACCGGGGCCGAGATTCTTCAGGGTCTGGCCAACCAGGGGCATGACCTTCCCGCCCGGGTGCTGGATTGGCGGCAGCTGTCGAAACTGAAATCCACCTACACGGACGCGCTGCAGAATCAGATTCACCCGGAAACCGGCCGCGTCCACACGACTTTCAGTCAGGCGGTGGCCTCGACCGGGCGGTTGTCGTCGAACGACCCCAATCTGCAGAACATCCCGATCCGCACCGAAGAGGGGCGAAAGATCCGCACCGCCTTCATCGCGGAGACGGGCTGCAAGCTGCTGTCGGTCGACTACAGCCAGATCGAATTGCGCCTGACCGCCCATATTGCCGAGGTCGAGAGCCTGCGGCAGGCCTTCGCCGAAGGACAGGATATTCACGCCATCACCGCCAGCCAGGTCTTTGGCGTTCCCCTGGCAGAAATGACACCGGAGGTCCGCCGTCAGGCCAAGGCCATCAACTTCGGCATCATCTACGGCATCTCGCCCTTCGGGCTGGCGCAGAACCTCGGGATCGCGCAAGCCGATGCCAAGGCTTATATCGAGGCCTACTTCGAGCGCTACCCAGGCATTCGCGATTATATGGAGAGCACCAAGGCCCTGGCTCGCGAACAGGGTTATGTCACCACTCTTTTTGGGCGGCGCATCCATGTGCCGGGCATCAAGGACGGCAATCCGGCGCGCCGTAATTTTTCCGAACGGGCCGCCATCAACGCGCCGATCCAGGGAACCGCAGCCGACATCATCAAGCGCGCCATGATCCGCTTGCCTGACGCCTTGAAGGAGGCGGGGTTGGGCGCGCGCATGCTGCTGCAGGTGCATGACGAACTGTTGTTCGAAGTGGCCGAGGCGGAGATGGAAGAAACCGCAGCCCTGGTTAAACAGGTGATGGAACAGGCGCCCCAACCGGCGGTCACGCTCGACGTTCCTTTGGTAGCCGATGTAGGGATCGGCGACGACTGGGCCGCAGCGCACTGACAACAAGGAACAGCCATGACGGCAAAGACCATCGAATACTTCTATTCCGTGGCCTCGGGATACAGCTACCTGGGTGCGGGCCGGTTTTACGACCTTGCCGCGCGTTCGGGCAGACAGGTGATTCATCGCCCGGTTTATCTGCGTATCGTGTTGGAGCGGACAGGGGCGACCCAGTTCCAGGATCGCCATCCGGCACGCATCCGGCAGATGGTCGAAGACTTGGGGACGACCGGGGCCTACCACGGCATCCCCATCAATTCCGACCCCTCGCACCATTACGACAATATCGAGGTGGCGGCGGGCATGGCGGCAACCTTGATCCTGCAGGGCCGTGACCCGGCCATGCTGTCATTTTTGATGCAGCAAGCCCTGTGGCGCGACGACCGCAGTTTGGCCGATACGACCGTTCTGGACGACTTGGCGTCCCAAGCGGAGCTCGACGGTCCGGCGCTCAGGGCCGAGGCAAGGGGCGAGGCCGCGCAGGACCTCTTGCAGAAGAACTCCCTGGAGGCCGCCGAACGCGGCGTCATCGGCGCGCCAACTTATATCGTCGAGGGCCGCGCCCTCTTCGGTCAGGACCGCTTGCATCATCTGGAAGCCATCCTGGCAGAGAGACTCTAAGATAGGCTTGCTCGGCTGCTTGATGACATGACGATTTGCGGAAAATCGACTGCCGAGGCCACAAGACTGTCATGGTAGCCGTGCTAAGCAACCGGGTGTCTCGGAGCGAGTGCCGCCATTGGGCGATTGTGAGGGCGTAGGGTGCATCTGATAGCTGGACAGTTGATTGCCTTGTGTGGTCACATCCAAAACGATCGTGACAGTATTGTTACGGCAAAAAGTCACCGCACCCGCAGCCGCCTCTCCTCGTCGGGATCCCCCGGGGCCCTCGCGGTACAGAGTGACGTATTGGGAAACGCCGAATAGAAGGAGGCAAAGGATGTCTTTCAAGAAACGACTGATGACGGGTGCGCTTGCAACCCTGATGTCGGCCGCCGGTCTGGCCGGGGCCGCGAATGCCGCAACGGAGATTCAGTGGTGGCATGCTTTTACGGGCCGTCTGGGTGATCTGCTGGCCAAGCAGGTTGAGGACTACAATGCCTCGCAGTCGGACTACGTGGTCGTCGCCACTAACAAGGGCAACTATTCGGAAACCCTAAACGCCGGCATAGCCGCGTTCCGCGCAGGCGAGCAGCCGCATATCCTGCAGGTGGTAGAGGTTGGGACGGCGACGATGATGTCCGCGAAAGGCGCCATCAAGCCGGTTTACGAGGTGATGGCCGAATCCGGTCTGCCCTTCGATCCCGATGTTTATCTGCCTGCGGTCGCGGGTTACTACACCACCACCGACGGTCAGATGCTGTCGCTTCCTTACAACAGCTCAACGCCGGTCCTCTACATCAACAAGGACGCCTTGAAGACCGCAGGGTTGGACCCTGAAACCAAACCCAAGACCTGGGTCGAAGTCGAGACCGTCCTGACGGCCCTGAAGGCCGCGGGCAGCGCCTGTCCCTTGACCACGGCCTGGCAGAGCTGGGTGCATCTGGAAAACCTCAGCGCCTATCACAACGTGCCGTTTGCGACAAAGGACAACGGTTTTGCCGGTGTTGACACGGAATTGGCCTTCAACAGCCCCCTACAGGTCAAGCACATCGATACCTTGGGCCGCTGGGCCAAGGACGGACTGTTCATCTATAGCGGTCGCCGGAACGAGGGCGGCGCACGCTTCCGTTCGGGCGAATGCGCGCTCTTCACCGAGTCTTCGGCGGGTTATGCCGGCGTGAAGGCCGAGGCGCAATTCCCCTTCGCGGTCGTGAATCTGCCCTATTGGGACGATGTGGCGGGCGCACCGCAGAACACCATCATCGGCGGCGCGTCGCTTTGGGTAATGGCCGGACATGAGGGCGAGGAGTACAAGGGCGTTGCTGATTTCTTCAACTTCCTTTCCTCCGCGGAAGTTCAGGCGGATTGGCATCAGAATACAGGCTATCTGCCGATTACCACGGCGGCCTACGACCTGACCAAGTCTCAGGGCTTCTACGAGACCAACCCCGGTACCGACATCGCCATCCTGCAGATGACCGGTAAGGCGCCGACCGGCAACTCGAAGGGCCTGCGTCTGGGCAGCTTTGACCAGATTCGCGGCATTATCGACGAGGAGCTGGAAGGTGTTTGGTCCGGCAGCAAGTCGGCCCAAGAAGCCCTCGACGCCGCCGTCGAGCGCGGCAATCAGCTTCTGCGCCGCTTCGAGCAGGCCAACCGCTAACGGACAGGCGGGCATAACGGCGCGGGATAGCCACTCCGGTTTATCTCGCGCCGTCGCCTTTTCCTGTTCCACTGGTCACGGGCTGGGGACGCAATAACCGTGCAAAAGCGAGTCATTTTTCAGAACAAGGGGCTGCCTTACCTGCTGCTCTTGCCCCAACTCGTCATAACGGCGCTGTTTTTTCTCTGGCCGGCCGGACAAGCGATTTACCAGTCAGCCTTCATCCCGGACCCCTTCGGCTTGAAATCCCAGTTTGTCGGTCTGGGGAACTTCGAGTTTCTGCTGGGCGACCGCTACTATCTGGAATCCTTTCGCACGACGGCGGTTTTCAGCCTGCTGGTCGCGGCCGTCTCCATGGGGTTGGCGCTGCTGATGGCCGTCCTGGCGGACCGTGTGATCAAAGCCGCCATGGTTTACCGCACCCTTTTGATTTGGCCTTACGCCGTGGCACCGGCGATCGCGGGCGTCCTCTGGCTGTTCCTCTTCAATCCCTCCATCGGGTTCGTTGCATACTACCTCAAGCAGATGGGTTACGACTGGAACCACGTGCTCAACGGCGACGAGGCCATGGCCCTGGTGGTGGTGGCCGCTTCCTGGAAGCAGATCAGCTACAACTTTCTATTTTTCCTGGCGGGCTTGCAGGCCATACCGCGCAGCCTGCTGGAAGCCGCCGCGATTGACGGCGCGGGTGCCTGGCGGCGCTTCTGGACCATCGTCTTTCCGCTGCTGTCGCCGACCACTTTCTTCCTGCTCGTGGTTAACTTGGTGTACGCCTTCTTCGACACCTTCGGCATCATCCATACGGTGACGGCGGGCGGGCCGGAGCGCAGCACGATGATCCTCGTTTACAAGGTTTTCGCGGACGGTTTCGTCGGCCAGGACCTGGGGTCGTCGGCGGCCCAGTCGGTCATCCTGCTGTTGGTCGTGGGCCTTCTCACCGTCGTGCAGTTCCGCTTCATCGAGCGGCGCGTCCATTATTGAGGAGCGCGAGAACATGAACGGTGCGGGCATGGTGGAAAAACGGGGATGGGGACTTTGGCTGACCCACGGCCTGCTATTGCTTGGCGTTGCGCTGGTCTGCTTTCCGATCTACGTCACCCTGGTGGCCTCGACGGTCACGCAACAGGATATCGTTCAGCCGCCACTGCCTCTGATCCCCGGCAGCCATGCCATAGAGAACTACTCCAAGGCCTTATGGTCCGGTGTGAACACGCCGGTCTGGCGCATGCTGATGAACTCGACCGTCATGGCGCTTGGCATAACCGTCGGCAAGATCATCATTTCGCTGCTGTCGGCCTATGCCATCGTCTATTTCCGCTTTCCGGGGCGCAGCTTCTGTTTTTGGACGATTTTCCTGACGCTCATGCTGCCGGTCGAGGTGCGCATCGTGCCGACTTATGAGGTGGTCGCAGGCTTTGGACTTCTGAACAGTTATGCGGGGCTGACTCTACCCCTCATAGCCTCGGCGACCGCGACCTTCCTGTTCCGCCAGTTCTTCATGACGGTGCCCGATGAACTGGTCGAGGCCGCAAGGATCGACGGGGCAGGGCCCGTGCGTTTCTTCTTCGATGTGCTTTTGCCGCTTAGTCGTACAAACATTGCGGCACTCTTCGTGATCCTCTTCATCTACGGCTGGAACCAATATCTCTGGCCGCTGCTCGTCACGACCGACCCGGCCATGAACACCATCGTCATGGGCATCAAGCAAATGATCTCCTCGGGCGATGACTGGACCGAATGGCCGGTGGTGATGGCAACTGCGATCCTTGCCATGCTGCCGCCGGTAGCCGTGGTGGTTTTCATGCAACGGCTCTTCGTCAAGGGCCTTGTCGAGACGGAGAAATAAGAGGCGCCCATGGCAGAGATCAGTCTGCGAAACGTCCGCAAGAGCTATGGCTCCACCGAAGTCATCCATGGCATCGACATGGAAATTGCCGATGGCGAGCTGATCGTCATCGTCGGGCCTTCAGGCTGCGGCAAGTCCACACTGCTGCGCATGGTCGCTGGTCTGGAGCAGATCACTGGCGGAGAGATCGCCATCGGCGGACGGATCGTCAACGCCCTGGAGCCCAAGGACCGCGATATCGCCATGGTGTTCCAGAACTACGCGCTCTATCCACACATGACGGTCTTTGCCAACATGGCCTATGGCCTGAAGATCGCGGGTAAGTCGAAGGCCGATATCCAGGAGCGCGTCACCAAGGCGGCACGGCTGTTGAAGCTGGAGGAGTTGCTCGACCGCAGGCCACGTCAACTATCCGGGGGTCAGCGCCAGCGCGTTGCCATGGGCCGCGCCATTGTGCGCGATCCGTCAGCTTTCCTTTTCGACGAACCGCTTTCCAATCTGGACGCCAAGTTGCGGGTGCAGATGCGTCTGGAGATCAAGCAATTGCAGCGCCGCCTGGAAACCACGTCGCTCTATGTGACCCACGATCAGGTGGAAGCCATGACGCTGGCTGACCGCCTGATCGTCATGAACGCCGGTATCGCTGAGCAGATTGGCCGTCCTCTGGATATCTACGCGCGGCCCGAGAGCGTTTTTGTCGGCGGTTTCATCGGCTCGCCAGCCATGAATTTCCTGACCGCGCAGGTGACCGGCGACGGCCGTGGGTTGGCGTTGAGCGACGGGCCTCTACTGAACGTCCCTGAATTGGCCTTGGGCGATCACGCAGGACGTGCCGTTACCTTGGGGATCAGACCGGAAGATCTAGAGCCTGTCGGGGCGGGCACGGACGGAGCGTTCTCACTCGAGGTTGCCTTGATAGAGGAATTGGGAGCGGACAGTCTTGTCCATGGACTGCTTTCCGACGGCGGCCCGGAAGCAACCCTGACCGCCCGCTTGCCGGGTGGCCATCGGTTGACCGAGGGAGACAGCCTGACGGTCGCGCCGCGCCCACAGGCGCTGCACCTCTTCGACCATGACAGCGGCCGGCGTCTACCGAACCTCTAGCCTTTCCAGCAGCAACACTGTCGACCTGCTCTCCCTGCCCTGCTTTCGGGCGGGTGGTTGTTGATGTGACAAGTTAATACATTTTTCTTGTAGTTTTGTTGTCGTTGTTTCTTGTAGTTTGTGGGCCGTAATACCATGCGGGCTGCTGAGACTGCGGCCTTTCCCCGACAAGCGACAAGGATCGTATGACTATGAAAGAGTTTCTGGCCGCCTTCATGGCGGAGGAGGAGACGCGCCGGCAGCGGGCTGAGAAGGCCCTGGGCCAGGCGCTGGCGCAGCCCAAGCGGGCGGATGGCACGCGGGGCCGCGCGCCCGAGGTCATGCAGGCGCTCGAGCGCGGCGACGCTCTGGGTGCGGAACAGGGTAGCCCTGCCGATCTGTCCCTCAAGATGAACCGCCAGTTGCTGGACAAGGCCCGCGCGCCCCAGGACCGCATCGGCGAAGAGCAGCGCCGGGCGCTGGCCCGTGACGGCTTTGCCTTCGGGCCCCGCGGGGCTTTGCTTTTCGATCCGGCCTCTCCTCAGAGTGAGGGTCAGGAGCGCTCCAGCAACCCGCTTAACCTGACGCCGGGCCGGGGCCTGCGGGAGGGCGGCGCGCAGCGGGGTATCCTCTCGGGCCTGGCCAAGGACGCCGGTGCGCGCTTTACCCCGAACAGCCGCGAACGCCTGGCCCGCAAGACCGCCTTCCGGCAGGGACTGAGCCAGACCGACGAGGCGGAGTTCGCGGCCACCGGCAAGCTCCTGGACGAAGGCATGACGGCCTTGCGCGGCCGCAGGGCGGCCTCCAACGACGGACTGGAGCGCAAGGGTCTGGCCATCATGGAGGAAGACCTGGGCGAGATGGAAACCGACTTCGCCCGCGAGAAGCAAATCCGCGAAACCTCCGTGCCGTCGCGGTCATCGTCCCCTGACTTTGATGCCACACGCAACGAGGCACCAGCCCAGGCCGATGCGCAAGATCAGGAGAATAGGCGCAAGCCGGACCCGGAAACGGCGCTATCGACCCTGGAGGCCCTTGAGCAGGAGCGCCAGAAGGAATTGAACCGCATCCAATCTTCCGGTGCAGCCGATCCCAAGGCCTTTGGAGATGCGCGGCGACGCTTCGATGAGGCGCAGCAAGCTGTCGTAGACGATTTGGAGGAGCGCGGTCTGCGGTTGCCAGGCGATGATAACCTTCGCTCCAGCGACAAGGGACCAGACTATGCGGCGGCGGTTCTAGCGCCGCACCTGGAGCGGGCCAGCCAGAAGGAGGCAGAGGCGGCCCAGTTGGACAGCACCACGGCCTTTTTGAAGGAGGGTACCTCGGCCGACCCCAGCGCGCAGGACCGCGAGGCGCGGGGCACGCAACGCGCTGCGGCCGATGCAGCTTCGACAGCGGAAAGGATAACGAAGCTCAACGAAAATGCTCTTAAAGTCGCTGAAACTCATGAGGACCTTGGCAACTCTTCCACCGCGGCCCGCCGGGCGCGACAAAAGGCACGCGCGGTGCGCGCGGCGCTAGAGGCCGATGAGGCCAAGGGGGTTTCCGGTGATGCGTTGGAGCGTCATCGCGAAGCTTTGGGCCAGGCCGAGGCCGAGGTCAAGAGCCGTGAAGCGGCCGAAGCGGCGGCTAAGCGGCGGCATGAGAAGGCTTTGCGGCCCATCGAGAATCTGGAACTGGCGCAGAACCTGGGCGAACGCATCGAAAAGGAGGGCCTTGGCGCGGTGGTCAAGGTCTGGGAGCGGGCCGCTGAAGCAACTGTCGCCGGGGCCGCCACCAGTGCGGCCCTGGCTGCAGGCACGGGCACGGGCGTCGCGGGTGGCGCGGCGCTCGGCGGCGTGACAGCCGGTGGTGTCGAACTGATTACCGCGGCCGTGCAGCGGCATCGCTTGGCGGACCTGCCAAAGCTGTTAGAGGAGGATCCTCTGGAAGCCGCCGCCCGGATCGACGAGCTTCGCAATATCGGGCTGGGCGGGTCGCTGGCCGACATCGCCTTGGGCGGGGTCAAGTTCAAACGCAAACCCCAAGGCGGTTTCAAGATCGAAATCGACTCCGGCGGTATCGCTGAGGGCGCGGCGGGAGTCACCGCCGAGGCGGCGCTGGAGAAAAAGCAGGCCGATGATCTTCCCTGATGCGCTAACACGCTGGTGTTCCTCATCCTTCGAGACGCGCCGTTGGCGCTCCTCAGGATGAGGGCGAGCGGGAGAACTGCGACGGGTCGAAGACGCCAGCGCCAGGAGTCTTAACCTTGGCGGACGATCAGGGATCGATGAGGTCGTGATCCAGGAGGGTCTGGACGAAGCTTTCCTCGTCCATGCCCGCCTGGACGGCCGGGTGGTAGAGCAGTTTCAAGGCCGCCAGGGCGCGGGCCTGCTGCGCCGGGCTCAAGGGCGCGGCGGTCAGGTAGAAATCCGGCGTCATATGCAGCCCCAAGCCGACCAGCAGCCCCCGAAAGAGACAGTGCTCCGTCCCCGGCTCGTTCCAGAAATGCTTGGTTCTGATCTCTGTTGATTTCAGGCGGTAATCCTGAGGCACCCGGTCATCAGGAGCCTTCCTGGACCCCTTCAAACGCACCAAACTAAAGCATCCTGTTTCAAGAACCGTACTGTATTGGGATCTCCTACTGTAGAATTCGATACCGGTAGTACTCTCCTTCCAGCCGACGTAGCTGTAGATATCGCTCTCGACCGTCTTATCCTTGATGTCCTCCAGAAAGGTGATCTCCCGGAAGGGCGGCAGGTCGGGCACCGCCCGCCAGACCAGGGCGCGCAGCGGCGTCATGGAATCGACCTTTTGCGGGCGTACCTTGCCGAGAGCGGTAAAGACGATCTCGTCTTGCTCATAGCGTTGGATGCGGTCGCCGCCGGAGCGTTCGTCGACGATGCCGGTAAAGAAAAAGGACTTTAGGTCGGCCCGAGAGAGGCGCGGCAGGCGCTCCGGGGGGCGGATCGGCGGATAGTCCTCGGCCCGTCCCGGCGCCGGCTCGATCTCATCCTTTGGCCGCAGTCCCCAGGTCGGGCCAAAGGCCTCGTCGAGCGCCGCCAGACTGCGCGCCTCCTCGGCAGAGTGCCCCGCCGCCACATAGTCGGCGATGCGCGTGCGCAGGCGTCCCTCCAACCCGTAGGCTGTGGTCAGCCACAACATCAGCGGCGGAAAGCCAACCACGAAGAGTACGGCAAAGGTTCCGGCCCGGAATCCCGCCGCAAAGGGCCGGGTGAATGATAGGGAAAGCTCTCGCCCGTACCACCAGAGGTCAAAGACCATGTAGAGCAGCAACAGGCCATAGAGGACCGGCCACCAAGCCTGCAAAAAGGATATCACCAGTGCGATCATAAGGTGATTCTATTGCAACCTTATAGATCGCGCCAGACATAAGCGCACCGAGGGCGCGTGCCGGGAGCTTGGACAAGTGGACCGCCGTCCAAACGTTCCTCAACAAAGCCCTCACTGATTCTTGAAATGATACCTGTAGGGCGTCAAGCGGCGGCGTAGATTCCGGCGGCCTTCACATCCTCGTCCACGTGTGATTCGAACTGCTTGAAGTTCTCCTCGAAACGGCGCGACAGATCGCGGGCGCTCTGGTCATAGGCGTCCTTGTTCGACCAGGTGGCGCGGGGGTCAAGCACCTCGGCCGGTACGTCCGGGCAGCTTGTCGGGACCTGCAGGCCGAACTGCGGGTGGATGGTGGTCGCCACATCGGCAAGCCGGCCGTCGAGTGCGGCCCGCACCATGGCGCGGGTGTAGCTTATCTTCATGCGCTCGCCGACACCGTAAGCGCCGCCGGTCCAACCGGTGTTGACCAGCCAGCATTTGGCGCCGGTCTTGGCCATCTTCTCGCCCAGCATCTTGGCATAAACGCTGGGGTGGCGCGGCATGAAGGGGGCACCGAAACAGGTGGAGAAGGTCGCCTGCGGCTCGTTGCCGAGGCCGCGTTCCGTTCCGGCCACGCGGGCCGTATAGCCCGATAGGAAGTGATACATGGCCTGCTCGGGCGTCAAACGGGAGATCGGCGGCAGCACGCCGAACGCGTCGGCCGTCAGCATGATGATGTTGTCGGGTTGATTGCCCTGGCCCGAAAGCGTGACGTTGGGAATGAAGTCGATGGGATAGCTGGCCCGAGTGTTCTCGGTGTAGCGGTTGTCATCCAGATCGAGCTGTCCGGTCAGCGGGTCCATCACCACGTTTTCCAGGATGGTGCCGAAGCGGCTGGTGGTGGCGTGGATCTCCGGCTCGGCTTCCGACGAAAGACGAATCACCTTGGCATAGCAGCCGCCTTCGAAATTGAAAACGCCGCGATCGGACCAACCGTGCTCATCATCGCCGATCAGCGTGCGATCCGGGTCCGCCGAAAGCGTCGTCTTGCCAGTCCCGGAAAGGCCGAAGAAGATCGCCGTGTCGCCGCCGCGCCCAATGTTAGCGGAGCAGTGCATGGGGAGAACATTCTTCTCGGGGAGCAGGAAGTTGAGGATCGAGAAGATGGATTTCTTGATCTCGCCCGCGTAGCGGGTGCCGCCGATCAGGATCACCCGGTCAGTGAAATTGACGACGATGAAGGTCGAGGACGTCGTGCCGTCCGTTTCCGGATCGGCTTGCAGGTGCGGAGCGTGCAGCACCGTGAAATCGGGCGTGAAGTCCTTGAGCTGATCGTGGCCTGGGCGAATGAACATGTTGCGGGCGAAAAGCGCGTGCCAGGCATTCTCCGACACCACGCGGACCTTCAGGCGATACTCCGGATCGGCTCCTGCAAAGAGGTCCTGGACGAAGAGATCGCGGGCTTGTAGATAGGCGGCAACCTTGCCGTATAGACGACGATAGACGTTCTCGTCGGTTGCCACGTTTACCTTGCCCCACCAGATGGAACTGCGCGATTTGGCGTCCTCGACAATGAACTTGTCGTTGGGTGAGCGTCCGGTCTGATCGCCGGTCAAGGCGACGAAAGATCCGCCCTGAGCCAGATTGCCTTCGCCGCGACACAGCGCGTGCTGGACCAAGGCGGCGGCTGGAAGGTTCCAGTGCGCCGTCCGATAGTGGCCGATTCCATGAAGGTGCAGGCCATTCTGGCTGACGACGGGTCCGATATCCTTGCTGCTCACTGTCGTGGTCTCCTGAGTTACGCTTTGCCGGCTCGCGCCTATTCGCTACTGGTGCCTTTGCTCAACGGGCCAACCGGAGTTTGATCGGAGGGTGGCATCAAATTCACCCTTGGGGATTGATCCTTGGGTTATGCCCTCTGGAACTTTACCAGGCAACCATACTTATCGCTCACGGCCTCCGGTTTTCCGGAATTCTTGCCGAAAGAATACCCGCGCTTTCGAGTTCGTGCGCTCCCAACCAGTGGATACGGCCAAAGCCCGCTATCAGGTGGGCTTGTTCGATCGCCATGTTGTACAGGTGGAAATCCTTGAAATCCGCATAGGCGGCAGCGCCGCCATGACGCGCCAGGAAGACGTCGCGGGCGTCTTCCGCCAGCGCTTCGGGCACCGGCCAGAAACGGCCTAAAAGTGTTACCCGTGACGCTGAAAGCGGATCGCCCGTCGGATTGCTTTGTGTCACCAGCAGGGCGGCACGTTGGTCGGCCTGGAGATTCCTGGTGTGATCCGCAAGGTCGGATAAAAGCAAAAGCGGTCCCAAGGTCCTGTGTGCCGCCAGCAATACCAGTGACGCATAGGGCCAACCGCTGCCGTCGCGGGCCAGGCCTGTCGCCAGGCTGGCGGTGCGGGCCTGCGCAAGCAGACGGGCTACCTCCTCTGCGGGACGAAACTTTGCCTTGCCTTTGTCCGTCGGGTTCATGATCTGTCGATCTCAACGCCGCGTTATGGTCGTGGATGTGCCTAATTGGCGCCGTAATCCCATCACACTGTGGAGAATAGGAAAAGCGGGTTTATTTTTCGGGGTGAGATCATGACTATGGCGTTGGAAAGAACCAATCCCCATCTTTGGGGCAATCAAGGGGGCATGACGCTCATGCAGGCAACCATCGCGCTGGTCGATGACGACCGCAACATACTGGCATCCGTGTCCATCGCGCTGGAGGCGGAGGGCTACAAGGTCCGCACTTACAACGACGGTGCCGAGGCGCTGCGCGGAATCACCGCCAACCCGGTCGATCTGGCGATTTTGGATATCAAGATGCCTCGTATGGACGGTATGGAGCTTTTGGGCCGCTTGCGACAGGATTCCAGCCTGCCAGTCATCTTCCTGACCTCCAAGGACGAGGAGGTGGATGAGGTGTTGGGCCTGCGTATGGGGGCCGACGACTACATAAAGAAGCCCTTTTCCCAACGCTTGTTGATCGAGCGCATTCGCACCCTTCTGCGGCGCGAGAGAGCCATGCGCGAAGGCGGGGAGGCCGTTACCGAAAAGCCGATCGCCAGGGGCGATCTGGTGCTTGATCCGAGCCGCCATCTTTGCACGTGGAAGGGCGAGGCGGTGAACCTTACCGTGACGGAATTCCTGATCCTGAAAGTGCTGGCACAGCGCCCGGGGCACGTGAAGAACCGCGATCAATTGATGGACGCGGCTTATGGAGAGTCCATCTATGTGGATGACCGCACGATCGACAGTCACATCAAACGCTTGCGAAAGAAGTTCAAGGCGGCTGATGACGATTTCTCGCAGATTGAAACCCTCTATGGGGTAGGCTACCGCTATAAGGACGCCTGATTCGCGGGAGGGGCGCGCAGCGCTGACCCTTTCGCTAACGGCACAGCAACAAAGACCGCGTGGTAGCGAAGGGGAAATGCTTTTAGGTCGCCATGAATTTTGTCCCGCCCGCACAGGATAAAGACCCGGTGGAGGCGTCGCGCGACGTGAAAGGCCGGCGACCTGGCAAGCGGCGCTTCAGGCCGCGCTGGCGCTCACCTCTGACGCGCCGGATTTTGGCGTTGAATTTGCTTGTGTTGGTCATCCCGGTGTTGGGATTGATGCACCTGGACGATTATCGCAAAGGCCTGATCGCGGCCGAACTGCAGGCCCTGACGACGCAGGCCCGGGCCTACTCTTTTTCACTGGCAGGCGGCGCCGTCGTGGTGGCGGCCAACGGCGAGCAGCGCCTCGTGGCTGAACAGGCAGCCCGGATCACCCGGCTATTGCTGGGCGATTCAACCATTCGCGCCCGCATCTTCCATCGTGAAGGCGAACTCATCGCCGATTCCTTCCGTATCGCCGGTCTGAGCAGCGGTATTGAGGTGACGGAACTCCCGCCGCCGCGCCCACGCAGCGGCATCGCCGGATGGCTCAGCCGCCAGTTCGATCGCTTCATGGACCTGTTTGCCGGCCGGAGCGATCTGCCGCTGTACCGGGAGAACCGGGGCCAGACCGCCCAGGACTACGAAGAGATCGAGCGGGCCTTGCTGGGCGAGAGTACCGGTGTTGCCCGGCGCGACGGCAAGGGTGGCCTGGTTCTGTCGGTTGCCGTACCCCTGCAGCGTTACCGCCAGGTCCTGGCTGCCCTGATGCTGTCCAGCGACGGCGCCAGCATCGAGGCCGCGGTGCGCGACCGGCGAGCGGATATCCTCTGGGTCTTCGCCGTGGCAATGGCTGCAACCGTTCTGGTTTCCTTTTACCTGTCAGGCACGATCGCGCGGCCTATTCGCCAGCTGGTTGAGGCTGCGGACCAGGTGCGACGCTCCAAAAACCGGCGGGCTCAGATACCGGACTTTTCCAGACGCCGGGACGAGATCGGCGAGCTATCGGAAGCCCTGCGGGAGATGACCGAGGCGCTTTGGAACCGCATGGATGCGATCGAACGTTTCGCGGCGGACGTCTCGCACGAGATCAAGAACCCGCTGACGTCCGTGCGGAGTGCGGTGGAGACCGTTGCCCGAATCGACGATCCGACACAGCAGCGCAAGTTGATGGCGATCATCCTGGACGATGTCCAGCGCCTCGATCGGCTAATTAGCGATATTTCCGATGCTTCGCGGCTGGACGCGGAGCTAAGCCGTGCTCAGACCGAGGCTGTCGATTTGAAGCAACTCCTGAACGCGGTCTTTACCTCCTACTCTGAAACGCAAAAAGACGCGGGGCCGCGCTTCGAAATTGAGATTCAGGACGAAAAACGCGCGGGCGAGCTGACGGTTATCGGAATGGAAGGCCGACTTGGCCAGGTTTTTCGTAATCTTATGGCCAATGCCATTAGCTTCAGCCCTCCCGGCGGTCTTTTGAAACTTTCCTTACGTCGTGACGGCCAAGAAGCGGTTGTCATGGTAGAAGACGAGGGCGGCGGCATACCGGAAGGCAAGCTCGAAGCGATTTTCGACCGTTTTTACAGCGAGCGGCCAAAGGGCGAGAAGTTTGGAACACATTCCGGGCTGGGCCTTTCCATTTCCAAACAGATCGTGGAGGCGCACGGTGGGGCGATCCGGGCCAACAACCGCCTGGATTCCTCAGGGGAGGTCTGCGGAGCGTGCTTTGAGGTCCGCCTGCCTCTGGAGTAAGCTGGCCGCCGGATCATATTGGGAACGGCAGCCATGAAGGAAATCCGCTTACATGCTACCTGTCTCGCTCTGGAGGGGCGAGGTGTGTTGCTGCGTGGTCCCTCCGGGTCTGGAAAGTCGGACTTGGCGCTTCGCTTGATCGAGCAAGGCGCTCGCTTGGTTGCCGACGATCAGACCATTCTCACCAGGGAGGCCGACGTTTTGATGGCCCGCGCACCGGATAATATCGCGGGACAGTTGGAAGTGCGCGGCATCGGCATACGCCCAGTGCCAAGCCTCTCTCGGACACCTGTAGACCTTATGGTGGATCTCGTCGGGCCGGGTGCCGTCGAGCGCTTGCCCGAACCCAGTAGCGAGACCGTCTTGGACTTGCCATTACCAAGATTGGCCCTGGATCCCTTCGCGGCCTCGGCGCCGGCAAAACTGCGGGTAGCGCTTCGCAGTTTGGGTCCGGCGCAAACACCGTCGGATACCATGAAGCGGTCGGATGCTCAGGTTGTGGTTCTGGTCACGGGCCTTTCCGGGGCAGGCCGCAGCACGGCCTTGCATATTCTTGAGGACGCCGGCTTCGAGGCGATGGATAATTTGCCCACGCGACTGTTGGAGCGCGCCATCCGCGGCAGCGACGGAATGCGCCCCTTGGCCATCGGCATGGATATGCGCACACGCGATTTCATGGCGCAGCGGTTCCTTGAGACACTAGATCTGTTGATGCGCGATGCGGCAATTTCGCTGTCGCTGATTTTCCTGGAATGCGACGATGATGCGCTGATAAAGCGCTTTACCGAAACACGGCGGCGTCATCCCCTGGCCAAGGAGCGCCCGCTTGCAGACGGCATCGCCGCCGAGCGGCAGATGCTGGCGCCCTTGCGGGAGCGGGCAACCCACCATATCGATACGACCGGCTTGAAAACCGTGGATTTGGCAAGAATTCTGTCCGGTTTGCTTGATTTGGAGAGTGGTGGGGGCCTCGTGCTCCACATCACCTCCTTTTCATATCGGCAGGGCTTGCCACGTGAGGCGGATCTGGTATTCGACGTGCGGTTTCTACGTAACCCGCACTATGAAAACGGACTTCGCCATCTCAGCGGTCTGGAACCGGAAGTGGCGGCTTTTGTGGAGGGAGATCCGTCCTTCGGCGATTTCTTTGCGCGGTTGACGGACTTGATTGGCCCGCTGCTTCCACGCTACGAAGCCGAAGGCAAAAGCTATCTGACGATTGCGATTGGCTGCACAGGTGGGCAACATCGCTCAGTTGCGGTCGCGGAACGTTTGGCAGCATGGTTGTCGGTGCAAGGTCGCGCGGTATCCGTTGGGCACCGCGATTTGCCGGATGGCCGCGCCGGAATGCGGTCTGTTGAAGCCAAGGTCGGAAAGGCCTGATAGGAATTGATCCGCCGGGAAGCAAGGAAGAGAAAATAGATATGATAGGTATCGTTCTTGTCACCCATGGCCGGCTGGCCAAGGAGTTCATTTCTGCATTGGAACATGTGATCGGCAAGCAGGAGGGCGTGGCCGCGGTCTGTATCGGACCGGATGACGACATGGAGGAACGACGCGCCGAGATTCTGCAGCGCATCGCCGATGTCGATAAAGGAAAGGGGGTCGTTCTGCTGACGGATATGTTCGGTGGCACCCCGTCCAATCTTGCCATCTCGGTGATGCAGGTCGGCCAGATCGAGGTTGTTGCAGGCGTCAATCTGCCGCTTTTGATCAAGCTCGGCGAACTGCGAAAATCTAAACCACTGCAAGAGGCGGTTGCCGAAGCGCAGGAAGCAGGACGCAAGTATATTCACGTTGCTTCGCATCTGATGCCCGGCGCACAGCGTGCAAAGGCGTGATGATGCATGGCTGAGAAATCCGAGATTTGTCAGCGTGTGACGATCTGCAACCAACGGGGATTGCATGCCCGGGCTGCGGCCAAGTTCGTCAAGCTTGCAGGCAGCTACGAGGCGGAGATCGTCGTTATTAAGGACGGCACCGAGGTGCCTGGTCGCTCCATCATGGGGCTCATGATGTTGGCGGCGGCGCCGGGGACCGAGATTGAACTGAGAGGCCGGGGTGGCGATGCCGAACAGGCGGTCGTGGCACTGACCCAGCTGGTGCTTGATAGATTCAATGAGGAATAACAGAGGCGATAGACCGGAACGCGACGAGATTGTCTTCGAGGGTTTGGCGGCCTCCCCCGGAGTGGCGATCGGCTTGGCTCACTTGCGCGAAAGCCGGTCTCTGAAGGTTGTTGAGTATCTAATCGCCAAGCCGCAGGTCGCCGCCGAGATCAACCGGTTCCGTGGCGCGGTGGCAAAGGCGGGCCGACAGTTGATGAAGGTGCGCTCCAAAGCCAGCGATTTGCATGGCACTGCTGCAGAGGAACTCGGCTATCTGTTGGATGCACACCTGCAGATGCTCGATTCCTCGCGCCTGCTGAGTGGTGTGACGCAGCGTATAGAAAATGAGCGCCGCAATGCTGAATCGGCGGTATGGGTCGAGATCGAGAGCCTCGCCACCCAATTCGAAGCCATCGACGATGCTTATTTGAAGTCCCGTGCCGCCGAAGTGCGGGAGGTCGGGAACCGAATCATCCGCAATCTGGCCTCTAGCGATTTTGCGAGCTTCAGCGATCTGGAAGAAGGCAGCATTATCCTGGGTGAGGAAATCACTCCGGCCGATACCGCCCTGATGGACCCTAAACGCGTCGGCGGGTTTGCGACGCTGGTGGGCGGCACCGAAGGGCACACAGCGATCATGGCGCGTTCCCTCGGCTTGCCGGCGGTGCTTGGCTGCACCGGTTTGTTGCAGGAGGCCTGCCCGGGAGATCAGGTGATTGTCGACGGATCGCGCGGTCTCGTGATTCTCAATCCCTCGCAAGGTCGCCTGAAGGATTATCTGCGCCAACGGGAGGCCTATCGGGCCGAAGCGGTGGCGTTGATGAAGCTGCGCCACCTGGCGGCGGAGACCACAGATGGTCTGCGGGTCGTATTGCAAGCAAACCTGGAGATGCCGCGCGATGCGGCGCAGGCAGTCATGGCCGGTGCCGAGGGCGTCGGCTTGCTGCGCACAGAGTTCCTGTTCATGAATCGCGACGACTTGCCGGATGAGGAAGAGCAATACGAAACGCTGCGCGAAATCATGGAGGGGATGGGTGGACGCCCGGTAACGGTGCGCACGTTGGATGTCGGCGGAGAAAAACTTGCCTCAGCTATAAGCCGTAGGCATGGGGAAAGCGCGAACCCGGCCTTGGGATTGCGCGCCGTACGCTTGGGATTGCGCGAGCCTGAACTGATGGAAACGCAAATTGCCGCCATTCTGCGCGCCAGTGCCCATGGACCGTTGCGTATTTTGTTGCCGATGATCTCGGCACGTGAAGAAGTGGAAGCCGTGCGCATGGTGATCGGTCGTGTGGCTGATCGCCTGCGCGCGCAGGGCAGACAGCTACCCGACCGCTTGCCGCCCCTGGGTGTGATGATCGAGGTTCCCGGTGCGGCGTTGGCTGCAGACACCCTGGCCGAGGTCAGCGACTTCTTTGCCTTGGGAACCAATGATCTGACCATGTACACGCTGGCCATAGACCGGGGCGATGAGCGGCTTGCGCATCTGTACAACCCGCTGCACCCGGCTGTGCTGCGACTTCTCCAGTTCACCATCGAGGCGGCGCGCAGGGCCTCCATTCCGCTTTCAGTTTGCGGCGAGATTGCCGGTGATCCGCGTTATGCGCCTTTGCTGCTGGGACTCGGTGTGCGTGAGTTATCGATGGCCTCGGCTGCTTTGCCCAGGGTCAAAGCCCGTATCCGCGAGCTTTGCCTGACGGAGGCAGTGGATTGTGCCGCTGCGGTCATGCGTCAGCATGATAGCGGGATCATTGCTACTCTTCTCGATGGATGCGGCGCAAATCAGACCGAGCCCCTGTTGTCCGGTAAGGCCAGCTGAGCAAGGCGATTGAGCAAGACCATTTGAGCAACGGCGGCGTTTGAACGCTTGCTTGCCCTCTTGCCCTGGGACTGCGTGGCTGCTATCTCCTCTGCCGCCGAACAAATTCTCTGTTGATTAAGTGGAAGACAAGCGCATGGCCGAGTTTGCAGACTATAAGGTCAAGGACATCTCGCTGGCCGATTGGGGCCGCAAGGAAATCGCAATCGCCGAGGTCGAAATGCCTGGCCTGATGGCCTTGCGTGAAGAATTCGGCGCCAAGAAGCCGCTCGCAGGCGCACGCATCGTCGGCTGCTTGCACATGACCATTCAAACAGCGGTTCTGATCGAGACACTGCGTGCCCTGGGCGCCGAAATCCGTTGGTCATCCTGCAACATCTTCTCGACCCAGGATCACGCTGCTGCAGCCATCGCCGCTTCCGGTGTCCCGGTCTTTGCCTGGAAGGGCGAGACCGAGGAGGAGTACTGGTGGTGCGTCGAGCAAACCATTACGGGTCCGAATGGCTGGAAGCCGAATCTGATCCTCGATGACGGCGGCGATCTGACCCAGTTGATGCACAGCAAGTACCCCGAGTTGCTGGAAGATGTCCGCGGTGTTTCGGAGGAGACCACGACCGGCGTACTGAGGCTCTACGACATGGCCAAGAAGGGCACGCTTAAGGTGCCGGCCATCAACGTCAACGATTCCGTTACGAAATCTAAGTTCGACAACGTTTACGGCTGTCGCGAGAGCCTTGTCGACGGCATTCGCCGCGGCACGGACGTGATGATGGCGGGCAAGGTTGCTGTGGTGAACGGCTACGGTGATGTGGGCAAGGGCTCCGCCCAATCGCTGCGCAATGCCGGTTGCCGGGTGATGGTTACCGAGGTCGATCCGATCTGCGCGTTGCAAGCGGCTATGGAAGGCTACGACGTGGTCACGATGGACGACGCCGCCGACCGCGCCGATATTTTCGTCAGCGCCACCGGCAATCGCGATATCATCACGATCGATCACATGCGCCGCATGAAGGATCGCGCAATCGTTTGCAATATCGGGCACTTCGACAACGAGATTCAGGTCGACGGCCTGAAAAACCTGAAGTGGCACAACGTCAAACCGCAGGTCGACGAGATCGAGTTCCCGGATGGCAAGCGCATCATTCTGCTGTCCGAGGGCCGCTTGGTTAACCTGGGCAACGCCACAGGACACCCCAGCTTCGTCATGAGCGCATCCTTTACCAATCAGGTGCTGGCGCAGATGGAGCTCTGGAACAATTCCGGCTCCTATGAGAAGCAGGTCTATGTCTTGCCGCGCCACCTCGACGAAAAGGTTGCCGCCCTGCATCTGGCCAAGGTCGGCGCCAAGCTGACCAAACTGACCAAGGAGCAGGCCGATTACATCGGTGTGGCGACCGAAGGCCCCTTCAAGAGCGACGCCTACCGGTACTAAAGGCAGGCCTCAAGGCTTATAGAGTTCGGCGGGGCGGCGGCGAAGAGACGATCGTTGCCGCCTCAACCTTTCTCGAATGAGTGAATGCTGGGCACGTAGAGATATCCTGCCGGAGAAACAATGTAGGCCTCGTAAAGGCCGTGAGGTTTATGGGCAGTGCCCGCCAAAACATCGTGCCCGGCTTCGACCGCCCGTCGCTCAGCCGCATCCGGGTCCAAGTCATAGAGCCTTATCTCGATGCCCAAGCCGCGGGCGACACCGTCGCTCAAGAATCCCAGCAACGGGTGGCTGTGGTAGGTGTGATCGCCATGCAGCATCCAGTCCTGATCGGCATGGGTCATGACAGCGAAGTCCTTGTTTGCAAAGCGCGGTTTCAATGCGAATACGGTAGTTAGGAAATCCACCTCCCGGGCGACATCGGCGACCAATAGATTGAGGCCAACGCCTTTTAGGGAGCGACCATATTCGGGCGCGGGTAAAAATTCATCTCGTCGGTTTGCCATTCGCTTGTTTCTCACTAAACTGGCGCAACTTTTTGGCGCGCTACGATCACCTGAAGCTACTGTCCGGTGCCGGGGCTTTTCCGTAAAGCGCCAATTCTTCGCCTGTTTGAGGATCCATGTCTGACGGTCAATCGAAATCAGGAGGAAGATCGCAGGGAGCAACCCTGGCGATTGTGTTGACGGCGTTGGTGTCGGTGGGCCCGATCTCTACCGATCTCTATCTGCCGTCGCTGCCCAGCATGCGGTTTGATCTGGCGGCCAGCGAAGGCCAAGCACAGCTAACACTTTCAGCCTTCCTCGTGGGCTTTGCGCTCGCGCAGCTTTTCCAAGGGCCGCTCTCGGACCGCTTCGGCCGTAAGCCTGTCATGCTGGGCGGCCTGTTGGTTTATGTCCTGGCCAGCATGGCTTGCGTCTTTGCGCCGACCATTGAACTTTTGATCATGGGGCGCGTGCTGCAGGCCTTGGGGGCCTGTGTAGGGCCGGTTGTCGGGCGTGCCATTGTAAGAGACGTCTATGGCCCCAACGATGCCGCACGGGTCCTTTCCTATATTGGTTCCGCCATGGCCCTAGCGCCGGCCGTGGGGCCATTGATCGGCGGCGCAGTGCAAGAGTTCTTGGGGTGGCGCGCTAATTTCTATGCCATGCTGATCTATGGCGTCATCGCGGTGGGATTGTTGCTGTGGCTGGTACCGGAGACCAATCGCTACAAGGATCCCGACGCGACCCGGCCGGGCGCCATACTGCGTAACTATCGGACCTTGCTCCGTGAGCGGCGCTATCTCGGATATGTTTGGGTCACCGCCGCGGTGTTCGGCGGACTCTTCGCCTTCATATCCGGTAGCAGTTTTATCATTATCGAAACATTGGGCTATTCGCCCTTTGCCTTTGGACTTTGCTTTCTTGTGTTTGTCACGGGATTCATGACCGGCAGTTTGCTGTCCGGTCGCTTCAGCCGCCGCTTCGGCGTCGATCGCTTGATCCTGATTGGAACGTCGCTCAGCCTGGCGGCAGGCACGACGGGGGCGGTCTTTGCGCTTGCCGGAGTCTTGAACCTTTGGGTCATACTGGTGCCGATCTTCCCCTTCATGGTCGGCTGCGGCATGGTTTTGCCCAACGCTTTTGCCGGTGCGATCGGGCCCTATCCGCGAATGGCCGGGGCGGCCTCTGCGTTGCTTGGGTTCCTGCAGATGGTGGTGGGAGCGGCTTCCGGCGTGGCGGTCGGGCAGTTGGCCGATGGCACGGCTCGACCCATGATGGTGATGATATTCCTGGGTGCGTTGTTGGGATTCTGGGCGCGCATCGTTCTGTTGCGGGGGCCATCGGAGCCCAAGGATGTAACGTCGGGCTAAGGGCGACGACCGAGCGCCCGGATTATCCGGAGAATTGAGACTTGAACCGGCGCCATAAGCGGCCGTCGATGGACGCCAGCCCCAACCCGATGAATCCCATTCCCAGCAAGTGCTGCGGCAACAGGGTTTCGGCAAGGAAGGCCGCGCCCAGGAGGATCGCGCTCACCGGGATCAACAAGGTCACGAGTAAAAGATTGGTCGCTCCGGCGGTTGCCAGGATGCGAAAGTAAATCACGTAGGCGAGCGCCGTGGAGAGCGAGGCGATACCGAGTAAAGCGCCGATGGTGGCAAGACTGGGAAACGGCAAACTCCAGGGTTGGTCGATCAAAAGCATCACCGGTATCAGCAGAACGCTGGACGCGCAGAGTTGCCCGGTTGCGGTCGCCATGGGCGATACGCCAAGCGCCTTGAATCGGCGGCCATAGAGCCCTGCAAGAGCATAGGAAACAGCAGCTGCCAGGCAAGCCAACTGTGCCGTGACATCAAGCCCAAGGGAGCGCAGCGCATCGCCGCCGATCATCGCGGCGACACCGCCTAAGCCCAGGATTACGCTAAGCAAGCGGCCCGGTGTTATGCGCTCATCCTGGGTCAAAAACTGCGCCAGAAGGACAGTGAACAGCGGTGTTGTCGCGTTGATGATGGACGCAACGCCCGACGCTATATGCATCTGACCCCAAACAATGAGTGAAAAGGGCACGGCGTTGTTGAGGAACCCCATGCAAAGAAAAGCGCGCCACACGCGCCATTCCCGCGGAAGCGGTTGGGCGGCCACACGCATTGCCAGCAAAAGGATCACCGCTGCGAGGAACACGCGGCAAACGACGATCGTGAAGGTCGGAAGCTCCCTGACGGCGACTCCGGTAAAGAAAAACGAGCCGCCCCATAGGAGTGACAGGCCGATCAAAAGCGTCCACTCCAGGGCGCCCATGGTCCTGTTTATCGGTGAAATCGGAGATGCTGGTTTCAAATGCCGATGCCTTGGGTGTGAAAGTGCAACGAGGATACGCGGCATTCAACGTCGCACAGCCAAACTACCCGCACACTCCGATTCTTGTTTTTCCCCTCAGGCTGACGGGGCGAAACGCTCTTCCATTTCGCGACGGATTGATACGGCGTGATTCTCGCCGACCGCTTCCAAATCGGACCAACAAACGATTTCCCCGGCTTTGATATCGCGCTGCAGCGTGACGCCGTGAGCTAACCCGATGGGCAGGGCGCCGCACTTTATGCTTTCGCTGGCAGGCAGGAGCTTGCCCCATACGCAAAAACCGCCCTCGCCATCCAGCTTCTGCCCGGCCTTCAGATCGCTTTTCGCAACAGCGGCGACGTCGCCCGACCATTGACGCGTAGTCCCGGTTGGCTCGCCTCGAATCGCGACGCTGGCGACAGAGACGCCGAGTTCCAACCCTATCAGGTGATAGGGCCGATAAAGCGCGCCGTATCGCCCGCTGGGATCGGTGACGAGACCGTATTCTGAGAAACAACGCGCGGTGTAGTCGCTTGGCGCCTCGAAGACGACGTAAACACCCCAACGAAGATCGCCTATCACAGGATCGCCGTTGCGCTGGAGGCTCGAAATGACCTCGACCTGTCCTTTCTTTTCGAGGGTGCCGCCTTCACTTGCGGGGCGCAGCACAACGGGAAGTTCGTCGACGCTGCAGGGCGGGAAGGCGAGGCCGTTGCTCGGAGTTGCCAAGCCAGTCGCGTTGGCGACCGCCGCCATCTCGATGGAGGACTTGGTGCCATCCAGGAAAGAATTGAACATTTGCGGATTCATACCGCCTTGGGCTGCGCGTTCCGCAGTCAAACCATAATAAGGCCAAACGGTGTCGGGGGTGGAAGCGTGGTAGACGGGTAGGTACTTCGTGCCTTTGCCGGCGGCCACGACATTCAATCCGCAAGCGCGCGCCCAGTCGACCTGTTCGCAGATCAATGCCGGCTGGTCGCCATAGGCCATCGAGTAGACCACGCCCGCCTGCCGGCAGCGTTCCGCCAGCAAGGGGCCGGCCAGTACATCGGCCTCGACATTCACCATGACGATATGCTTGCCGTTTTCCGCGGCGCTCAAAGCATGCCGGATGCCGGCGGCAGGATTGCCGGTCGCATCGACAACAACCTCAACCGGTCCCCCGGTCAGCAGGTCATCGGAATCCTCTGTGATGAAGGTCGTACCGCTGGTTTCAGCTTCGGTAAGGCTGCGTGCGCCGTAGGCGGCGGGGTCCCATCCGGTCGACTCCAAAGCCTGCCTGGCGCGTGACGCATCCAGGTCGGCAAGGCCAATCAGATGCAGACCGGGAGTGATGCGAAGCTGGGCAAGAAACATGGAGCCGAACTTGCCGGCACCGATCATGGCGACACGTACCGGCCGACCTTCGCGTTGGCGTTCAAGAAGCAGGCTATGGAGATTCATGGGGTATCCTCGTCGGGTTCGGCGTTGAAATGACTGCGGCAGGTCGGCGCAGTATCCGGGTGCTTTGAACGCCAAGCTTGGCAATTCTCGTAAAAGGTCCTACCTCTTACACTCAAGTCAGTAGGATACTCAGGAGACCACGATGAACGAAGATATTTTCAACATGGAAGTTCGAAAATTCCTGAAGAAGGTGGGGGTGACCTCGCAGCGGGAAATAGAGCAGGCCGTGCGCGATGGCCTGGAAAACGGACGCATCACGAGTGCGGACAAAGTGAAGGTAAAGGCTGTTATCACTATTGAAGGCCTAAGCGACGGGCACGAAGTGACCGGTGAAATCGCCCTCAGCTAGTCAGGCTTTTCCGACGTCCTGTTAGCCGGGAACTTTGGCGCCTACTGCGCACCGAAGACCGGGAGTCCATTAATCAAAACGGTCCCCTCTGGCGTCAGACGAATGGCAAAGGCCGTGGCTTCCGGCACCGTGGGGGTCGGCGTTTCCGGCCCTTGGGAGTAAATCATCATCATCCCCAGCGTGCCTAAAAGCGCTTGGCCGTTCTCTTGTTTCTGAGGGTCGCCGCTCACCACCATCTCCTGCGCCAGGGCCTGGAGTTCGGATATGCCCAGAAGTTCGAACACGAACCCGCCTTCGATGAAATAGGCAGCTGCTTCCGAGAGCCGAAATTCGCCGGTTCCCGCCAGCGCCATGATCTGATTGGAGAAGGATAACTCGTTGAGGAGCAGACGTGTGCCGCTGGCGGCCATGAGCCCGGCCATCGCTTCGCCCTCGAAGCCCCCCGTACCGCTGTCGTCACCTTCGAGGCCCTGATAAGCGGCATTGATGAGCATGTTCCAAAGCGCGTCGTTCGGAATGTCCAGAATCCCCAGGGACAAAGTGAAGCGGTCCGGGACCAGACGAGAATCAAGTCCCTCGAAGTCACCACTTGGCGACACCGCTTTTATACCGAGGAACGCCATATCGAATCCGGCGCTGCCCAAACCGCCGCTGCCCGGGCCCGCGTCATAGCGCCCGCCCAACCGCATCTCGTCGAGAGAAAAACTATTGCCCTCCTTGTCGGCGACACTCAATTTCTGAAGCTTCATTTCCATATCGCCGAGCCAGGGCAGCATCGCCCGAACATCATCACCCGTCATCTGTTTGAGTGCCGCTTTTCGGTCTTTGACGATGAGTCGCAAGTTATCCGCGGTGGCGCCGAGATTGACCTGCTTGGCGTTGCTGGCGGCGGCGATGCGGCCAATGGAGAAATCTCCCTGGTCGGGAGCCTTCAATGCAATGCCCAGAACCTCGAAGCTGGCCTTTTGATCAAATATCCCTTCGGAAAGCTCAACCGAATCCAGTATCACCGAGATGCGACCGGCCCCCATGGCGCCCGGTTCGTTCAGCGGCGCGAGGCCGGCGCTGGCGAACTCGCTGTCGAGTGACAGAAAACTTAGATATCGGGCCGACCACAGGCCGTCAAAGCGAGTCAGGTTGGCCGTCATCACCGCGCCACTGCCGTCGGCGTCACGCAGGGTCATGGCGTTCGGTAGTACGAGGTCGGTCATGCGATAGAGCTGATCGCCGGCCGGAGTCATTCGAAACGTGATGTCGCCGATTTCAAAGGCGCCGCCGTTCTCGCCTTCTTCGGCCATTCGAAGGTTGCGCAATAGGACGTCATAGCCATCACCCGCAGAAGTCACCTCAAGTCCATCAAGCCGGTAGACGTCGCCTAGCTCGGCGAACGTTAAGGCATTCTGCATATTGATGAATTCCCAGATCTCGCTACGCAGGCGGTCGGCGCCGGCCGAGTCAGCCTTCGCCACACCGCCAATCAGCGCGACCACCGCAAGAATGACCCAGGCAGTAAAAATGGTGAGTCTGCGCTGTATAGCCATTGATCAGCCCCTCTGAAATTTCCCGTCTTTGTGATTATCGCACGTGATTTCGTACTAAGCCACGCACGGTTTGAAGCAACGCAAGCGTGCGGCATGGAAGAAGTCGCCGATAAACATTGCTGGAATTTTGTCTTAACGTGTCTAAAAATCACTTAACGGGCGTTTACTTGTTAAGCGCCGCTTGACGGTTTGGCGTTGGCGCATTACGAACAGTGAATACAAGATCGGTCGAAAAAATAGACCGGCGGAGACCAGGGAGGCTTGCTCAAAAAAAGTGGGCAGCAGGGCAGAGGGTTCGTGCCGAACCTTTGCGCAGGGGTCTCCAGGACAGTTGAGGTTTCGGTGGGAACGCTAATCCGTTCTCGCGCAGGGATGCTGTATTCAGTGTGAAACAGCGGCGTTCCTGGTCAGCAATACCCTCAAAGAGGTGTGCTGACGACGACTTATGGGAGAACAGTGCTGATGGTACAGGGTCCGCTCGACAGCTTTCCCAAACTGCTTATGGACAATGCCGTGCGGCTGGGTGACAGCCCGGCGTCACGCGAAAAGATCTATGGCATATGGATGTCCTGGACGTGGCGTCAGGTCGCCGAAGAGGTGCGCGAATTTGCCGCTGGCCTGCATGCCTTGGGGCTGCGACGCGGCGACCGTGTCGCGATTGTCGGTGAGAACCGACCACGGCTTTATTGGTCAATGGTAGCCGCTCATTGTCTGGGCGCAGTCCCGGTTCCGGTTTACCAGGATTCCGTCGCCGAGGAGATGCAGTATGTCCTGGAGCATGCCGAGGTCAAATTCGCTGTAGTCGAGGATCAGGAGCAAGTGGATAAACTCCTTTCCATCAAGGAGAGACTGCCGGGTCTGGACGAAATTCTTTATCAGGATGAGCGTGGATTACGGAACTACGACCACAGCCACCTGCACGGCTTCGACAAGGTAAAGCAACTTGGGCGCGATAATCGCGAGATGGATGGCGCAACGCTCGATAGCGAGATCGCTAAAGGCCGGGGCGACGACATCTGCGTGATTCTCTACACCTCCGGCACGACGGGTAAACCCAAAGGTGTCGTGCTATCGAACGACAATGTTCTGGTGACGGCCAGGGCTTCGGCTGAGTTCGATAAGCTGGGCCCGAACGAGGAAACCCTGGCCTACCTGCCGATGGCGTGGGTGGGCGACTTCATTTTTTCCATGGGCCAGGCCTATGTTTGCGGCTTTTGCGTTTCCTGCCCGGAATCGCCGGAAACTATGCTGCACGATCTGAAGGAAGTCGGCCCGACCTTCTTCTTTGCGCCGCCGCGCATTTTCGAGAACCTGCTGACCACGGTCATGATTCGCATGGAAGACGCCAGTGCGATCAAACGTCGGGTTTTTCATAGCTTTATCGAGCATGCGAAGAAAGTCGGCGGTCGCATTCTGGACCACAAGGAGGTGTCCCTGCCCGACCGGCTTTACTATGCGCTGGGAACGCTGCTGGTGTATGGCCCACTGAAGAATACATTGGGAATGAGCCGGGTGCGGATCGGCTATACCGCCGGTGAAGCGATCGGACCGGAGATTTTTCAGTTTTACCGTTCCTTGGGCATCAACTTGAAACAGCTCTACGGGCAGACCGAGGCGAGCGTGTTCATCACGCAACAACCCGACGGCGAAGTCGGCGCCGACAGCGTCGGCGTGCCAAGCCCCGGGGTCGAGGTCAAGATCGCCGAAGATGGGGAGGTGCTCTATCGTTCCCCGGGCGTATTTCTGGAGTACTACAAGAACCCCGACGCGACCCGCGAAACCAAGACTGAGGACGGTTGGGTGCATACCGGTGATGCCGGCTTCTTCGAGGAAGACACCGGGCACCTGCGCATCATCGATCGGGCGAAGGATGTGGGGAAGCTGAACGACGGCTCGCTGTTTGCGCCCAAGTACGTAGAAAACAAGCTGAAGTTTTATCCCAATGTCCTCGAGGTCGTGGCCTTCGGCCATCAACGCGACTACGTGACGGCTTTCGTCAACATCGATCTCAATGCGGTGGGAAACTGGGCCGAGCGAAACAATATTTCCTATGCTTCCTATCAGGAATTGGCTGCGCATCCGCAAGTTAACGCTGCGATCAAGGAGCATGTGGAGGAAGTCAATCGGTCGCTGGCCGGTGATCCGATGCTCTCCGGTTCACAAATTCGGCGCTTCCTCGTGCTGCACAAGGAACTCGACGCCGACGATGGCGAACTGACGCGAACCCGGAAAGTGCGGCGGCGGATCATTGCCGAGCGTTATGGCGCTTTGATCGACGCGCTCTACGACGGCTCTACGAGCGTTCATGCGGAAACCGAAGTGACCTATGAGGACGGCCGCAAGGGCAAGATATCGGGAACGGTTGCCATCGTTGATGTGGAGACCTACCCGGCCGTCTCTAAACAGGACCAGGCGGCGTAGAGAGGGAAAAGCATGAGCCAGCAGGACGTCCAGCAAGCCACGAGCCCGAACAACGCCTCGTCCCCTGTGAAGGCCGAGCGCGGCCGTGACGTGATCATGGAAGTGAGAAACATCACCCTTCGCTTTGGTGGCGTGGTGGCCATCAAGGACGTCTCGTTCGATATTCGTGAGGGAGAAGTTCGCGCGATCATCGGACCCAACGGCGCAGGCAAATCGTCGATGCTGAACGTGATCAACGGTTTCTATCATCCGCAGGAAGGTGAAGTCTGGTTTCACGGCGAGAAGCGAAAAGCCATGAAGCCACATGAAATTGCCCGGCAAGGGATTGCCCGGACGTTCCAGAACATCGCTCTTTTCAAGGGTATGACGACTCTCGACAACATTATGACCGGCCGCCTGACGAAAATGAACAAGAACATTCTCTGGCAAACTATTTGGGCCGGACCGGCGGAACGAGAAGAGTTGAAGCATCGTGAGTTCGTCGAGCACGTGATCGACTTCCTGGAGATTCAGCATATTCGCAAGACGCCCGTGGGGCGCTTGCCTTACGGCCTGCAAAAACGGGTCGAGTTGGGGCGTGCGCTGGCGGCGGAGCCGAAACTGCTGCTGCTGGATGAACCGATGGCGGGAATGAACGTCGAGGAGAAGGAGGATATGTCGCGCTTCATCCTCGACGTGAACGAAGAGTTTGGGACCACCATTGCACTGATTGAGCACGACATGGGCGTGGTGATGGATATTTCGGACCGGGTCGTGGTTCTGGATTATGGGCAAAAGATCGGTGACGGCACACCTGACGAAGTACGGAGCAATCAAGCTGTGATCGACGCCTATCTCGGCGTTTCTCACGATTGACGGGGGAATTATGATCTTTTTCATCGAAACGGTGATTTCGGGTCTGATGGCAGGGGTGATGTACGCCCTTGTTGCGTTGGGATTCGTGCTGATTTTTAAAGCCTCCGGGATTTTCAACTTCGCGCAGGGCGTTCTAGCGCTCTTTGCGGCTTTGACCCTGACCGGGATCATGGACAATTTCGGGCTTTCCGCCTGGATAGCGATTCCCTTGACGCTTGGCGTGATGGTGCTGCTGGCGATCCTCATCGAGCGCCTGGTGTTGCAGCATCTCGTTAATCAGGAACCCATCATTCTCTTCATGGCCACCATCGGCCTTGCCTACGTGCTGGAGGGAATTGGCGATATTCTCTGGGGCTCAAACGTCAAGGTGCTGGACGTGGGGCTGCCCAACGGCGCGTCCGACTGGATGCTGGATAGTTTTGATATTTACGTCGAGAAGCTGGAGGTTGCCGCTGCTGTTACCGCCACGATCCTGGTGATCGTGCTGTCGATCTTCTCTCAGTACACGCGCATCGGCCGGGCTCTCCGGGCCGTGGCGGACGATCACCAGGCCGCGCTTTCGGTCGGTATCTCGCTGCGCACCATCTGGGTCATCGTCTGGTCGATCGCGGGGTTTGTCGCCTTGGTCGCGGGCATCATGTGGGGGTCCAAATCCGGCGTGCAGTTCTCGCTGTCGCTGATTGCCCTCAAGGCTTTGCCGGTTTTGATATTGGGCGGTTTTACCTCGATCCCGGGGGCCATCGTCGGCGGCTTGATCATCGGCGTCGGCGAGAAGATTGCCGAAATCTATCTGGGGGAGGTGATGAGCGCTCTCTTCAGCCTGGACCGGAATATATTCTCCGCCATCGAGAACTGGTTTGCCTACGTGCTGGCGCTTGGTTTCCTGCTGTTCCGACCGCAGGGACTATTCGGCGAGCGCATCATTGAGCGCGTTTGAAAAAGGGAGCTTGAAACTTGCTTTACCGTGAAACCGGCGATTTCAAGACATCCTACCGGGCCGACCAGCAGATCTTTCCGATCCTGCAGGACCGCGTGGCCTTTTGGGCCGTGCTGGCCGTCGCCTTCTTCGTCGTGCCTTTGGTGATTGACGACTACTGGTCGAACGCCATCATGCTGCCGGTTCTGATTTATGCCCTTGCTGCCATCGGGCTCAATATCCTGACCGGCTATTGCGGCCAGGTATCGCTGGGCACGGGCGGCTTCATGGCTGTAGGCGCATACGCGAGCTACAAACTCATGACTGCCTTCCCGGAGCTCAATATCTTTTTCATTGTGTTGCTGTCAGGCGGCGTCACGGCCTTGGTGGGCGTGATCTTCGGTTTGCCGTCATTGCGGATCAAAGGATTCTATCTGGCGGTGGCGACCCTGGCGGCGCAGTTCTTTCTGGTCTGGCTGTTCAACAAGGTGCCCTGGTTCTACAACTACTCGGCAACGGGGCAAATCGCGGCACCCGAGCGAACCGTGTTCGGTTACGCGGTAACCGGGGCCGAGGCCGCACCCTGGGCCACCTATCTGTTCTGTCTCGTCTTCGTGACGATCCTGGGTTTTGCCGCCAAGAACATGTTGCGAGGGCGTGTTGGGCGCGCCTGGATGGCAATCCGCGACATGGACATCGCAGCAGAGATCATCGGCGTGCCGCCGCTGCGTACCAAGTTATCAGCCTTCGCTGTCAGTTCCTTTTACGTGGGTGTTGCCGGGGCACTCTATTTCGCGGTTTGGTTCGGCGCGGCCGAACCGACGGAGGCCTTTGGCATCAATCAGTCGTTTTTGGTGCTGTTCATGATCATCATCGGTGGCTTGGGATCCATGTTGGGTTCTTTCCTGGGCGCCGGTTTCATGGTCTTGATGCCAATTCTTCTAAAAACTGCGATGGTTGGCGGCCTGGGTATGCAGGCGGTGACGGCCAAGCACATCGAAATTACCTTGATCGGTGTGCTTATCATCTTCTTCCTGATCGTCGAGCCGCACGGTTTGGCGCGGCTCTGGGCGATCGCGAAGGAAAAACTGCGGCTATGGCCATTCCCCCATTGATAGGGTCATCGCTGGAGATAAAACTTAAACGATAACGGCAAAAATGCTGAAATTACGGTCATCAAACCCAAAGGGAGGAAAAAGATGAACCTCAAGAAACTGACACTAGCCATAGCGGCTGCCGCATTTGCGGCTCCGTTGATGGCCTCTTCAGCGGGTGCCGAACTGGTCATCCCGTCCTTTACCTACAGAACCGGCCCTTATGCGCCGAACGGCATCCCCTTCGCCGACGGTTATGCCGACTACTTCAACCTGCTCAACGAGCGCGACGGCGGCATCGAAGGCCAGAAGATCAAGGTCATCGAGTGCGAAACCGCCTACAACACGCAGCAGGGCGTGGAGTGTTACGAGAACACCAAGGGCGAAGGCACGCTGGTCATCCAGCCGCTGTCCACGGGCATTACCTATCAGCTTATCCCGAAGGCGACCTCGGACAAGATTCCCGTCCACTCGATGGGTTACGGTCGCACCTCGGCCGCTGACGGGACGGTCTTCCCCTATGTCTTCAACTTCCCCGGCACGTACTGGGATGCAGCTTCGATCATCGTCAAGCACATTGGCGCGACCGAGGGCAGCATGGACAACCTGAAGGGAAAGAAGATCGCACTGGTCTATCACAACTCCGCTTATGGCAAGGAGCCGATCCGTACCCTTGAGGAGCTTGCCAAGAAGCATGGTTACGAGTTGATGCTGTTGCCGGTTGACCACCCGGGTCAGGAGCAGAAGGCGACTTGGCTCCAGGTTCGTCGCGACCGTCCCGATTGGGTCGTGATGTGGGGTTGGGGTGTCATGAACCAGGTGGCTATCAAGGAAGCCGCATCCGTGCGTTTCCCCATGGATCGCTTCGTCGGTGTCTGGTGGTCGGCCTCCGAGAATGACGTGTTGCCCGCTGGTAAGGAAGCCGACGGTTACAAGGCCGTTGCTTTCCATGCGCCCGGCACGAACTTCCCGCTGTTTGCCGATTTGCAGAAGTACATTGTCGGCGCGGGCAAGGCCGCCGGTGATGGCAGCCATGTCGGCGAAGTTCTCTACAACCGAGGCATGGTTGCGGCTCTTTGGGCATCCGAGGCGATTCGGACGGCCATGAAGATCCACGGCACCATGAATGTGACGCCGGATATGGTGCGTGACGGCTACGAAGCCTTGGATGTGGACGAAGCCCGTCTGGCCGAGCTTGGCCTGCCGAACTTCACCGTTCCGGTCAAGGTCACCTGTGCGAACCATGGCGGACCCGGCTTGGGCGCGATCCAGCAGTGGGACGCCAACAGCCAGACCTGGAGCCTGATCACCGGGTATGTGCCTGCTGATCGTGAAGTGGTGGACGCCCTCATCGCCGAGGATTCTGCCGCCTTTGCCAAGGAAGCCGGCATTACGCCGCGCTCCTGCAACTAAGATGTCATTGGCGCCGCTCCTGCTTTCGGGCAGGGGCGGTTGCCACCCTGACAAAGTATCGAATCTGAACGACGACGCCTGGAGTATCGCGGATGGCTGAACAGACGGCGCAACGGAGCGAAATGCTCCTCACCCTCAACAATATCGAGGTGATCTACAATCACGTGATCCTCGTGTTGAAGGGTGTCAGCCTTTCCGTGCCCAAGGGCGGGATTACGGCGCTGTTGGGTGGTAACGGCGCCGGCAAGACGACGACCCTTAAAGCCGTATCCAACTTGTTGCGCAGCGAGCGCGGCGAGGTCACGAAGGGCACGATCGAATACCGCGGCGAGAAGGTGCAGTCGCTTTCGCCGTCCGATCTGGTCAAGCGCGGCGTCATCCAGGTCATGGAAGGTCGGCATTGCTTCGAGCATCTGACCATCGAAGAGAACCTGATGACCGGTGCTTACACGCGCCGCGACGGCGCGGCGGAGGTCCAAAAGGACCTTGAACTGGTTTACTCTTATTTTCCCCGCCTCAAGGAGCGCCGCAAATCGCAGGCAGGCTATACTTCGGGCGGCGAGCAACAGATGTGCGCCATCGGACGCGCTTTGATGTCCAGCCCGGAGACGATCCTACTGGACGAGCCTTCCATGGGGCTGGCGCCGCAGCTGGTCGAAGAGATTTTTGAGATCGTCAAGGATCTCAACGAACGCGAGGGCGTATCCTTTCTGCTGGCAGAACAAAACACCACCGTGGCGTTGCGCTATGCTCACTACGGCTACATTCTGGAATCAGGCCGTGTCGTGATGGACGGTGAGGGAGCAGCCCTGCTGGAGAATGAGGACGTCAAGGAGTTCTACCTGGGGCTTTCGACCGAAGGGCGTCGCTCCTACCGTGATGTGAAACACTATAAAAGGCGTAAGCGCTGGCTATCCTGACGTTCGGAGGTCAGTGGCGTTCTGGTCTACCGGGACGCAGCCGCCGCCGTATCGAGGGAGAGCGAATCATGACGGAATCATCCGCGTATTACGACGATCTGGAAACCCGCGACCCGGAATTGCGCGAAGCGGCCTTGCTATGGGCGGTCGCGCGGCAAATCGAGCATGCCAAACGCAACTCGCCCTTTTATGCGAACCGGCTGGCCGGTATTGATCCGCATCAGATGATTAGTCGCGATCTGCTGGCCGACGTGCCGGTCACGCGCAAGCATGAACTGATCGAGCTCCAGCTTTCCCAGCCCCCCTTCGGCGGGCTGGCAACACTGGCGGCGGGACAGGCGGGTCGCGTGTTCGCTTCGCCCGGCCCCATCCACGAGCTAGAAACCGACGATGGCGACTATTGGCGCATGGCGCGGGCCTTTCACGCGGCGGGCCTGAGGGCAGGCGATGTGCTGCACAACTGTTTTGCCTATCACCTGACGCCCGGTGGATGGATCATGGACAGCGGCGCAAGAGCATTGGGCTGCGCTGTTTTTCCAGGTGGCACGGGGAACAGCGAGTTGCAGGCCGCCGCCATCCAGCAATATCGCCCTGTCGGCTTTGCAGGGACGCCCGATTTCCTGAAAGTAATTTTGGAGAAGGGGGACGAGCAGGGGTTGGATTGCAGCAGCATCAAATGCGCATTGCTTTCCGGCGGTGCTCTCTTTCCGCAACTGCGCGAATACTACCAAGGCCGCGGCATTGCGACGTTGCAGTGCTACGCAACGGCCGATTTGGGGTTGGTAGCTTACGAGACCCTCGATTCCGAGGGTGAGCTTTGTCCCGGAATGGTGCTGGACGAAGAAATTTTTGTCGAGATACTGCGGCCGGGAACCGGTGATCCGGTTCCCGATGGTGAGGTCGGCGAAATCGTCGTTACGACCTTTAACGCCGCCTATCCCCTGATTCGTTTTGCCACCGGCGACCTCTCCGCGATCCTGGCGGGTACGAGTCCTTGTGGCCGCACGAACCGTCGCATCAAGGGCTGGATGGGCCGGGCCGACCAGACCGCGAAGGTCAAAGGCATGTTCGTTCATCCCGAACAGGTTGCCGTGATCGTTAAGCGGCATGAAGAGGTCCTTCGCGCCCGTATGGAGATCACTCGATCCGGCGACCAAGACGAGATGGTATTGAAGGTTGAGGCCGCCAAAGCGTCGGAAGGCCTGGCGGATGCCGTCACGGCCAGCCTGCAGGACGTCGCAAAAGTGAAGGGCAAGGTTTCCTTGGTGGAGCCCGGGACCCTGCCCAATGACGGCAAGGTGATCGATGACCAACGTAAGTACGATTAAGTGAGGCTGGTTTGGGTTCGAGAAAAATCACATTCTCGCCCCAATTGCGACCAAGAGCCGTCACCTTCACTCTCTACCTTGTTTAGGTAACAGAGGACTTCCCCTCTCTGTGAGCGAGGCAGCGAGCCAGCCTCTCAGCCCTCCCCCCAAGTCGGGCTGGTGCTGTCAAGAAGGCGGAACTTGGACCCCGACCCCAAGTTCCGCCTTCAGTTTTTCTTGCTTCCTTCGCCTCCCTGCGCCATGCCATGAAGTGTTGAGAACAACGACGGTCGGGGAGACGCCGAACCATGGCGCTATTTGAAGGTCATAATCTGGTGTGCGAACGCGGTGAGCGTTTGGTCTTCGCCGGATTGGACTTTGCGGTCGACCCTGGGGATGCCTTGCTCTTGACCGGACCGAATGGCAGTGGAAAGTCCAGCCTGCTGCGCCTGATGGCGGGTCTGTTGAAGCCCGTCGCCGGGGACCTCCGCTGGGAAGGCCGGGACCTTCGCACGCATCGCGAAGGCTTTCTTGAGAATTTGCAATACCTTGGCCACTTGGAAGCCGTAAAGGCGGTCCTCGATCTCCGCGAAAATCTGCGGTTCTGGGCGGGGCTGAGAGGCGTCGATCTTTCCGACACTGCGGTTTATACGACACTCCGTGCCTTTGGCCTGGAAGACCTTGCGGATTTGCCAGCAGGTTACCTTTCCGCAGGCCAGAAGCGGCGTCTTGCACTTTCAAGACTGCTGGTCGGAGAGGCTCGGCTCTGGTTGTTGGACGAACCGACGGTTGGGCTTGATCAGGCTTCGGTCGCCAGCCTGGTTGCGCAGGTGGAAAAGCATCGGTCAGAGGGGGGCTGCGTCATTGCCGCCACGCACTTGGATTTGGGGTTGAGCGCGCCACGCCATCTCGCTCTGAATCGCATTGGCGGGGTTGGCGCGGCGTGAAAGCCTTTTCCCAAATATTGTCGCGCGATTTGAGATTGGCGCTGCGCCAGCGCGGCGACGCGGCGATGGTCTTGCTCTTTTTCATCCTTATTGCCAGCCTCTTTCCTTTCGGGGTGGGACCTGAACCAAAGCTCCTGGCGCGTATCGGCGCAGGGGTCGTCTGGGTTTCCGCTCTACTTGCCATGCTGCTGTCGCTGGAGCGGTTGTTCCTCGCCGACTATGAAGATGGTTCGCTGGAATTGATGATGCTTGCCCCTTTGCCCCTGGAGGCGGTTGTTCTCGCCAAGGCGCTGGCACACTGGCTCACCAGCGGGCTCCCTCTAGTGCTCGCGGCGCCTGTGATTGGGCTTATCTACAATATCGACCAGACAGGGTACCTGCCGCTCGTCACCGCTTTACTGCTTGGCACGCCGCCCTTAAGCCTTCTCGGTGCGATCGGAGCGGCGCTAACCCTGGGCGCCCGACGCGGCGGGATTTTGATCCCCTTGCTGATCCTGCCGCTTGCCATACCGGTCTTGATCTTTGGCATCCTTGGCGTGGAGGCCGCACTGGGCGGTTTTGCCGCGCGTCCCTTCTTGCTGCTCCAGGGCGCTTTGCTGCTCGCGGCCTTGCCTCTGGCGCCGATCGCCGCCGCCGCTGCCTTGCGGCAAAGTCTGGAGTAACGGTATCTTGACTAAATCCTCCGGATGGTCTTGATCTCAAGGGCTGGCGTTCTGGCTATGATTGATTAAGTTAGAGATGTTCCTGGGGATTGGAACGCTTTGGTCGATGACCAAATATTACAATTAAAGCCCAGCAGCGACTTCGCCGATGCTGTAGAGAGCGGGTCGAACCTCAAACTTTGCTAAGGGTGCTGACCGTGGGTGTTTCGCCTTTGCGCGATACTGAGGCAGTGATCTACTGTGGGAGCGTGTAAAGAATGGGTGGCTATGCCGTATTCATCTGGGCTGCGTTGCTGATTACCGCAGCGGTGATGATCGGTCTGCTGGTCATCAGCCTGAAAGAGCAGAAAGCGGGTGAACGGAAGCTGCGCCAACTTGAGGCGCGTTTGCCGCGCAACAGTCGCGCTGTCCGAGGTCGGAAAGCCAGCGATTCCGATCAGATCTTGAATCAGAACGAAGAGACGCAGGAATGACGCGTAAAAATCGGCGCCTGATGTTTGGCGCGCTCGGTCTGAGCGCGCTGTTCGGCGCCACTGCCTTGGTACTGTTGGCGCTGCAGGAGAATATGATGTTCTTCCGCAGTCCCAGTGATCTCGCGAGCGGATCGGTCAATCTTGAGCGCGCCATCCGACTTGGCGGGCTGGTTGAGCCGGGGTCAGTGGTCAAGAGCGACGGGAATGCCGAAGTCACCTTTCGGATCACGGACGGACAGGCCAGCATCCAGGTCGATTACCGGGGCATCCTGCCCGATCTATTCCGGGAGGGGCAGGGCGTGATTGTCGAGGGTCGCATGAGCCCGAGTGGACAGTTCGCGGCCGATGAAGTTCTGGCAAAGCACGACGAGAACTATATGCCCAAGGAAGTTGCCGACGCCTTGAAAGAAGGCGGGCATTGGAAAGGTGAGGAAAGCGCGACCCAATGATCCCCGAGATTGGACATTTCGCGCTCATCATGGCGTTGGTGGTTGCACTGCTGCAAGCGGTGCTGCCGCTCTATGGAGCGCAGCGCGGAAAACCTAATCTCGTGGCCTTTGCCGGACCAGCGGCCTTGGCGCAGCTACTGCTCCTCATCATCGCCTTTGGCGCCTTGACCCAAGCCTATGTGGTTTCCGATTTCACGGTTTTGAATGTCGTGGAGAATTCGCATTCGGCCAAGCCGCTGCTTTACAAAATCTCAGGCGTTTGGGGAAACCATGAAGGCTCCATGCTGCTGTGGGTCTTGATACTGGCGTTGTTCGGTGCGTCCGTCGCGGCCTTCGGCGGTAATCTGCCGGATGGTTTAAAGGCCCGGGTACTCTCGGTTCAGGCCATGATCGCCGTTGGATTCCTGGCCTTTTCGATTTTTACCTCCAATCCTTTCGCCCGGGTGTTCCCACCACCGCTTAACGGACGCGACCTCAATCCACTGCTGCAGGATCCGGGATTGGCCTTCCATCCGCCAATGCTCTATTTGGGCTACGTCGGATTTTCCATTGCCTTTGCCTTTGCCGTCGCCGCGCTGATAGAAGGTCGCGTGGATGCGGCGTGGGCGCGTTGGGTCCGTCCTTGGACGTTGGCGGCCTGGATGTTCCTGACGGGCGGCATCGCGCTGGGGTCCTGGTGGGCCTACTACGAACTCGGTTGGGGTGGCTGGTGGTTTTGGGACCCTGTCGAGAATGCTTCCTTCATGCCCTGGTTGATGGGAACGGCCCTCCTGCACTCCGCCGTAGTCGTGGAAAAGCGCGGGGCTCTTAGAGTCTGGACGATCCTTCTTGCCATCCTCACGTTCTCGTTGAGCCTTATTGGCACCTTCATTGTGCGGTCGGGGTTGCTGACATCGGTGCATGCTTTTGCTACCGACCCGGCGCGCGGGCTTTTCATTCTCCTGCTGCTGGCGATAGCCATCGGCGGATCATTGACACTTTTTGCCTGGCGGGCGCCTGACCTCAAAAGCGGCGGTCTTTTCGCCCCGGTCAGCCGCGAAGGCGGGTTGGTCCTCAACAATCTATTGCTGGTGACGGCTTGCGGCACAGTCTTACTGGGCACGCTCTATCCGCTGTTGCTCGAGGCGGTCACAGGGGACAAGGTTTCGGTCGGTGCGCCTTTCTTCGAGGCAACCTTCGTGCCAATCATGACCCCTCTGGTTCTCCTTATGGGGCTGGGGCCGTTGCTCGCCTGGAAGCGTGCGGATCTCGCCGGGGTCTTGGGGCGTTTGAAGATGGCATTGCTCCTGACCGGCATCGTCTCGCTTTTCACGTTGTACCTCTACAGCCAAGGGCCCGTCATGGCCGTGGCTGGAATGGCCGTGGCCGCCTGGCTATTCTTTAGCACCCTGACGGAATGGGCCGAGCGTGTGCAGTTATTCCGAGCGTCTTTTGGAACCAGTTGGCGGCGTGCCGTGAACTTGCCGCGCTCTTCTTATGGAATGACGCTAGCGCATGCGGGCTTGGCGATAGCGATTGCCGGGATGGTTGCGTCCTCTGCCTGGAAACTTGAGGAAATTCGCATCCTTTACCCAGCGGAAAGCGTGACACTTGGTAGTTACAGCTACGAGTTTGTCGGGGTTACGCCGGTCCGCGGCAAGAATTATAGCGCCGAACAAGGGCGCTTTCGGGTGACACGTGACGGCGCGAAGGTCGCTGACTTGTTCCCCCAGCGGCGCATTTACGATGTGGGCAACCGCCAGACGACCGAGGCGGGAATTCATACGACCGGACTGGCCGATCTTTATAGCGTTCTGGGCGATCCTGACGGCAAGGGCGGCTGGACGGTGCGCCTCTATCACGAGCCATTGGTGCCCTGGATTTGGGCTGGGGCGTTGATCATGGTCGCGGGCGGGCTAGTATCGCTTTCCGATCGCCGGTTGCGCGTCGGCGCGCCCAGTCGATCTAAGAAGGCCATCAGATCGGCCCCCTCGGGCGCTTAAGGGAAAGAATCATGCTCTTACGTCGTATCCTCTTAATCGCTCCGCCGGTCGTTTTTGGTGCTTTGCTGAGCATATTTGCCTGGGGGTTGCTCGCTGACCGGGATGTCGGCCAGGTCCGCTCGGCCTTGATCAATAAGCCCATTCCCGAGTTCGTTCTGCCGCCGGTCGAGGGCACCGGCAAACCCGGGTTCTCCTCAAACGACCTGCGTGGAGAAGGGGTGAAGCTGGTCAATATATTCGCCTCCTGGTGCATTCCTTGTCGTGCCGAGCATGTGGTGATCACGCGACTGGCCGAGCGCGAGGGCTTGGCGGTCTACGGATTCAACTGGAAGGATAAGCCGGAGGAAGCAGCCGCATGGCTGTCGGACCTGGGCAACCCCTATCGCGCTGTCGGTGGCGATCTGGAAGGGCGAGTTGCGATCGACTGGGGAATTTCCGGAATTCCCGAGACCTTCATTATTGATGGCGACGGGACGATTCGTTACCAGCATATAGGCCCGTTGGTTGAGGCCGATATCGCCAAGAAGATCTTGCCAATCGTTCGGGAAATCGGCGGATGAAGGGCGTTGCCCTCGCTCTGCTGCTGATAACGGCGTCTATCAGCGGCGCGGCTTTTGCGGTGGAACCGGGAGAAATGCTTTCCGATCCCCAGCAAGAGGCTCGCGCGCGCGAAATATCAAAATCCATTCGCTGCGTGGTGTGCCAGAATCAAGACATCGATTCTTCCAACGCCGACTTGGCGCGCGATCTGCGGATCATGATCCGAGAGCGTATCGTAGCTGGCGACAGCAACGGCGAGGTGCGGGACTTCCTGGTCGCTCGGTATGGTGATTACGTGCTGTTGAGGCCGCCAGTCAAGCCGAGCACCTACGTGTTATGGTTTGGTCCCTTGGTCTTGTTGCTGTTGGGCGGCCTGAGCGTATGGGTATATCTTCGAGGCCATCGGCCAGTGGCCAGCGCTTGTGCGCCTTTGCCTCTTAGTGATGAGGAACGCCGTCGGGTCGATCAGATCCTTGGGCGCGGCGAAAAGGATTAAATTCCTTTTGCAAGGCCGTGCTGAGCCGTCTAAGTTTCAACTATAAAACAAAAACTACAGGCCACAGGGAGGCCGTACATAGGCATGGCGAATGGCCAGCCGGCATTGATTGTCGAAGACGTCCATAAGCGTTTCGGTGATCTGGAAGTATTGAAAGGAATTGACGTCACCGCCAACCAAGGTGACGTGATTTCCATGCTTGGGTCCAGTGGGTCCGGTAAATCCACGTTCCTGCGCTGCATCAATCTTCTGGAGACACCGGAGCAAGGACGCGTCGTCGTAGGCGGCGAAGAAATTCGCATGGGCCTGGACCGGAGAGGTCGGCCGATCGCAGCCGACTCCAAACAGGTTGACCGCATTCGCTCGAAGCTTGGCTTCGTGTTCCAGAGCTTCAACCTCTGGACACATATGACCGTGCTTCAAAACGTGATCGAGGGGCCGGTCCAGGTATTGGGTAAATCCAAGCCCGAGGCAATCGAGACCGCCAAGGAAGTTCTGAACAAAGTTGGCCTTTCCGACAAGCTTGACTATTACCCCGCGCACCTTTCCGGCGGCCAACAGCAGCGTGCCGCAATAGCCAGAGCTTTGGCGATGGAACCGGAGGTGATGCTGTTCGACGAACCGACCTCGGCATTGGATCCTGAGTTAGTTGGAGAGGTGCTGCGCGTGATGCGGCAACTCGCCGAGGAAGGGCGGACCATGATCGTGGTAACCCACGAAATGGGGTTTGCGCGGGAGGTCTCCAACAAGGTTATTTTTCTCCACCAAGGACGGGTGGAGGAGGAAGGCGCGCCCGGTCAGATGTTCACGGAACCGAAGACCGAGCGTTTTCGTCAGTTTTTATCCAGCCATCTCTAATGGTTAGGGTGGCACTTTGACTGCGAACCATCACGGAGGAAAAAAAAGCCATGAAGAAAATCGCAGTTGCAAGCGTGGCCGCGTTGGCGGCAATGACTGTTGCAGGGCAGGCAATCGCAGGGGCATGCCAAGGGATGGATGTGCGTGTAGGCACCGAAGGCGCCTACCCTCCGTTCAACTCAATTGACGATGCCGGTAATCTGGTCGGCTTTGATATAGACATTTCCAACGCCTTGTGTGAGTCGGCAGGGTTGAACTGCACCTTCATCACCCAGGATTGGGATGGCATCATTCCGGGGCTTCAGGCCAAGAAGTACGATGCGATCATTGCGTCGATGTCGATTACCCCAAAACGTATGGAAGTCGTCGACTTCACCGGCAAGTACTACAACACGCCGGCCAAATTTGTGGCGGCCAAGGACTCCAACTTCGATATTTCTCCGGACGGGTTGGCCGGGAAGGTCGTCGGTGTGCAACGTGCCACCATCCACGAGGATTTCCTGCGCGCCACTTTCCCAAAGGCCGAAGTACGTAACTACGGCACTCAGGAAGAGGCCAACGCGGACCTAGCTTCCGGTCGCCTGGACTTGGTGATGGCGGACTCCGTGGCTCTGTTGGACGGTTTTCTTGAAACCCCCGATGGTGAGGGCTTCCAGTTCGTGGGGCCTGACTACAACGATCCGAAGTTCCATGGCGAAGGCGCTGGTATTGCCGTTCGCAAGGGTGAAGACAAACTGAGAGAATGCCTGAACGAGGCCATTTCCGACATACGCGCCAAGGGCATCTATCAAAAGATCAACGAGAAGTACTTTGATTTCGACGTCTATGGCGCCGAGAGCTGACGTATGAAGTAACGTTCGGAGGCGGGTATTGCAGCCACTGCGAGCCCGCCTCCACTATTTCCGGCGTTCAAGAGGCATCATCCTGCCTGGGCGCCACGCCGTAATCTGGGAGATTAAGCAGGAGCCATGGAGGAATTCGTCCTTTCCCTGCCATTGATTGGCCCGTTATGGGAGTCGATAGACCTGTTCTATCGCAGCCGTGCCGATCAGTTGATGGAGGGCTTGAGGATCACCCTCATGACGGCGTTCTCGGCGCTCCCCTTGGCTGTTCTGCTGGGGCTGCTGGGTGCTTGGGCAAAACTATCCAACAGCAAACTGGCCAACACCGTCGGTAGCGCTTACACGGTAATCGTGCGCGGTGTACCGGAATTGGTGCTGATCATCGTCGTGTATTACGGTGTAACGCAGGGAATCCAAGACAGCATCACCGCCCTGACCGGCGAGGATATTCGCATCGACCTCAATCCCTTCGTCACCGGAACCTTGACCCTGGGGACCGTCTACGGGGCCTTTATGACAGAGGTTTTCCGCGGCGCCTTCCAGTCCCTCGACAAGGGGCAGGTGGAGGCCGCGCACGCGATCGGCATGCACCGTATCAAGACGTTCTGGCGAATTATGCTGCCCCAGGTATGGCGCTTTGCGCTGCCAGGGATCGGTAACGTCTGGCTGGTGCTTGTCAAGGCCACCGCACTGATGTCGGTTGTGCAGCTTGATGAGTTGATGCGCATGGCCGATGTGCATGGGCGTTCGACCCGCCAACCGTTCTTGTTCTTTATCACGGCAGCCTTTCTCTACCTCGCGATTACGGTGCTTTCGATCCGCTTGCAGCACTGGGCCGAGGTTTGGGCCAACCGCGGCGTGAGGAGAGAGTAATGCCCGATATCTCCTGGCTGCCGATGATCGATTGGGGAGATTATTCCGGCTGGGGTCCGCTGACCTATGAGTATCTGGGCCGTTATTCCAGAGGATTCATGGTCACGCTGGGCGTGACATTCTCGACGCTGCTTGTCGGGTTTTTCATTGCCATACCGGTCGCAGTCATGCGTCTGTCGCGCAACCCGCTGATCCGCGTGCCCACCTTTGCGTACATGTTCTTTTTTCGCGGTACGCCGCTGATCGTGCAACTTTATCTGTTCTATTATGGCTCGGGGCAGTTTCGGCCCGAACTCCAGGACATGGGCATCTGGTGGTTCTTCAGGGAGCCTCTCTACGTCAGTCTGCTGGTTTATTTGCTGAATACGACGGCTTACACCGCGGAAATCTTCCGCGGCGCCATTCAAGCAGTGCCATTTGGCGAAGTTGAAGCGGCGAAGGTCATTGGCATGTCGTCCATGAAGCGCTTCCGCCGGATTATTTTCCCCAAGGCGATTCGTATTGGTTTCCCGGCCTACACAAACGAAGTGGTGTTCCTGTTCCAGGCCGTGGTGATTATTAGCCTCGTTACCGTCATGGACCTTTTCGGGGTTGCGCGTGCGGCGCAGTCTTATTCTTATCGAATTTACGAACCACTGTTCTTCGTCGGGATTGTTTACCTGGCCTCGTCCTACGCGATCTTCTACTTCATGGGACGGGTAGAAACCATGATGATGCGTCACGTACGTGATCGCAGCGATGTCGAGGCTGCCAAGGCCCTTACAGCCAAGAAGACCTTCGCCTTGCGGTAGCTGCCTTTTCAAAGGAAAGCGGGCTGTCCATGAAAGTCAGGTTGGCGACCTTTAATTTGGAGAACCTGGATAGTGGGCCCAAGGCTTCCGCGCCGGTGGAGGCGCGCTTCTCGGTCTTGCGTCCGCAGTTGGCGCGTTTGAATGCAGACGTGCTGTGCTTCCAGGAGGTCAATGCCCAACGTATCCTGTCGGCTGATCCGCGTAGCCTGGATGCGCTCAATCAGCTTCTCGCAGATAGCCCCTACCAGAACTTTCACCGGTTGGTTACGGCCCATGATGATGGGTCTTTGCTAGATAAGCACAACCTCGTGATCATCAGCCGATGGCCGTTCCTGGAGCGCCGACAGATAAAGGAAGAGCTGTTGGAGCCGCCGCTATATCAGACACGTGTAGAGCCGGACGCTGGGGCCAAGGCTGTGGGCTGGGATCGGCCCTTGCTTGCCGGCTTGATCGAATTCCCCACGATGCAGCGGCTCTGGGTTGTGAATTTGCACCTGCGCGCGCCTCTGGCGGCAGCGTTGCCCGGCGAGAAGAGCGGCAGTTTTTCCTGGAGCAGTGTTTCAGGTTGGGCCGAAGGGTTCTTTCTTGCCAGCATGAAGCGTAACGGTCAGGCGTTGGAGGCTCGGCTTTTCGTTGAGGAGGTGCTGTCTGCCGATCCCGATGCTCTAGTGGCTGTTTGTGGCGACCTCAATGCGGAGAGCGAAGAAGTACCCTTAAGGATTCTGCGTGCGGATCTCGATGATACGGGCAATGGGGCTTTGTCCGGCAAGGTCCTGACGCCATTGGAACGCGTTCTTCCCGATTGGCGCAGATTTAGCGTCATTCATGCGGGGCGCAAAACTATGCTGGATCATATACTGGCGTCGCGCAACTTGCTGAATGCATTCAGCACAATCGAAGTGCATAACGAGGCGTTGGGTGACGAACTATCCGCTTATGCGTGCGTCGGGCAAAGCCCAGAAAGTTACCATGCGCCCTTGGTTGCCGAATTTGACATTTTAGACGCGGATTAGATGCGGAAAAAATTGGGCGGAAACCGGTGAGGGTTCCCGCCCAGGCGACGTGAAGAAGAGCAATACTATGACTGCGAAGTAAGTATGCGATGGCTTTGTCTCGACGCAAAGAGTTCTGCCGTTAAATTTTGTTAAGCTATCTATGGTTGGCTATTCGATAATCAACCATTCCGCTAATGCACTTACCGGCCACACTTTTGTTTGGGTGTCGTAGAAGGTAGAGTCATAGTGTTACGGATGGGGTTTGGGGGCCACATGAAGAGAGCTGGCGTTCGTATTCTGCTGGTGGAGGACGAAGTCGAAGTTGCGGAAACCGTCTCAGACCTTCTGACGGCTTTGGGGCATGAAGTAGCCGTTGCCAACGACGCGGAAACGGCAATCAAGCTATTGCGTGAAGTTCCACCTTTTCAGGTGCTGGTCAGCGATATTGTCATGCCCGGGTTGTCCGGCGCCGAATTGGCGATGGAGGCGCGGCGAATTGCGAAGGATATTCGCGTCGTCCTGACTTCGGGATACAGCGCCAGCGTTGTGGAATCAGCGCGCCGCGAAGTACCCGGTTGTTGTTATCTTCCAAAGCCCTACAGCATGAAGGAGCTATCGGACGTTGTCGAAGCCTGCCTTGGCAGGAGCGATCCGGTGCAGACTCAAGCGATCCCGACCGGTGGGGCATGATGCGTAGCGGCGTTGGAGCAACAATTGGCACTTTCAGTTCATCGCTGCGGATGCTGATTTTTGCGGCAATTTTACTGATGACCACAAGCGTCATTGGACCCAGTAATGCGGCTGCTCAAATCGCCAAGCCCACCGGTGATACCATCCTGGAGATTGATGGCGCAATCGGCCAGGGAAACGATGGCGACCGCGCGGTTTTCGACCTCTCGATGCTGGAAAGCTTTCCAGCGGATATCGTGCGGACGATGACTCCCTGGACGGACGGCGTGCAGGAGTTTCGAGGTGTTCGGTTGGTGAATTTGCTGCAGGCCGTCAAGGCACGGGGCACGTCGGTGGTGCTTACGGCATTGAACGAATACAGCATCACCTTGGATTTGCCGCGCTACCTTCCCTATCAACCGTTGATAGCCTACCAACACAACGGCGCGGAGATGCCGGTTTCCGAAAAAGGCCCGTTGTGGCTGGTTTTCCCGCAGGATGATAATCCGGCGATCGACCGGGCGGATGTGCATGACCTGTGGGTCTGGCAGCTTTACCGCATTACGGTCAGGTGAAGCCAATGTCTGTAACGGAGCCGGTAGAAGGTAAAGAACAACGGAATATTATAACCGAGTACATCATGCTCTTTCTTTGCGTGTTGTTACTCAGTTCGATTCCGCTCAGCTTGTTTTTGTTCTTTAAGAAGAATGTAGAGATACAGGACAGTGTCAACGAGACCCTCTGGCAGGTCTACAATATCGAGATAGAGGTCTACAAAACTTCCGCCGTCGTGCATGAAGCGATGGAAGCCGACCCGGCCAAGTTTGCTGAAATGCAAGACCAACTGGGTCTACGTTTTCAGATTCTTGTCAGTCGGGTCAGTCTTGCCGGACAGGGTCGTTACGGTGCAGCCCTGGGGCAGTTGGATCCTGACGATCAAGGCCAGGTTCGTAGATTGCAGAGCCTAGTAAAGGAGCTCTATCAGGATTACGAGCGCACCGGCACGACCCGACCATTTGTCGAGAAGCTCGAAATGGCAGTGCCGGAGATGCAGCAGCTCGCTCGTTCGATCTCAACGACACTCTATACGGAAACGAACTGGATCCGTCGAATACACGGCTCTGAAACCCAAATTATCAAGATCATCATCTATGTTTCCTCCGGCGTTGCCGGCTTGCTCACTCTGGCGGTTTTCCTCACGCTTCGAAAGGAAAGCAGCCTCATAGCGCGGATGCTGCGGTTGGAAAAACGCGGACGGCAGGAAGCGCAGCGTCGGGCAGAAGCCGATGCCAAGGCCCATCAGATGTTGTTGCTTTTGTTGGAGGCGGAACGGGATTCGCGGCGCGAGGCCCTACGGCGCTCGGTTGCCGACCGCAAGGCACAGCAAATGCTGGCTGAGATGGAAAAGGCGCGATCTCTTAGTATTCTGACGGGCGGCGTGGCTCACGAGTTTAACAACCTCCTGATGGTGATCCATGGCAATGCCGAGCTAATGGGGATGTCAGGGGATGAAGAGGCCCGCAGAAACCGCCTGGTTACGCGCATCCTAAGTGCAGCCAAACAAGGAGCGAATCTCAGTCGGCAGCTTTTGGCCTACGCACGCCAACAGGAATTGGATATCGATGATTTTGCTATCGCCGACCTGATCAAGCGCAGCATCGAATTCTCCCGACCGGCGATCAAGGGAAAGGCGCAAATCATTGTCGAGGATTCTGATCCGGACTTGCTTGTCGCTGTCGATGGCGAACAGTTCAAGGGCGTGATGCTGAACCTGTTACTCAACGCGGCCGAGGCGATGCCTCAGGGGGGCGAGATTCGGATCGGCGCGCAGGCGACCACACAAAAACGCCAGGAGGGGCGCGAAACGAACCTGATCCCGGGAGAGTATGTTCTGGTGGAAGTATCGGATCAGGGCACCGGCATGACCGAAGAGGTTATCAAAAGGGCGTTCGACCCATTCTATACGACCAAGGAAGCCGGTCGTGGAACCGGTCTTGGCCTGAGCATGGTAATTGGGTTCGTTCGTCAGTCAGGCGGCGATTGCTGGATTGAGAGCGAGGAAGGAAGGGGCACGAAAATCTTCTTGCTGCTGCCAACGCCTCAGGTCGCGGAAGAGTATCACCGGCATCAGCTTGCCGCCGAGCGAGAAAAGATTAGTCAGGGGTCGGAAGATCAACAATCCGATACAGGCGATAATGCCCTATTTGGTTAGTTTGTAGCCCACGCCACGGATCGTCTTTATGCCGTTGTAACGTGGATTGAGGCCATGCATCTTGTTACGAATCCGGCAGAGATAAACGTCTAAACTACGATCGACACCATCCCAATTCCGACCACTTAGATAAAGATACATCTCGTCTCTTGGAATGACCCGGTTCGGGTTATTTGCAAGGTAGCCGAGGATCGCGGCTTCCTTTTCCGTCAGGTCGATCGTGTTGTCCTTGAAACTCAAGGTGCCGACTAGACTATTGAGCGTGAAGCCATCGAGACGCTGTTCATCCGGCAGGCTGGACCCACTCGCCTCGGTGCGCCGCAAATTACTGCGAATTCGGGCCGATAACTCGGCGAGATCGAAGGGCTTTACAATATAGTCGTCAGCGCCGGCGTCGAGGCCGGTGACGCGATCTTTCACCGCGCCGCGACCCGTAACCAGGATAACCGGCCGATCACAACTGGCACGGACTCTGCGGGTCAGCTCGATGCCGTCCAGATCGGGCAAGGTCAGGTCGATGAGAAAGAGCTCGGGCAAACCCTCGATAATGGCGGAGAGCAGAGCTTGCCCGCGCGCGAAGGAACGCACGGAAAAACCCTCACGGCCAAGGAAATGCGTGATCAGTTCTACGATGTCGGGATCGTCCTCGACGATCCAAATGCACGCACGCGGCCCAACCATTTCCGTTCACTTATTGTTGTATCGGTCAGTCATTCTAAACGCGACTTGTTAAAAAATACAAAAAGAACTGAGAAGGCTTTGGCTGAGCTTTCTAACCCTGTACGACAAGCGCTGTCTTTTGGTGTTCACGGCGTCATGTTAGCGTTGCCATAGACGGTTAGAGGTTAGAGACGGGGAGACAAGGACTCCATGAAAACCATTTATTCCGAGGATCACAGGCTGCATCACGCGCGACTTGAGCTGATCGATGGAACATTGAAGCCCGCTGTCGAAATGCCGTCGCGGGCCGATACCGTGTTGGCCAGGGTTAGAGAAGTGGGTCTTGGCTCTGTCGACGCGCCAACACGACATCCGAGAACTGCAATCGAGAGGGTTCACGCTCCGGCCTATGTGGCCTTTCTCGAACAAGCTTGGTCCCTTTGGACCGCGACCGGACGCGCGCATGATGCACTACCCCTGAACTGGCCAATCCGCGGATTTCGAGGGCGGGAGCCTGAGGCCATCGACGGCAAGCTTTCCTATTACTCGTTTGATGCAGGTTCACCAATCACGGCGGGCACCTGGCAGGCGGCAATCAGTGCCGTGGACGTCGCCTTGACAGGGGTCGATGTGCTGAATGCTGGCGCGCGTAGCGTTTTCTCCCTTTGTCGGCCGCCGGGCCATCACGCGGCTGCTGACTACTATGGTGGGTACTGCTTCCTGAACAATGCGGCTATTGCCGCGCAGGCCTTACGCGATCAGGGCGCCGCGCGGGTCGCGATCCTAGACGTGGACTATCACCATGGAAACGGAACACAGAGTATTTTCTATGAGCGCCCCGACGTGTATTTCCTGTCGATCCACGGCGATCCTTTGCAGGAGTTTCCCTACTTTCTGGGGTATGCGGATGAGTTGGGAGAGGCGAGCGGACAAGGGTTCAACCGCAACTATCCACTGCGGTGGGGGAGCGGGTTTGATCTTTGGTCCGCTGCCTTGAAAGATGCGTGCAAGGTAATCTCGGACTACCGGGCCGATGCTCTGGTTGTATCCTTGGGCGTGGACACCTTCGAGAAAGATCCGATTTCGCAGTTTAAGCTCAAGAGCCCGGACTACCTGGATATTGGACGGACCATCGCGGCGTTGAAGCTGCCGACCCTCTTTGCCATGGAAGGCGGTTATGCCGTGGCGGAGATCGGCGTCAATGCTGTCAATGTCCTGAGCGGTTTCGATGAGGCAGCCGGCTAACGCCGCAAAAGATAACCCCCGGGGGCGACCCGGGGGTTATCATTGGTGGAGCCGAGGGGAGTCGAACCCCTGACCTTCTCATTGCGAACGAGACGCTCTCCCAACTGAGCTACGGCCCCTTGCGTGGGCTCCGCCATCCGCTCTCTTACGAGAGGGGGCGAGGCGCGGGCGAATATGGGGGGACGCAACGCGCCTGTCAAGCGGATCGCGGGGCCGGCGGCGAGCAACCGGTGGTACGGCCCAAAAGGCAACTGAATTACGCCACCAGTCGCTTTCTCGACCCTTGCCGCCATCTCTCTAGCTCGCTAGCTTTAGACGGGGCTGCAGACCCCGAGATAAAAGGAGGCGAAGAAGGCATGCGCGTGGTTCTAGATCCGCTGATCAGCGTACTTTTGATGGCGATCGACATATACATCTGGATGATTATTGCTAGCGCGATTCTTTCCTGGCTCGTCGCGTTCAATGTCTTGAACCGGCAGAATCAATTCGTCAATTCGATAGGCGTTTTTCTCTGGCGCATCACTGAACCAGCGCTAAAACCGATTCGCCGCATCATCCCGGCTTTTGGTGGGATCGATATCACGCCGGTCATCTTGATCTTGATCCTGATTTTCCTTCAACGGCTTCTATTCAACGTGCTCGTATCCTTGTGAGAAAGCCCTACCGTGATACCGCCGACGGGGTGATGCTCTGGGTCAGGCTTCAGCCGGGCGCGCGGCAAACGGCGTTGGGTGGATTACGCGAGGATGCTGCGGGTCAGGTCTGGTGGGAGATCAAAGTCACTGCGCCGCCGGAAGATGGAAAGGCCAATGCGGCGCTGATTAAGCTGTTGGCGAAAACTCTTCGGCAACCCAAGCGCGCCATTGAGATTGTTACGGGTCAATCTGCACGCGAGAAGACACTGCGCGTGCAAGGAGATATCAAAGATATCCAAACGATTGCCACAGCTTTCTTTGCAGAGCAGCCGGTGTCGGAATAGCTCTTGTGAGAGACGCTTTCGGACAGGCGCGCCAAACAAAGCGCACTACCTTCCAGGCAGGCATTGAACAACCAAAGATGAAACCGGGGAAAAGATGAGCAGTAGCAATGTTATCGACGGGAAAGCTTTTGCCGCCGGCCTTCGCGGACGGGTGGCCGAAAAGGTCGCTGAATTAAAGAGCCAGAAGGGTGTCGTGCCCGGACTTGCGGTTGTGCTGGTTGGTGAAGACCCTGCCAGTCAGGTTTATGTGCGCAACAAGGCCAAGCAAACGCTTGAAGCAGGCATGCAGTCTTTTGAGCATAAACTGCCGGATACGACGACGCAGGACGATCTGTTGGCACTGGTTGCCCAACTGAACGCCGACCCCCAGGTTCACGGCATCCTGGTTCAACTTCCCCTACCCAAGCAGATCGACGCTAATGCCGTCATTGGCTCGATCGAACCGGCAAAAGACGTGGACGGATTCAATGTCGTTAACGCAGGTCGTTTGATGACCGGAGCCGGCAAGCCGATGGTTCCCTGTACGCCGCTGGGGTGCCTGCTGCTTTTGCAGGACAGGCTCGGAAAGGATCTGTCGGGCAAGCGGGCCGTCGTGGTCGGGCGTTCCAATATTGTGGGCAAGCCCATGGCTCAACTTCTTTTGGGCGCCAACGCCACGGTGACGATAGCCCATTCGCGCACAGCCGATTTGCCCGGGGAGTGCCGCAACGCTGATATTTTGATTGCCGCTGTCGGGCGGCCCGAGATGATCAAGGGCGACTGGGTAAAGCCCGGAGCAACGGTTATCGACGTGGGTATCAATCGCATAGAAACGCCAGATGGCAAGACCCGTCTCGTGGGCGATGTGGCTTATTCCGAAGCAGCCGAGGTCGCGGGGGCCATCACGCCGGTGCCGGGCGGTGTCGGTCCCATGACAATCGCGGTGTTGCTTGCAAACTGCGTTACGTCGGCCTACCGTGCCGCAGGCCTCGACGATCCGGCCCTTTAGGCGTCGTCGTCTGCGGGGGCATCGGCTTCCGGTACAATCAAATCGGGACGAGGCAAGGTAAGCCGGATCAATCCTTTGATCGGTTTGTTCGGGTTGGCCGGTTTGCCCTTGCGCAGAATGACGATGCGCCCTTCACGCGCCAAATGGAGCGCCTGTTGCCCCACGGCAGGCAAATAGCGCCGCCAGAGGTCAGGCCGGTCCTTCGGTCGCCGACGCGGCTCGGCGAAAGCACGCGCGACGTCTCCCGGTGTGATGCTGTCACCAGGAGCGGCAGCCTCTAGCAGACTGAGGATCGTGCAAGCGACGGGATCGTCCTGCTTTTCTGTGATGTCATTGCTCATAAGCACTTACTAGCACGCCCGATTGCGCTTGACGAGAGCCTGGACGCAAGCGTGATCGCCGCTGATAATGCCAGCCATCATGACAGGGTCATTGGAGTCGGTATTTTTGGCAACGCTTGCGTTCGTTGGGGGACACTTCCTCTTCTCGGCGCAGCCCTTGCGTGGATTGTTGGTCGATCGCCTCGGGCAGAGCGGATTCCTGGCTGCGGCGAGCGTCCTGCACGCGAGCACCTTCATATGGCTGTTGCTGGCTTATCGTAGTGCCCCTTTCGACCCGATTTGGGAGCCACCGCGTTTCCTCCTCCATCTACCAGCCCTGATCATGGTTCCGGCAGTCTTTCTCGTTGTTACCGGTTTGACGACACGGAGCGCCACCGCGGTAGGGGGTGATGCCGTCGAGGTATCCGACCCGACGGTTCTCAACAGTGGCATCCTGCGGATTACCCGGCACCCCTTCCTCTGGGGGACCAGTCTTTGGGCATTGGCTCATCTGCTTGTAAACGGCGACGGCGCGTCGATCCTGCTGATGGGGGGAGTTCTTGTGCTGTCCCTGGGCGGCATGCTGCATATCGACCGCAAGCGAGAGGCCGAGATGGGGGCTGCTTGGGGTCCGATCCGCATGACGACCAGTCTGATACCCTTTGCTGCACTGATGACCGGGCGTTGTTCCATGGACTGGCGCGGGATCGGTTGGTGGCGCAGCCTCCTGTCATTGGTGGTCTATGCCGCGCTGCTGGCACTGCATAGCACGGTTATGGGCGTCTCGCCGCTACCGCTTTAGAATCTCATTTTCCTTGCAGAGGGGACATGCAAAAAGGACAATAGTTCTGTCCTTTTTTAGATTGGTACTGTCCGACCTATGGAAAAGAAACCGGACCAGCAGCCGTTGATAAGCGAATTCGGGGATGCCATGGCAGTGGCCCTCCCGCTGATCGCCAGCGTACTCCCTTTTGCGCTGCTTTGGGGCACTTTGGCCCAGCAAGCCGGACTCAGCGCCTTGGAAACCGGCCTGATGTCCGGTTTGGTCTTTGCCGGCAGCGCACAGTTTGTGGCGACGGGAATCTGGACGACACCTCCGGCGGTTGCAACGCTTGTGCTGGCGGTTTTCATCGTCAACCTGCGCCATGTATTGATGGGCGCGGCCCTGGCTCCGGCGATCCGCTCCTGGGGCGGCTGGCGCAGTCATCTGGCGTTGTTCTTTATGGCCGACGAAGTTTGGGCGCTTGCCCTTCAGCGGCGGGCGCAACGCGGACTGACGCCCGGTTTCTATTTCTCCGTGGGGTTCGTTTTCTATCTCTGCTGGGTGGCCAGCACGCAGCTCGGCTATCGCGCAGGGAGCTGGATTCCCGACCCCGCCGCCTATGGCTTCGATTTCGCCTTTGCCGCGGTGTTCCTTTGCCTCGTGCGCAGTTTCTACGTGAGTTGGCGGAGCCTGCTGCCCTGGGTGGCGAGCGCGGCTGCTGCGTCCCTGTCTTACAGTTTCATAGAGGGTGTGTGGTACATCCTGCTGGGGGGGCTGGCCGGGGCCTTGGTGGGCCTGCTTCTTCCGCCGCCACGCCCGGCTCATCCGGAGACCGTGTTATGACACTGGATTGGTTGACCTTCGCGGCGATTGCCGGCATGGCGGCGGCAACCTATTTGACCCGCGTCTTGGGCTTCTGGATGGTTGCGCGCCTGTCGTTGAAGGGCCGCGGTGCGGCGGCATTGGAGGCTGTGCCGGGGTCGGTCCTGATTGCCGTCATTGCGCCAACGGTTTTGCTTCAGGGGCCGGCCGAGGTGCTCGCAGCCGTCATCACGCTCGGCCTGGCATGGCGCATGCCGATCCTTGTCGCGGTGATTGGCGGTGTTGCCTCGGTGGTCGCCCTACGTTGGCTGCTCGGCTAGCCTGTCGGTCAACTCTGCTGGCGGTTGAGCAGGCGTAGCCGCAAAGCGTTCAGTTTGATGAAACCTTCCGCGTCGCGCTGGTCATAGACCTGATCGTCCTCGAAGGTCACGTGCTCCATCGAGTAGAGACTATCCGGCGACTTTCTGCCCTGGACGATAACATTGCCTTTGTAGAGCTTCAGACGCACCGTGCCGTTGACCTTGGCCTGACTCTCGTCGATCAGGGCTTGCAGCATGCGCCGTTCGGGGCTGAACCAGAAGCCGTTGTAGATCAACTCGGCATAGCGCGGCATCAGCTCATCCTTCAGATGCATCGCGCCGCGGTCGAGGGTAATGGATTCGATCGCCCGATGGGCCTGCAGCAGGATCGTGCCGCCGGGCGTCTCGTAAACGCCGCGCGATTTCATGCCGACGAAGCGGCCTTCCACCAAATCCAGGCGTCCGATGCCGTTGTCGCCCGCCAATTTGTTGAGGCGGGTCAGCAGGGCTGCTGGCGACAAGGCCTCGCCATCGACGGCGACCGGGTCGCCCTTTTCGAAATCAACGGTGATGATCGTCGGCTCGTCCGGTGCGTCCTCCGGAGAGACGCTGCGCGAAAAGACGTACTCCTCCGGCGCTTCCCAGGGGTCTTCCAGCACTTTGCCTTCGGCGGAGATGTGCAACAGGTTCGCATCGACCGAGAAGGGCGCCTCGCCGCGCTTATCCTTGGCGATGGGAATCTGGTGCTTCTCGGCGAACTCGATCAGCTTGGTGCGGCTGGTCAGGTCCCACTCGCGCCAGGGCGCGATGACCTTGATGTCGGGGTTGAGCGCATAGTAACCCAGTTCGAAACGAACCTGATCGTTGCCCTTGCCGGTTGCCCCGTGGCAGACGGCGTCCGCGCCGACCTCGCGGGCGATTTCGATCTGCCGTTTGGCGATCAGCGGTCGCGCGATCGAGGTGCCCAGCAGGTAAAGCCCTTCGTACACGGCATTCGCGCGGAACATCGGGAAGACATAATCTTTCACAAAGGTTTCGCGCAGGTCTTCGATGAAGATATGTTTCGGGTTGATACCGAGCATCTCGGCTTTCTTGCGGGCCGGCTCAAGCTCTTCGCCCTGACCGAGATCAGCAGTGAAGGTCACCACCTCGCATCGGTAGGTCTCCTGCAACCATTTCAGGATCACAGAAGTATCGAGTCCGCCTGAGTAGGCGAGGACGACGCGCTTGATTTCGCTCATGGGACACCTTCACAACATCTTGGGTTTGGACGGCCCGTCTCGGGCCGTGACCGCGCGGCGGCGAGTATAGGCAAAAGGCGTTCTCATACAAGAGGGCGTTCCGTCGCCATTGCGCAAGGGTCATGGGTCTTACAAGGCCAATGGTTTGCTGATCGGGTCGGTAGCCGCCTTATCGCGCCTCTGCGTCAGCTTTTTGGCGCGAATCAGAGAGACAGGCTTCTCGTCTGTGCCGCAGTTTGGGGCAGCGACCAAATTGAGACACGAGGGCAGAAAAGATGCCAGGACCCATGCGGGATGCGGGGAGCCGGACCAGAGGGTTTTCGGCGGCGGAACTTGCGCTTTACGAGGCGCAAGGATTTTTCGCCCCCCTGACGCTTATGGAGCCTGCCGCCATGGCGGCGCACAGGGCAGCGCTAGAGATGGCGGAGGCGCGGCTGGGCCCTCTGCATTACAAGACCAAGCCCTATCTGATCTGCGGCTCCGCCAACGAGTTGGCGCGTGATCCGACACTGCTGGATGCGGTTGAAGCACTCATCGGGCCGGACATCCTGTTGTGGGACAGCGCCTATGTGATCAAGGAGCCCCATAGCCGGGGCAAGGTCTCCTGGCATCAGGATCTGACCTATTGGGGCCTGGATAGCGACAAGTTGGTGACCGCCTGGATCGCGATCAGCGACGCCACGCCGGAAAACGGCTGCATGATGATGCTGCCCGGATCACATAAGAGCGGTCGGCAGGCACACCGTGATACCTACTCGGACGACAACATCCTGCACCGCGGTCAGACCGTGGATAAGGAAATCCGTGAGGACGACATTGTTCATGCGTCTCTCATCGCGGGCCAGGCTTCCCTGCACCATGGCTGGACCCTGCATGCATCCCAACCTAACCGAAGCGATAGGCGCCGGATTGGCCTGACACTGCAATACGCGGCTACATCGGTTCGGCAAACGGTTATCGACAACGAGACGGCGACACTGGTGCGTGGCGAGGACCGCTTCCATCACTTTGAAGAAGAACCGCGCTTCGTTGGGGACTTCAATCCGGGAATGTTGGCCTATCGCGAAGAACTGGAGCGCCGTAAGCACGCTGTCTACGATGCGGATAGCCCGACGTGAGCGTTGACGCGCCCACCCTGGGTTTCGACCGGGAACGCATCATCGGATTGTCGCTCGTGATGCTGGCGGGCACCTTCTGGAGCACCTCCGGCATGTTTGTGCGTTCCATGGAGGAAGTGGACGCTTGGCAGCTGCTGTTCTACCGGTCGATTTCAGTGGTTGTTGCCGCGGGACTCTACTTTGCCTGGCGCCAGCGTGGCCGCAGCTTCGCTGTTCTGCGCAACGAGGCGCGTCTCTCCCTGATCGGCGGGTTCTTTCTGGCCGTGGCCTCTGCCGGCTTCGTCTTTGCGCTGTTTTACACCACCGTGGCCAACGCGGTCTTCATGCTGGCCGCCGGTCCCTTCATGACGGCGATCCTGGCTTGGTTCATTCTCAAGGAGCCAATCCGCAAGGCAACCTGGATCACCATGTGCATCGCCGGGTTCGGGGTCGCCTACATGGTGCAAGGCGGCGTGGAGGCCGGTCGTTGGCTGGGCAACGTCACCGCGCTGATATCGGTTGCCGGGTTTGCCTGCTATGCGGTCACGCTCCGTCAGGCGTCCTCCAGGGACAGCAAGCGCGAGACCATGCCGGTTGTAATCGTGGGCGGCTTGATGACTGCGCTTTTCGGTGCCGTGATGTTGGAAAGCTTTTCCGTCAATTTGCACGACCTGCTGCTCTGCCTGTTGATGGGGGTCGTACAGATCGTTTTGGGCATGGTGCTGTTCTTGAAGGGAGCGTCCAGGGTCTCGGCCGCCGAGTTGTCGCTCTTATCCCTGACCGAGGTCGTGCTCAGCCCTGGTTGGGTCTGGATGTTTTACGGGGAGGTGCCGGAAACCACGACGGCCATCGGCGGCGGGCTTGTCATGGTCGCCGTGCTGTTGCGTGCTGTCTCCGGTTTGCGGCGTCGGCCCACCTGGCGGTCCGTGTGAAAGTTTCAGGTCTCGGCCGGAACCGCCGCCGCCGCCAAAGCGGCATCGCGTTCGGTTTTCTTCAGCCGTTGGCTCTCGCTCTTGAGCTGTCCGCAGGCGGCGAAGATATCCTGGCCCCGGGGTTGACGCACGGGTGCTGAGAGATTTCCGGCTGCCAGAATATCGGCAAAGCGGTTGATGCGCTCGCTCGTCGAGCATTCGAACTGCACGCCCGGCCAAGGGTTGAAGGGAATCAGGTTCACCTTCGCCGGGATGTCTTTGAGGATACGGATAAGCTGACGCGCATCCGCATCGCTATCGTTGACGTCCTTTAGCATCACATACTCGAAAGTGATGCGCCGGGCATTATGGATACCGGGATAGTCTCGACAGGCCTGCAAAAGTTCGGCGATCGGGTACTTCTTGTTGATCGGCACGATGTGGTCCCGGATCTCGTCGTTGACCGCGTGCAGCGACACTGCAAGGTTGACGCCTAACTCCTCGCCGCAGCGCTTCATCATCGGCACGACACCGGCCGTCGAGAGCGTGATTTTGCGCTTGGAGATGCCCAGTCCCTCGCCATCCATGATAATCTTGAGAGCTTTGGCGACGTTGTCAAAATTGTAGAGAGGCTCGCCCATTCCCATCATCACCAGGTTGGTGATTTGGCGGCCTTCCCGGCTGGCGGGCCATTCGTCGAAGCTGTCCTTGGCCAGGATTACCTGGCCGACGATTTCGGTTGCCGAAAGGTTGCGTACCAGCCGCTGCGTGCCCGTATGGCAAAAGCGGCAGGTCAGGGTGCAGCCGACCTGGCTTGAAACGCAAAGGGTGCCACGATCGCTTTCGGGAATGTGGACACTCTCGACTTCCTGGCCATCGGGGAAGCGCAGCAGCCATTTCTGCGTACCGTCACTCGACTTCTGGTGCAGCTTCACGCCTGGCCGACCAACCTCGAACCGCTCCGTCAGCTTCTCCCGGAAGCCCTTGGAGAGCGAGGTCATTTGGGCGAAGTCCGTTTCGCCCCGGTCATAGATCCAGTGCCAGAGCTGTTTGGCGCGGAAGGCAGGCTCACCCAAGCCAGTGATGGTCTCGGTCAACTCCTCGCGGGAAAGACCAAGCAGCAACGGCCGCCCGTCGGTTATGGCGGGCGGTGGGGCAAAGGCTTGTGTGTGTGCGCTTCCAGTCATGGGCGCCTAGATAAGCCTGCGAAGGCTCCTCGGCAAGGGAATCCTTGTTAAGACCCTTTACGGACAGGCTTTGGAAATGGCGTCATAAGCCGCCGTGAAACCCTTCAGGGAGTAAGTATCCTTGGTCTTGGTGCCGCGCGAGGATACGCCCTGGACGACCATGTCCAGCCCAGCCTTCATGGCGGTCACCATGGCCTTATCCGTCTCGCTATCGCGCGCCCAGGCATTGCCTTCCTGGGTAAAGAGCGCAAAGGAGCGGTTCTCCACCGTCACGGTCACATCGGAGCCATCTTGGTAGGTATAGCCTGCTTCAATAGATACGACGTCGCGGGTCTCCCGCGCAGGCCGGTGGGTCACCATGGCCGAGATATTTCCACGGCGGGTGTAGTTGCCCTCCGCCTTTGCCGGCGTTGCGGACATGAAGCAAATCTTTTGACCGCCCGATTCATAGGTGTAGGCGGTCCATTGCTGGAAGCTGCCAAGTTGCTCAACGGCTTGGGCCGAAACATTTTCCGTGCTGAAACCCAAGATCAAGAGCCCTAGGGCCGCTCCGAGCAAGGAGCGGGCCGTCATCCTGTCGACCAAGCATCCGTGATTGTCTTTTGCCGCTGGTGTCGATGTGATCTGCACTGCTGGTCCCTCTCGTTTCTCAACTGTCGCGCTGCCATGGCACACTCTTCCCGGCGAGCCTAGCGTTTGTCGACTTCCAGCGGAAGTCCGCCGCAACCCCCGCCGATAATCTTCATGTCTTCCTGCGCCGAAGCACAGGACCCCCGCTTACATGGGGCGGTTTGTCTCCGGGCCCACCTAGGCTTCCGACCGCACGCGGGGCGAAGCGCCCGAGCGATCGCATCCGATCATACATCACGATGGCCCCTGCAACGCCGACATTGACACAGAATTTTGTCGGTATTTTGACAACCTGATCACAGCGTTCAATCAATTCCGGGCTGAGCGAACCGCGTTCCGGGCCCAGGACATAGGCGGCGTTGTGCGGGTGGTGAAAGGATGGCAGGTCGACCGCATCGTCGGTGAGTTCCACGCCAACCAATCGGCATTCGCGCGGCAAAGTCAGGGACTCCACGGTGGGGAAGGTATAGAGGGGCAGATTCTTGGCAGCGTCGGATGTGTCGGAAAGCTTCACTTCCTTCGGATTGAAGTCCGGGTTGATGGTGAAAAAGAAACTGGCTCCGAAGGCATGCGCCGAACGCATCAGGCTACCCAAGTTCATGGGTTTGCTGATCTGCTGCACGCCGAATCCAAAATACCCTCTCATGACCCGAGGGAACTTGCACCGCGCCGCGCCGCAAGGCAAGGTCTGGACAAATCATTTACCGCATACAGGACGGCCTTCATGCTTGAACATGGGAAGGATACGACAGGTGAAAGCTCTTCGTCGGGCAAAGCCGAGGCCAATCCGTTGCTGGTTGAACTGACGCGTGGCGATATGGTCGAAAGCGTTCACCGGGCCCGCTACGCGGTGGTCGACAACGAGGGGCGGGTTGTACTACAGGCCGGCGACATAGAGGCACCAATCTATGCCCGTTCCGCCATCAAATCCCTTCAGGCTATCCCGCTGATCGAGACAGGGGCGGCCGAGGCATTTGGTTTGGGCGACGCGGAAATTTCAATGGCCTGCGCCAGTCACGACGGGGAGCCACGTCATGTTGAAACCGTACTGGCCTGGCTGGAGCGTATCGGTTGCGGTGTCGAGGCCCTCGAATGTGGTGCGCATCAGCCCTACGATCCCGCGTCGATGGAGTCATTGTTGCGGAGCGGAAACGCCCCGACCGCTGCGCATAACAATTGCTCGGGCAAGCATAGCGGCTTCTTGACCACCGCCCGCCACAAGGGAGAGGCGACCAAGGGTTACATCCGCCGCGATCATCCCGTACAGCAGCGCATTCTGGGTGTTCTGGAAGCCATGACCGGGCTCGATCTGTCGCGCGCACCTATGGGCATCGACGGTTGCGGTATTCCGGTAATCGCGATGCCATTGGGCAATATCGCCCTGGCCATGGCGCGGCTTGGCAGCCCGGACGATCAACCGGACCGCCGTCAGGAAGCTTGCGCGCGCATTCGCAGGGCGATTGCCAACGAGCCAATCATGATGGGTGGGACGCGGCGGTTCGATAGTCGGATTATCGCCGCCGTCGGGGGGCGCGCCATCGTCAAGACCGGGGCCGAAGGCGTCTACTGCGGGACGGTGCCTGATCTGGCACTGGGTTTCGCCGTCAAGGTGGATGATGGGGCGGGGCGGGCCAGCGAGATTGTCGCTGGCGCCCTTCTGCGCCGTCTGGGTGTTATCGACGATCAGCAGGCCGAGGCGCTTTCGGAGTTGTTGCGGCCGGCCATATTAAATCGAGCCGGTCGCGATGTTGGCGTAATTCGTACCGCCAGCGCGGCCCGCTTCTGAGGTGTAATAGCCAGCGGATGAGAGGTTGAAGAATGCGCGCAGTTATCTGTGACTCTTGGGGTGAGCCGGAGTCTCTTAAGGTTGGTCAACTTCCGGAGCCCCGACCAGGGGCCGGCGATGTTTTGATCCGCGTGGCGGCGGCCGGGTTGAACTTTGCGGATACCTTGATGATCGCGGGCAAGTACCAAGAGAAACCGCCGTTTCCATTCAGTCCAGGCCTGGAAGTAGCAGGCGAGGTTCTGGAAGTTGGCGAGGGTGTGTCTGGGACAAAGCCCGGTGATCGGGTTTTGGCGGTCGTTGATCACGGTGGATTTGCGGAGCAGGCCATCGCCCGCGAAAGCGATGTTTTCAAAATTCCCGATAGGCTCGACTTCCAATCGGCGGCAGGCTTTCCCATCACCTATGGAACGGCGCATGGCGCACTGGTCTGGCGGGCCGGTTTGAAGGCGGGAGAGACGCTGTTGGTGCATGGTGCTGCCGGCGGGGTCGGCTTGGCATCGGTTGAAGTCGGCAAGGCCCTGGGGGCACGGGTGATCGCATCGGCCGGTGGTGCGGACCGGTGTCGTCTCGCCGAGGCCCACGGCGCGGACGCCTCCATCGACTATCGAACTGACGACCTTCGTGCCGCCGTGAAGGATATGACCGAAGGGCGCGGTGTGGATGTGGTTTTCGACCCCGTCGGCGGAGATATCTTCGATGCCTCCCTGCGCTGTCTGGCATGGTCCGGCCGATTGCTCACCATCGGGTTTGCAGCCGGACGGGTACCGCAGGCGGCCGCAAACATTCTGTTGGTGAAAAATATTTCGGTGGTTGGTTGCTATTGGGGCTCTTACCGCAAACAGGCGCCGGAAATGCTGCGCGACGAGTTCGCCGAGCTGTTTGGCTGGTACGATGCGGGCCTGCTGAAGCCGCATGTGTCGCACGCACTGCCCCTGGAAAAAATCGCAGAAGCAATGCAGTTGCTATTGTCGCGTCGCTCTACCGGAAAGGTCGTCTTGACGACCGACGCTTGAGCGCCAACGTCAATCGGGCCATCAACCCTGGTCTCGCAGGTAGTAGAGCAGGTCCAATGGTGGCGGCATGAGTCCTGCATCCTTGAGCAGGGCGTGCGCCTGCCCTCTGTGGTGGGTCTGGTGGTTGAAGATATGGGATAGCACCTGGTGCAAGGGGTTGCGCATCTGCCCGCCGGTGATGGTGTGGTAGGTAAGATCGGCAGCCAGCGCTTCGTCGGTCATGGCGGCAACCCGTGCCTCGATAGCCGCGTCCTCCTGCTCCCTTGCGGCGCGAAGCTCCGCAAAATCCTCGTAAAGGATACCGTCAAGCTGCGTGTGGCGTCCTGGACGGCCTAATACACGGTCGAACCATAGTTGGTCGACCAGCAACAGATGATTGAGCGTGCCGAGCAGGGAGCCAAAGTAAGCCGCAGGTCGTGGTAGGCGCTTTGCCTCATCGCTCAGGGTTGCCGTCGCCTCATAGAGGCGCCGATTGGCCCACGTGTTGTAGCGGGAAAAAGTCTGAAAATGAGATTTCATGGTTTTATCTCTTTGTAATATCTCATCTTGTAGCGATTAACAGAAAATAGATTAAAATTATTACACATGACAACATATATATCTGATATTTTTCCTTAAAATTATAAAACGTACGAAATATCATTTATAAAACAAGTATATAAATAATTAACGCAGAATCAGTTCAAGTCTATCAAGCGCCTTCGACAAGAGGTTGTGAGAAGACGCATAACAAAGGCGCATGTGCCCCTCGCCGCCCGGCCCGAAAGCAGAGCCTGGCGCCAACCCGACACCGGTTTCGGATAAAATCCTCTTGGCGAAGGACAAACTGTCCTCTACTCCGTCAATGCGAAAGAACGCATAGAAAGAGGCGGTTGGGCGCGATAGCGTGACGCGCTCCATTGCCGCCAGCCGCTGGAACACCATCTCGCCGCCCTGGCGGCAACGGTCGACCATGGAGCGCGCGAAGGTCTCGCCCTGGGGCGTCAACGCCGCCAAGGCGCCATGCTGAAGGAATGCCTGCGACCCGGAGGTCGAAAACTCGATCAACTGATCGACGATCTTTCCGAAGGCAGGCGGCGTGATCAGCCATCCCAAGCGCCAGCCGGTCATGGCCCAGGCCTTAGAGAAGGAGTTTATGTGAATCACCGGGTCGTCCGGTTCCGCCAGCTGAAGGAAAGACGGTGCAACCGAGCGGTCGTAAACGAAGCGGGCGTAAACCTCATCGGCCAGCAGCCAGATACCGCGGGATCGGCAAAAATCGAGTATCTCGCGCTGCTGATCGGCTTCTATCATCCAACCGGTTGGATTGCCTGGCGAATTTACGAACAATGCGCGCGTGCGGTCGGTGACCAGGGAAAAAAGCTTCTCCAGATCCAGCGTGAATCCGCCTTCCGGTTTCGGATCGAGGGTGGCAAAGCGAACTTCGGCATGCTGCACCTGCGCTGCCTTGACCACATTCGGCCAGCTCGGCGCGACCACGATGAGGTTATCGCCTGGTTCGAACAATGCCTGACAGATCAACGTGATACCGTGCATTCCCGAGGCCGTCACGCTGACGCGGTCGGCCGACATGGGGATTCCGTACAGTCCGGCAGTGTAGTCGGCGATGCCCTGGCGTAACTCGGGAATGCCACGCTTGTGAGTGTAGAAAGTCTTGCCGGCCTGAAGAGCCGCATAGGCTGCGTCGGAAATGAAAGCCGGGGTTGCTTGGTCACTTTCTCCCACCCAAAGCGGGATCACGTCGTCCATCCCAAAGCCTAGTTCCCAGAGCTGAACGATCCTGGAAGGCTCCATGGCGGCGACATCATGACGGACAAAAGCGGGGAACCGCTTTTCCTCGCTCGGCATGGAACCCTTGATATCAGCCATCTACGGACCTGCTGCTTTTGTTTGAACTCTAAGACCGGCTCCGTGCTTGCCGGATCGCGCCGCGCGGGCCGGCGCGGCGACTGCCGCCTTCCTCATCGAAAAGCTCCGCCAGCTTCTCCATCAAGGTTCCGCCTAGCTGCTCTGCATCCACGATCGTCACGGCGCGCCGGTAATAGCGCGTGACGTCGTGACCAATGCCGATTGCGATAACCTCAACCGGTGAACGCGTTTCCATGTAGTCGATGACTTCACGCAGGTGCTTTTCCAGGTAGTTGCCCGGGTTGACGGACAGCGTCGAGTCGTCGACCGGCGCACCATCCGAAATCACCATGAGAATCTTGCGTTGCTCGCTGCGACCGAGCAGGCGATTGTGCGCCCAAAGCAGTGCCTCACCGTCAATGTTCTCCTTGAGGATGCCTTCCCGCAGCATCAGCCCCAGATTCTTGCGTGCCCTGCGCCATGGAGCGTCGGCACTCTTGTAAACAATATGCCGTAGATCATTCAAACGGCCGGCATTGGCAGGCTTGCCCGCTGCAATCCAACGCTCCCGCGATTGGCCGCCTTTCCACATGCGCGTCGTGAAGCCCAGAATTTCGACTTTCACCCCGCAACGTTCAAGGGTGCGTGCCAGGATGTCTGCGCTGACGGCGGCTACCGAGATGGGTCGGCCCCGCATGGAGCCGGAATTGTCGATCAACAACGAGACGACCGTGTCTCGGAAATCAGTCTCCAGTTCCCGTTTGAAGGAAAGCGGCATGGTCGGGTCGACCACGATACGCGCCAAGCGGGCTGTATCGAGCAGCCCTTCCTCGATATTGAATTCCCAGGCGCGGGTCTGCTTTGCCATTAGGCGGCGCTGGAGCCGGTTCGCAAGGCGGGAAATGACACCTTGCAGATGGGCAAGCTGCTGGTCCAGCAACATGCGCAGGCGCGCCAGTTCATCAGGGTCGCAAAGGTCTTCTGCCTCGACCACCTCGTCGAACTCCGTGGTGAAGGCCCGGTAGGGCGCCTCCGCCGGGGCGTTGCGACGGTCGTCGAACTCCGGCGGGGTACCGGGACGACCGGGATCCTCTTCACTGTCACCCGCCATCATCTCACCGTCGGCATCCGCGCTCGCGTCGTCGCTGTCGGCGTCGTCTGCTTCGCCTTCTTGCTCCTGCATGGCATCGAAGGCATCGCTGGACTGCTGGTCGCCGCTCTGTCCTTCGCTGTCCTGCTCATTCTGCTGTTGATCGTCGGTTTCGCTATCCTGGTCGGGGTCATCGGGGTCGGATTCGCTGTTGCCGAGGTCGAAGTCGAGATCCTCGATAAGTTGGCGCGCCATCCGTGCAAAGGCAGCCTGATCTTCGGCGAGTTCAGCCATTTGCTTTAGATCGCCCATTGCCTTTGCGTCGAAAAGTGGACGCCAGAGATCAACGATCGGCCGTGCTGCGGGCGGCGGCTTCTCGCCCGTCATGGCCTCACGGGCCAGCAGGCTGACAACCTCGGAGATCGGCGCGTCCTCGCGTTCGGTGATGTGGTCGTATCCGCGTGTCCGACAGCGGTCCTGCAGCATAGCGCCAAGGTTGGCGTTAACCCCGGCCATGCGACGCGCGCCCAAGGCCTCGCAGCGGGTCTGCTCGACCGCGTTGAAAATCTCCCGGGCGATCTGACTGCTGGGCGCAAGGCGCGCATGGTTTTTGGCGTCGTGGTAACGCTGCCGCAGGGCGATGGCATCAGCCTCTCCCCGCGTCAGGGCGACGTCCTCTGCCGAAAGGTCACGCCCGGGCATCGGAACACGCGCCTCGTTGCCCTGAAGGCCCTGGGCATGAGGCGCGAAGGCAACTTGCAACTCTGCATTGCGGGCGATTGCGCGCAAAGTTGCTCCGGTCGCCCGGCGAAAGCGTTCTATTGGTGCTTCACCGCCGCCGGACTTGTTGCTGGGTTTTTGATTGCCGCTCAAGGGGCTATTGCTCCTGCTGCCCGCATGCGTCAGGCGAGGTTGGCGTGCACGCCGCTCTCGGGCAGTTCACTGCCAAAGCAACGCTGGTAATACTCAGCCACCACCGGGCGCTCAACTTCGTCACACTTGTTCAGGAAAGTGACCCTGAAGCCGAAGCCGACGTCGCCGAAAATCTGCGCGTTCTCGGCCCAGGTGATAACGGTCCTGGGGCTCATCACCGTGGAGATGTCGCCGTTGATGAAGCCACTGCGTGTCAGATCGGCCAATGCGACCATGGCAGAGGCCGTCTCGCGACCTTCCTTGGTATCCAGGCTGGGAACTTTCGAGAGCGTGATGGCGACCTCTTCGTCGTGCGCCAGATAGTTCAGCGTTGCGACGATGTTCCAACGGTCCATCTGTGCTTGGTTAATCTGCTGGATACCGTGATATAGGCCTGTCGTGTCGCCCAGCCCCACCGTGTTAGCGGTGGAGAAAAGTCGAAATGCCGGATGCGGTTTGATGACGCGGTTTTGGTCGAGCAGTGTAAGCTTGCCCTCGACTTCCAGCACGCGCTGAATGACGAACATGACGTCGGGCCGTCCCGCATCGTACTCGTCGAACACCAGCGCCGCCGGGTGTTGCAACGCCCAGGGCAACAGGCCTTCGCGGAACTCAGTTACCTGCTTGCCGTCGCGCAATACGATGGCGTCCTTACCAACCAGGTCGATGCGGCTGATATGGCTATCGAGGTTGATGCGGATGCAGGGCCAATTCAGCCGCGCCGCGACCTGCTCGATATGCGTCGATTTCCCGGTGCCATGATACCCCTGGATCATGACGCGGCGGTTATAAGCAAAGCCCGCCAGGATCGCCAGGGTGGTATCGCGGTCGAAGCGGTAGTTGTCATCCACGTCCGGACAGTAGTCGTTGCGCTGGCTGAAGGCCGGCACTTGCATTTCACTGTCCAGTCCAAAGGTCTGGCGCACCGAAAGCGTAATATCGGGTCCCTCAGTGGGCATCGTGGTGTTTTGGGCCTGTGTATCGGAAGGCATATTTTCCTGCTTTCACTTCTCTATCATCGTCATCGTTTCCATGCCGCCGGGACGGGGCAAAATCCTTCTTGCCAGGGAATAGCGCTCTTGGCCTCAGGAATAAATAGCTTTCAAGTGACCATAGGCCTGAATGATGATCTTCAGGCGCTCTTCGGCCGCCTTGTCACCGCCGTTCGCATCCGGGTGGTGTTCCTTTACCAGCCTACGATAGCTCTGGCGAATCTCCTCAAAGGTTACGGGCGGGCGAAGCTTGAGAACAGCCAGTGCCCGTGTTTCCTCAGTACTGGCCGGTTTGCTGGGCGGGTCGGCGTCTTCGTGCTCGAAAAAGCCGAAGGGATCGTTTGCCGCGTTGCCCTTGCTAAAGCCGGCATTGTCGTAATGCCGATGACTGCGGCCCGAGAAAGGCCAGCTTGGACGCTGCCAGACTGTGTCCGCGCGAGTCATGCGTTCGATCGTGCCCTCATCCAATCCGGCAAAGAAGTTCCAGGCACGGTTATAGCTACGCACGTGATCCAGACAAAACCAGTAGTACTGGTCCAAATGGTCGCGACTTATGGGCGCGCGATAGATTCCCTCTCCTTCGCAGCCGTGGGCGTCGCAGAGCTTCATCTGCTGCTGGGCCTTGCGGAACGGCCTGAAAAGGTGCTCTGACTGATTGCGTGACATAGCCCCCCAAGTATGGTGGGCGGACCGCTTTCAGGCAAGGCATGCCGCACGTTGCAAAGCAGGCATGCGTGAGCCGGAAGGCTGTCGGACAGTGGAAAACCAGCAACGGGAGAAAATGGTCGTGTTGTCCTACGCAGAACGAATTGAAGTTAAGCTGACCGAGGCCCTGTCGCCGCTACGGCTGTTGGTGCGCGACGACTCGGATCAACACCGCGGTCATGGAGGTTATCGAGAGGGTGGGGAAACGCATTTCCATGTCGAGATCGTTTCCCAGGCGTTTGATGGCCTTTCGCGCGTCGCGCGCCAGCGAAAGGTGTACGAACTGCTTGAGAGTGAATTGTCCGAACGCGTTCATGCACTTGAGCTGGTGACAAAAACACCTGCCGAGGCGGCCGCCGCAAAGGCCTGAAGATCGTCCGTTTTAGAAAATCTAGGGTTGCATACCTTAGATAAATCACTACTCTATCCAGAAATGCTGGATGGGGGATTATGGCATCTAATCAAAAGGGGGGCAGGCTTGGAGCGTCGGTCGCGGCCACCTCCAAACCGAGCACGCTGATCAACCGGAATGTGACGATCAAGGGGCGCAGAACGTCGCTGCGACTGGAGGCGATGATGTGGGATGCCCTGCAGGAGATTGCTATCCGCGAGCGTAGCTCACTCCACTTGCTTTGCGAAAAAATCGATAGCACACGCTCCGAATCTTCGCTTACCGCAGGGGTTCGGGTTTTCATACTTGGGTATTTTCGAATCGCCGCAACCGAGGCCGGACATGCAGGTGTCGGCCACGGAGGCCTTAAAGCCCCGGCGCGACCGGGAACCAAGACGTCATCCAGCGAAGGGAGCCAAGCCTAGTTTGTGATACCGGGCGGCTTTAGGAAGCTTTGGGCGAATCTTCGCCAGAGCTTGAGTCTGAGCCTGACTCCGGACCTTCATAGAATTCCGGCCAGGTATCCCTGACAACCGGGCTCGTGGGTGCGTAGGCATGGCACGTGCCTAACAAGGCGGGTCGCGATGGCGGGGCTCCCGCCGCACGGCGCTCTGCCGACTTGCGCGCCAGGGCGGGCCACATAGTCTGGTAGGCCGCCGTCGCCATGGCCCCCAGCATTTCCACCAGATGCGTGCAACCCTCGGTGCCGCCGAGCTGTTTCTTGACGGCCATCCGCCAGCCTGCGCCGATCTGCAGGCCGATGGCTTTCTTGAAGTTCGGCGTGATCTGGGGGCAGATACCGTAGGGGCCGGAGTCAGTGACGGCTTCGATATCGCGCACCACCATATCGATATCCAAGGTCAGACGAATCCACATATCGTGAATTGGTTCTCCAGCCTCGATCCGGCCGCGAAAAGCGTTTGGAAATCCGTAGGTTTTGCTGTCCGTCATATGGCCCTCTATGTCGAACAGGCCGTCTTCTCGCTCGTAGCCCTGAAAGCGATATTGCCGCGTGTGCTTCTGTTCGCGGGCGACCTTGGCGGGTGGGAGAGGCATCTATCACGCTCCAATTCAAACTGTGACTTTATGCGGATTACTTCGCTGCCGCGTCCATTCTCTCTTCCGTCCGGGCCGGTCCGTCCTCGCCGCCGTCATCAGCAGGCGTTATCAGCGCGCGTGTCACTTGATTGCGCTTGCGGCCTTTAATGGCAAAGCGAAGGCCATGGAACAGGAAGACCTGACCGACTTCGGGAATGCGCCTGGCTTCATGCAGGATGAGACCGGCGATGGTCGTTGCCTCTTCGTCGGGAAGACGCCATTCGAACATGCGGTTTAAGTCGCGGATCGTAACCGTGCCCTCGACTTCGATCGAGCCGTCTTTCAGGCGTCGGACGCCTTCAACCTTGATATCGTGCTCGTCGGATATCTCGCCGACAATCTCCTCGAGAATGTCTTCAAGGGTGACGATTCCCAGCACTTCACCATACTCGTCGACGACGATGGCGAAGTGCTCATGCCGTGTTCGAAAGGCCTCCAGCTGACTTAGTAGGTCCGTGGTGTCCGGAATGAACCAGGGCTTGTTCGCTATGCCGGCGATATCCAGGCTGTTCTTGTCATCCCGCTCGGCTTCGGTGTCGCCCGCCATCAGGCTTTCCAACGGCGCAGGATGGGCACGGACAGCTCGGAACAACTCCTTGGCATGCAATACACCGACGATGTTGTCCTGGTTCTCGCGATAGAGCGGAATACGGGTATAGGGAGCGGCGAGCACCTGCTCGATGAGTTTTGCTGGTGGCAGGTCCGCGTCCAGCGCGACGATGTTGCGGCGATGCGTCATGACCTCGGAAACTTCGAGGTCGGCCAAATCCAGAATAGAGCGTAACATTTGCCGTTCGGCGCGAACTTCGTCGCTGGGGCCGTGATGTAGCTCGATGGCGCCGCGCAGTTCCTCTTCACGTACTTCGTCAGTGAGATGGGTGTCGACGTGGGCGCGGAATATCCACAGGGTCAAACGGACCAGAGCTTGCACGGCGCGCACCGGCGGGCTCAGCACCGCCACGACAAGCCGCAAAGGGCCGGCGGCAGCCAGCGCCACATTGTCGGCATGATGAATGGCATAGGTTTTCGGCAGCACCTCCGCGAAAATCAGGATCAATGCCGTCATTCCCAAGGTCGCATAGGCCACACCAGCATCACCGAACAGACGAATCAAAGCCGAGGTCGCCAAGGCGGAGGCCAGGATGTTGACCAAATTGTTGCCGAGCAGGATGGAGCCAATCAGCCGCTCCTTGCGCGCCCAAAGTTCATTGACGGTTTTCGCCCGCTCGTCGCCCTGTTGTTCCAGGTTATGCATGCGCGGCCGCGAAGCCGCCGTGATGGAGGTCTCCGATCCGGAAAAGAATGCCGATATCAGCAACAGGCCGATGATCGATAGCAGCGTCAGAATTATGTCGGTTTCCATAAATTTATCTCAGCGCCTTGGCAGGTACTTGGCGTCCATCGGATCAGGCCGCCAGCGTCATGGTCATGAAGTCCTGCAAATCGCTTGCGTTCACTTCAGAGGTAATGAAAGCCTTGCCGATGCCCCGCGCAAGGATGAATGTCATCCGCCCGTCCCGCACTTTCTTGTCGCGGGTCATATGCTCGATCAGTGCGGCCGGGGCAAAAAACTGTCCCGGCACCTGGCTGGGGTCGGTCGGTAAGCCTAGTGAAGCTGTGTGGCGCCGCAGTCTTTCTGCATCTTCAGCCGGACAAAGCCCCAGACGTACAGAAAAATCGAAAGCCATCATCATGCCAATGGCCACGGCTTCACCGTGAAGCAAGCGGTCGCCATATCCCGTTTCCGCCTCCAAGGCGTGCCCGAAGGTATGGCCCAGATTAAGCAGCGCCCGCTGGCCGTTTTCCCGTTCGTCGGCAGCCACGATCCGCGCTTTGGCCGCGCAACTGGTATGGACCGCTTTCAGCCGTGCGACCGGGTCGCCGTCGATAACGGCATGCCCATGGGTTTCCAACCAGTGAAAGAACGCGGGATCGTCGATTAATCCGTACTTGACGACCTCCGCATAGCCGGCCAGGAGTTCACGACGTGGCAAGGTGGACAGCGCCTCGGTGTCGGCCAAAACCAGCCGCGGCTGGTGGAACGCGCCGATCAGGTTCTTGCCGTGCGGGCTGTTCACGCCGGTTTTTCCGCCGACCGAGCTATCGACCTGCGCCAACAAGGTTGTGGGAACCTGTACAAAATCTATGCCGCGCAACAGAACCGCTGCGGCGAATCCCGTGAGGTCACCGATCACGCCACCGCCCAATGCTATTAAAAGCGAATGACGGTCGACCTTCTTTTCGAGCAGATCATTCGTCAACTTTTCAAGCTGGGTGAGACTCTTGGTCCGCTCCCCAGCCGGCAGGACAAGCGCTTCGACCTTGATGCCGTTATGATCCAAAGACGCAGTCAGGGCATCCAGGTGATAGCGTGCCACGGTCTCGTCGGTGATCACGAAACAGCGCTTGTGCCCCAGTTGCGCGATCTCGGCCCCGGCCAAGCCAAGCACGTCTTGACCGATCAGTATGTCATAGGCGCGCGGACCCAAGTCGAGCCGCAGTCGTTTGTGCCGTCGGTCTGACGACAATGGCGTGTCGAAGGTCGGCGGCGTCATGAGCCAACCTCGAAACGCGCATCCTTGTGTCCCATACGCGCGCTGTCGTTATGGCGCTCAAGATAGGATTTCAAGCCTTCTAGTGCGAGCTTCACTGTTTCCTCCGGCGGACCATTCTGTGAATCCACCACGATCTCGGCCTCGTTGTAAGTGGGGTAACGCTTCTGGATCAAGTTCCGCAAGATTTGGCGCGGGTTGCCTTTGTTCAAGAGCGGACGGTGATTTCGCTTTGCCGTTCTGCGCACCAGCAAGTCCAAGTCGGCGCGCAGCCAGATGGAAATGCCACATTCTTTCACCTTTTCACGGGTGTGTGGATCCATGAAGGCGCCACCACCGGTCGCCAGAACAATAGGAGGACCATCCAGCAGGCGGGCTATGACCCGGCGCTCTCCCTCGCGGAATTCTTCCTCACCACGCGTTTCGAATATGTCGGCAATCGAGCAACCGGCAGCCTTCTCAATCTCGTTGTCCGCATCGACGAAGGGTAGCCCGAGCTTCTGCGCCAGTTTGCGCCCTATGCAGCTTTTTCCAGCCCCCATCAGGCCGACCAGGACCAAACTCCTGTCGATCTCCAAGGCGGCGGTTTCATTTCCGCCGTTGCCGTTATCCTCTGCAATCATCCTGTCCATCGTTCCTGTCGTCATCTCTGCGCTATCGGCTTGCTCCATCGCCATTGCCGGGTCAACGGCCGAAAGCTAGAGTGCCGCAAAGTCGCCATAGTCGGAACCTAGCATAAACAGGTGCTACAAGCGCAAGGAACGTCGCTGTTCCCTTCAACGCCAGAGTCTTTGCGTAAGCCTGGTGAAGACGTGCAGAATAGGGCTGGGCGCGGGTGTCGGACCGGGCGAGCGTCGGGGAAAGAAGTTAGAAAGAAAAGCGGAAGGTCGCATGCGAAAAATCGGTATCATTCTGGTACTCATTCTCCTCATCGGCGGGATCGGCGGTGCAGTTCTTGCGACATGGGACATGCCGCCGCCGACCCAGCGCATGGAGAAAGTCATACCGAATGAGCGGTTGCCGCGATAATTGCATGCACGAAGTAATGCGTATTCTGACATCGCATCGCTGTTTGCTTCTTGCGGCAAGCCTCTTGCTGATGACGGAAGCTGCGCAAGCCCAGCAAAGCAACGGTCCCATACGCTTGATGCCGCCGGCGACAGGCAGCGGTCTGCAGCCCGACGGCGATTCCCCATCAGTACCGTCACTTGATGGCGGCCAAACCGATGGAAGCCAAAGCGGCGGGTTCACAGGCGCACTCGCGCCTTCCAGCGGGTTCGCACCGTTAGTACCATCTCAAACAGTATCTCCCAGCACCCCTAGGCGAGGCATTCAAATCGAATCCCTCGCACGCCCGAGCCTGGAAACCATAGGCCCCCTAGAGCCGCAGGACGGTGGGTTTGGCTACGATCTGTGGGAAGGTTCGCACCGTGGCATCGTGCTTGGTTTGATTCGGCAATTGCCCAATGATATCCGCTCCCATTGGGGCGAGGGCATGGCGCGGCGTCTTCTTTTGACCAATGCAGAAGGCCCGCAAGCCGGTCCGGAAGCGACGGATTCGGCACTGCTGCGTGCGCGCATCCGACGGTTGATTGCGTTAGGGCATATCGCGGATGCAGGGGCGCTGATCGAACTGGTCGCGGGGCCTTTGCAGGAGACGGTTATCGCCCGAGAAAAGGCGGAGGTGCTGCTCTATCTTGGCCGCTACGATGAAGCCTGCAATACGGCGCGCGGCCGTGTGGAACGCGCCATGGCGGTTGCGACCTCTGAAGCCGCAGCCGAAAACGACCCGGAGTTTTGGCAGAAAACTTTGGTTTTTTGCAATATTCGCGCGGGTGAAATAGCGCCGGCGCAGCTTGGTCTGCAATTGATGCAGGAGCTAGGCGGCGATCCCGAAGGCGCTTTCCTGGCACTTGGTCAGCGCATGCTAGATGGCGTTGGGCACTTTCCCGATTTACTCCCGGCGAAAGCTCCTGAGTTGGCCATGGCGGATCAACTTGGTGAAGCTTTGCCGGAAGGAATGCTCGACCTGAAGGATCCCAAGATCGCCGTGGCGTCGCTGCGCCTCAAGGGGCTATCGGCTAACGAGCGCGTTTTGGCTGCCGAAACGGCCGCAGCCAACGCGGCTTTGGATGGTGATAACCTGCGTGAAGCCTACCGTACCGTTTCCTTCACGCAGCAACAGATATCCACGGCGCTGAGCTTGGCTGGAAGCCAGCCGGGCGGTCTTGATCGGGCACTACTCCTGCAGGCCGCCGAGGCGGCGGCGCAACCGTCCTTGCGCGCCGAACTGGTGTTGGTCGCGCTGGAGGAAGGCAGAGCCGACGGACTTTATTACGTAACCGCACAGGCTTTTGCCCCATCGATCCTGTCCCTGGAGCCGGAACCGGACCTGCTTTGGTTCGCCGGTTCCGCCGGACGCGCGCTTTATGCGCTCGGCAAGTACGAAGGCGCCAACGCTTGGTTCGACCTGGCTCGGCGCGAGTCAATGATCAGCCCGCAGGCACAGGCGTCCCTGACGACGCTTTGGCCTTATGCGCGGCTGGCTGGGTTTAGCGCATCGGATTGGGATGGCAGCCTTGCTGCCTGGGGCCTGGCGCGTAATGAATCGAAAGAGCATATCGCCGACCTCCAGACCTTACTGGCGAGTGCTTTCGAGGCGCTGGGTCAGGCGGAGATGTCCGATCTGTCGCGCCAGCTCGCCAATTACCCCAGCGGGACTTGGCCGGAGCCCAACAACAATACGCTGTTGGCGCTGCGAGACGCCGCCGACGGCAACCGAAGGGGTGAGGCGATTTTGTTGAGTCTGATCACCTTGGCGCCCAAGGGGACGCAGCACCTTCATCCGCGTAAGCTGGAAGCAATCTGCTCGGCCCTCATTCGACTGGGTTACCCGGAGGAGGCGCGCCACTTGGCAATCGAAGCCGCAGTGCGCGCCGGAATCTGATGTCGGCAGAGGATTCCGGGCGCGCGGATGCCGGCGGGGCAGGCCATTTGCAGGGCAGCGCGCGTGACATCGATAGCTTCCTGGAGATGCTTGAGGCCGAACGTGGAGCCTCTCTCAATACGCAGGAATCCTACCGCCGAGATCTTGAAAAAGTGGCGGTTTTCCTTGGCGGCAAAAGGATATCGTTGCGGCAGGCCGCAGCCGAGGACTTGCGGGCTTTCCTGGGTAGGCAGAAGGATGCGGGAATGGCGGCCAGGACCGTTGCGCGCCGCCTTTCTACGATCCGTCAATTCTATCTCTTTCTCTATACCGAGAGTTGGCGCAGCGACAATCCCGCTTCCGATTTAGACAGCCCGCGGCAGGGCAGATCGCTGCCCAAAATTCTCTCTGAAAAGGAGGTGGATGCGCTGCTGGAGGCAGCGCGCCGGAAGGAGGGCTTCGAGGGCGCGCGACTCGTCGCCTTGTTGGAGTTGCTTTACGCCACCGGCATGCGCGTTTCCGAATTGGTCGCCTTGCCACAGGCCGCAGCCGCCCGCGATCCGCAGGTCCTGACCGTACGGGGCAAGGGTGACAAAGAACGCATTGTGCCGCTAAGCGAGGCGGCGCGCGGCGCTTTGAAGGATTACTTGGCAGCGCGCGCGGACATCTTGCCGAAAGGGAAGTCCTCGCCCTGGCTGTTTTTCTCCCGCAGCAGCAGTGGCCATTTGACGCGTCACCGGGTTGCCCAGCTCCTGAAGGCTCTGGCTGTTGACGCGAATATCGAGCCGACAAAGGTATCGCCACACGTTTTGCGCCATGCCTTTGCCAGTCATTTATTGGCGCATGGCGCTGATCTCCGCTCGGTTCAACAGATGCTCGGGCATGCCGATATTTCGACCACGCAAATCTACACCCATGTCCTGGATGAGCGTCTGCGGCGGTTAGTCGATGACCATCACCCACTTGCGAAGGGCTTGCTGGACCCCTCCTAGTCTTGCTATTGCCTGAGGATCAGTTTTTTGCGGCGCAGCAATTAGCGGTCGTCCAGGATGTATTGGGAGGGACTTGATGAGCTTTACCATCGTCGAACAGGCTCCGGCGCGATTGAACCGCAGCGAACTTGCGGTTCCCGGTAGCAACCCCAAACTTTTCGAGAAGGCAGCGGCCTCCGCCGTGGATGTGGTGTTCCTCGATTTGGAGGACGCCGTGGCGCCGGACGAGAAGGTGCAGGCCCGCCGCAACGTGATCGCCGCGGTCAACGATGTAGACTGGGGCAACAAGACCCTCTCGGTGCGGATCAACGGGCTCGATACCCACTACATGTACCGTGATGTCGTCGACCTTCTGGAACAGGCCGGTGATCGTCTCGATCTAATCATGATCCCGAAAGTCGGCACCGCGCAGGATGTCTATGCGCTGGATATGCTGGCGACCCAGATCGAAGCGGCAAAGGGTCGGAAGAAGCGCATCGGTTTCGAACTTATCATCGAAACGGCATTGGGCATGCAGAACATCCATGAGATCGCCGCAGCCTCAAAGCGCAACGAGAGCCTGCATTTCGGTGTCGCTGACTACGCGGCCTCGACAAAGGCGCGCACCACCGGGATCGGCGGACCGAATCCAAGTTACGGCGTTCTGACAGACGCGGAAACCGATGGGGCGCCGCGCGATTATCACTGGGGTGATATGTGGCATTACGCTATCGCCCGCATGGTGGTTGCGGCGCGTGCTAATGGCTTGCGCCCCATCGATGGTCCTTTCGGTGATTACTCGGATGCCGATGGTTACAAGGCGCAGGCGCGCCGCGCCGCTGTTTTGGGCTGTGAAGGTAAGTGGGCCATTCACCCCAGCCAAATCGGTCTGGCCAACGAGGTCTTTAGCCCCTCGGAGCAGGAAGTCACCAAGGCCAAGCGTATTCTGGAGGCCATGGCGCAGGCCCAGAAAGACGGCAAGGGCGCCGTCTCTCTGGATGGTAGGCTCATCGACATCGCGTCGATCAAGCAGGCGGAGGTAATGGTCAAAACCGCCGAGCAGATCGCCGGCCAGGGCCAGGCAAAAGGCTAGCGGGCGACTTCCACCGCATAGCTGTCGAGGGCCGGGCTGTTGCGGATAACGCCCTGATCTTGCAGGAAAGCTGCGAAGGCCTCATAGCGACTGCGGTCGAGCGCGGCGGGCCGCAAGGCAAAGCGCGGCAGCGTATCGGCCCAGGCGCGACGGTTCAGTTCATCATCCAGTTCCGGGCGGTACTCCAGGAACGCGGCCCAACTGTCTGCCGGATGATTGATCAAGTAGGTGGTGCCGCGCTCCACCGCCCGTAGAAAAGCCGCAAGCTTGGCATCGCCCAGGGTGTCGTTCTTGGCAACGACGATCAATTCGTCATAGGCAGGTACGCCGTGCTCCTCGATGAAGAAAGCGCGGCCCTTGTGGCCTTCCAGATCGAGGTGATTTAGCTCGAAGTTCCTGTAGGCGCCGATGACGGCATCGACCTGCCCCGATAGCAAGGCAGGACTGAGCGAGAAGTTGACGTTGATCAACTCCACGTCGTCCAATCCCAATCCAACCTGCTTAAGCATGGCACCGAGCAACGCGTCTTCGAAGCCGCCGACCGAGTAACCGATCTTGCGTCCTTTCAGATCTCCAATGGTTTTGATCGGCCCGTCTTCCAGCGCCAGAAGGGTGTTCAGCGGGGTTGCCACCAGCGTTGCAATGCGTGTAAGCGGCAGCCCTTCGCCAACCAGGATATGAAGCTGCGGTTGATAGGAAACGGCGACCTCCGCCTGTCCGGCGGCGACCAGCTTGGGTGGGTCGTTGGGATCGGCTGGCTCAATTAGGTCGACTGCCAACCCTTCCTCGGCGAAGAAGCCTTTTTGCAGGGCAACGACCAACGGCGCATGATCGGGATTCAAGAACCAATCGAGTAGAACGGTAAAAGGCTCGGCCGCGCGGGTTGGTGCGGCGAGCAGCAAAGACAGGGCAATACCCAGGGCCGGGATGATTTTTCGAAACATGACAACGGACCTCCTTGTCGTCTAAGTGGCGGCGCGGAGATCCGGGGTGCTTAAGAGCAGGAGCGGTTTGCCGTCCGTGGATGGTGTGGCGGCTTCTATTCCATTCCCTGCGCCGGCATGACCCGGATCAGGTTCTAAGGGTCAGGGACGAAAAATCCCAATCTCAGCCCGCTGTCACGGACACCCCTAGGAACGCCCCAAGAAGTGACCGTCCCAGCGCCCGCTGTCAAGCCACAGATATTGCCTAGGCCTTTTGCTACCTCTATGAAGCAGGTTACGCTTCGCTTTCCATAAAAGCCTGTGGTAGAACGGCCCGCCATGCAGACATACCTTGATTTTGAACAGCCCATCGCCGAGCTCGAAGGCAAGATCCATGAGCTCCGTCACCTCTCCAACCACGATGACGTAAACATCGCGGAGGAGATTTCACGCTTGCAGCAGAAGGCCGACCGCCTGCTGACGCAAACCTATGCGAAATTAACGCCCTGGCAAAAAACCCAAGTCGCGCGCCACCCGGATCGGCCGCACGCGAATGATTACATCGCGCACTTGCTCGAGGATTTCGTGCCGCTGGCAGGCGACCGCCTGTATGGTGAGGACCATGCGGTAATCGGCGGGATTGGTCGCTTTAAGGGGCGCAGCGTGTTGGCGATCGGTACTGAAAAGGGTCATGACACCACCAGCCGCGTGAAGCGTAATTTTGGGATGGCCCGTCCTGAAGGCTACCGCAAGGCGCAACGCCTGATGCAGATGGCCGAGCGCTTTGACTTGCCGGTGATCACTTTTGTGGATACCGCCGGCGCCTATCCGGGGCAGGGGGCCGAAGAACGAGGTCAGGCAGAGGCTATCGCCCGGTCAATCGAGGTGGGTCTGAACATTCGTGTGCCTTTCGTTGCCGTGGTGATAGGCGAAGGTGGATCCGGCGGCGCCATAGCGCTGGCGGCAGCGAATCGGGTTCTTATGCTGGAGCATGCAATCTATTCCGTCATCTCGCCGGAGGGCTGCGCATCAATTCTGTGGCGGAGTGGCGACGAGGCGAAATCCGCGGCCGAGGCTCTGAAGCTGACGGCACAGGACCTCAAGAAGCTTGCCGTCATTGATGCGGTGATCGAGGAGCCACTTGGCGGGTCTCACCGTTTCCGAGACGAGGCGATGCGCCGGGTGGGCGATAGTGTCTGGGAACAGATTGAAAGCCTGAAGGGGTTGGACGGTGATGCGCTGCGCCAGGATCGCCGGGAGAAGTTCCTTGCCATGGGGCAAAAGGGCTTGAGCTAGGCTTTAATTATCCGGCCAGCCGGCTGGAATCCTGCTTGAAGTCTGGCGACGTTTGGACAGTTTCTCCTCCAGCGGTTTCAACCAGCCGATTTGGTGGATGCGGCGGCCAAAAAATGCGGCGCCCTGCATGGTGTAGTGGCCATAGTCATAGAAGGCTTTGTGTCCCTCGTCCGTCGCGCCGAAGCAGATTTTCAGCGAAAAATCACAGAGGTAATCCTCTTTCTTCAAGAGGGTGAAGTCATAGGTCTGGGCCAAATCGGCGATCTCACGATTGATCTCATCGACCTCCGCCGGCGCCCGGGCCTTGTTGCGCTCCAGAAAGTAGCGCTGATTCACGGTCTCGAAGAAGCCAGTGTTTGCTTTTCCGTTATCTGCGCTCGCTTGCCATAGGAGTGAGTCATAGAGGGTCTTTGTGCCATCCCAAAAGAACTCAACCGTATTGTTGGCGACTACGAGGATCTTGTCGTCCAAAAGCGCGCGTTTAGCGAGGGACTCCAGACCCTCAATGTCGCTCAAACCCCCGGCCTTTCGACGCTTCCTCAAGTATCTCGTCGAAACGAAAATCACATCGGCTTTGCGATAGGCGGCGCTCCTGAAGAAGTTGCCCGCCTGTTTGCTATGTTGGTGGAAGTCGGCGAGCTGCATGGGATACCGGGAAAATCCAAGCTCCGTGAACAAGCCCGCATTGGTCATGAACACGTTGTACAAGTCCTTACTGTGAGAATTTCCTACGATTAGAACTTTGGTGGCTCGGTCCGGCGGTTCGAATTTTGCGCGCCGCTTTATCGCGTCCACCAGGATCCAGGTTTCGTCGAGCAGTTTGTCGTTATCCGGCTCGTAGTCGGCGAGGAGCGACTTCAAGTGTGCGTATCTTCCAAACTCCCCCTCCTTCAAATCGACGGTTGAGGCGATTCCGCTAAGAAGCATCGCGGTCAACGCCATCGAACCGATGGCCTTTTTCCGCCCGAAGCGCTGTCGGTCGCGAAACGGCTGTTCGATGAATCTGTAAGAGAGCAACGCCAGGACGAATGTCAGTGCAATAGCTATCAGTTTATCGTTCAAGCTGAAGTAAACGAGAGAAATTCGCGAGAATGAGAAGATCGGATAATGCCAGAGGTAGAGTGAGTAGGAGATGAGCCCGATGCCGACGAGAAGCCGCGTGGAGAGGAGTCGGCCAGCGAGGTCCAAGGCGCCGGCATAGCGAATAACCAGAACGGTCCCGATGACAGGCAGAAAGGTCGCCAAACCCGGGTGCTGCGTTTCCTCGTCCAGGGTGCCAAACGCGAAGACAATGAGCAAAAGGCCGGCGGTTGAGAAGGCAGCACTCGAGGGCGGAAGTTCCCGGGCGCCCTTTTTTATCTCTGAGTATGCCAAGAGCGCTCCGGCGAGAAGCTCCCACGCCCGGCTCGGCAGCATGAAGAAGGCCAAACTTGGATCGCTGCGGCTGACCCATGCCATGATCGACAGGCTTGCGGCCGCGAGCAGAATCAAGGCCGCCGGAGCGCGCTTTCGTAGATATCGTTCGGATATTACCAGGAGAAACGGAAACGTAAGGTAGAACTGCTCTTCAACACTGAGAGACCATGTGTGGAGAAGCGGTTTCAGAAGGCTTGTGTCAGCGCCATACCCGGTCGTTGAGAAATAGAAAAAGATGTTTGATCCGAAAAAGACGGACGAAAGCATCGACCGAGCGTATTCGGTCAGCGCCGTGGGCAACAGCGTGAACCAAGCGAACGGCAACGCGACCAGCATTGTCATAAAGAGCATGGGAAGTATGCGCCGGGCTCTTCGCTCGAAGAAACGGCCGTAGTCGAAGCGGCCGCATTGCCGTATTTCCAATAAAATCAGCTTGGTAATCAGATACCCGCTGATAACGAAGAAAACATCGACGCCAAGAAAGCCTCCGCTAAACCATGTGAGGCCATAAGCATGAATCTCCGCGTGGTAAAGAATGACCGCAACAACGGCAAGCGCCCTCAACCCGTCGATTTCAGGTCTGTAGGCGATCTTCATTCAAGCGATCCAGATTGCCGGTCCAGCCGGCTGAAACGAAAAATAAACAAAGCTTTCCCGATAAATGGGGCCAGGGCTCCCATCGTTCAGTGATTGGTTGGTGATCCGGTCGTTACGGATACCCTGAGAAAAGCATTTTGTTGTGTATTAATTTGTACAGAAAGGTCCGGTCATTCGCCGCGCCGCCCGAAGGACGCCAGAGGACGTTCAATTTCCTTTCGTCGGATCACGTCGGGTCAGCGGCCCGCCTGTTCCGACAGGTGAAGCGGGTGCAAACTAGAGTTTCCCGTGGCAGTGCTTGTACTTCTTGCCGGATCCGCAAGGACAGGCCGCATTGCGTGCCACACGGCCCCAGGTTCCCGGATCATTCGGATTGACCTTGGCAGCGGCTTGGCGCGTCTCGACGGTTGCCTGCCCGGCAAGGTTGCCCTGACCCTGAGCGGCAGCTTCCTGCCGTCCCTGTTCTGCAAAGGCCGGGTCTTGACGACCCTCATGCAACTCCCGCGGACGCTCTTGGGGTGCCAGACTTTCCGGCGCTTCGTTGCTGCGCACTTCCAGATGGCTAAGCACGGCGGTCACGGTCTGGCGCACTTCGTCCAGCATCGCCCCGAACATGTCGAAGGCCTCCCGCTTGTACTCGTTCAGCGGGTCGCGTTGGCCATAGGCACGCAGGCCAATGCCGTGCCGCAGATGGTCAAGGCCCAGCAGGTGATCCTTCCACTGTTGGTCAAGAACCTGCAGGAGGATCGATTTCTCCGCCATACGCATGATTTCCGGGCCGAAGTTGGCGGCTTTTTCGGCCATTCGGCTGTCGCTGGCCTTGATGATACGTTCCAGTATCTCCGGTTCGGCAATGCCTTCTTCCTTGGCCCACTCCTGAACGGGTAGATCGAGGCCGGTCAAGCGGCGCAGATTCACATGCAGGCCGTCCAGGTCCCACTGCTCCGGCAGGGAACCGGTCGGAATTGCGGTGCTTACCGCTTCCTCCAACGTCTCGTAGCGCATATCGCGGACGGTATCTTGTACCGTTTCGGCCTGCATGAGTTCCTTGCGCTGTTCGTAAACGACCTTGCGTTGATCGTTCATGACATCGTCGAACTTCAGCAGGTTCTTTCGGATCTCGAAATTGCGTTGTTCAACCTTCTGCTGGGCTTTCTCCAGGGCTTTGTTCACCCAGGAGTGGATGATCGGTTCGCCTTCCTCCAGGCCCAGGCGTTGCAGCATGCCGTCCATACGTTCCGACCCGAAAATACGCATCAGGTCGTCTTCGAGGGACAGGAAGAAGCTGGAGGCGCCAGGATCGCCCTGGCGGCCCGAACGGCCGCGAAGCTGATTGTCGATGCGACGGCTTTCATGGCGTTCGGTACCGATCACATAGAGGCCGCCGGCCGTATGCACGATCTCCCGGTTATGGGCGATCTCGGCCTTGATCTCCGCGATCTTCGCCGCTCGTGCGGCTTCGTCCTCGATGCCGGCAGCCTCCTGAGCGATACGCATGTCCAGGTTGCCGCCGAGCTGAATGTCGGTGCCGCGGCCGGCCATGTTGGTTGCGATCGTGACCGCACCAGGTCCACCGGCCTGGGCGACGATGAAGGCTTCTTGCTCGTGATAACGGGCATTCAGGACTTGATGGGGAATCTTCGCTTTCTTAAGCATCTCCGAGAGCATCTCGGACTTTTCAATGGACACCGTTCCGACCAGAACCGGCTGTTGGCGCTCCTGGCACTCGCCGATCAACTTGATGATGGCCTCATGCTTCTCCCGTGCGGTTCGATAAACCTCGTCGTCGTTGTCCTTGCGGACGACGGGGACGTTGGTCGGCATTTCAACGACTTCCAGCTTGTAGATTTCCTGGAATTCCTCAGCCTCGGTCATGGCCGTACCGGTCATGCCGCCCAGTTTCGGATAAAGCCGGAAATAATTCTGGAACGTAATCGACGCGAGGGTTTGGTTTTCCTTTTGGATCGTAACGCCTTCCTTGGCTTCCAGAGCCTGGTGCAGGCCTTCGGAAAAGCGGCGTCCCTCCATCATGCGGCCGGTAAACTCATCGATGATGATAACTTTATCGTCCTTGATGATGTAATCGGTGTCGCGCTCGAACAGGGCGTGCGCGCGCAAGGCTTGGTTGGAGTGGTGCAGCAGGCTGACATTGTGTGTATCGAAAAGAGACCCCTCCTTCAGGAGGCCGCATTCCATCAACAGCGCTTCGATCCGTTCCTGGCCGACTTCGGTGAAGGCCACGGACCTGGCCTTCTCATCCTTCTCGTAGTCGGTTTCCGGGTCCAGTTTCGGGATCAGCTTATCGACGCTGGCATAAAGCTCCGAGGAGTCTTCAGCCGGGCCGGAGATGATCAGCGGCGTTCGCGCTTCGTCGATCAGGATCGAATCAACCTCGTCGACAATCGCGAAGTTGAACTCGCGCTGAACCATATCTTCCAATCGGAACTTCATATTGTCCCGGAGATAATCAAAGCCGAATTCGTTGTTCGTGCCGTAGGTGATGTCGCAAGCGTACGCTTCGCGCCGCGCGGCATTGTCCATGTTCGGGACGATGCAGCCAACCGTCAGGCCCAAAAAGCGGTAGATCTGCCCCATCCATTCGGAATCACGTCTGGCGAGATAGTCGTTGACCGTCACCACATGGACGCCTTTACCGCCGATGGCGTTTAGGTAAACCGCCAGCGTTGCGACCAGAGTCTTGCCTTCGCCGGTTTTCATCTCGGCAATCATGCCGCGGTGAAGGATGATGCCGCCCATGAGCTGCACGTCAAAGTGCCGCTGGCCCAGCGTTCTCTTGGCAGCTTCTCTAACGGTGGCAAAGGCCTCCACAAGCAGATTGTCGAGCTTCTCGCCCTTGTCGAGGCGCTCCCTGAACTGAGGCGTGCGAGCCCGCAGTTCTTCATCGCTCAGCTTTTCTATTTCCGGCTCAAGGGCGTTGATTTCCTTGACCAGAGGGTGGAGCAATTTGACGTAGCGATCGTTGGCGCTTCCGAACAACCGCTTGGCGATGGCGCCGATCATGGATATGAAACCTCACGAGGCGAGAAAAATAACTGGCGTAAGCATGGTGCTTCGCCGCGCAACAGACATAGGCAACACACTACGGCCTGTCAACGACGAGGGGCATTACACTTTGCCTTTAAAGCGCCTTAAAGCTGGGCTTGCCGCTGGCGAGTGCTCTCTGCATAGTGTCGGCTCGCAGATCAAGCGCTGGATGCCCTATGGGCTGTTCGGCTGATCAAGACCGCATTTTTATCCTGTATGGGGACAAAGGAAATCCTGATGACTCACTCTACAAATCGCCGCGCGGCCTATTCCCTGGCGGTATTTTTCGCAGCGGCGTTTCTGGTCGTGCAGCCCTTGCGTGCGCAGCAGGACAGCGCGGCGGCGCCGACGGCCGACTCCGTCGTAGCCACGGTGAATGGCGAAGACCTGACGCATGGTGAGGTTGTCGCCGCGGCTGAATCCCTCGGACCGCAGTACATGGCAAATCTCGATTCTGTGTATCAGATATTGGTGGAACGGCTGATTGACCTGCGCTTGGTGCAACAGGCTGCGCTCAAGGCCGGTCTGGAAGATGATGCCGAAGTCGCAGAGCGGGTTGAGAGCCTGCGTCAGCAGGTCGTGCGGGACGTTTTCTTGGAGCGCGCGCTCAATGAGGCCGTGACAGAAGCGGCTCTGCAGGATCGTTACGCTGCTTTCCTTGAGCAGAATCCGCCGCAGACCGAGGCCAAGGCCCGCCACATCCTTGTTGAAACCGAAGAAGATGCAAAGGCGATCATCGTCGAGTTGGATGGCGGTGCGGACTTTGCCGCCCTTGCACGTGAGCGTTCGACCGGACCGAGCGGCGCAGAGGGTGGTGATCTGGGTTACTTCACGGCAGACGTGATGGTGCCGGAGTTCTCACAGGCGGCCTTCGCGCTTGAGCCGGGCAGCTACACCAAGACACCGATCCAGACTCAATTCGGTTGGCATGTGATCCTCGTGGAAGACAAGCGTGATACGCCGCCGCCGAGCTTCGAGGAGTTGCGCACGCAGCTTTCCAACGAATTGCGTCAGGAAGCGGCTCGCAAGTTGGTAGAAGACCTTCGTGGAACTGCCGATATCGTTCTCACCAAAAAGGAAGAGGCTGCGCCGGAAACCGGCGAATCCGATTCCAGCGACGGGTCCGAGACCGCACCGGTCTCGAACAACTGAACGTCTGGCAGGTCGACGCCGGAGCGAAGCTTTGTCCAGGGTCGCTGGCCGACCCTGGATGATCCGGCAGATCCGGTTTTACGAGTGGGGGAGTGGCATGGCTTTGCAAGTATCGCCCTTGGCGCCGGAATCCTTTCCGGATTTGCCGATTATTGCCGGAGTATCCTTGGCTACGGCGCGTTGTGGAATCAAATACAAGGACCGGACGGACACCTGTTTGATCGAGTTGGCTGAAGGCAGCAGCATCGCAGGGGTCTTGACGCGCTCGCTGACGGCCTCGGCGCCGGTTGAGTGGTGCCGGGAAAACCTGAAACGGGGCTCGGGTCGGGCGATCCTGATCAATGCGGGCAACTCCAATGCCTTCACGGGGGCCGTGGGTGTGGCCTCGGTGAAACGCTGCGTGACGGTTGCCGCAGAAGTGCTCGGATGCAGCGAGGCTGAAATCTTTGTCGCCTCAACCGGCGTCATTGGCGAGCCGCTCCCCGACGAAAAAATCACCGCGATGTTGCCGAACCTGCACGCCGGCCAAAACGACGATGGATGGGCTGACGCTGCCGCGGCTATCATGACCACCGATACCTATCCAAAGGGCGCGACCTGTAAAGCCGTGGTCGACGGCGTGACCGTGACCATCAATGGTATTGCCAAGGGCTCCGGCATGATTGCGCCGGACATGGCGACCATGCTGGCGTTCGTCGTCACCGATCTTGCGGTGTCGGCGCCGGTGCTGCAGGCCCTGTTGTCGGCGGGGTCGGATCGGTCTTTCAATTGCATTACCGTTGATGGCGACACCTCCACCAGCGATACCCTGTTGCTGGCGGCCACGGGGCGGGCGGAGAATCGTCGAATCGAAAAGGTCGACGACCCGGCGCTGGAACCCTTCCGCAAAGCGTTGGACGGCCTGCTGATTGATCTTGCCCAGCAGGTAGTACGGGATGGTGAAGGTGCGGAAAAGTTCGTGACTATTGCCGTCACTGGTGCCGACAGCGATGCGGCGGCGCGGCGCATCGGGTTGGCTATCGGTAATTCACCACTGGTAAAAACCGCGATCGCCGGCGAGGACGCCAACTGGGGCCGTATCGTCATGGCTGTCGGCAAAGCGGGCGAGAAAGCGGATCGGGATCGTCTGGCGATCTCGATCGGTGGGGTCGCGGTGGCGCACAACGGGCTGCGGGTTCCCGATTACGACGAAGCACCGGTGGCGGCCCACATGAAGGGGCAAAACATCGATATTGCGGTTGATGTCGGTGTGGGTGAGGGCGAGGCCACGGTTTGGACCTGCGATCTGACCCATCGCTATATCGACATCAACGCCGATTACCGATCCTAAAACGCCGTGGACCACCAGCCATGATTGAACGAGAACCCGATAGTGGCTGTTGGCAGGCTGATGAGCGCAGCAACACCGCTAAACCCTTGGTTTTGGTGGCCGCGGCGGCATTGATCGATGTCGATGGCCGGGTGCTTCTTGCGCAACGGCCCGAGGGCAAATCCATGGCGGGCCTATGGGAGTTTCCGGGCGGCAAGCTGCATGATGGAGAGAGCCCGGAACAGGCCTTGATTCGCGAGCTCCACGAGGAACTGGGAATTGATACCAGGGCATCCTGTTTGGCCGCCGTCGCCTGCGCATCCCACGCTTATGACAGCTTCCATTTGCTGATGCCGCTTTATGCCTGCCGTACCTGGAGGGGAACGCCGCGCGGTAAGGAAGGTCAATCACTGGCCTGGGTACGACCGGTTCGTCTAGGCGACTATCCGATGCCTCCTGCGGATGAGCCACTTGTCGCCATCCTACGGGACCTGCTTTAGACAGTCGATTCTAGGTCGGGTCGCCTGAGGCTTTCAAAGGCTCCAAGCGATAGAGAAGATGCGGCAGGTTTACATGGGTGATGCTCTTTTCGAAGGTCATCCCCAGTTTTTCCATGATCCGCCTGGAGCCGAGGTTATTGGACAACGTGAAAGCCACAACGCTGCGCAAACCCAGCGCGTCAACACCGTGGTCAAGTACGGCGCGGGCCATCTCGAACCCGAAACCTTGTCTCCAGCAATCACTCGTCACGGCATAGAGCAGTTCGCTCTCGGCCATGCCCTCGACCAGGTAGTGGCGCAAGCCGCAATAGCCGACAAACCGCTCATCCTGTCGTTGCCGGAAAAACCAGATGCCAAATCCGTGGGCCTCCCAATGCGCAAGTGCACGATTGAGGCTGGCTTTCGATGTCTCCAAGGAGTGAGGTTCACCCATAGCCGAAAGTGTCTTCATGACCAGGGGGTCGCTATGGAGTTGTCTCAAGTCGGTGATGTGTGCCTGTCGGACAGGCAAGCCCTGAAGCCGTTCGGTGATAATTTCCGTCATTTCTTGTCTCGTCCCGGCTGCGCTTTGACGCCGGTTTTCTGCTCGCTTGAACCTAGGGCGGCGGCGAGGCGCGCCTTTGCGCTGCCTGGGCGGAGCGGTTGGGGTTGAGAGGCCGCAGGTGCCCAGGCAGTCAGGAAGAATACTTGAAAGCTCGCGGGAATTCGACCGTCGGCGCGCTGGTAATGCTCCTGATATAACTCGGCCGCACGCTGCAGCGTCGCTCTTCGGGTGAGGGTACGGCGTTGTAGCATCACGGCATTACTCTCCCCCATGCCGCGCAGGTCGTCCATCAGCTTCAGGGCGTGTGGGTAGTCGACGACGATTGTCTCCTGATCGGCAACAGGCAATGCAAAACCGGCCCGTTGCAGCAAGGCCGCGGCATCCGCCAGATCGAGTTGCGGCGACAGCCGGGGGCTAAGGCCGCCTTCGATTTGCATCTCGGCTTCCATCAGACTGTGTCGCAGTTCCTGCAGCGTGTCGCCGCCCAGCAAAGCCGCCAGAAAAAGTCCATCCGGTTTCAAGCTATGGCGAATCTGCATCAGACAGCCGGGCAGGTCGTTGACCCAGTGCAGATTCATCAAACTGAGAACCAGGTCGAAACTGCTGCGACCGAAGGGCAAAAACTCCTCATCGAGCACGACACCGGGTCGCCGCGGCGCGGATGCGCGCTCGACCATTGCTCCGGAAAGATCGCCTTGAGCCAGCCATTGCACGCCGCCGCGCCCCTGTAGCCTTTGTCCGAGCAGGCCATTGCGGCATCCAAGGTCCAAAGCGATGGGAAACTCCCTGCGAATATCTTCAAGCCGTTCCAATAGCCGCTCACCGACTTCCTGGAGTAGAAAGTCGTAGCCCGACAGACCTGCCGCCGCCCTTTCGCGATGTAGGCGCAGGAGATTTCGATCGAAAGGCTTCAAGGTTTCATCCATCAGCGGCAATATGGCAGAGCAACCTTTTGGCGCAAGGGCCCAATTGCGTATGACTGAACAAGCCGTCAAGCTGTTTCGGCAGGGGATAAGGGGGGGTATAGAAGCGGCGGGTCGCGCGGTTGACCTCTTGCTGCCACCTCGCTGTTTTTCCTGTGGCGTTCTGGTAACGCAACAAGGGTTGTTGTGCCATCACTGCTGGTCCGAACTTGATTTTGTCACCGATCCGCAGTGTTTCTCCTGTGGCCTACCCTTTGAATACGACCTCGGTCCAAAAACCCGTTGTGCCGCCTGCCTGGCACAGCCGCCTAGCTTCCACCGGGCAAGGGCATTGCTGCGCTATGATGCGGCGGCACGGCGGCTGTTGCTGCCTTTCAAGCACGCGGACCGGACGGCAGCAGCACCGCATTTTGCGGCCTGGATGGCGCGTGCCGCCCCTGAACTTCTGGCAGATTGCGATCTCGTTGCCCCGGTGCCATTGCACTGGCGGCGTCTATGGCGCCGACGGTACAATCAGGCTGCGCTGTTGGCACAAGCCCTGGCTGCGCAGGCTGGGGTGCCTTGTGTGCCGGATCTGTTGGTCCGGACACGGGCCACGGCGTCACAGGGTCATCTGTCACGTAGTGGACGCGGGCGTAACGTTGCGGGAGCCTTTGCGCTCAAGGAGCGCTATGCGGCAAACATTGAGGGTGCGCGGGTTCTGTTGGTGGATGACGTGCTGACGACTGGGGCCACGCTGGAGGCATGCACCAACTCTTTAATCCGGGTTGGGGCCGGTCGCGTTGACGTTCTTGTGATGGCACGCGTGGTGAGGTGACAAGCTTGTTTCCCCTTCCTATTTATTGAGGCAGATTTTTGTAACAGACGCCTCAACAGGGCGTGGTGAACCAGCAAGAGGAAGCGATGCCGAAGATTGAGATTTATTCCAGCATGTTGTGTCCCTACTGCCACAGGGCAAAGCAGTTGCTGAAGGCCAAGGGCGCGGCCTTCGAGGAAATTGATGTTTTCCTGAAACCCAGTGCGCGCCAGGCCATGACCGAACGTGCGGGAGGGCGCACCTCGGTTCCGCAGATTTTTATTGACGGAAAGCACGTGGGCGGTTGCGATGAAATCTATGCCCTGGATCGAAAGGGCGAACTGGATCCGTTGTTGAGCGGGAGCGCGTGAGCAATGCCATTCAAGGCAGCCTGTATTCAGATCAATGCCGGGCGTGAGATCGCGCCTAATATCGAGATGGTATCCGACTTGATCCGTCAGGCCGCCGACCAGGGCGCGGAACTCATCGTGACGCCCGAAAACACGACGATGATAGAGCCAGACAAAGAAGCACAGCGCGCCAAAACACCGCGAGAAGCTGATCACCCGGCGGTCGCTGCCTTTGCGGATTTGGCGCGGGAGCGCGGAATCTGGCTTGTGATCGGATCAATGTCGATGGCCTTGGATGACGGCCGAGCGGCCAACCGGTCGTTTCTCTTTGCGCCCGACGGCAACATCGCCGCCCGATATGATAAGATTCACATGTTCGATGTCGATGTACCTGACGGGCAAACCTATCGGGAATCGGCTAATTTCAGGCCGGGCGAACAAGGCGTGGTCGCCGACTTGCCTTGGGGCAAACTCGGCATGACGATCTGCTACGACCTGCGCTTTGCCTATCTGTACCGAGCACTGGCCAAAGCCGGCGCGGGTATTCTCACGGTACCGGCAGCCTTTACTCAGTTTACCGGTAAAGCGCACTGGCACATTTTGCTCCGCGCGCGCGCCATTGAAACGGGTTGCTTCGTTCTTGCGCCGGCCCAGACAGGGGAACATGCCGGCGGTCGCCATACCTACGGCCATTCCCTGATCGTTGCGCCTTGGGGCGAGATTTTGGCCGATGCCGGGGAAGCACCGGGCATTATCTATGCCGATATCGATATGCAGCGGGTTCGGGACGCCCGCCGCATGATTCCGGCGCTTGAGCACGACCGTACTTTCAAACTTCCCGAGGAAACCCGCGCCGTGGGCGAGTGATCCTTCTTTTTGGGTTAGGCTTTCTGGCCGGTCGCTTTTCTGGCGGCCAATCTCTGCCGACAGGCCGGTCGCGGGCTGGTTTCCTCCAAGTCCTCATAAGCCAGGACGCGCATGCCCGCATTCGCTGCCAGTTGCAGCAGTTCGCCGGGACGCAGAAGGTAATCCGGGTTGGCCGGACGTCCGTATTTCTCGTTACCCTCGGCAAAGGTTTCGTAAAGAAGCAAGCCCGCGGGTTTCACCGCTGCGACAATTGCCGGCATCACAGGCCGATACAAATAGTTCGTCACGATAACGGCTGAAAACTGCCGCCCACCTAGCGGCCAGGGAGCGCCGTCCTCCAGATCAGCGCCGATGGCTTCCAGTCCTGGATGTGCTGCAAGCTCGCCAAGCTTGGCAGGATCAATGTCCAGAGCGACAACGCCGTGGCCCCGCTCCAGCATCACCTTGCTATGGCGTCCACTGCCGCAGGCAAGGTCGAGAACACTGCCCCCCGGTTCGATCAAGTCCGCGAAACGGCAAATCCAGGGAGAGGGTGCAATGTCAGACTCGGTGCTTGCTGTCGGGAGGTCTGGCGCTCGCATCTTTCTGTTTCCCTTGCTTTTTCTTGCTTGCGTTTCAGCGCAGCATCGCCCATTTCTCAGGTATTGCAGTTTGATTGCAAGAGGCTAGGCACCCCTGAGGCGACATCAGGTAGCCTTGGGTGGCACCTACAGGACAAATAGGACCATGATTGTATTTGACCTGACCTGTCCAGACGAGCACGTCTTCGAGGCGTGGTTCTCCTCCAGCGCTGCTTATGAAGAACAGCGTAAGGCGGATGCTGTCGCCTGTCCGACCTGTGGGTCGCGGGAAATCGGCAAAGCCTTGATGGCCCCAAGTCTTGGCGCATCGGTTGGACAGGAACGCCGTAGCGACGATAAGGCTAAGCAGCAGACCGCACACCAGGCTGTGCGCCAAGCGCTGCAGAAGCTTCAGGAAGCCGTTCAGAAGAACTGCGACTACGTCGGACCTCAGTTTCCCGAGGAAGCCCGCAAGATATTTTACGGCGAGGCCGATCAGCGGAATATTTACGGCGAGGCTTCGTTGGAGGAAGCGGAGGACCTGGTGGAAGAGGGTATCGACGTTCAGGCGATACCCTGGATCGCTCCTGAGAACTGAGGAATCAGTCCTCACGCACCGCATAAAGCAGGTAGTTGACGTCCAGATCGTTGCGGTCCAGACGCCAAGAATCGCTCAAGGGGTTGTAAACCAGTCCGGTCACTTCCCTGATTTCCACGCCATTCGGGCGCAAGTGTTCCGCCAACTCTGAGGGTTTGAGAAAACGCCGCCAGTCGTGCGTGCCGCGAGGAACCCATCGCAGCAGGTATTCGGCCCCGACAATGGCCATCATGAACGACTTCGGAGTCCTGTTGAGCGTTGAAAGCAATAAAGCTCCGCCCGGTTTCGCCAACCCGGCGGCGGCACCGAGGAAGGCGCCGACATCCTGCACATGCTCAACCACCTCCATGGATACCACGGCATCGAACTGGGCCCCGTCGGCCAGTAGCGCTTCTGCGGTGGTTACCCGGTAGTCGATGGACAATCCTCCGGCCGCTGCGTGCGCTCTTGCGGCTTGAATGCCGTCGGCGGCGGCATCGATGGCCGTCACGGAAGCACCCATTCTGGCCAAGGGCTCGGAAAGCAGCCCACCTCCGCAACCGAGATCAAGCAGCCTTAACCCGCTTAGAGGTTTGGAGGTGAGGGGCGCCCGGTCGAAATGTGCGGCGAGTCGGTCACGGATGAACTCCAAGCGCGTCGGGTTCAAACGATGCAAGGGCCGGAAGTTCCCTTTAGGGTCCCACCAGGCTTCGGCCTGTGCCGCGAACTTTTCGATTTCCTGCGTATCGACGCTGGCGGCGCTTTTTGTTGTCGTCATGGAGAAATAATTCCCTGCTAAAGTCCGGGCGGCCTTGCATTTTAGCCGCTCCATTGAGTATGGATAGCCCCGCGTGCGCCGACAAGCGAAGCCTGTCATGGTGCGGCAAGGTTGCAAGGCTCCAGTGACGGCAGAGCAGGACAGTAGGTCATGGCCCGGATTGTCATGAAATTCGGCGGTACCTCGGTGGCGGATCTTGATCGAATCGCCAACGTGGCGCAGCGCGTCAAACGCGAAGTTGATTCCGGTAATGAGGTGGCGGTGGTCGTATCGGCCATGGCCGGTGAAACAAACCGCCTGGTCAATCTGTGCGAAACCGCTTCCAATCTGTTCGATCTTCGGGAATACGACGTCGTGGTTTCGACCGGCGAGCAGGTAACGGTTGGATTGCTTGCCATCACCTTGCAGTCGATGGGTGTATCGGCGCGGTCCTGGCTTGGTTGGCAGATACCGCTGTGCACCGACATGGCCCACGGCAGCGCGCGCATTCAATCGATCGATACACAGGACATGATCCGGCGATTCGGCGAGGGTCAGGTGGCTGTGGTCGCAGGTTTTCAGGGTGTTGACCCGCAAGGCCGGATCACGACTCTTGGTCGTGGCGGCTCGGACACTTCGGCGGTGGCGCTGGCCGCCGCCCTCAAGGCTGATCGCTGCGATATTTATACCGATGTCGATGGGGTCTACACGACGGATCCGCGAATCGTTGCCAGGGCTCGTAAGCTCGATAAGATTACTTATGAAGAAATGCTGGAGATGGCCTCCCAGGGCGCCAAGGTCTTGCAGACCCGCTCTGTCGAATTGGCCATGAAGGAAGGCGTGCGCGTCCAGGTGCTTTCCAGCTTCAAGGACACGCCTGGCACCCTGGTGGTGGATGAGGACGAGATCGTGGAACAGGAAATGGTAAGCGGCATTGCCTACAGCCGGGATGAGGCAAAGATCACTTTGCGGGAAGTGCCGGATCGCCCGGGTATCGCGGCGTCGATTTTCGGACCGCTGACCGATGCATCGATCAACGTGGACATGATCGTCCAAAATATCTCGGCGACAGGCGAGAAAACCGATCTCACCTTCACCGTCAATAAGACCGACCTGAACCGCGCCGTCGAAGTGCTGCGCAGCCAGAGCCAAACCATTGGCTACAGTGATCTGCTGGCGGACCGCGACGTGGTCAAAGTTTCGGTAATCGGCGTCGGCATGCGCAGCCATGCCGGTGTCGCTCAGACGATGTTCAAGGCCTTGGCTGACAAGGGCATCAACATCCAGGTGATTTCGACGTCCGAGATCAAGGTTAGTGTCCTGGTTGCGGAGGAGTACACCGAACTCGCCCTTCGAAGCCTTCATACGGCCTACGGACTGGACGCGGCCTGATCGGGCGATGACCCCCCCGGAGCCCCCAAGGAGCGCGCCACAGTCCCTAGACTGGGCCGGTTCCAGGCGCTTGCTTCGCCTTCTACGGGATGCGATGAAAAGCGGCGGGTTGGTCCAATCTCGCCTGGACCGGGTCGTCAAGCTGATTGCCGCGAACATGGTTGCCGAGGTTTGCTCGATTTACGCCATGCGCGCCGGTGAGGTACTTGAACTTTACGCCACCGAAGGACTGCGGCCTGAAGCCGTACACAGCACCCGGTTGCGACTGGGTGAAGGCCTTGTCGGGCAAATTGCCCTGACCGCCGAGCCTCTGGCTCTTTCCGACGCCCAGCAGCACGCGAACTTCGCCTATCGCCCGGAAACCGGGGAAGAGCTTTACCACTCGTTCTGCGGAGTGCCGATTCAACTCGGCGCGCGTGTTTTGGGTGTTCTGGTTGTGCAGAACCGGACCCAGCGAAGCTATGGCGAGGAAGAGATAGAAACGCTGGAAACGGTGGCCATGGTCCTGGCAGAGTTGCTCGGGAGCGGCGAGGTCATCACCTTGGAGGAAGGCCGCAGTGTCGAAGGCTCCGCCTTGCTCCCTGTTCGGATCGGCGGTTTGGTGCTGAACGAAGGCATGGCCATGGGGCGGGCCGTCCTGCACCAATGGGGCATAGTGATCAACCAAGTTGTGGCCGAGGACCCCGAGGCCGAAATTGCGCGCCTCGATGAAGCCGTGGGGGACATGCGCCGCGCCGTGGATCGCATGCTGGCGCGGATGGACAAGAATCTCGACGACGAGCAGGGCGAGGTTATGGAGAGCTATCGCATGTTCGCGCACGATCGCGGTTGGTTGGAGCGTATCCGTGACGTAATCAACAGCGGTTTGACGGCCGAGGCGGCGGTGGAGCGGATCAAGAACGATACGCATCAGCGCATGATGAAGGTGCGTGACCCTTACATTCGTGAGCGCCTCGCCGATTTGGAGGACCTTGCCTACAGATTGCTTCAGCACTTGTCCGGGACGGAAGGGTCTTCGCGGAACCTGCCGGACGAAACGATCCTGATTGCTCGCACCCTGGGGCCGGCCGAACTTTTGGATTATGACCGCAAGCGTTTGCGCGCGGTGGTCTTGGAGGAGGGGAGCAAAACCGCACATGTCGCGATCGTTGCACGCGCACTCGGCCTGCCGACGATTGGCCGTTGTGAAGGAGCACTAAGCCGTATCCGGGCTGGAGACTCGGTGATCGTCGATGGACAGAACGGCCAAGTGTTTGCCCGCCCCAACCAGGGTATCAAACAAACTTTCAAGGCATCGCTGGCCTTGCAGGAAAAGCGCAAAGCCGAAATGGCGGCGGTGCGCAACCTGCCGGCCGTCAGCCAAGATTCGGTGACGGTCGAACTATTGATGAATGCCGGACTGCTAATCGATTTGCCGCACCTGGACGAGTGCGGTGCCACAGGTATCGGTCTCTACCGCACCGAGATTCCTTTCATGGTCCGCGATGCTTTTCCAGGCGTTGAGGATCAACAAGCCCTCTACAGCAAGGTGTTCGAACAAACGGGGTCACGGCCGGTGACTTTCCGCACGCTTGATGTCGGGGGTGACAAACCCTTGCCCTATCTGACCATGGAGAAGGAAGAGAACCCGGCTATGGGATGGCGCGCCTTGCGCATGACACTCGACCGGCCGGTGATGCTAAGGCTCCAACTGCAGGCGTTGATTCGTGCAGCCAAAGGCCGAGAGCTGCGAATCATGTTCCCGATGGTTACCGATATCTCGGAGTTTGATAAAGCGCGTGGAATGGTCGAGCGGGAGTTGGCACGCGAAATCGCGCGTGGCACCGCAGCGCCAAGCGCGATCAAGCTCGGCGCGATGCTGGAGGTTCCTGCCTTGCTGTGGCAACTGGACAAGCTGTTGCCTTCGATCGATTTCCTGTCCATCGGTAGCAATGATCTCTTCCAGTTCGTGTTTGCCGCCGACCGGGGAAATCCGAGTTTGACCCGGCGCTTCGACAGCCTTTCTCCGCCAATGCTCAGGCTGCTGAGCGACCTGACCGCTCAAGCAAACGCTGCGAATGTGCCCGTGACTCTTTGCGGGGAAATGGCTGGGCACCCCTTGGAGGCCCTGGCTTTGATCGGTTGCGGAATCAGGCGTCTGTCGATGAGTGCGGGCTCGATCGCACCTGTCAAGCAGACCGTCCGCGCATTGAATGTCGCCGAGGTGACGGATCTGGTGCAGCATCTTGCAGGCTTGCGAACACGAAGCGTACGTGGTGTCTTGCGTGCCTATGCGTTGGATCGCGGCATACCCTTCTGATCTGGCTGCGGGTTTCCCTGCATCCGCGCCGGCAGGCCGCAAAAGCTTTTAAGAAGTTTGCCGTAAGCCCAATCGCTTTGCTAGAAACAGGAAGAAGTAGTCGGACAAGCCGGTCCACTGCCTTGAAGGAAGCTTTTCATTCCCATGTCGAACCTTGATGACGAATTTGAGCAACATCAGTTGGACGATGAAGCCTTGCCCGAGGTCCGTCCCACGGTAGGACGGTTGCTCCGCGAAACACGGGAATCCTACGAACTGGACCAGCAGGATGTGGCCGGAGCGCTTCGTATCCGTTCCGTTTATGTCGCCGCGATGGAAGAAGGCCGTTACGACGATTTGCCCGGCGAAGCCTACGCCATCGGTTTTGTGCGGACCTATGCGGACTATCTGAGGCTGGACAGCGCGGAGGTCGTGAAGCGTTTCAAGGCCGAATTCGCCGGTTTGGAACGCCGGTCTCTACGATTCCCCACGCCGCCACGAGAAGGTCATATCCCCGGCGGGGCCTTGATCCTGATTGCCTTGGTCCTGATTGCCTTGGGATATGGCGCATGGAGTTACTTTGGTCAGGAAGAGCGCAGCTTCGCCGACAGCGTGGAAGCCGTTCCCGAGGAACTTAAACCATTGGTCGATCCTGTGCCGGAGGTGCAAAGCGATCCGACGATAAATACCCAATCACAAAGCGAAATGAGGGTTGAGCCCAATGCCGGGCCGCGTCTTGAACAACAGCCTGCAGCCGAGACGGCGATGACGCCCGAGGTGCCGTCGCTGGTTGAAATACCTACGCCCACCGATCTGCCGGAACAAGCACCGCAAGACGCCTTGCCGGCGCCGGCGGAACAACCTGCAGGGAGTGTGACCGAGGAGACTTCAGCCGCGGGATCGGCTTTACCACTTGCCCAATCGCCTGCCCCGGAACCGTCATCGGACGTGGCAGTGGCGCCGCCGCCAATACCGGCGCAAAGCCTTCAGAACACCACGGCGGATAGCGAGGGCCGCACCCTTGGGGCGACGGACGTCGCTAGCCGCGTTGTGTTGGTGGCGAGCAGCGACGCTTGGGTGCAAATTCGAGAAGCCGACGGGTCTCTATTAATGACGCGCATTTTGCAAGCGGGTGATCGCTACCGGGTCCCGGATCGCCCCGGTTTGTTGCTGGATGTCGGAAATGCCGGTGGAGTGACCGTAGAGCTGGACGGCGCAACCCTGTCGCCACTGGGCGATCTAGGCCGTGTGCTGCGCAAGATTTCACTCGACCCCGAAGCTTTGCGAAACCGTCTCGCGCAGTAGGAAAGAGCAGCACAGCCTTGAAACTGCCGCCGCTTCGGCGCATGTTCCGGGTGCAAGCGGACATGCATCTGCGGCACGAGTTTCCTTTGTAGAAGAGAAGCGTCTAGAGTTGACGATGAACCATCGCCCCTACCGCCACATTGAACGCCGCAAGTCGCGGCAGGTTTACGTCGGCAAGGTGCCGGTGGGCGGCGATGCGCCGATCACCGTGCAATCCATGACCAATACGCTAACGGCCGATGCGGGGGCGACCATTGCGCAAATTCGCGCGCTTGAGGTCGCGGGCGCGGATATCGTTCGGGTGTCCTGCCCCGACGAGGCCTCGACCAAGGCCTTGCGGAGCATTGTGGACGAGGTAACGGTCCCCATCGTCGCAGACATCCATTTTCACTATAAACGCGCGATCGAGGCGGCGGAGGCAGGTGCTGCCTGCCTGCGCATCAACCCAGGCAATATCGGCTCGGCGGCGCGGGTACGCGAGGTGGTGCGTGCGGCCAAGGACCATGGCTGCTCGATCCGCATTGGCGTCAATGCGGGCTCGTTGGAGCGCGAGTTGCTTGAGCGATTTGGCGAACCCTGTCCGGAAGCCATGGTTGAAAGCGCACTCAATCACATCCGGATCCTGGAAGACAATGACTTTCAGGAGATCAAGATTTCCTGCAAGGCCTCGGATGTATTCCTGGCGGTGGCGGCGTATCAGCAGTTGGCAGACGCCTGTGATTACCCGCTGCATATTGGTATCACCGAGGCTGGCGGGCTACGGAGCGGCACCGTAAAATCCTCGATCGGACTTGGGAACCTGCTGTGGGCGGGCATTGGCGATACGATCCGCGTGTCCCTCTCGGCTGATCCGGTGGAAGAGGTCAAGGTCGGTTTCGATATTCTCAAGGCGCTGGGATTACGCCACCGCGGCGTCAATGTGATTTCCTGTCCGTCTTGCGCGCGCCAGCAGTTCGACGTGATCAAGACCGTTGAGGTTCTTGAAAAGCGCCTGGCGCACATCACCACACCAATGACGCTTTCTGTGATCGGCTGCGTGGTGAACGGTCCAGGTGAAGCGACCATGACCGATATCGGCTTTACCGGGGGCGGACGCGGAACCCATCAGGTTTATGTGGCCGGTCTACCCGATCACCGTTTGAAAGATGGAGATATTGTCGACCATCTGGTGGAGATGGTAGAGCAGAAGGCCGCCGAGATAGAAGCGCAGCGAGCGAGCAAAGAGGCCGAGGGATCGGCCGGCGATGCCCCCGCGTAGCTGCATCCTAGCCGTAAGCAGAGGGAGATCACCGCCGTGTTGCAGCCGATCCGGGGGACTCGCGATCTTTTGCCCGAGGACATGCGCAGACATCGCGCGGTGGTCGAGCGCGCCCAGGAGATGGCCGAGCGCTATGGTTTTCTGGAAATGGCGACGCCAATTTTCGAGGACACAACGGTCTTCAAGCGCACGCTGGGCGACACCTCCGATATCGTTACCAAGGAGATGTACACCTTCTCAATGAAGGATGGCGAAGAGATCACGCTGCGGCCTGAAAACACCGCCGGTGTCGTGCGCGCAGTGCTTTCCAACGGATTGCGCCAGGACCTGCCGCTCAAATATTTCTACGCAGGGCCGATGTTCCGTCACGAGCGCCCGCAGAAGGGCCGTTACCGGCAGTTTCATCAAATCGGGGTGGAATTGATCGGCGTTCCCGAACCGCTCGCCGATGTCGAGGTGATCGCGACAGGACAGGCGATTCTCGACTCCCTGGGTTTGCAAGGGCGCACGACTTTGGAAATCAACACGTTGGGCGACCCTGAAAGCCGTAAGGCCTACCGGGCGGCTTTGGTGGAATACTTCAGCGCCCACCTCGACCGACTTTCGGAGGATAGCCGCGATCGTTTGGGTCGAAATCCTCTGCGTATCCTCGATTCCAAGGATGAAGGCGACCGCCGGTTGGTTGAAGGTGCGCCGTTGTTCGGGGAGTTCCTGAATCAAGAGAGCCAGGATTTCTTCGCACAAGTTCTCGCTGGAATCACAGCCCTCGGTATCTCCTACAAACTCAATCCCAGGCTGGTGCGCGGGCTTGATTACTACACACATACGGCCTTCGAGTTCACCACCACCGAATTGGGTGCGCAAAGCGCGGTCATGGCCGGGGGGCGCTACGACGGACTGATGGAGATGATGGGAGGGCCAGAAATCCCCGGTATTGGCTGGGCCGCAGGGATCGAGCGTCTTTCCATGCTGGTGGCGGACGTGGCACCGGCCCCTCGTCCCATCGCCGTGATACCTTTGGGATCCGAGGCCGAGGCGAAGGCACTGGTCCTTTCGGATCGTCTGAGACGGTCGGGTTTACAGGTCGACCTCGGTTACTCCGGGAACATGAAGAAGCGCATGAAGCGGGCGAACAAGATTCAAGCGCGCGCAGCTGTCATTCTGGGCGAGGACGAGTTGGCGCAGTCGGCCGCGGCGGTGCGCGACTTAGATAGCGGTGAGCAGCAGCTCGTTTCCCTGGACAAGCTGGCCGATCACCTCGCTCGTTTCCGCTAGCCGGCCGGGTGCCACCTGTGGCCGGCTCACGGCATAGCAAAGACTTGCTGCTGATCGGAATCGATTACCGATCCGCGCCGGAGGTCCTGCGTGATCGCCTGTTCCAGGATGAGATTTCAACGGAAGAGGGGCTTGGCGCTTTAGCTGCGGCGGGGCTCAAGGCCGCGGTTCTGATCGCCACTTGCGAGCGGATCGACGTGATCCTGCCCGCGGAGCAACGAGAAGACGAACAGGCGGCGCGGCGTTGGCTAGCCTCGCTCGCCGGTGCCGAATCGCGCCGTCTTGGCGATTCCCTATACCGCTTGTCGGGAGAGGAGGCCTTGCTCCATCTCTGGCGTATCGCCGCTTCGCTCGAAAGTGCAATGCCCGGTGAGCCGCAGGTTCTGGGACAGGTTCGTAAGGCCGAGCGTCTGGCCGAGGAGGCCGGACTTCTTTCGCCACCCCTTGTGGAAGCATTTCAGGCAGCATTTGCCGCAGCCAAGCGGGTGCGCAGGGAAACGGCACTGGGCGAGCGTGCCGTAACCATGGCGTCCGCCGCTTTGCAGGTCGCGCGCGACCTACATGGCAAACTGGACTCTTGCCGTCTGCTGCTGCTCGGATTGGGCGAGGGGCTAGAGCTTTTCGTCGGTCCCTTCCAATCTGTAGGCGTTCAGCAAGTGCTGGTTTGCCACCCAAACGGGCCGCGCGCCGATGCGGCAGCCCTGCGATTGGGCGCCCATGCCCGCCGTTGGGAAGAAAGGGAGCAGGCGCTGGCGGAAGCGGAGATCGTCATCACAGGCATGGCCTCCGCACATTACAGTCTGGAGCCGGATTTGCTGCGCCGTGTCATAAAGGCAAGGCGACACAGGCCGATATTGGTCATCGACGGAGGTGTGCCCGGCGATGTCAATCCAAGTGCTGGAGAGTTGGAGGATATTTTCCTTTATGATTTCGACGATCTGGAAGGCCTGGCTTTGGCAGGACAATCCCGTCGACGTCTGGCGTTTGAGGATGCAAAAACGATCTTGGCGGAAGAGTTGGAGCGGTGGCGTCTCCGGCTCTCGGGTCGCGAAACGGCGGCTCTGCTGCGCGAGGCGGAGATAGGGCTGCGCGCCCTGGAAGCTGATGCCCTATCGGCGGGAGAGGGCTCGGCCGTCAGCCTGCTGCGGCAGCAGCTGTTGGAGCGACTGACTGCGATGGCGCGTGGGCTTGGTCGCCAACAGCCCGAGGAACGCGCCGCGCTCGAACGCTTGATCAAAGGTCTGTTCAGCGCCAGATACGACGACGAGAAGGAGTAGCAAGCGTGAGTCTTGAACAATCTTTGTCCCGCTTGGAAGAGCGATACCGAGATATCCAGCAGGAAATTGCAGGCCACGCAAATCCTGGATCGGCTGAATACACGCAGCTTTTGCGTGAGCTATCTGAAATGGAGCCGGTGATCGCCAAGGCGGCTGAATGGCAGTCCGGGGTTAAGGAGTTCGCGGAACTAGAGCAGATGATCGAAGATCGTTCCACCGACAGCGAGATGCGCGAATTGGCCCGCGAAGAGTACTACGCCCTCAAGGAGCGGCTTCCGATGTTGGAGCGCGAGGTGCAGTTGCTTTTGATTCCGAAAGACGCCGATGATGAGCGTAACGCCATTTTGGAGATTCGGCCCGGCACAGGCGGCGACGAGGCGTCCCTTTTTGCGGCCGATCTGTTGCGAATGTATCAGCGCTACGCGGAACTCCAGGGCTGGCGGTTTGAGCCCATCGATGTCTCCGAAACCGACGTCGGCGGCGTCAAGGAAGCAAGTGTGGCCGTTTCCGGACGCGGGGTTTTCGCACGGTTGAAGTTTGAATCCGGCGTACATCGCGTGCAGCGCATTCCCACGACCGAATCCGGCGGCCGCATTCATACCTCTGCCGCGACCGTTGCAGTCCTTCCAGAGGTGGAAGAGGTGGATATCGCGGTTGCTGAAAAAGATCTTCGGATCGATGTCTACCGTTCCAGCGGCCCAGGCGGACAGTCGGTGAACACAACGGACAGCGCCGTTCGCATCACGCATCTGCCGACCGGACTTGTGGTGATCTGCCAGGACGAAAAGAGCCAGCACAAGAATAAGGCCAAGGCGATGAAGGTGTTGCGCGCCAGGCTCTATGAGCAAAAGCGGCAAAAACTCGAGGCTGAACGCGCCGCCGAAAGGCGCACGCAGGTCGGAAGCGGTGATCGGTCCGAACGTATTCGGACCTATAATTTCCCGCAGAACCGGATCAGCGATCACCGTATCAACCTGACACTCTATAAGCTGGACAAGGTGGTCGTTGGAGAGGCCCTGGACGAGGTGATCGACGCCTTGATCACCGAAGACCAAGCAGCGCGGCTGGCAGCGGTCGAGGAAGCATGACGGCGGGGCGGTCAGGCTGCGCAACGGCGGGGGCGTTGCTGTCGGCTGCGACCATACGTTTGTCCGCAGCCGGGATTGAGGCTGCCCGGAGAGAAGCCCGCTTGCTGTTGGCGCAGGCGTTGAGTTGCGACCCGCAAAAGCTTTTCCAAGAACCCGGGTATTCGGTCAACGGTAAAGATCAGCAGGTGTTTGAGACACTGGTGTCGCGCCGTTTAGCCGGGGTTCCTTTGTCTCGCTTGCGAGGCTGGCGCGAATTCTGGAGTCTGCGATTCAAACTGTCTGCTGAAACGCTGGACCCGCGGGCCGATAGCGAAACCTTAATTGAAGCAGCGCTGGCGCGGATCAAGAATCACGATGAGCCGCAAGAGTTTCTTGACTTGGGAACCGGTTCTGGATGCCTGCTCTTGGCACTTTTGAGCGAGTATCCCAACGCCTGGGGACTGGGTATTGACCTCAGTTACGATGCCGCAGCTACTGCTTCCGAGAATGCACGTTCCCTCGGATTGGGCGACCGAGCGGCATTTCTTTGTGGTGACTGGGCCGCTTCCCTGGTGTGCGACGGCGCCCGCAGATTCGATCTGGTCGTTTCCAACCCCCCTTATATCAATGCCCTTGAATTCGATCATCTGGCGCCGGAGGTTCGCTTGCATGATCCTTGTTTGGCGCTTGCCGGCGGCGACGACGGACTCGCCTGTTACCGTATCCTGATCCCGCAAGTGTTGCATCTGGTCAAAGAGGGTGGGCTTCTTTTATTGGAAATCGGCAGCATGCAAGCGCAAGCCGTTGTAGGCCTCCTTTCCGCTTCTGGATGGACGAAGATATCGGTCTTGAAGGACCTCGCAGGTTTGGATCGTTGTATAGCGGCATGCAGATAAAGGTGCTCTAAGGCAAAAAAAGGCTTGGAAAGGGTGACGGCGGCCACTAATGTAGCTTCTGTCAGAGCCCTGTGGCTCGGCGCTTCATAAAGCAAGTGCCTTCGTGTCTCCTAAAAACATCGAGCTCCGTCCAATGACGGAATGGGCGAGTGTTTTTAGCGAGGTACGTAAATGACTTCTGTCCCGATGAACAAATAAAGATTGCAATGAGACCAGGTTCCAATGCACGGCGGCCTCGTGGCCGTCCTCACCGTCGCCAGGGTGGCGGTGGAGTTCCCAACAAGAACCAGAATTTCGACAGCAACGGCCCAGACGGGCGCGTGCGCGGTAACGCTCATCAGGTGTACGAGAAGTATATCGGGTTAGCGCGCGACGCGCAGACGGCGGGGGACCGGATACTTTCGGAATCGCACCTGCAGCATGCGGAGCACTACTTTCGGATCGTGAACGATTCGATGGATCCGCATGACGAGAACCGGCGCAGGATCAACGGGCATGATGGCCAGGACGGGCATCAGGGTCGCCATGGCGGTAATGATGGGTCTCACGATGCAGATCAGCAAAGCGATCAGCCACATGCTGCCGATTCCAATGAGTCCGGAGGACTATCGGATCAGCAGGAGCATGCCAGCGATGGCAATCGCCAGGACGATCACGCGCCTCGTCGTAGAGGGCGTCGCCCCGGTAGCCGGGATACCAGACCCGAAAGCCGGGACCGCGATACCCAGGCCTCGCCACTTCCGGTAACCGATGTAGTTCCTGCTACGGCTCCTTCCGAAGCATCTGCATCTGCGGCGGAGGGTGATGGGCCTCAGCCCCAGGCAGAGCCTCAGCCCAAACGCCGCGGTCGGCCGCGCAAAGTGCGTAGCGACGAATCCGTTGAGACCTCCGGTTCATCGACTACCGAACCAGTCGAGTCTTGAACCTCTGCCTTGCCTTTTTTTGAAGGCGGTTGAAACCGATTGGTTATATCGGGAGAATCAGGGCAGCCGTTCGACGGTATCGCCGACGCCCAGTTTGCCGCCTCGGATGATCCGGGCGTAAACGCCCATCTCGCTATGACTAAACCCGCGAGCCAGTCCTTTCAGGACCATAAGATCGCGTCTTCCGCTTTCCGGGTTGACCTCGGTTGCCGCGCAGCGCCCGATGGGCGTCATGACATGAACTTCAACATCGCCAATGCGCAGCCGCTTACCGAGCCAACTGCGCTCCTCCCAGGCGGCTAAGCCCGCAATCAGGAGATTAGCGCGGAACCTGCGTGGGTCCGCCGGTTGGCCCAATACTCTTTCCAGGTCCGATACCGACGCGAGATTGACAAGCGAGACCACGGGCTCCTCGACATCGGTAAAGCCATGCTCGTGGCGTTCCTGGAGTTTGACCGGACCCCGTCCGCTTTCCGCCAGATAGGCCGTCAGGAACTGTTCTAGAATCATTCTGCCCAATGGTTCGGTGACGTTGCCCTGCGCGACCCGTCGGCCCCCTCGCAGGATCGACATGACCCCACTGTCCACGTCGAAAGTAACCCGCAATTGGGCCAGTTTCTCGTCGCGCATCAAATTGAAAAAGCTGTTCTTGCTAGCCCAACGGCCATCGATTACCTGATTACGGCTGCCGTAGGAGATGGCAAAGCGACGGTCATGTGGAAGCAGGCAATCGGCAGCTACGGGGACTTCCTGCAACGCTTGGCCATCCAGGCTTTTGACCGGGTAACGCCAAATTTGCTCGAGCGTGGCGTTCATTGAGGGCTTCTCCCACCCAAACGGGCTATGAACAAGACGATCAAGAAGCCGCTTTTGATGAGCCTTGTCAACTTTGTGCCGGGCCAAGTTTGCGGCAACCGCCTTGCACGGGCCCGGGTCGCTCCCATATCTGAATTAGCAATCCTCTTCGGATCGCACTTGCGGTGGATCAATGCGCAGACGGGGCTCTTAGAGCACGTTTGGGTTTCATGGAGGAAGATAAATGAACTTGGAACACTACACCGAGCGTTCGCGCGGATTCGTTCAGGCCGCCCAGGGCTTGGCGCTCCGGCAAAACCATCAACAACTTACACCCCTGCATCTTCTGAAAGTCCTTTTGGACGACAAGGAAGGGTTAGCGGCGAACCTAATCCGTAAGGCTGGCGGGGATCCCGCGCGCGCCTTGAGCGGTGTTGATGCGGAATTAAAGAAAGTACCGGCCGTGGAAGGTAGCGCGGCGGGGCAAGTATACTTGACTCCCGAGCTCGCGCGCGTCTTCCAGCAAGCGGAGCAAATTGCCGAGAAGGCCGGCGATTCCTACGTGACCGCGGAGCGGTTGCTGCTGGCATTGGCCATGCCAAATGCCGGCAAGGCCGCGGATATTTTGAAAGCCGCGACGATTACGCCGCAAGCTTTGAATCAGGCAGTTGAGGAGTTACGCAAGGGGCGAACGGCGCAATCGGCTAACGCTGAAGAAGGGTATGATGCACTCAAGAAGTACACACGCGATCTGACGGCTGTGGCCCGTGAGGGCAAGCTTGATCCGGTAATCGGCCGTGACGAAGAGATCCGGCGGACGGTTCAGGTGTTGTCCCGGCGGACCAAGAACAATCCCGTTCTGATCGGCGAGCCCGGCGTTGGCAAAACAGCGATCGTAGAAGGCTTGGCGCAGCGTATCGTCGCCGGCGACATCCCCGAAACGTTGCGCAACAAGAAGCTCTTGTCACTGGATCTCGGGGCGCTGGTAGCCGGGGCGAAGTTCCGCGGCGAGTTTGAAGAGCGGTTGAAGGCGGTCTTGCAAGAGATCGCCGATGCCGAGGGCCAGGTCGTGGTCTTCATCGACGAACTTCACACGCTGGTGGGCGCTGGTAAGGCCGATGGCGCAATGGACGCGTCCAACATGTTGAAGCCCGCGCTGGCGCGGGGTGACCTGCATTGTGTCGGGGCGACCACGCTCGACGAGTATCGGCAGCACATAGAAAAGGACGCAGCACTCGCGCGGCGCTTTCAGCCGGTTTTTGTTGCGGAGCCCAATGTCGAGGACACGGTGTCCATTCTGCGGGGCCTGAAGGAGAAGTATGAGCTTCATCACGGCGTGCGGATCACCGATGCTGCCATCGTTGCCGCGGCGACGCTGTCAAACCGCTATATCACGGACCGGTTTCTTCCGGACAAAGCCATCGACCTGATCGACGAGGCGGCGAGCAAGCTGCGGATCGAGGTTGATTCAAAGCCGGAAGCCATCGACGAGCTTGATCGACGGCTGGTGCAGTTGAAGATCGAGCAGGCGGCCCTGAAAAAGGAAAGTGACGAGGCTTCCAAGGACCGCCTTGGTAAGTTGGAAAAGGAAATCGCTGAACTGGACCAGCGTTCGTCCGAAATGACCGGCCAGTGGCAGGCGGAAAAGGATAAGTTGGGCGCTCAGCAGCGGCTTAAAGAGCAGCTTGATCAGGCGCGTGCGGAATTGGAGATTGCCCAGCGTGAGGGCAAGCTCGATCGTGCATCTGAGTTGAAGTATGGCACGCTGCCTGATTTGGAGCGCAAGCTTCAAGAGGCCGTTTCGGTCGGTGGGCATCACATGCTGAAGGAAGAAGTGACGGATTCCGATGTTGCTGGGATCGTGTCCCGTTGGACTGGAATTCCCGTCGATAAGATGCTTGAGGGTGAGCGCGACAAGTTGCTGCGGATGGAGGATGCCCTGCACGGCCGGGTGGTCGGGCAGGAAGAGGCCGTCACCGCCGTTTCCAATGCGGTACGTCGGGCCCGTGCGGGATTGCAGGACCCCAATCGTCCCATCGGTTCTTTCCTGTTCTTGGGGCCAACCGGCGTCGGCAAGACGGAGTTGACCAAGGCCCTGGCCAACTTTCTTTTCGATGACGAGACGGCAATGGTGCGGCTGGACATGTCGGAGTACATGGAAAAACACGCGGTTTCGCGCATCATCGGAGCGCCGCCGGGATACGTCGGTTACGAACAGGGCGGTGCCCTGACCGAGGCGGTGCGGCGCAGGCCCTATCAGGTGATCCTTTTCGACGAAATCGAAAAGGCGCATCCGGATGTCTTCAACGTGCTGCTTCAGGTGCTCGATGACGGGCGATTGACGGACGGCCAGGGTCGCACGGTCGATTTCCGCAACACCCTGATTGTCATGACCTCCAACCTGGGTTCGGAGATTCTTGCTGCACAGCCCGAGGGACAGGAGGCCGAAGCGGTCCGCGATCAGGTTATGGAGGTGGTGCGCAGCGCCTTCCGGCCGGAGTTCTTGAACCGGCTGGATGAAGTTCTGCTGTTCCATCGGCTCCAGCGGTCGCAGATGGCCGGGATCGTCGATATCCAACTGGGGCATCTGCGCCGTCTGCTGGAAGACCGTAAGATGCGCCTGGAACTTGACGAGTCCGCCCGCCACTGGCTGGCTGAGGCAGGTTATGATGCCGTCTATGGGGCACGCCCCTTGAAGCGGGTCATCCAGCACCGCCTCCAGAACCCGCTGGCGTCATTGATCCTGGAAGGGCAGATAGGCGACGGCCAAACCATAAAGGTTTCGGTTGAACAGGATCACTTGGTCATCAACGGCCGAGCGGTGGCAGCCGAGGCCGCCTGACGGAGCGCAGGTGCCGTGAAAGAAAAACCCCCGTGCGGATCTCCGCGCGGGGGTTTCTCCATATAAGGTTCCGGGAGTATCGATTCAGGTCCGGTTTACCCTTGCGGAATGATGCCGCAAGCAACACGCCCGCCACCGCCGCCCAATGGCTTGGGTTCATCGCGGAAATTGTCGCCGCTCTCATGGATCATGAGGGACCTTCCGAGCACGTCGGCGACCTTCAGGCGCGGCGCAACCAGGGTATGTTTGGTTGCCGTGGCGCCGTCTTCGGAAATCTGTACGAAGAGAATCGGCAAGTCGCCAAGATGACCTTCACCGGAAGGACCACCATGGGTTCCCGTGCCTGCCGGGTCGAAGTGTCCGCCGGCAGCCAAACCGGCGACCATCGCGCCATCTTTGTCGGCTGCATCGCAACTGGGGTTCTCATGTATGTGAAACCCATGAGGTCCTGGAGCGAGCTTATCTGAAAGATTGATCTTCAAAAGCAGGCCGTTGTCGCTATCCGACAGGGTCACGGTGCCGATAGCGTTACCAACGCCCATACCGCTTATGAGGTGCATTTCGACAGCCACCTCATTGGCGTTGGCAGATTGGAGACAAGCAGAAATGATCGCAAGGCCGGTAGCCGTAGCGAAGAACGCGTTCTTCAACATTTTCTGAAAAGTCCTCTATAAGCGCTGCAACACTTTGCCGCGCAGGCGCGCATTATAGTGCGAGCCGCACCTTATTAAAAGCGGCTTATAAAGGAGTCTGGGTTCCGTTCAGCAACCGTCATTTGCGCCGATGCGTACCGGTTCGTGAGTCTGTGGAGTAACGGCTTTTAGCGTTGTCTCTGTGACGCAATCGTCGGACTGCTTTTGCGCAAGTTGTGGGGCTGCACGGCGAAGCTCGGCCAGCTCACGCTCCATGCCCTGGCGCTGCACTTCGAAGCGCGCCAACTCGCTGCCCTTCAGCTCTCTTCCGGTCGGGAGGTCGATGGAACGCGGATTTACCTGCTTGCCATCGACTAACACTTCATAGTGCAAATGCGGACCAGTGGAGCGTCCGGTGGTGCCAACATAACCGATGATCTGTCCCTGTTCGACGCGCGCGCCCTGTCGGACACCGCGTGCGAATCCATTCAAATGTGCATAGGCCGTTTCGTAACGGCTATTGTGCCGAATTCGAATGTAGTTGCCATAGCCGCCGTTGCGGCCAGCCTTTAGCACCTTGCCGTTACCGGCCGCGTAGATCGGTGTGCCTCTGGGGGCGGCGAAATCCGACCCGGTATGCATCTTGCTATAGCCCAGGATCGGATGCTTGCGCATGCCGTAGCCGGAGGACAGGCGGGCGCCGTCGATTGGTGTGCGCATGAGGGCGCGCCGCACGGATTTTCCTTCCTCATTGAAGTAATCCGTCTCGCCATCGGTCGCGGTATAGCGATAGTAGCGACGCTCCTTGCCCGATAGCGTCAGGCGGGCAAATCGCACCGGACCGGTTTTCGCCAACTGTCCGGTTTCCTCGAAAAAACCGTCATAGAGAACTTCGAAGGAATCTTCAGGTTGGATGTCGCGTTGGAAGTCGACGTCAAAGCTGAAGATTCTTATCAGTTCGATCATGGAGCCAAGAGGCACGCCCGAATCGATAGCCGCCTGGTACAGGCTGGTATCGATAACGCCGCGATGCCATTCGGGTGTTTCTTCGAAGCTGCGGGTCGTGGCCAGCGCGGTAAACTGCCCCTCGCCGTCGCGGTCGACGACCACGTCGGTTTCGATATCGGGCCGTAGTTGCAGACTCATGAGCCGAATCGCTTCGCCTTCATCGGCGACGGCCAATTGAATCTCCTGGCCAACCCGTAATTTTCTGGGGCTGAAAACATCGGATAGCACGTCGATGGCTTCATAGGCCTCGCGACGTTCGATCCCCATCTTGGTCAAGAGCCCCATCAAGGTATCGCCGCTGGAAACCGTCAGCACCTCGTGCTTGAGGATATCATCCGCCGAATCGACAGTACCGGCGGTTTCCGAATTGCCGTCTGCTTCGCCCGGCGCAGCCTTGGCCATTGGATCAGCGAACAGGTAGTTGCTCTCCGGTAGTGTCGCTTCGAAGTCCTTCCCCGGCTGCGCGGTGGATGCAATGGATTCAGGGGTTGATGTCGTGGATTCCGAGGTCGCCAACTCAGGAGTTGCGGGCTCTGGGGTCGCAGACTCTGGGGTCGCAGACTCTGGGGCTGCTGTTTCGGGAATCGATGCTAGCTGGGCCGGGGCCGCTTGGACTGCGTTGTCCTCGGCGCCGACTGGGCTGCTCTCAAGCTTCAAAGGCTGGCGGGATGCGGTTTCCTGGCCAACCGGACGTAGTGTCACGGAAAGCGGGATCTCGATGGTGCCGATCGGGGCTTGGCGCTCGACGGCCGCTGAATAGGCTGAATAAGCGAGGATCGGAAGCAACAAGGCTGTAGTACCAACCGCGATTCGCTTGATGACGCGGCTACGGCTTTGATCGCCCGGAACCATACGCTGACCCCCCTGGGAATGGCTGTCTTGTAAAAAGCTGTCCGTCGGTTGCGACTCTTGACCTCCACCTAAAGGCAGTGATTTCGCAAACGCGCCTTGTAAGATGCTGAATCGTAGGACTCTTGTCAAATAAAAGCCCTATGTCGCATTGGGCTATTCCTGGTGATCCCGCGGTTCCCTATGCATTATTGTCCCGGTGATGAGGGCCGTTAAGAAAGGTTTTGTAAAAAAACCGCAAAAGAGGTTTGACAGGGCAATCTGAGCCGCCTATATACCCCCTCGACACGGGCCGAGGCGCTCACCACCGTGTGGGTGTCGCAACCGTGTTTTTTGTGGCCTAGGTCGCAGAAAGCCGGATTGAATTGAGTTCGGTTTTGTTCATTGACATTGTGGATATGAGATAAGGAAGGGATACGCGGGCGGCGGCTTTGCGGTTGCTGTTTTGTGCTGTTTTTCTTTGG
>NZ_JBEPTJ010000006.1:0-213992 GCF_040549425.1 Limibacillus sp. MBR-115 | reverse complement strand
GAAGATCGGCACCCTCTTTGTGGTTTATCGCCAATCTTCTTGTATGATTGACTATATAAATAGCGTAATATCTTTATATTGTCAATTATTATTGTTTCCACAAGCAAGCAAAAGTCCTCGCGGCCTCTCTTCTGCGGTCGGGAGACTCAGGAAAGGTGTCAGGCGGCCATCAGGGAATGGGCGCGCGCTTCGGCGCGTTTTGCGTTGCTGTCGTCGCCCAACCCCTGGAACGCCCGCGCGACATAGCGCCAGTTCAAAGGGCTGGTCGGTTTCATGGCGCTGCGCTCGTTCGCCAGCGCCAAGGCGAGGTCGAACCGCCGGGCGCGGAGCGCAGCTTCCAACAGCGTCCAACCGATCACATCGCGCTGTGCGTAACTGCCACCGAGGCGATGGGTTTTGTAGCGCACCGGCAACAGGTGGTCGACGCAATCACCATAACGCTCGTCCTGGAAATCCTGCATAGCAAGGCAGAAGGGCATGCCAATCTCACGGGTCATGGCGACGTTGGCGTCGTTTGCGGTTTCCACGTAGCGCTCGTTCGCACCCAGCAAGGCGGCCTGCGCCTCGCGGCGACCATCTGATACGAAGGTCATCATGGCGTGCACGTCGTTGAAAGCATAAAGGGTGTCCTGGGCGGCGGGCTCCCAGCGATCTGCGAGGGCCCGCCAGCGGTCCCCGGTCTCGACGCCGAGCAGCTTCAAGCGCCATAGCAGGGCAGAGGCATCGAGTTCCTCGTAGCGATCGCCCTCATGCGCCGCCGATTGCAGGTGATTGTCGTATATCTCAAGAACGCGAGGGTGGTCCTGGAGATCAAGGTGATAGAGCGACGTGTGCCACCAGAGATGATTGGAGAAATTGGACGTACCCCAAAGATCGACGTGATCCTTCATGAAGCGGATACCGCCGGGCTGACGTCCGCGCATTTCCATGACGTGGGCGACGGCATGCACCGCATAGGGATGGTCCGGCCTCATGGCGAGCGCCCGGCGGCCCATTTCCTCGGCTTCGAAGAAGTCGCGATTCTCCTCCAGCCCGAAGGAATAGAATCCCAGCACGAACTCGTAGCCAGGCATGCTTTCGTCCCAGAGGTTGAAGACCCGGGCGACGCTGTCACGCTGGCCGGTTACATCCCCCAACAGTACATGCGTCAAGTGCACAAGCTGCAGGGCCAGCAGATCGCGCGGGAAGTGTGTCAAAACTTCCTCCCAACACTGCGTGGCCCCGTAGAAATCGCCGCGCGCCCAAGCCTTCAAGGCAGCAAGGTAACCCAACTCGCGATCGTTCGCGCCGTCGGAAAGCCGCTCAGCCGCGCTGATGGCCGCCAACATCTCGTCATAGACACGGGTCTCCATGGCCTGGGTCAGCCAACTTGCCTTGAAAAGGTGCCCCATGATGAAGTCCGGATGGTCGGCCAGCACGGCATCAATTTCCGCGATAGCATCCCCACGGAAAGACAGCGCACACTCCAGCGCGCGCTCCAGACCTTCGATTGCCGACGGACTGCCGCAGGACAGTGGCACGCCACGGCAATCCTTGCCTGCAGCCGACACGGTTCGTCCAGTCCCAGCGGCATTCATGGTCTTCTCCCTCCCCTGTCGAATCCTTCCCATAGGCTGCCAGCCAAGCGATCCTATAGCAAGTTACCCTGCGCTACCGATAAGGCTACAGTGGTGCCTGGAGAAACTGAAGAATTGGCCCTTCCCCTCGCCGCCCCTTTGAGTGAATTCTGGACCTCACAGAAAACCTGATGATGCGGACCGACCGAAATGGCCACAAACGAAGCGCCCAGCACCCTGAGCCCCAGCATCCTGAAACCCAGCGTCTGCCCACTGGATTGTCCCGACACCTGCAGCCTTTCGGTGACAATTGCCGAAAACCGGGTGACCGCGGTGCGTGGATCAAACGCTAACCCCTATACCGACGGCGTCATCTGCAACAAAGTCACCCGCTCCTATCCCGAGTTCGTCCATGGTAAGGGGCGGCTGACGCAGCCTCTCAAACGGGTCGGGCCACGCGGTAGCGGACGCTTTGAGCCCGTGTCTTGGGACGAGGCACTCGACCTCGTTCATACCGGATTATCAAAAGCCATAGCGCAGCACGGGCCGCAGTCCGTCCTGCCCTTCAACTATGCCGGACCGCACGGTGAGTTGGCTGGCGGCTCCATGGACCGGCGGTTCTTCCACAAACTCGGGGCGACCCTCCTCGACCGAGGGCCTCTGTGTGGCGCGGTGCGTGGCACGGCCTATCTCAGCCTTTATGGCCCTTGTCCCGGCATGCCCCCGGAGCAAGCGCGCGAGGCCGACCTCATCGTGGTTTGGGGCAACAACATCACAGTATCGAACCTGCATATGGCGAAGGTCATCAAGGAGGCGCGGGCTCAGGGCGCCAAGCTGGTGATCATCGACCCAAAGCGCACCCGCATCGCCGAGCAGGCAGACCTGTTCCTGCAAATAACACCCGGCAGCGATGTGGTGCTGGCTCAGGCCCTGGCAGCAGAACTGGAACGCCGTGGCGCACTGGACCAGGATTTCATCAGCCGCTGGGTAAGCGGCTTCGAACCCTACATGACCGAGGCGCGAAAGTACGACGCCGATAGCGTCGCCGAGCTCTGTGGACTTTCAAAAGAGCAATTCCACAGCTTTGCCGAGCGCTATGCCACCGCGCAGCGGGTCGCGGTGTCGCTTGGCAACGGCATAGAGCGTGGACACAGCGGTGGCTCGTCCTTGCGCGCCGCCATGGCTCTGCAAGCGCTGACCGGTAATCACGGTCGCCGTGGCGCGGGCGTCATCGCCAAGCCCGGACTCGCCTCGCCAAAGACGACTGATCGACTGCAGCGACCGGATTTGGTGCCCCCGGGCACGCGAACCTTCAACATCGTCGATGTGACCAACAAGCTATTGGACCGCGACCTCGATCCACCGGTCAGCGCTCTTTTCATTTACAACCACAACCCGGTCTGCACGCACCCGGACCAGAACCGCTTGAAGCGAGCCCTGATGCGTGACGACCTCTTCATCGTCGGCGCCGATATCGTGATGACGGATAGCATGGCCTTTGCAGACGTGATTTTGCCTGCGGCCAGCCATTTCGAGTATGCCGACGTCTACGGCGCTTACGGCCAAAACTATCTGCAGCGGGCCGAAGCCGTCATTCCGCCGGTTGGCCAATCGCTGCCGAACACGGAGATTTTCCGGCGACTGGCCGCTCGTTTTGGCTTTGACGATCCTCTGTTCCAGGACAGCGACGACGCGTTAATGGATGCAGCCTTCGACGCGACAGACCCTCGTCTGGGCGGGTTCCGGCCGAGCCAGATTCCCCTTGATCGGGCGCTGGAGATGACGACCCCGGAGGGTGAAGAACTGATCCTTTGCAAGACCGTTCAACCTGCGACGAAATCCGGTAAGATCGAGCTTTTTTCGGAGGACCTGGAGCGGCGCTACGGTTACGGCATTCCTCGCTTCGAAGCGGTGCCGCGCGATCTGCCTTTCAACCTGATTTCACCGTCTTCCTCGAAGCGCACCAACGCCACCTTCGGTGGTTGCGACGCCTCGCGAGGGCGCGAGCGTATCGAGATCAATCCCGCGGATGCCGCAGCAAAAGGGATTTCGGACGGTGATCTGGTCCGGCTGTGGAATACGCGCGGAGAAACCTTGCTGATCGCGCGGGTGACGGACGCCGTACGCCCGGGCGTACTCTATAGTCCAAAAGGAACCTGGATGGCGGCAGGGGCTTCGGGTCAGACGATCAACGCCCTGATTCCCAACGACATCAGGACCGATATCGAAAGAGGTGCCTGTTTCAACGAGACCTTCGTGGACATTGCTCGCGCCTGACTTGAGAGCGGAATTATAGATACCAGGCAAACTCGCGCGGAGACGGCTCCTCGAAAAAGGCTTCCAACTCCGCGCTCTTAACCTCGTGATAAATTTTCAGGTAATCCGCGCCCAGGTACCCTGGCAAGACCGTGGCCTGCGCGAGTGCCGCCAGAGCATCCCAGAACCTGAGCGGTAAGCTCGCGTCGACCTCGGAACCGGCATTGCCGCTGTGTTTCTCACCCGGATCAAGCTTGGCCACCAGGCCATGGTGGATGCCGGCCAGCACGGCGGCGGTGACGAGATAGGGATTGGCCTCCGCCCCGGCAATCCGGTGCTCCAGACGGCGGCTTGCGCCGTCGGACGCCGGCAGGCGAAAGGCGACTGAGCGGTTGTTCTCGCCCCAATCCCTGGTCACGGGCGTGAACTCATCTGGCTTGAACCGGCGGTAGACATTGATGTTGGGCGCGAAAATAGCCATGGCCTCGTGCATCGTCGCCTGCAGACCGGCTACAGCCTGACCGAGCCGCGTTTCGCCATCGGATTGCTCCGGATCAAAGACGTTGTGTCCCGCCTCGTCCAACAGGCTGACATGCAAGTGCAGACCGCTGCCCGACTGACCTGGGAAGGGCTTTGACAGGAAGGTTGCATCATAACCGAGCTCGCGGACAGTCCCCTGCACCGCGCGCCGCAGCAGGGCGGCGTGATCGGCGGCCAACAACGGGTCGCTCTGGTGTTCCAGATTAATTTCGAACTGCCCGGCGCCATACTCGCTAATCATCGTGGTAACGGGCAGATTCTGAGTCAGGCAGGACTGTTCGATAGCCTCCAGGATCGGCTGAAACTCGTCCAGTTTGGCCAATGATAAGACTTTGCCCTGCGCTTCGGGCGCACCGGTCAAGGGCGAATGAGCAGGTAAAGGCGCGCCATTCTCGCCCCGGTCCAGATCAATCAGATAAAACTCCAGTTCCAAGGCCAAGACCGGCGTCAATCCTAACTCCGAATAGCGCTCCGCGACGCCCTGCAAAACCCGGCGCGGATCGTACCAGAAGGGTTCTCCATCGCTGGCGCGAGTCAACTCACACAGGACCTGCGCGTAACTGCCGCCGGTCCAGGGCACAATCTGAATTCCACCGGGTAACGGTCGGGCGATTCCATCCGGGTCGCCGTCGGAAAAACCATGGCCCATGGGATCGGCGGTGTTACCCAGCACGTCAACCAACTGCATGGCGGCGCAGATTGGTGTACCCGAACGGTAAAGGCGCTCCATTTGCGCACGCGGCAAGCGCTTGCCGATGGCCTGTCCGCACAGATCAATCACGAAGGCGTCCAGGTGCGTGACCTCAGGATGGCGTGTGAGAAACTCCTTAAGCTCTTCGACGGTCGCATACATGGCGCTTCCTTCCCCGTTGCTGCGTCGGCAGCTTAGCCAGGGAGCAACCGGACAGGCAACAATACTGGGAATACCGGTAGAACCCAGCCGGCATTCTCGTCTAGCATCCGACAACAGGCGGAAGCCATCGGCCGGGGCTCATTTCATGAAACTCGTCAGTTACAACATTCAGTACGGATTTGGCGAGGACGGGCGCTATGAGCTTGCACGCGCCGCAAAGGTTGTCGCTGGCGCGGACATTATCGCCCTTCAGGAGGTCGAGCGGTTTTGGGAACGAACGAACGAGGACGATCAACCTGCGATTCTTTCCAGCCTACTCCCGGATTTTTATTGGGTTTACGGCCCGGCCTTCGACATGGACGCCAGTAAGCGCGGCAAGGACGGTCAAATCGTCAACCGCAGACGGCAGTTCGGAACGATGCTGCTGTCACGTTATCCGATCGCTTGGTCGCGGCTGCATCTGCTGCCGATGCGCAAGATGCTTCACCCCCTGAACACCCAGAACCCGGCTTTGGAGGGCTTGGTTCAAACGCCAGGCGGCCCATTGCGCATCCTCTCCCTTCATCTGGCTCATGTCGGCTCCGAGGAACGCTTGGAGCAGCTTGAGTTTCTTCTGGCCCGGCACCGGCGCGTAAGCCTTGAAGGCGGGCCTTGGAGCGGTAGCGATGACGAAACGCACCGCAACTGGACCAATGGCGAACCGGAGCCCGATTGCCCGACGGCGGCAATCTGGATGGGCGACTTCAACAGCGAGCCGGGAAGCCCGGAGTATGAGCGAGTGACGGGCAACAACCCCTATCATCCTGGCGCGTCCTACGTGGGCGGTTTCGTCGATTCAGCGGTGGCAACGGGACAAAATCCCTCGACGTTCACCAGCCACGAAGGCAAGGATGCCGAAGGACGGCTGCGGAAAAGACGGCTTGACTACTGTTTCGTCAGCGCCGAGCTCATGGGCAATGTCAGAAACATGTGGATCGATGAGGCAGAAGCCGCTTCTGACCACAAGCCAGTCTGGACGGAGATCGACCTGACATGACTGCGATCCAAATTCAGTTGTATGCAGGAAACAGTGGCGGAGCCAACGTTGATTGTTGTGGGGCCGATGCCGCCAAAAATTCCCTGAGAAGGGGAAAGCTCCGGAACAGAAACGACCCGGCTGTTAACTAGTACCGGCTTGAAATCTCGGCGGTTAGCCGTCAATCGGCAAAAGTGTGTATAATCTCACTGGGAGGAACTCCCTTAGGGAGGGTGATATGTCTACCACACGATTGAAGACTCGTGATGGTGACGCCGTGCCAACGGAGGCCATCGACGAGTTAAAGTCCCTTGTTCGTGGAGATCTGATTGTTCCCGGTAGCGAGCAGTATGAAACTGCCCGTCGAATTTGGAACGCTTTGATCGATAAACACCCCGGCGCCATTTTACGTTGCCATGGAACAGCAGATGTTTCGGCGGCCATCAAGTTCGCAAGCAAGCATGACATTCTAGTATCAGTGCGAGGCGGCGGCCATAATGTTGGCGGCCGCGCCGTCTGTGACGACGGTCTGGTGATCGACCTGTCCAGAATGCGTGCGATCTATGTGGACCCGACCAGCAGAACTGTCCGGGCCCAGGGAGGCGCGCTACTCGGGGATGTAGATAGAGAGACGCATGTTCACGGCCTGGCTGTACCACTTGGCGTCGTTTCCATGACGGGAATTGGCGGCCTTACGACCGGGGGCGGGTTTGGATGGCTTGCCAGAAAGTACGGCCCAACTTGCGACAACGTCATCGAGGCGGAAGTCGTCACCGCCGATGGCTCAATCAAGACCGCAAGCGCAGGACAGAACCCAGATCTTTACTGGGGTATTTGCGGCGGCAGCGGAAACTTTGGGATCGTTACATCGTTCCTCTACAGGGCTTATCCGCTTTCCACCGTACTTGGTGGAATGATCGCCTATCCCCGCGCCGCGGCGCCCAAGGTCCTGCGAGGTTATAGAGATATTATCCGCGATGCGCCCGATGAGCTTACAGTTTACGCCGCTCTTCTCTGGGGACCCGACGGAACGCCATTAACCGCACTGGTGCCTTGTTGGATCGGAGACGATAAGGAAGTTGGAAGGCAAGCTATAAAGGCGCTAACCGAGATCGACGAACCGCTAGTCGTTGACCTTCATGAAATGCCGTTCACCGCGATGCAGTCGATGTTGGACGCCGCCTACGGCCCCGGAAGCCGGAACTACTGGAAGTCTGCCTACCTCAGCGACCTGACCGACGATGCCATCGATACGATTGTGGAACAGTCCAAGGGCATGACGGTACCCGGCTCAGGTATCCTGATAGAGCACTGCACCGGCGCGACAAAATCAAAGGCGATGGGAGAGAACGCCTTCGCGCAAAGAGGCCAAAACTACTTGATCGCTCTTTTACCTCTATGGACTCGCCCTGCGGATGATAAGGCTCAGATTGCGTGGGCTAAAGCGGCTCATGATGCACTCGCGCCATTCGCGGCGGGCGGCACATATCTGAATTACATCGGTGCCGATGAGGACACGACGGTGATCGCGGCTTTTGGTGAGAATCTGGGTAGGCTGAGGGAAATCAAACGAACCTATGATCCGACCAACTTCTTCAGAGCAAACGCCAACATCGCGCCCTAAGAAGTGCGGAAACAAAGTCCCGGGTCTTTCTTCTATCGCTGATAATGAAGCGGTGGGAACCTCATTTGCGATGCTGGAAACGGTCGCATGCCGCGATTTGTCCGGTCTGTTGACGCACTGCGCCGTAACGTGCATCTCCCGAAATTCCGCACGCCCAATCACTGTCGTCCGTGTCGAGATAAGGCAGGGAGGGAAGGTGGTGGTGGAGACAGTCTGCTGCGAACCGCTCTCTACAGGATTTCCCTGATAACAGGGAAAATACAGGGAAAATTTGCCGTTCGGCTGGTTTTAACACGTTTCTCAGCGTTCTAACTCATTGTATTCGTGTTGTTTTATCTTGAAATTCCCTACTAGGCGGAACAGGGAATATTTTTCAGAAAACAGGGAAACGTTTTCCAAGATCAGGGAAAAATTGTAAGCATCCCGGGAGTGCACACTATTGGCTTAGAGGCCCATCCTAATCTGCTCTCGTTGACATTCCTGAGCGAGAAGAAGCTGGGATCTGGCATGCCAAGTTCAAGGTCGAACCTGTGCCACCACCGTGCAAGCTTCTCTGCTGTCGGGGCGGCGTAAGTCACACCCTTAATCTCGTGCTCCCCCCCAAAGGGTGCTTCTAAAGCCACCGCCTGATAAAAGCGGATAAATAGGTACATTCCGATCCTGCTCGCTGATCTCAATCCCAGGTAAAATTATGGAACTTAAGGGCGGTGGACTAATCGCAGCTAACCTTGCGAGCGAACACGGCGCCCGAAAACCGGACAAATTACAGCAACCAGGAGTATCCTGCCATGTCCAGAAAATTCCTATTAGTCTCTTCCCTTGCATTTGGATTGACGATGGCCGGCTGCGCGTCGGCCCCCAACTCCGGCGGGTCAGCCGATAGCGGCGCCATGATGGCCAAGAGCGGTCAGGCCCTCTACAGCGAACAACGCGGTGCCTATGAGGCCGCTTTGCGATGCCGAGGCCTGCATCCCAGCGATCAAGACCGATCTGAGTTGGGCGCGCTGCTTCGAGAGAGAGCTGGAGAGCCAATGCTTGCTGGCGTCGAGCTTTCGCTTATCGTCGAGGCCCAGCGCGACGTAGCCCGGCTGCACAGCGGCGGTGGCTGCAGTGGTCCGCACATAACCGAACTGCTCGGCGTCTACGACACGCAGCTTAGCCAGATCTTTTAAGGCCCAGGTTACTGTCAGGCCAACCTAATCTGAGCTGCGTTAACCCCACGCGAGCCGGGAGCTAGGCAGCAAGTGCCGCGGCATTCACCAAGTGCCGCGGCACGGCTTAGCTTAAAAAGATTTCGACTTAAGAAGCTTCATTTCTGGATGAAATGATTATGGACTATGGAATGTATTCGCGAAGAACTTAACCTCTGTAGACCTCTCGCATTGCGGAACCGCTGCGTGGCCTCCTCCTCAGCGCTGATTCGCGCGGACTCTATCGTCGAGGTGCCGTTCGCACCTTCCGGGCCATCACCCAAAGCCTTGACCTCATAGCTCGCTCTCTCCGCTTGCCATTCTCAACTGCCTACAATAACCCCCAGTGGTTCCACCACTAGCCGACGGTCTCGTCGCCAGCATCAAACTCGCGCTTCATGAAGCAGGAACGACATGTGCGGAAGAGCTAGCGGGAAGCAAGCCTTGGGCATAAGCGCAAGGCGGATGAGCTTTGAATTGATTTTGAGGTGTTTGAATAAAGAACGTTTTTCATGCGCACAGGATGAGGTCGGCGCAGCATTCTCGGCTGAGGTCAATTTCAAAAAAGGCCTGGCAGAACGCCTGAATGAAAGCCCATCATGAGGCTTGTCAGGCATATTCTGCCAGGCGACGTAACGTCTAATTCATCTCTAACTTTTACAAACTCTCAATGGAGTTCCGTGAGATTGACTGAACCTAGTCCTTCCACACTGGATCTCCTACATCGATGTCGTCCTTGTCGGTAAGCGCACCTGTTCCCGCACCCACTGCGGCGCCGATCAACGCGCCCTCGATCGGGGCACCAACAAGGGCACCACCAACCAAGCCTACCCCAGCGCCGATACCACCGCCGCTAAGGGCGCGATCTGATGTGCTGTTGCCGCACGCGCCCAATAGTAAAACCGGTACGGACAACGCAATAGCTAATGTGGTTCTTCTCATGACTTGAACTCCAATGGAAAAGGGTGAGAGAGGAAAGTCATCGTTGCTATCGATGGGAGATTCTCTACCTCTTACTTTCGACTTTATGGAGTCCATGAAACTCAAGATAGGGACGGAATCTACTCAGAGACGGAGGCGCGAAAGTTCTGAATTTTGGTCAAGGTCATTCTCGCCGCGGCGACTAGGAAGTCTCCGCTACCGCAATATCGATTGGTATCAGCACACGGCAAGCCGCATCGCTACGCCTAAGGCTACCGTCATAAAGGCTATTTCCTGGTGTTCGTGATCTGCTGCTGGGTTTAGCCCTTCAGTCTTTCGGCGCCCACGTGAAAAAAACGCGCACCCACCGATTGAGTACATTCCGAGGCTACTGGGCTTGGCAAAGCCGTGGGTAAGGTAGCAGTCGCAAATACCAATACCGTCATTTCACATACAAAAAGAGGTTGGTCATGTTTCGTAAGCTCATCTTGTCGATATTCTTCATGTCATTCACGATGGCGCTCAGCGCCTGCGGCGACACATGGCGTGGCGCAAAGCAAGACACGGGCGAGAATCTACAGAAAACGGGGTCGGCAATAGAAAATACAGGTGAGAAGATCAAACCGTGATCTCCGCCTTATACAGGCTCTTTATTGCTCTTGGCTGAATCCTGGCGAGTTCAAAGACCCCAGATTGCCCTGGTCGAACTGCAGGCAACCGGCCTAGCCAGATACCTGCGCTGGTAGCCAAGCGAAGCTTGAACCGATTTAGGCACATTTAAATCGGTCGGAAAGCTGCTGTCATCCAGCGCGCATGATCAAGCGGATCAAATCGGGGAGAGTTTTTGACCCGGTTCTATCCATCACGACAGACCGATGGTTCTCAACCGTGCGTTGGCTAATGCCGAGCCGTGCCGCAATCTCCTTATTGGCGTGGCCAGCGGCAATGTGATCCATGACTTGGCGTTGACGGATGGTGAGCGCGGCGATTCGCGCGATAGCTTCGGCGTTCGGTGCGGAATCGTTGGAGGAAGAGCCACGCACCAAGGCGCGATCAATGCTAGTTAGTAATTCACTGTGACGTACCGGTTTTTCTAGAAAATCGACTGCACCAGCTTTCATTGCTGCGACAGCCATTGGAATGTCGCCGTAGCCAGTAATCATGATTGCGGGAAGTTGTATGCCGTCTTTCTTCAACTGACGGACCAACGTAAGGCCATCCATTCCCGGCAGTCGGGCGTCAACGACAAGGCAGCCGGTCTGGTCGGGTTGATAGGAAGCCAAGAACGCCTCTCCGCTAGCACAGAGCTGCATTACGTGGCCGTGTTCGCGTAGCCACTCACCTATGGCTTCGCGTACTGCGGTATCGTCATCGACCACGAAAACCGTAGGCAAATGCGATTTAGCAATCGATACACTAGCTGCCCGTACCCTCTTCTCGACGACCACCTTCGATTGGGACCGCATCAGCAGGTTTTGGATGAGCTGCAATAGGTCGGTTGCCTTAACCGGTTTGTGCACATAGTTGCAGCCCTGTCTGGCAATTTCGCTCAACGTATCGGACGAGATATCGCCGGTCAGGATGACGACCGGGATCGCCTCATGCAGTGTCGCGCGCAGCGCGGCGGAAACCTGTAAGCCCGTCCGGCCCATTGGCAGATTATAGTCGGCAACGACGAGGTCCGGCCTGAGCGTTCCGCGCGCAGCGAGCGCGAACACTTCATCACCATCGCTGGCAGCGACCGTACTATGGCCTTCCTCCGAAAATAGCAATTCCAGCATTTCGCGAACCGCCGGATCATCTTCGATGATCAGTATTTCCCCAAACTTTGGTTCGATTTGCGTTGGCGCCTTTTGAGCGTTCCCAGACAAAGCATTCGGCGTCATTTGCCCAAGCGGAACGTCGATGGAGAATACCGACCCCGAATCGAGCGCCGAGTGCACGCTGATGTTATGACCGAGCAGGTTCGCCAGATGCTGCACGATCGACAGGCCGAGTCCCAGACCAAGTTCCCGATCACGCGCTGGATTGTCGAGCTGATGAAACTCTTCGAAAACCATCTGCAGCTGGTTTTCTGGAATACCAATCCCGGTGTCCCAGACCTCAATACGGAGTGTTTCGCCGCGCCGCCGGCAACCGAGCAGGATCTTGCCCTGCTTGGTGTACTTCACCGCATTCGACAAGAGGTTGCGCAACATCTGCTCTAACAGCCGCGGGTCGCTCTGCACAAATAGGCCGCTTGGCACCATCCTCCAACCGAGCTTCTTGGACTTCGCATGATCGGCAAAATCAGCCTGGATACGATCGAACAGGCTGGCAATCGGGAAATCGGCCACCTCCGGACGCACGATGCCAGCTTCAAGCTGGTTGATGTCGAGCAGTGTGTCCATCATGCCCGACATGACTCTCAGTGTCTGGTCGATCCTGTCGATCAGGCGCAGGGTACTCGGATCCTTTATCCGCTTCACCAGGATGCCTTGCAGGAGACTCAATGTCTGCAAAGGCTGACGCAGGTCGTGGCTAGCGGCGGCGAGGAAACGGGACTTACCGCGATTGGCTCGCTCGGCTTGCGACTTGGCCAAGGCAATAGCTTCGTCGGCGCGTTTGCGTTCTGTGGCGTCATTGATGGCAACAAGTATACGTCGCTTGTCCGTCGGTCTTTCGCGCAATTGCCGAGCGCTCAGCAGAAGTGTCCGACCGCCAGTCCCCGACCCATCGAGTTTGACTTCGTGATCATCAATCGTGCCAAGTTCATTTTCTATTCTCTCGACGAAACTCGCCACGGTTGAGGGATCGAACAGGCTGGTAAACGTTCGACCCACATCAGAATCGGGATCGATATCGAAGTCGCGGCAGAACGAACGATTGGCTGACACCAAGCAAAGCGCGTCGTCGAGCACGATTAGCGGTTGGGAAACGGTGTCGATAATGCTGTCGGAGTACGCTCTGGCAGTCTCTACCTCCTGCCAGGCCGCTTTCATCAAGGAGATGTCATTGAAGGTCACGACCACGCCGCCGATCAGGCCGTCGAGAGTTCGGTAGGGCAAGATGCGACGGACATACCAGATGCCACCCTTGCCGCGAACCTCGCTACTGAGAGGCAGCCCCGTCGACAGCACGCGCTTTGCTTCGTCAGGCAAGTCGACATCTTCGGCCTGCAGAGCAAGGTCGGCGAGTGGGCGGCCAACGTCAGAAGCGATTACGTGCAGCACAGATCTTGTCGCCGGGGTGAAGAACCGGATGTGCAGCTTCTTGTCCAGGAACAACGTCGCTGTATCACTACTATCGAGTATGTTTTGCATGTCACTCGCCATGGCACGCTGCTGCGCCACCGTCTCCTGGAGGGCGGCGTTGAGAGTGATCAATTCTTGGTTCAGCGACTGCAGTTCCTCTTTTGAGGTTTCCAGCTCCTCGTTGGTCGCCTGATACTCCTCATTGACCGACGAGGCTTCTTCGCTGATTGCCTGGTATTCCTCGTTCGCCAGATCCAGTTCATGGAACGCGGTCTGCAACTCCAGGCGCGTGGCGTCCAGTTCCTCCTCGAGCTGGCGCATCAGCGTCACGTCGGCATTCACCGCCGGTTTCTTGCTAACCGGACGGTCCGGCTTTGGCCGGTCAATGAAACTGACCAGCAGCAGCGACTCTTCGCCGCTTAGCACCGGCTCGACAGCGATGTCGACGGCAATGCGGTCGCCTCCTAGTCTCATCTTTGCGCCACTCGCGACGATCCGCTCGCCAGTACGACGTACCTGAGTGATCGCCGCGCGGAGCTTGGAACCCAGGCCGTCGCGCGCCTTAGCCAACAGATCTCGATTGGCATCGCCAGCTGCCACCCGAAGGTAGCGATCAACTGCGCCGAAGTGGAACAGGCACTCGTGGCCGTGATTGATCAGCACAGACGCTGGCGCGTAGGTTTCGAGCAGCCGTTGCTGCGTCATATCCCCGAATCCGGCGGAACGCGCGAGGGAGCGCGAAACCGGCAATCCGGGCGGTCGCAGCTCTCGGTCGACTATGGTCGGAAACTGGACTTCTTTTGGCTGGCTGGTGCCGACCCGCCGGAAAAACGGCATATCGCCGATAATCGGCTCGAAGCGGTGCACCAGACCACCCGCCGTCTCTGAAATGCCAAGAAACAGTACGCCACCAGTGCGCAGTCCGAAGTGAAATAATGCCAGTGTTTGCTGCTGTATATCGGGCCGCAGATAGATCAGCAGGTTACGGCAGGATATTAGATCAAGACGCGAGAACGGCGGATCAGCGAGCAGATCATGGATCGTAAACATCACCGCTTCGCGCAGTTCCGGTGTAACACGGTAACCCTCTGCTTCCCGGGTAAAAAAACGCGCCAGCCGGGTTGGGTTCATATCCGCTGCAATCGACTCCGGATAGAGACCATTTCGGGCAAAGCTTACCGCCTCCTCGTCCACGTCCGACGCGAAGACCAACACCTTTCTACTCATCTTGGAATTCGCCGCCGCTTCTAGCAGAATCATGGCAATCGAATAGGGTTCCTCGCCGGTACTGCAGCCCGGCACCCACATTCGCAGGGGGAGATTGGGCGTCACGTCGCCGATCAGGTCGGGTATAACCTGCGTCTCCAGTAAGGCGAATGCTTTTGGATCACGGAAAAAGCTGGTGACATGAATAAGCAGATCCTTCGCAAGAAGTTTGAGCTCATTCTTATCTTTGCGCAGCAATGCAAGATAGCGACGACTATCAGTGATGCCGTTCATCGCCATCCGACGCGCCAAGCGGCGCAACAGTGTGCCGGTCTTGTACAGGTTGAAGTTCTGTGGGCTATGGACACGCAGCAACGCAACAACCTGCTCCAATAATTCTGGCGCGAATTCTGCAGGCACAGGCAGTTTCCGCTGCGCTGAGCGACTGAGTGGCCTCGGAAGCTTCAAAGCTACTGGGATTTCGGCTAGTGAAAGAATCAGGTCTACTACACCGGTCTTGATGGCGCTACGCGGCATGCCATCATAGGCCGCCTCTTCGGGATCTTGGGCAATGACCAGCCCGCCCTGCAGCTTGATCGCCTTGATTCCCTCGCTGCCGTCGGCACCCGTTCCAGAAAGCACCGCGCAGATTGCTTCTTTTCCGCAAGCAAGTGCCAGCGAATTGAGGAAAAAATCGAAAGGTAGCCTAGTGCCATGCCGCGAGCGCGGCGGAGACAGGTGAAGAGCGCCATCGCGGACAGCCAGATAGGCGCGCGGCGGCATCAGGTAAACATGATTAGGCTTGACCAGCATTCCATCCGTCGACTGCACAACTGTCATCTGCGTGTGGCTGACGAGCAACTCAACCATCATGCTTTCATGCATAGGATCAAGGTGCTGGATCAGGACAAATGCCATGCCGGTATCGGCCGGCAAGGCAACGAGAAACTTACGGAAGGCATCGAGTCCGCCCGCCGAAGCTCCCACGCCAACAATTGGAAATTTTCCGCGCTGTAACGCCACGGCGCGCTTGGCGGCGGCCTTCGGCGGCTTCACGGCTTGCCTGACAGCGGACTGTCGGCTTTTACTGCTGGCCATTGAAGCCTGTTTCTGCTTCAGCCAAAAGGCCCGGCCGGCGGCCAGAGCGGGCTAAAGCATGCACACTATAGGCTAGATTAGCGCCTACGACTAGACGCTCAGTCTGTGCGTCCGCCAGGGGTAGGCTCGGTACGCTCTGAGAACCTGCCAGATAGGTACATTCCGATGCTAGCCCCGGTACAGCTGGCTTCTATAGAGTTGCCTTGCACCTAAACCCGCTTGCCGTTGATTTCAATTCTCGCGGGAAATTTGGTGATGAGCGAAGGTCGCTCGAAGCGGCAGGGCCGCGGAAAACATGAGGGAACCAACTACTATGAACCACAATCTTCTGTACGCCGTCGTCGGCGGCATCGCCGTCATCGTCGGTCTGCTTGGCTATCAGTATTATCAGGATACGCAAACGTCGAGCATTGAACTCAATGTCGGCGAGAGCGGCGTTTCAATCGAAACAAAGTGATTGTCTAGAGAGTCATACTTACCAATGGGTACAGCCGTATGTGTGTAGTCTGGGTTGCCTTGGGCCTCTTCATTATTTTTCCAGAAGCTCACCTACAGATTTCAGATCCTTGACGTGGTCGCAGACTGATTTGATGGCCATCAGGATGGGGACGCCGAGCAACAGTCCCCAAACGCCCCACAACCAACCCCAAAAAAGCACGCCGGCGAAAATCGCCACCGCGTTCATTTGGCTTGACCGGGCCGTAAGCCAAGGCGTCAGCACGAGACCTTCGAGATTGGTGATGAGCAACGCTATCCCGGAGACAAGGAACGCCATGCCAATTGTACCGAACTGGAGAAAGGCAGCCATCGCGGTGCCGATGGTAAAGATTGCTGCCCCGAGATAAGGGATGGCATTCAGGATTGCAGCAACCACCCCCCAGACCGCAGCATTCTCAACCCCTAACCAGAGAAACGCGAGCCAGGTGGCCACACCCACGATACAACAGGTGAACAGCTGTACCAGCATGTAACGTTGAATCTGGTCAGTAATTTTGTCCAACATCTGGAGGGTAATTTTTTTCCTCCCAAAGGTTGGCCCGCTGAACCTAACAAGCTTTCGCCGGAAGCTGTCTCCAGAGACGATCAAAAAGTAAGCGAGAAAAAGAACTATGAGCACCTGACCGGCAAAAGCGAGCGCACCTGGCGTTCCGGCCCAAAGATAGTCCTGGATGTTAATATTGGGCTTTTCAATCTGTACTCGTGTCACGCCCGCTGGTGTCGGTGGTGTCGGAGTTGGTGAATCGCTTGCCGCCTTCTCCAACTCAGTCGTCGCTTTCTGCACCTTTTCGATTGCACTTTCGTTCAAGCCCCTTTCTATGCGAAGGGTTTGGCGAAACTTTTGTGCTGCTGCAGGTAAGCTTTGAATTGCAGCAGTGGCTTGGTCTCTGAGTGAATAGGTGAGAGTACCAATTCCTCCTAGGACCCCAATCATTATAACGGCCGCCCCGATGGCGCGTGGAATTCGCCAATTCTGCATGAAGGTGACGAGGGGTGATAACGCATAACTGATCATCACGCCAATCAACAACGGTATGAAAAATGCGCTGGCCCAACGAAGCATGAAGACGGCTACAAACACGGTCAACAACGCAAGCATCAAGTTGATCACCGTCAACTCACTGACAACTTTCTCCCTGACCAGCACGGTTTCCTGCTCACCGTTCGGGGGAGCCAATGGGGGGGATGGTTCAAGTATTCTGGTCAAATCAGATCCTCGGTTGAAAGGCGAGAAATTGCTCGCCGACCCTAACTCGCGATCGAGTCTATAAGCGTTGACGTCCCTACCGGACGCGCTCGGCCGCCGTTTGTTTTTATCGCGATTCTCAGTGTTGGAATTTTGGCACTCTGTCCTTAGCGCGTATCGGCGACTCAACAGAAGCCTCGGAAAGTACCTATTCGCCGGGCCGCCGCTGGTTGGCTAGCACCAGGCTACCTGCCAAATAACCCGTTAGGCGGATCTGCTCTGAGTAGTTTCCGAGTCTATGACGACCTCCAGTTGCACCCTAGCGTGACTGCCAATAGCAACAAACCGTCATGGTTCGCGCGAATCAGTCTCGAACAACTGCGCGCAAGGCCAGGGCAATTCACGGAGCTTTGTCATGTCACTCGGCACTATCCTGATCATCGTCCTCATTCTCATGTTTTTGGGTGTGCTGCCCAACTGGTCGCATAGCGCCAACTGGGGCTACCTGCCAAGCGGCGCGCTCGGCGTATTCCTGATCATACTCGTCGTGCTGGTAGTGACGGGCCGCATCTAACCACGCCTCAGATCGCAGACGGCAGTAGCCCTGCTTTTGATGGCTGCGCCCGACGGTCGAGAAACTTCAGGCATTTCTGTTAGCCGCATTCAACATCGGAGCCAAAGATCATGAAGAAAACCGCCAAAAGTGAGAGCGCCATTTCACAGGATTTCGATCAAGCGACAGAAGATTTCGCTGCCTTGACGCGCGACCTTACCACCTTGATCGAGAAGATGAAGGCCATTGCTGTTGGCAGCTCCAACGAAGCAGTGTGCAAAACCGTTGAAGAACTCCGCACCGAGGCGCAGGCACTCTTCGAGAAGGTAGCCGCTAAGGGGCAGCAATCATCAAAAGCCGTAGGCCGACAAATCGAAGCACGCCCCGTGCTCAGTCTGCTGGTCGTGTTCGCTGTCGGGTTCTGCGCGAGCCGATTACTGTCGCGTTAAGAGATGGCTGCACCCATGGACGCATTGCTCGGATCACTGGCTGCTCTCGCCCAAGCTGGCGTGCCCTACAGCAGCAGCGACAGCGCCCGACGATTATTGATGGCGGCCCTCTTCATTCCCTTTGCCGCCGCCGCTGTTGCCGCTGCGGTTGGTTTTGGCCTCGCGGCGATCTGGTTCGCAGCCCTTCCATACTTGGGAGCTGCCGGTACTTCGCTCATCTTGGCCGGCATCCTTTCCATCCTATCCGGTATCTTTTCAGCGATCGTATGGACCAATGTTCGCCGCCGTCAGCACAGGTCCGAATCTAACGTTGACGGATCTCTGCTGGCAGCAGCGCAGATCTTTAAAGATCACAAGGAGGCGATGTTGCTGGCAGCGCTGGTCGCAGGACTGAGTGCTGGAGCCAAGCCCACCAGCCGCGCCAATCGAAAAGCGGACTCCCATTAATTTCTACAAATGAAAATCCGCTGAGATCAGAACATGGACGACCGAGAGATCGTTCGTAGAGAAGCCGAGAAACTTGCCCTGAGTGACAAGAATTACATCGACCTCGGCAATTGGAATCAGTCGATGCAAACCCGGTGTCGGCCATGAATAGGCCAACCAAATCAAACCACCAACAGGAGGATAAAATGATCACTTCGACAATCTGGAATAAAACAGCTGGTGCAGCCTCTGCCCTTGTGCTCGTCGCTGCCCTGTCGGCATGCGAGAGTTCCCAGGTCGGTCAGAAAACGCAGATCGGCGCCGTCGGCGGCGCGGTGGGAGGCGGCGTTATCGCCGCGGCGGCAGGTGCCGGCGGGGCCGGTATTGCCGCAGGCGCTCTACTCGGCGGCCTTCTGGGTGGCGGCGTCGGCTACTACCTTGATGACCAGGACAAGAAGACCCAGGCCGAACAGACCCATCAGAGTTTGCAGGACGCACCAAACGGTCAGATCACGACCTGGAGGAACCCGGACTCCGGGAACTACGGCACGGTCACGCCCCTGAACGACTACTACGACAACTCCGGCCGCTACTGCCGCGACTTCAGGCAGACAGTGAATGTCAACGGCCAGAACGAGACCGCTGACGGCACCGCATGCCGTAGCTCGGACGGCAACTGGCAGATCGTCTAGGCAAGAACAAGCGCCGCAATGTGCCGACCCATCTCCCGGCCACTTTCTGGCCAGGACACGGGTTGATAATTTTGGAGAAAATGATGCTACGCAAAATAACTCTCACGACCCTTGCTGTCGTTATTACAGCCGGGTCGCTTCTAGCCTATTCCGCGACCGACGCGCCGGCAATCGCACAGACAACTGATAGCGGCGATATCGCGTTTGCCGCAACTCGCAATCAGGTGGCCCAGAGCGTTCAAAGCTCGCCCCGCCGCCCCGATTATGACGCCGGTGGCCGGACAGAAAGTGACGCGGAAACTGCAACCGTCAGAAGTCGGAACCGAGACGTGGTTGGGACCGTTAGGGAAGAAATCATTCACCTAGACCAAGAAGATGTTGCCGAAACCAATACTCGAAGGAGGATCGAAAGGTCCGATTATGAATTGGGTAACACAGATCAGATTCTCCGCAGCTTCCGCACTTACCCCGAAACGTCGGGGACCAGGAAGATGAAAACATTACCGCCTGGAATTGCAAAGAATCTAGAACGCGGCAAGCCCCTACCGCCAGGAATCGCCAGAACGCGACAAGCGGACGGTATCGTCGACCAACGACCGTACTATCGCCGGGGTGACTGGTCCACGGATCGATCGAAGTCCCGTGTTTACGGATCAAGAAACCAGCCCGGGCGCTAACCAGAATCACGACCATTCCCTGCAAGTATTCAAGGCGAAGCAGATGCTCCGCGACTCAGGGATTCCCCGTAAATCTTAAATATGGAGATAACGATGTTACGAAAATCACATACGGCACTCGTTGCCGTCTTAACAGCCGGATCACTCTTAGCCTACTCCGCGACTGGCGCGCCGGCGTTTGCACAAACAGCCGGTAGCGGCTATGTCCAGATCGCTGCGGCTTACAGCCAAGTCGTCCAGAACGTCCAGTATTCGCTCAATCAGGCCGGCTATAATGCAGGACCGGTCGATGGCCTAATGGGAAGTCGCAGCCGGTCCGCAATCGAGGCTTATCAGCGCGCAAACGGGCTGCTGGTCACCGGCCAACCCAGCCAGAGTCTAATGGAGCACATCAGTGCCTCGTCGATGACGCAGCAAACTGTGCCTCAATCGACGTCGGTTTCGGGGCAGACGATCGTCGAAATTCAGTCAGCTTTGCGCGAGCGCGGCTACGATATTTCGGCCATCAACGGCCGGATGAATGAGGAAACCGCCGCCGCAATTCGGGCTTATCAAAATAACTCAAACCTGACGATTACCGGTCAGGCAAGCGATGATCTACTCGCAAATCTGCGCTACCAGGCCCAGCAAGCCGTGCCTCAATCGACAGTGGCATCGAAAAAAATGATCATCGACATTCAATCGGAGCTGCGTAGGCGTGGATATGAAATCTCAGTCGTTAACGGTGAGATGGATGAGGAAACCGCCGCCGCGATTCGCGCCTACCAGGAAGATTCAGACCTGAAGGTCACGGGCAAAGCGACCAACGATCTGCTCGCGAATCTGCGTTACCAGGACCAGCAGACACAACAGGATTACAGTAGTTACGTTCGCGACGTTCAGCAGTCTTTGAACGCACGTGGCTACAGCGCCGGTCCCGCTGACGGCGTGATGGGTCCTTCAACCCGCAACGCCATACGCACATTCCAGGTCGACGCAGGCGACGAAGTGAGCGGCAGAGTTGACCGCCAGTTGCTAAATCGCTTGGACATCGTGGTGGCGGATTCAGGAACGGGCGACCAGGGAGAGTCCGTGAATGGGAACAAGCGAGAATATGTTCCGGTCCTTTCCGAGAACTTCACCGACGGAAACTACACGAAAAATCCAACTTGGAACGTTTTTCAGGGAACCTTCAGAGTCGATAACCAGCGAGTCCTACGATCCTATGTCAAAACCAACTTGGCACAGCCGAACACGATCCCGCAACGCACCGGCGACGCCAGCAAGGATTTGCTGTTTTCGGTCCTTGAGCAAGCATTCCAACGTGAGGGGCGTGGCAGCCAGGTAGATAATGGCCCAACACAGGCCAAGATCGGGACTGAGGTTCCGATCCACAATGCCTTCCGCATGCGCATGCGCGTCGACGTCAATTCGAACGACGGACGGTTCGTCTTTGGCCCCTATCAGAATGGTGTGAGCAACGGCTACCTTCTGGCCTACTCAATAGACAATGGCTACCCCGCATTCCGACTCTTGAGCGTGACTCGCGGAAAAACGCAACTCGTTGCGGAAGCGTCCGACGTCCCGAATCTTAACGACGGCAAAGTCCACCAAATCGACTGGCGGCGCAACCTCGATGGCCGGATGGAAGCTGGTATAGACGGTGTCTCTCTGCTCCGTACGAAGAGCAACACCTATCGCAATGATTTCGACGGATTCACCTTCACCAATCTTGGTGGCGATTTTGGGGTTCGACAGATCTTGGTCGAGGATCGCAACAGAGATCTGAGCTCGGCTGATTCGCCCCAGCAGTAATGGACTATAAACTCTGTCACAAGAACTGATGCCGGATGAGATGAGGGCGCGGTAATCTTCGCCGATGAACCAGATACCTCACACTTGCTATCATCTTCCACCTGCTATCATCCGGCATCACCCTGGTTTTATGTGAAGTTCAATCTGGGGCTGCGGACAATCCGCAAGTGGGCGGCTTCGCCTTAGCCCTGCGAGCACATCGCGACCGATAGGCCGCGTCTATACAGCGCAGCTTTTGGAGTTTTGATTCTAACCGCACACCATGTGACGGATATGCGAGCCAACAACCGGGCGACAGAGCAAGAATGACTGGACTTCTGCTGTAAAGGGAGCGTGCATCGCTGGTGCTGCTGTGATGTTTGAGGAGGAGCGGATGCACACCCCAAAAGATGAGCTAAGTTTGTCCGCCGTCGAAGATTTAGACGTTCAGGGCCTCAGAGAACTCTGGAACCAGTGTGCCGACCTTCCCTCCCCTCCGAGCACCCTTAGCAAAGACTTATTGGCCAGAGGCCTTGCGTACGCGCAGCAGGTTGCAGCAACAAACGGGCTCTCGCGCAAAGAGCGGGCCGAACTGAGGGCTCTAGCCAACAAACGACAGAGTGCACCACGGGCACGGATCAAAGCTGGGACCCGCCTCTTACGCCTGTGGAAGGGGCGCACCCATGATGTCCTTGTTCTCGAGGATGGCTTTCTATGGGAGGGGCAGAAACATGAAAGCCTGTCGGAGGTCGCCCGCGCGATCACCGGCACCCGCTGGTCTGGGCCGAGGTTCTTCGGCTTGAAAGGCCAATAGATGACCCGGTCCCGCTGCGCCATTTACACCCGTAAATCAACCGAGGCCGGATTGGAGCAGGACTTCAACTCTCTCGACGCCCAGCGCGAGGCTGCCGAAGCCTATATTCAAAGTCAAACCCAAGAAGGTTGGACCGCTCTCGCTGATCGTTATGACGATGGCGGGCTGTCTGGCGCTACGCTGGAGCGGCCAGCACTAAGGCGCCTCCTTGCAGATATCGAAACAGGAAAGATCGACGTCATTGTGGTTTACAAGGTCGATCGCCTCACCAGATCTCTAACCGACTTTGCAAAGCTGGTCGAAACCTTCGAACTGCGCGAGGTGTCGTTCGTTTCGGTTACGCAGCAGTTCAACACCACGACGTCGATGGGCCGCTTAACCCTGAACGTTCTCTTATCTTTTGCCCAATTCGAACGAGAGGTGATCGGGGAGAGGATCAGGGATAAGATTGCCGCATCAAAAGCCAAGGGGATCTGGATGGGAGGACTTCCGCCGCTTGGATATGACGCCAAGGATAGAAAGCTTGTCGTCAACGCGGCTGAAGCTGACACCGTTCGCCAGATCTTTGAGGCTTACTTGAAACAGGGGACGGTGTGGCGGCTAAAGCAATCCCTGGAACGGACGGGCATCGTCACTAAACAGCGTCAGAACCCTGATGGACAGCGGACAGGCGGCAGGCCTTTCAGTCGCGGTCAACTTTACCGGCTTCTCTCCAACCCTCTCTATCGAGGTAAAATTGCGCACAAAGGTGACGTCCATGAAGGCCAACATGACCCGATCGTCGATGATGGTCTTTGGAATGCTGTACAGTCCAAGTTGCAGATGAACACCCAGGGGAAGAGCCGACTGCTGGCAAAACATCCAAGCCTACTTGCCGGGATCCTTTTCAGCGAAAGCGGAGCAAAGCTCGTCGCGAGCCACGCCACGAAAGGGAGCCGTCGCTATCGCTACTATATTGAGCAGAAATATGGAAAAACTAGCCCAAATCACGGCATCGCGCGCTACTCTGCTCCTGAGGTCGAGCGTGCTGTAACACGAGGGTTAATCGCCTGGCTGTCCAGCCCCGTCGACGTCGCCGGAGCGCTCGGTTTAGACTCCCTCAGCCCGCACGACCTGAAGCGACTTGGCCACGGTTTGGATCAACTTCAGACTGCCCTCGTGGATCACCATCGGCGCCTGTCGCTGGTCCCAAGGTTGGTGGCACGCGTCACTCTATCGGAACTAGCCATCCTCCTTAGGATCAACCCGTTGGTGCTTTCAGAATTCACAGGATTCAAAACCGGCACACAGCATCCTTTCAGTGTGGATTTGCCCTGCGATCTCAGAAAGCGCGGGCAAACACTCACATACAGGATCAACACACGCGCTGATCGACAGCTCTCCGCGAGCGCCGATAGGCAACTCCTGGACGCCGTGGCCAAGGCTCATCAATGGTGGGACAACCTCATATCGGGCCAAACCCCATCACTAAGGCAGCTTGCAAAGAGCGAGGGTATTGACGTATCGCATGCGTCCCGTCTGCTACGTCTCGCCTTTCTCTCTCCCCACCTCGTCCGACAGATTCTGGACGGCTCGCAAGCTCCCGATCTGACTATCGAGCATTTGACGCGCCGAATTGACCTGCCGCTCGATTGGAGTGAGCAGGAAAGGCTTCTCGCCTAAACCAACTCCCCCGCTGTTGACGGCCAAATGCCCTTCGGAGAATTTTAACCATTTCACCGATCTTGCGGCTGGAGATCCCGTCTCTGCGCCAACAGCAATCCGCGCAGATCCCGCAGTTTCCTGGGCTTCACGGGCGACTCAAACGACAACGGCGTTCGCAGGGAGGGAAGGTGGTGGGCCCGGCAGGATTCGAACCTGCGACAACACCGTTATGAGCGGCGCGTTCTGACCACTGAACTACGGGCCCTTCCCCAGGGATTGAACTGCGCCTTCTTGGCGCAGGCAGACGGCAGCGTCAAGTGCGCGTGATCAGCGGAAAGCTCATACGCGCCTGCCCGTAGGACAGGACACCGGCCTGTAAGTCAAAGCTCATAAGGTCTTCGCCCACAATGACAGGCCCTGAAAAATCCGCTTTCACCTGATCGAGAACAGCATCCCGGTCGCAAGACGGCGGCACGAAATGGGTCAAGACCAGACACCCGACACCAGCCTCACCGGCGATCTTGCCGACGTCGCTGGAAAGCGTGTGGTAGGAGGCAACGTTCGATACGGTCCGCTCCGTCCGCAGACCTGGGATGACCGGCAACTCGTAATGAATAAATACCTCGTGCAGCAGGAGGTCGACACCCCGTGCCGCATCAATAAGTGTCTGACAGCGCCTGGTATCGCCCGATATTGCCAACCGGCGTCCGCCGCCGGCGAAGATGAAGCCGAAGGCGTGCCGCACAGGCTTGTGGTCGACCTCGACGACCTCGACCGAAAGTCGACCGAACTGGTGAACGTCACCGGGTGAAAGTTCAATAACCTCCACCTCCAAGCCTTCGGTGGAGTCTCTTTCCTCGTGAGCGATGCGCAAGGTTCGTTCCGGCTCCCACAGCTTCATCAGACCATCGACGTAGCGCTTGGTCCCCGGCGGGCCAAAGATACGTTGCGGCCACTCCCGCCCCTGGTGCCAGGAGGAAATGATGAGTTGGTAAAGATCGACGATATGGTCGCTGTGAAGATGAGTCAGAAAGAGAGCATCGACATCCCGGCCCGAGCTGCCGGCGGCGATGAGACGCTGAGTGACGCCCGATCCACAGTCAACCAGGATCGTCTGCCCCGCATGGCGAACCAAGGCGGCAGGGCCATAGCGCTCCAGGTGGGCGGAAGGACAGCCAGTACCAAGCAGGGTCAGTTCCATCGGGTCCGTTTCCGCCCTACGCCAACCGATCAGGTGTCGAGGAAGCTACGCAGTTTCCGGCTGCGGCTGGGGTGCTTCAGCTTGCGCAAGGCCTTGGCCTCGATCTGTCGGATACGTTCGCGGGTCACCGAGAACTGCTGGCCGACTTCCTCCAGGGTGTGGTCGGTGTTCATGCCGATACCAAAGCGCATGCGCAAGACCCGCTCTTCACGCGGGGTGAGCGTCGCAAGCACCCTGGTCGTGGTGTTGCGCAGATTGGATTGGATCGCGGCATCCAAGGGAATGACAGCGTTCTTGTCTTCGATGAAATCGCCCAAGTGTGAATCTTCCTCGTCGCCGATCGGCGTTTCCAGGGAGATCGGCTCCTTGGCGATCTTCATCACCTTGCGCACCTTCTCCAACGGCATGACAAGGCGCTCGGCCAATTCCTCGGGCGTCGGCTCGCGGCCAATTTCGTGCAACATCTGACGGCTTGTACGGACCAGCTTGTTGATCGTCTCGATCATATGAACCGGGATACGGATCGTGCGTGCCTGATCGGCGATGGAGCGGGTTATCGCCTGCCTGATCCACCAAGTCGCATAGGTGGAGAACTTGTAGCCACGGCGATACTCGAATTTATCGACCGCCTTCATGAGGCCGATGTTGCCTTCCTGAATAAGGTCCAGGAACTGCAGCCCTCGGTTCGTGTATTTCTTGGCGATAGAGATAACGAGGCGCAGGTTGGCCTCGACCATCTCGGTCTTGGCCTTGCTGGCCTCCTTTTCCCCGGTTCGCACCGTGTTGACGATCCGGCGGAACTCGGAAATCGGCAGACCGCTTTCGGCGGCGACGATAGCGATCTCATGGCGAATGGACGTGATTTTGTCAGGGTTGTTGGTGGCGAAGTCCTTCCAGCCCTTCCCTTTCAGGGTGGCGACTTCCTCTAGCCAGTTAGGATCGAGTTCCTTGCCATAGTAGTGCTTGAGGAAGTCTGCACGATCGACCTTTGACTTCTCGGCATGGCGCAACAGCTCGCCTTCGAGATTCATCAGACGCTTGTTGATGCCATATAGCTGCTCGAGCAACTGGTCGATACGTGCGTTGTTTAGATGGACCTGGTCCATTAACTCAACCAGCTCGTCCTTGAGCTTCTCGTACCGCTTTTCGGTTGCCGGCGGCACCTTCTCGCCCTGGGACAAGAGGTCCAGCCGTTTTTCCTGAACCTTGGAGATCTTCTTGTAGGTCGCGGAAATCTGATCGAAATTCTCGACAACCTGCGGCAGCAGTGCCGCTTCCATGGCGGCAAGAGAGAGATTGGTTTCCTCTTCCTCTTCTTCGTCGTCACCTTCGCTTGTTTCGGCGCCCTCTTCCTTATCGTCGGAATCGGAATCGTCGTCGTCGCTCTTGGATCGCACGCCATTGAGCTTGCCGTTGCCGGACGAGGCGCTTTCGTCCTCGCCGTCAGTCTCCTCGGCGCTCAGGGACGAGTCATCCGCATCCTCGGCATCGTCCGAGTCATTGTCGTTTGCATTCGCATCCGGCGCATCCGGGCCGGCGCCATAGGTGGCATCCAGGTCGATGATATCACGCAGCAGGATGTCGCCGTTCTGGAGAGCTTCGCGCCAGTACAGCAGGGCTTCGATCGTCAGAGGGCTTTCGCAGATTCCGCCGATCATCTTCTCGCGACCGGCTTCGATACGCTTGGCAATCGCGATTTCGCCTTCGCGGGACAAGAGCTCAACCGAGCCCATCTCGCGCAGGTACATGCGCACAGGATCGTCGGTCCGGCCGATATCCTCGTCGTCTACGTTCCCACCGGCGCGGCTGCTGCTCGCTTCCTCCTCGTTGTCGGAGGATTCGCTGTCTTCGTTGTCTTCGCTCTCGATAACGGTCACGCCCATTTCAGATAACAGGGACATAACGTCCTCGATCTGCTCGGAAGAAACCTGGTCCGGAGGCAGAACCTGATTGAGCTCGTCGTAGGTAATGAAGCCGCGTTCCTTCGCGCGCGCCACCATTTTCTTGACCGCGGCGGCAGTGACATCGCCCAGTGGGCCGTCAGCACCTTCCTCACGGTTCTCGGTTGCGTCTTTTTCGTTTACCTGCTTTGCCATGCTGAATTAACCCGACTTTCCCAATTCGTACGTTTGTACGAGAGCCATGAGCGCTCCGCTGTTGCCTGCCGCCCGATTACCTCTATACGCCATCACCCGACCGCGAGGCGCTCAACTGCGCAAGATTCTCTTCCGTTGGTTCTTCCGCCCACCGCCTCTCGGCTTCATCGCGTTCGCGCTGCAAACGTTCGCTCTGAACATGAGCAAATACGTCCTGCCAACCGCTTCCAGCCTGATCCAAGGCGGCCTCCGGCCGGGCAAAACTGCCATGCACATAAACGTCTCGGCTCAATAATCGTTCCAAAAGACCGGAATAACCCGCTTCGCAGAGGTGGCATTGAAGCGCCTCTCTGTCAAGTCCCGGGTGGCTTGCTTGGCTGTCCAAAAGGGCTGCGCGCAGACGGATCAGATCAGGACTGCCCAGCGGCGCCTCGGCCAACTGTTCGGCGCGGTCTTCGATCAAGGACGGGTGGTTGATCAAGGTGGCGAGCAGCAGCTCCTCGCTGCGCCGCCGGAGTAACTCGGGTGGCTGGCGCAACAAGGTCGCTGCCTGCGCGCCCGATCCAAGCATCGACGCCGCTTGCCGCCCTCTCCTGCGCTTGTCGCCCGGGCCAAGCCCGTGGCCGTAGCTCCGGCCGAAACCGCCCTGGCGACGATCCCGCGCCGTCGATTGCGTTTGCGGATTGAACAAGTGTTCCAACCGTTTGCGAAACTCCTGCGCATAGGCTTCACGCACATCGTTATCCGAAATACTGGACGAAAGATGCCGCAAGGCTTCGCGAAGAGCGGCGCGTTCTTCAGGTGTGGTCAGGGCTCGTCCGTCCAATGCCTGGCGCCACAAGAGTTCGTCCAGGGGGATGGCCTTATCCAGAATGCTTGCCAAGGCAGCGGGACCTTGGGTCCGCACCAAACTGTCCGGGTCTTCGCCGGAGGGAAGAAATGCAAAACGCAAAGAACGCCCGGGCCGCAGCAACGGTAGGGCGCGTTCGGCGGCCCGACTGGCTGCCCGCAGTCCAGCGGCATCCCCATCCAAACAAAGTAACGGTGTGTCGGCCAGACGCCAGAGTGCGCGTATTTGATCTTCCGTCACGGCCGTTCCCAGCGGCGCCACAGCGGCCGGAAATCCGTTCTCGGCCAGGGCGATGACATCCATGTAACCCTCGACCACGACCAGACGCGCCGCTTCTACACCGCTGCGCGCGCTCAAGGCCTGCCGGGCGCCCGCGAGGTTATAAAGAATCCGGCCCTTATGAAACAGGTCACCGTCGGGAGAGTTGAGATACTTTGCAGGCGAATCCCCCAGTGCACGTCCACCAAAGGCTATGATGCGACCACGGCGGTCGGAGATGGGAATCATCACACGGTCAAAGAAATAGTCGCGCAGACTGTCATCATCGGCACGCTTTAGCAGTCCGGCTGCAACCAACTTGTCGTCATGAATGCCTTTGGCGTTTAGCGCCTTACGCAGCGATCCGCGCTGGTTCGGCGCATAGCCAATGCGGAAGCGCCTCAATACCGGACCGACGAGTCCTCTGCCGTCCAGGTAATCGCGCGCCGATTTTCCGGCGGCGCTTCCCAACTGCTCCTCAAACCACAGACAGGCCGTTTCCACAACGTCATGCAGGCTTGCGACCCGTTCGGCGCGTTGCCGTTCTTCCGGCGATTCTCGAGGCACTTCAAGACCTGCCTCCGCCGCTAGCCTTTCAATGGCTTCGGGGAACGAAAGCCCCTCGGTATCCTGCGCAAACTTGATGACGTCACCATGCGCACCGCAGCCAAAGCAGTGGTAGAACCCCTTGTCGTCACTAACCGTGAAGGATGGTGATTTTTCATTGTGGAATGGGCAAAGACCGCTGTGCTCCCGGCCGCGCTTGACCAGGCGCACGCGGCGGCCGACGACGTCGGACAGCGGCAGGCGCTGGCGCAACTCATCGAGGAAGGCAACAGGAAAAGCCATCAGTTCATTCCGAGTCCAAGAGAGCCCCCCACGGAGGGGAGGTGCGTCCAGGGCTGATGCCCTAAAGGACTGTCCAAGGGGAACGCATTGTAACAAAAAGCACGGCAGAACCCACCCGCCGCGGACGGCGTCTTCGGTTTCGTTATCAGAAAGTTCGGGATGATTCTGTGGTTAACCTGTGGATGGAACGCGTCCGGCGCGATTATCCTGTGCGCAGGCTTCAATTGCCAAGGCCTCAGGCAAGCCGTTCCTTTACCAATCGGCTGGCCAGCGAAAAATCCATGCGCCCGGGATAGCGTTCCTTCAGCAACGCCATGACGCGCCCCATGTCCTTGATGCTTGCCGCTTCCAGTTCGGCGATCGTTTCGTCGATCACGGTTTGCGATTCGGCCTCGGAAAGTCCTTGGGGCAGGAAACGACGAATGACCTCTATCTCGGCGCGTTCCTTTTCCACCAGATCCGGACGGCCGCCCTTGTCGAATGCTGTGATGGACTCTTCACGCTGCTTGATCATCTTCTGCAGCATTTCCAAAATCTCGGCCTCTTCGATGCCTTCCATCTGCCCCTTGCTTCGCGCGGCGATGTCCCGGTCCTTGAGCGCCGCGAGGATAAGACGCAGCGTCGAGGTGGCCGTTTGCTCTTTTTGTTTAAGCGCCTGCTTAAGCGCCTCGCTCAAATCGCTTCGCAACATGGGCGAACTCCTGAGTTCTTTTTGCTCAAAAACAACCGGTCTTCGAAGGCGGCGGAGACTAACGCAAAGGTCGAAAGAAGGCAAATTCTTGAATGAATTTTTAACTTATTGATTTTGCTGTATTTTTTTCCCGGAACTTACCTTGACCTAGCGGCTCCCATCTTCTATCAAAGCGGCTTAGCAGCAAGTTTTGATTGCGTGACTGGCCAGGATGCGCAGTCGCGAGCCGGGCGTCGCGGGAAAATCGCAAGATGGACCCTTGGGACATCCGGCGCTTTTGTGCGCGTAATGGCTGGAAACCAATCCCAGGTGAGACGAGGAAGCAATGCCCGTGACCATAGAAACCCCACCCAAATCGTCCACCTCGGGAAAGGTGCCAGAAGGCTGTACAGCAGTTCTGGTTCTGGCCGACGGCAACGTATTCTGGGGGCAAGGAATAGGCGCCCAGGGTGAAACTGTAGGCGAGGTCTGCTTCAACACCTCGATGACAGGTTACCAGGAAATCCTGACTGATCCTTCCTACGCCGGGCAGATCATCACCTTCACCTTTCCGCACATCGGCAACGTCGGGGCCAATCTGGAAGATCTCGAAACAACGACACCCTCTGCACGCGGTTTAATTCTGCGCGCCGATATCACCGACCCGTCCAACTGGCGCTCCGTTCAGCATCTCGACACCTGGCTCAAGAGCAACGGCCTAACCGGCATCGCCGGTCTGGATACGCGCGCCATGACCCGCCACATCCGCGATTCCGGCGCGCCGCACGGCTGTATCGCCCATAGTCTGGAAGGCCGGTTCGATATTGAAGCCCTCCGCGCCAAGGCCAAGGCCTTTGCCGGGTTGGAAGGTATGGATTTGGCCAAGGACGTGACCTGCCGCCAGACCTACCATTGGGACGAGACGCCCTGGACGCTGGAATCAGGCTATGGCAAAGCGGAAGCGCCGCGACACAAGGTCGTGGCCGTCGACTACGGCGCCAAGCGCAACATTTTGCGCAATCTGGCGGGTTTGGATTGCGCGGTGACCGTGGTGCCCGCCGAGGCAACCCTGGAGGATATCCTGGTACATCAACCCGATGGGATTTTCCTGTCGAACGGCCCCGGCGACCCGGCGGCAACCGGTGCTTATGCCGTCCCCGTCGTCCGAGGTTTGGTGGAGAAAGGGCTGCCGATCTTCGGTATCTGCCTGGGCCACCAGATTTTGGCTTTGGCCTTGGGCGCAAAGACGGAGAAAATGCATCTGGGGCATCGCGGCGCCAATCATCCGGTCAAAGACCTGGAGACGGGCCGCGTCGAGATCACCAGCCAGAACCACGGGTTCGTCGTTCTTGACGAGAGCTTGCCCGAAGGCGTGGAGCCAAGCCACGTCAGCTTGTTCGACGGGTCAAACGAGGGACTGCGCGTTATCGGCAAGCCGATCTTCTCGGTGCAGTATCACCCGGAAGCCAGCCCCGGACCGCATGACAGCCACTATCTCTTCAAGCGCTTTATCGCCAACATCGAGAAAGCGAAGGCCTAGCTCCCGCCTAACCCTGAGGCGCCCCTAGATAAGCCGCGATGATTTCCGCCATGCGCGATGCGGAAAGTATCGGCGGGAGAAGGGTCAGAAACTCACCCCTCGATCCCATTAGGTAGAGATAGGCGTCGTGTGCAAAAACGGGTTGTCCAGTCAGGATACTGGGCGGCAACTTCTTTGTGTTCACGTGGTAGGCTTTCCAGACAGACGCCAAGGATTCCGCCGTGCCGGTCAAGGCCGTCAAACGCGGGTCCAGCTCCGCAGCAAAGGCCGCAAGGACTTCCGGCGTATCATGGTCGGGATCGACGGTGATCATCACAGGTTGAAGGGCCGCCCCGCGCGCGCCCAGGTGATCCAACGCCTCCAGCATGACCTGCAGCCCGACCGGACAGAAATCCTCGCAGTTGCTGTACCCAAAGAAGACCAGGAAAGGCCGCCCAAGGAAATCCGCTTCCGTCACCGTCCTGCCGTTCTGATCGATGAGCGAAAAGGGTCCGCCGACGGTAAAAGGCAGATCATCCCCGCCGATTGCCACGGGTTGGGTGTCTCCCGGTGTTACGGAAGGCGTCAACGGATTGTGCTTGTGCTTTTCATGCGCCAACAGCGGTTCGCTGGACAAACCCAGTCCCAGAGCCACTAGCCAGCCCAGGAAAGCCGCCCGCATCATTCTTTCAGGAAAGCCTCGTCGGCTTCCTTGCCAACACCCAGGAAGCCGTCCTTACCAAGGGCCTCCAGTATGCGTTTATCGTTATCGAACCACCGGTTGCTCTCCGGCCCATCGGCCTTATACCCGTTGGCCTCGGCCCACCCCGCCTTGCTCCACTGTCCGATGCTGCGCTTGGTAGAACGCCATTCGCCGCCCTTGGGGCGCACGAACTGAACCACCATGAACGTCGTCCCTGAGTGGCCGGTCATCAGGCCGTCGACCGTAACCTCCTGGCCACAGAATTCGGCGAGTTCATGAGTGGTGCCGGTAAAGTTGAGGCTATTCTTGCCGGTCAGCACCAACGCGCCATCCACCTTGAGAATTCCGATTTGACGGTGCCCCCCGCCACAATCCGATGAGGGCTCACCCGTCAAGGTCGCCAGCACGTCCACGACCGTGCCGTCGAAGCGCACGACCTCTTCGTTCGTCAGCCCCCACTCGTTGGCTGCCATCGATGGGCCGGAAAATCCGTAGACCGCCGTTATCGTCAAAGCTGCTATCAACGTTTTCATGGTCACTACTCCGCCGGCAGGGCAAAGGGAGGCACAACGCCGAAATCCTCATGGGTCATGTTCACGATGCCCGCGTCGCTGGATAGATTGCGGATGATGAGATAATTGATTCCGTCCCGTCGGTAGACCTCGCCATCGACGGTGACCTTATGGCTCATCTTAGGAAAGAGCGACGGCGGCGGCGCTGCGGAGGAATCCCCTTCCACCTGCAAGATCATATAAACCGTGCCGTCTTCCGATAGCAGCCCAACAGGGATGCCGCCGGCGGCGCACCAGAGAGCGCACTTGTGATGCGCGGTGCCGACAACAGCTTCCGGTCCGCCCATCACGCCCGACAAGTAACAGAAGGAATCGATCAATTCACCGGTGAGTGTGACCGCCTCAGGCTTGGCGGCTTTAGCTTGCCCGGCAGACATTGTGATGATTGTCCCAAAGCTGGCGCTCATGAACAGTCCCAGCGCCATGGCGGATTGGAGGATTTGACGGGAAACAGACATTTTCCGGACCTTTCCTGTTCCGGGCGTGTCGGCGCGACCTTGACCGCGGCCTTTTTTGAGTCGCCTTTGCACGTCCCTCACCGTCCATCATTGCTTAATCGAGAATAGAATCCGAAACACCTTGCTTGACAGTTTCGTGAGGCAATCGGGACGGCAAAGGACAGAATCGCCCCCGGCAGGCCAGAATATCCTTTTCATGGCGGCGATGGCGTGGCAGAAGTCCGGCTTTAGCAATAGGCCCTTTGGTTTTTCCCTGCGCGTTCGGCCGCGAATGGCCAGAATGCGCCTATTTAGAGCGCGTGCATGCCCAAACGGACAGACATCAAATCGATCATGATCATCGGCGCCGGCCCCATCGTTATCGGGCAGGCTTGTGAGTTCGATTACTCAGGCGTCCAGGCCTGCAAAGCGCTGCGCGAAGAGGGCTACCGGGTCATTCTCGTGAACTCCAATCCGGCGACAATCATGACCGATCCCGGGCTGGCCGATGCGACTTACATCGAACCAATCACACCTGAGGTCGTTACCAAGATCTTGGAAAAGGAGCGCCCGGATGCGCTTTTGCCGACCATGGGCGGACAGACCGCGCTCAACACCGGTTTGACGCTCGCCAACGAGGGCGTGCTTGAGCGCTTGGGTGTGGAGCTCATCGGCGCCAGGGCCGACGTCATCGAGAAAGCCGAGGACCGCCAATTGTTCCGCGAGGCCATGGACAAGATCGGCCTGAAGTCGCCGACCTCGCGATTGGTCAAAACCTACAACGAAGCGATTGCGGCGCTGGAAATCGTCGGTTTGCCCGCCATTATCCGGCCATCCTTTACATTGGGCGGCACCGGCGGCGGCATCGCCTACAACGCCGAGGAGTTCCAGGAGATCGTGACCGGCGGCCTCCGCGCCTCGCCGGTTCATCAGGTGTTGATCGAACAGTCTGTTCTGGGCTGGAAGGAATATGAAATGGAAGTCGTGCGCGACGGCGCCGACAACTGCATCATCATCTGCTCCATCGAGAACGTAGACCCGATGGGCATCCACACCGGAGACAGCGTCACAGTGGCACCGGCCCTGACCCTGACCGACAAGGAATATCAGATCATGCGCGACGCCTCGATCGCCTGTTTGCGCGAGATCGGCGTCGATACCGGCGGGTCGAACGTGCAGTTCGCGGTCAACCCCGACAGCGGCGAACTGGTGGTGATCGAGATGAACCCGCGGGTGTCGCGCTCCTCTGCCTTGGCCTCGAAGGCAACCGGTTTTCCCATTGCCAAGGTTGCCGCCAAGCTGGCTGTCGGCTACCGCCTTGACGAACTTGATAACGACATCACCAAGGTGACGCCTGCGTCGTTCGAACCGACCATCGACTATGTCGTCACCAAAATGCCGCGCTTTACTTTCGAGAAATTTAAGGGCGCCCAGCCCTATCTGACCACGGCCATGAAGTCGGTTGGCGAGGCGATGTCGATCGGCCGTAGTTTCCAGGAATCCCTGCAAAAGGCTTTGCGGTCGATGGAAACCGGCCTCAACGGATTGAACGAAGTCGAGATTCCGGGGGCGCTGGACGCCAAAGGCGTCGTCGACAAGGATGCGATCCGGACCGAGTTGGCAAAACCCAAGCCGGATCGGATCTTGACCATTGCCCAGGCGTTGCGTCACGGCATGACGGTGGCGGAAATCCAGAACGCCACGAAGTACGACCCCTGGTTCCTGGAGCAGATTGCCGGGCTCGTCAGCGCCGAGGAACGGCTTCGCAAACAGGGCCTTCCGGAGGGTCGGTTGGCTTGGCTCAAGGTCAAGAAGATGGGCTTCTCCGACGCGCGCCTTGGCGAGTTGACCGGCCACGATGAAGACGCGGTATCGAAGATTCGCCGCGCGGCGGGCGCTCTACCTGTCTATAAGCGGATTGATACCTGCGCGGGCGAATTCCCCTCACCCACGCCCTACATGTATGCCTGCTACGAAGGCGACGCCAGCGGCCAAAGCGAGTGCGAAGCCGACCCCAGCGATCGGCAGAAGGTTATGATCCTGGGTGGCGGGCCCAATCGGATCGGGCAGGGCATCGAATTCGACTACTGCTGTGTTCACGCCGCCTACGCACTTAAGGAGGCCGGGATTGAGACCATCATGGTCAACTGCAATCCCGAAACCGTGTCGACCGACTACGATACTTCCGACCGGCTGTACTTCGAGCCGCTGACCGCTGAAGACGTGATCGAGATCGCCCGCAAAGAGCAGAGCAAGGGCCAGTTGCTGGGCGTTATCGTTCAATTCGGCGGCCAAACGCCACTGAAGCTTGCAGAAGCACTGCAGCGTGCCGATGTGCCGATCCTAGGGACGCCTCCGGACGCCATTGATCTGGCTGAAGACCGGGAGCGCTTTCAGGCTCTGCTGAACAAGCTCAACCTCAAGCAACCCGCCAACGGCATTGCCCGCTCGAAAGACGAGGCAAAGCGCGCCGCCGAAAGTATCGGCTATCCGGTTTTGCTGCGTCCCTCCTACGTCCTGGGGGGTCGCGCTATGGAGATCGTGTACAGCGAAGCCGAGTTGGAACGCTACATCGACACCGCCGTGAAGGTATCCGGACGCAACCCGGTGCTTGTCGACAACTACCTGCGTGACGCTACCGAAGTCGACGTAGACGTCCTTTGCGATGGCGCTCAGGTTCACGTCGCCGGAATTATGGAACATATTGAAGAAGCCGGAATTCACTCTGGCGATTCCGCCTGCAGCCTGCCTCCGCACAGCCTGTCTGCCGCAATCATCGAAGAGATCGAGCGCCAATCGAAGCAACTGGCTCTGGCACTGGGTGTCGTCGGGTTGATGAATGTGCAGTTCGCTATTGTCGGTGAGGATATCTACATCCTGGAGGTTAATCCGCGCGCCAGCCGCACGGTCCCCTTCGTCGCCAAGGCCACCGGTCTTCCTGTCGCGAAGATTGCCGCCCGCATCATGGCAGGGGCAAAGCTATCGTCCTTCCAGCTTGACCGCGCCCGCTCGCAGCATGTCGCCGTGAAGGAAGCCGTATTCCCCTTCGCCCGCTTCCCGGGTGTCGATGTGATCCTGGGTCCTGAGATGAAGTCGACCGGTGAAGTCATGGGCATCGACAAGGATTTCGCCCATGCCTTCGCCAAGTCGCAATTGGGTGCGGGCGTAAAGCTGCCGACCGAAGGATCGGTCTTCCTGTCGGTCAAGGATGCCGACAAGGCAAAAATGGCGGTCGTTGCGCGAGAGTTGGTTGATATGGGCTTCGAGGTAGTCTGCACGGTGGGAACCGCCGATTATATGCGGGCCCAGGGGCTTGAGGTTTCCCTCATCAACAAGGTCCGCGAAGGCCGGCCCCATGTGGTTGATTCCATGAAGAACGGCAGCATCGCGCTGGTCTTCAATACAACCGAAGGCGCCAAGGCCATCCAGGATTCCTTTGAGATCCGCCAAACGGCCTTAAACGCCGGTATACCGTACTACACGACCGTCGCCGGAAGCCTCGCAGCGACCAAGGCAATCCGCGCTTTGAAAACCGGACAGCTTGAAGTTGCGCCGCTGCAGGCTTATTTTAGCGGATCGTTCTAAGTTTCGCTCCGCTGAGCTGTCGTTCGGCGGGGTGTTTTTCTTTTACTCTCGTTCGGGTAATCGGGGGGGTCCCGATGACCCGCGAAGGCAGACTCTGGGGATAGCAATTAATGACCGCCAAACTGCCCATGACCGCCAGTGGCTATGAACAGCTCCAGGAAGAGCTGAGGCACCTGCGTTCGGTCGAGCGTCCCGCTGTAATCAAGGCAATCGCCGCCGCGCGCGAGCATGGCGATCTTTCCGAGAACGCCGAGTATCATGCGGCGCGGGAACGCCAAAGCTTCATCGAGGGCCGCGTTGCCGAGTTGGAAGACAAGGTTTCGCGCGCCGAGGTTATCGACGTCTCGAAGCTGTCCGGGGACACCGTTAAATTCGGCGCGACCGTCACTCTGGTCGACGAAGACACAGACGAGGAGATGACCTATCAGCTCGTGGGCGAGGACGAAGCGGACGTAAAGCAAGGGCGCATCGGCATCACATCGCCGATCGCGCGCGCGATCATCGGCAAGTCCGTCGGGGATTCGGTCGAGGTCGATACCCCGCGCGGCGCCAAACAGTATGAAATTCTGGGCGTCACCTGGGTCTGAACAAGCCCTTTAGCCCGCAACAATGGAAAAGGGCCGCATGAGCGGCCCTTTTTGATTTCGGCGTGCAGATACTTAAAATCCCTCGATCAATCCTCGTCCGGCGTTGAGGGCACTGGCACACCCGGCTTGTCCTTGGAAGTCTTGATGACTTGGATGGTCCGCACCGTGGCCACATTTGGCGCGGACGTCAGTTTTTCAGTTAGTTCGTTCTCGTGCGCCGTATTACGAGCCACGAGCTTCAAAACGAAATCATCCGCTCCGCGCGCCATATGACACTCACGCACCTCGGGCCAATTGGCAATTTGTGCCTGGAAGGCGGACAGCACCGCCTCGCTCTGTCCATTGAGGCCGACAAGGGCAAAAAACACCACCTCGTAGCCAAGAGCCTCCGAATCCAGATCCGCGTGATAGCCCTTGATAAACCCGCCTTCCTCAAGCGCACGCACCCGACGCAAGCAAGGCGGCGCGGAGATGCCCGCGCGCTTTGCAAGGTCGACATTGGTCATGCGTCCATCAGCTTGAAGGTCCTTCAGGATGCGCAGATCGATGCCGTCGAGCTTCACTCGCCGCATGTATTAAGACTCCAAGTAAATTCTTTCCTGCGCAATAATATTTCACGATCGCTGTGAACTTCAAGGGCCAACTTTGACCGGCCAGGAGATTTTTGGCATTGCGCCGCAATAATTACCGGGGTTTCTTTCGGGCATGATCAAGGAATTCACTGAGCGCACGCGCTGCTGGGTGCTGAGCGACGGTCGTCCCGGAATGGAAACTCAATGCCTTGGCTTGGCTGAGCGGCTCGGTATGGTACCGACGATCAAACGCATCGACCTCCGCGTGCCCTGGCGCTGGTTGCCGCCGATCCTACAGCCACTGCCTTTCGCGAGCCTCAGCCCAACGGGGGATAGTCTTGAGCCGCCCTGGCCCGAGGTACTGATCGCCACCGGCCGCAAAACTGCTGCCCTGGCGGCGGCCATTCGCAAAACGTCGGGCGGCGGCTGCTACACCGTGCAGATTCAAAACCCAACACTGCCAACGGATCGTTTCGATGCTGTAATCCTGCCGGATCACGACGGCCAGGGAGCAAGAGACGGAGTTATCACGACCACGGGGGCCCTCGGTCGCGTGACGCCGACAGCGTTGACACAGGCCGCAGCGCAGGCAGCGCCCTACCTGCAAAACCTCCCACACCCCCGCGTTGCCGTCCTGATCGGCGGTCCCAACGGCGTCTACACTATGCCCACTGCCGTTATCGAGGAGCACCTCACCGCCGCAATCGACGCAAGCAAAGCGCTGCACGGCAGCCTCATGATTTCCGCGTCCAATCGTACGCCGGATGTCATCAAGGCGCGGCTTCGCCATGCGGGCGAACAACTGGGTTGTCCGGTATGGGGCGATGCCGGTGACGGCGAGAATCCCTACCTGAGCTACCTGGCGCTGGCGGATTACCTGTTGGTCACAGCTGACAGCGTGAACATGCTCTGCGAGGCGGCGGCCACCGGAAAGCCCCTGATGGTGCTCGATTTACCTGGCGGATCGCGCAAGTTTACGCGGTTTCACAAGAACCTCCGGGACAGGGGAATTACGCGCGTCTTTTCTGGACGGCTCGAGAACTGGCACTATGAACCCTTGCAAGAAGCGCAGCGTGTTGCCGGGATTCTGGCAACCCGGATCGCGGATCATTTAGGCCGTCGCGCCGGCTCCTGAAGGTTGCCCAGTGAAGGGTGGCGGTTGCGGGATCATGGGCAAGTGGATAATGATCCTCCAGAAGCAGGCGGCGCCCGATTTGGATCTATGCGGCAAGGGGGAATGGGCGTAATGACAAACAAGGCGGCGAAATGCCTCTCTCGCGACAACAAGAAACTCCAATGCTGAACCTCGACGCTCTGGAAGGTGCGCCGTTGGTCGCCCAGCCGTTCGACCACTGCATCGTGTCTGGCTTCCTCGCGCCCGCTGACGTCCAGGCGGTGCTTCAGGATTTTCCCGCGGTTGCCAAGGGCGGCAGCTTTCCGCTCTCCAGCCTGCCGTGCGGACCGGCGCTTACGCGCCTGGCGGAACAGCTGCAAGGGTCTCAGGTTGCCATCGCCCTCGGCCGTAAGTTCGGGCTCGATTTGTCCAAGCATCCGACCTTGATGACACTGCGCGCCCGGAGCCGAGCCAAAGACGGCCGCATCCATCGGGATTCCGACGATAAGCTGCTAACCGCCCTTCTCTACCTGAACGACGACTGGTCCGATGACAATGGCCGCTTGCGCCTTTTGAAGGGACCGGCGGACATCGAAGACTATGCCGTCGAAGTAGAGCCGCAAGCTGGCACCCTATTGGTCTTTCGCTGCACGGACAGGTCATGGCACGGGCATAAGCCTTACGAGGGCGTTCGACAGGTCCTGCAAATCAACTGGGTGACCGACGCAGCGGTCGTCAGACGCGAGCAGTGGCGCCATGGGTTTTCTGCGTGGATAAAGACTTTGTTCTCCAAGGTTCGGCCAACATGAAGCACCAACTGCGGGTACACCTGATGCCATACCGGCCCGGGATAGAGTTTCGGAACGTGAGCAGGGGAATGATATGGCGCTGAATCTGGAGACTTTCAGTAGCCGAAAGGGGGGCAACACTTTCTATAAGGCGATCAGCCACCCTCTCGTAGCACGTGATGCCGAAGCTTTCCTGGAGCGCTTGAGCAATCGCAAAGTCGCGCTCTACGACCCTCTTGATCTGCTATCCACGTTCCATCAGATCCATGACATTTCCGGCTTGGAGATCTCCGGGCTTTTCGTGCAAGACCTTGGCGACGTCGGCAAGACCTTGTGCGGTCAAACCACGCGACCGGTGACGGAGTTGCCGCGATGCGACGCCGACTGTGTTTTGCTGATCGCCTACGATGCGGACAGGCTCAAGGAACACATCCGCCATCTGCTTCCCGAGACCGCCGAACTGGTTAGTCTGGATGACGGTCTACGGTTGCCGGACGGCTTCCTGACGGACCGGAACAGCTATCTGGCTCCACTTAATTTTGCCACCAACTTCGCCTTTTTCCGGGATGATGGCGGGCTACACACACGCCTGACGACGACGAATTATTGGTCCGGTTACGGCGCCGAGGCGCCGCAGATATGGTGCTGCCTTTTCGACCAGCAGGGGCGCGTCCTGGCTCAGTGGAACGAGGAGCCGGCCGACTCCTATGCAGCCATCGCAATCGAAAGCGAGACGGTGCGTGAACGCTTCGGGCTGGCAGGCTTCACCGGGCAGTTGTTTTTGCACGTGATCGGCTCGGCCGGACACGATGTGGTCAAGTATGCGCTGGAAACCTATGGCGATTTGGATAACGTCCTGTCGGCAACCCACGATGCCAATGCTTGGCCGGCCGATCGATACGCTGGCCTGCCCGCACCGGCGGCGGGCGAGGAGGTGTTGCTCTGGGTTCAGAATAGCCATCCCTGCCCCATCCCCGCCGGGGCCATCGGACTCAGCCGGATGGGTGACGAGCGTATCGTTACGCTGGACGAACAGGTTCCCGCCTTCGCCACGCTGCCGCTCGATACCAAACGGCTGCTGCCTGAGGTCCGATGGCCGGCACAGATAGAGATTCACGCGGGCAAGCACATGGTTCGCCCCCGCTACGAGGTTTTGTGGCGGGTCGAGGCAGACGGGCCCAAAGCGCCCTTCCGGCGCCGGATCGCACATCCGAACGTCGAAAGATCGGATTTGACCCTCGACCCAGCCATTCGCAAGGCCATGCCTGCGCTTGGCAAGGGGTATTTGCTACCGGCGCCGATCCTGCCGACCAAACGTTATCGCAGCTTGGCGCTTGCGACACCTATGTCCAGTGCGCAAACAAGCCTGCCGTTGGCCGTTGCCCTCTACGACCCCCAGGGAAAGGAACTGCTCCGTCAGCCTCTGGGCCTACTACCGCGTGACCATGCGTTGGAGCTCGACATGGATGCGCTCCTGCCAGATGGATTAGCCGGGGAAGAGTATTCGGAGTCCGGCGGCTGGGGTCATATGGAACTCTTCTACGACTTTAGCGACGGCGGCGAAGCAGACGGGTGGCTGCATGCCCTGTTCCGCTATCACGACCGCCAATCGGGCCATGCGGCGGACACCTCCTTTGGGGCGCATATCTTCAACAGCGTGATAACGTTCAAAGGCGAGCCGCAATCCTACGCGGGACATCCGCCGGGCCTGTCGACGCGGCTGTATCTGCCCGTGGCTCCCCTGCCCTGGCGGACCTTTTGCCACTTGATCTACCCCGCTTCGACCCCCTGGCACCCACACAGCCAAACCACCTTGACGCTGCACGATGGCACCGGCAGACCGGTTGCAAGCGAGAACCTAGAGATTGCCTGTAGCGGCTCTCGACTTTGGGACCCCGCCACGTTGTACGGTTCCGAGACCTTGGAATCTGCGGGGCCAAACGCCTATGTGATCATCCGCGACTCCAGCTGCCGCCTTTTTGGGTATCACGGCGTCGAGCGCGGCAGCGACGCTTTTAGCCTGGACCACATGTTTGGCTTCTAGGGCGGCGGCAACGACGCCAGCGCGCACTAGGCCGGCAAAGCGCGTTCCCCGGGGTTGCAGGAGGCGCATCGGCTTCCTATCTTTGACCGCTAAGTTTCATAGAGGACAGCATGAGCGATTCGACGAGCAGCAGCGACCACAGCAAGGTCTTGATCCTGGGCTCCGGCCCGGCCGGATACACCGCGGCAATCTATGCCGCGCGCGCAAACCTCCAGCCGCGCCTGATCTCGGGACTGCAGCCCGGCGGCCAGCTCTCCATCACGACAGATGTCGAGAACTACCCGGGGTTCGCCGAGACAATTCAAGGTCCCTGGTTGATGGAGCAGATGCAGGCGCAGGCTGTTCATGTCGGCACCGATTTCGTGACCGATACCATCCTGGAGGTCGATTTCAGCAAGCGTCCTTATCTTCTGAAAGGCGATTCCGGCAGAAACTATAGCTGCGACGTTCTGATCATCGCCACCGGCGCCACAGCGCGCTGGCTCGGCCTGGAGAGCGAAGAAAAGTTCCGTGGCTTCGGCGTGTCGGCCTGTGCGACTTGCGATGGCTTCTTCTACCGCGGCAAGGAAGTTGCGGTGGTCGGCGGCGGCAATACTGCCGTCGAGGAAGCGCTCTTTTTGACCAACTTTGCAACCAAGGTGACGCTGATCCACCGGCGCGACGAACTGCGCGCCGAGAAGGTGACGCAAGACCGGCTTTTCAAGCATCCCAAGATCGAGGTTATTTGGAACCATGTCGTCGAAGACGTGATCGGCGACGAAGATCCCTTGGGCGTTACCGGCGTCTCGTTGAAGAGCACCGTCGATGGCAGTACCCGCCAGATTCCCGCCGACGGCCTGTTCATCGCCATCGGGCACGATCCGGCGACGGTTCTGTTCAAGGGCAAGCTCGATCTCGACCACGAGGGTTACATCGTGACCGCCCCGGATTCAACGGCGACCAGCTTGCCGGGCGTCTATGCCGCCGGCGACGTCAAGGACAAGATTTACCGTCAGGCCGTGACGGCGGCCGGTATGGGCTGCATGGCGGCGCTCGAGGCCGAGCGTTTCCTGGCCGAGAACGAGGTGGCCGCAGCAGCCGAATAGCAACAGGCGCTACTTCAGCGTTGCAAAGGCGTATGCGATCACGTCGTCCAACGAGGTGAAACGCCGTCGTAGTATTTTGCCGAGTTGGGAAATCCCGGCCGGGGTCATGTGACGGTGATCCAGAAAGTAGGCTTCGGCCTGTGCATTGGCGAGTTCGCAGGTTTCCAACGGACAGAACAGGGTGCTGCGCGATAGGTAGGGAAGCCCCGATTTCCTGGCCTTGGCGGCCAGGCGTCCGTTTTCCGCTGCGGACATGTCGGATACCTTGCCACCCGTTTTTCTGACCAGAGCTTCAACCGAGCCGAGCTGAATAGCTGTCGGCATCACCCGAAAGGGCAGATAGGGAGGGGCGCCGACCAGCACCACCGGGACGCCCTTTTTCTGCAAACGAAGCGCCCAATCGAGGTGGAAATGATGGGTGGCATCCCGGTATGCACCCGTGACGAAAACCGTATCGATTTGGTCCTTGTGGGCAAGGATGAACGTCTCCGCCGCGCGGTACAGGAAGGCGCAATGCGCTTTCTCATTACGGACACAACCGTTTCCGGTAAACTGCAGAACCTCGACCTGATAAGCCTCCCGCAGCGCCCGCCAGAAATCCGCAGCCGTACTGTCGCCGACAACCATTGTGTAGCTCCGGCCCGGCGACACAGGATTGCAGGATTCGAATGCCACGCTGTAGTACTTCTTCCAGTCGTCGACCCTGAAATCCATGTGGCATTCGGGAAATCTGATGTTCCTGCGGCGAAGGCGCGAAATGTCCACGCGGTGGGCCTCCAAGGCCCGTGATTGCTCAGCAAGGCGGTCATAGAGCCCACCGCTTTGCCATAGGATTGCGCACGCCACGGCAATCACGCACGCAATGCCGCCCAGTCCAGCCAAGAATCGCTTAGAGCCGGTGTTTGTTGCCTCGATATTCCGGGCTCTGAAGGGCTGCTCGATCCAATGGTAAATGCCCCACGCCGACAGCACCGACAGCAAGAACATCGCAAGGCCGTCCAGGAAAGGATTTGGCAGCAAGGACCATAGACCGAAGAACACGATGACCGGAAAATGGATGAGATAAAGCGAGTAGGAAATTCGGCCAATCCAACGCAATGGCCGATTGCCGAGTGGCATCCTGAGTACACTTGGATCGCCAGCGGCAATGATTAGAACCGCCCCCACCACCGGAATCAGGGATGATAGCCCCGGGAAACGCATTTCCACGCTGTAGCGCAGTGCCGCAAACAGAATGCTCCCCAACCCGCAAACCACCATGGCGTTCCTGATCACCATCGGGATCCGAACGAGTTGGCGCGAGAAGAAAACCAGCAAAGCGCCCGCAGCAAACTCGGCAGCGCGAAAGGGTGTAAGAAAGAAGACCGCCGAGGCGTCTCGGTCAAGCCAGTATTCGCTTAGGGCCAAGCTCCCCGCCGCTACGGCAATCAAAAACGACGACGTGGCGGGGAGAAACCAGCGCCCAGCAAAAGCACCGCTTCCGGAAAGCAACACCAGAACCGCTGGCCAGATTAGATAGAACTGCTCCTCGACACCCAGGGACCAGGTATGCAAAAGGGCGAGCCCGCCCGGCTCTTGCAAGTAATCCGTTTGGATCCAGAAAAAAATGTTCGACAGGCCCAAAAGGGCCCAAAGCGTTGCCAGAATATGATCGAGAAGCCGACCGCCGGACAGACTTAGAGCAGCCAAAAACAAGCTCACCGCAAGCGTAAAGAGCAGAGCCGGTCCAAGCCGCCTTAAGCGGCGAAGGTAGAAGGCGCGGAAGGTGAATGTTCCGGCGGAAATGTCGTCAATAATCAGCCGGGTGATCAGAAAACCGCTGATGACAAAGAAAACATCGACGCCGATGAAGCCGCCTGGAAGCAGTGAAACCTCCAGGTGGTAAAACACGATCAAAAGTACGGAAAGGCCGCGGAGCCCCTCAATATCCGGCCTGAATACACGCTCAGAGCGCATTCACCCCCCAGAGCCCCTTTTTTATGGGCTTTTATCTTCCCTGTATCACCGCACAGGTCGGTCCTCTTTTCCCAGATTATGATTCGGACCGCAAACGCAACCGCAGTTCGAACTTCTGGATTTTACCCGTTGAGGTCTTGGGCAAAGGGCCAAAGACCACATTGCGCGGTGCCTTGAAGCGCGCCATGCGTTCGCGGCAAAACGCGATCAGTTCCTCGGCATCGACCTCGGCGCCCGGGACCAATTCCACGAAGGCGCAGGGCGTCTCGCCCCATTTCTCATCGGGTTTCGCCACCACCGCAACCGCTGCCACCGCAACGTGGCGATAGAGCACGTTTTCGACCTCGATCGAGGAGATGTTCTCGCCACCCGAAATGATGATGTCCTTCGAACGATCTTTCAGTTCGATATAGCCATCCGGATGCATGACGCCGAGATCACCGCTGTGGAACCACCCGCCGGCGAACGCTTCTTCCGTCGCTTCGGCGTTCTTCAGATATCCCTTCATCGTGATATTGCCGCGCAAGAAAACCTCGCCAATGGTCTCACCGTCGCGCGGCACCGGCTCAAGAGTTTGCGGATCCGCCACCATCAAGGCCTCCTGGACGGGATAGGTAACCCCCTGGCGTGATTTCAGCGCGGCCTGCTGGTCTAGCGGAAGGTCGTCCCAGCGTGGGTCCCACTCGCATACGACCGCCGGGCCGTAAACTTCCGTCAGACCATAGACATGCGTAACCTCCACGCCGATCTGGGCCATGCGCGCGAGAACGCTCGCCGGCGGCGGTGCGGCGGCGGTCATGAATTTGACCTTCTGATCGAATTCACGGCTCTCGTCGGGTCCAACGTTCACCAACATCTGCATGACGATCGGCGCGCCGCACAGATGGGTTACGCGTTCCTCCGCCAAGGCTTTATAAATCAAGCCTGCTTCAACCCGCCGCAAGCAAACGTGGGTCCCGGCCTTGGCCGTGATGGTCCAGGGGAAACACCAGCCATTGCAATGAAACATCGGCAAGGTCCAGAGATAGACGGGAAACTGCGGCAAGGACCAAGTGAGCGCATTACCTACCGCATTGAGATAGGCGCCGCGGTGGTGATAGACGACGCCCTTCGGATCGCCGGTCGTACCGGAAGTGTAATTGAGCGAGATGGCATCCCACTCGTCGACCGGCGGCCGCCAATCGAAGTGCGATTCGCCTTCCGACAAGAAACTCTCGTAATCCAGACTGCCCAACCGCTCACCGCCAGGCCCCTCGCTGTCCTCTACGTCGATCACCAGAATTGGCTGCGATACCTGCGCCAGCGCATCACGCATCAAGGGCGCGTATTCACTGTCTGTAATCAAGACTTTGGCTTCGCCATGCTTCAAGATGAAGGCGACGGAAGCCGCGTCGAGACGATAGTTGATAGCGTTGAGCACGGCGCCGGTCATGGGGACGCCCTGATGCGCTTCGAACATTTCCGGAATATTAGGCAAAAAGGCTGCCACGGTATCGCCCTTGCCAATTCCCCGCTTGGTTAAAGCAGAAGCAAGCCTACAGCAGCGCTCCTTTGTCTGCGTCCAAGTGTAGCGGCGGCGACCATGCGCGACAGCCAAGCGGTCCGGAAAAACCTCGGCAGTCCTGAATAAAAAGCTTATTGGCGAAAGCGGGACATAGTTTGCAGCATTGCTGCCAAGGCCGGATTCGTAAGCTGCGGTCATAGACATTCTCCTGCAATCAACCCTAACTTTTAAAAGCCGTCCTTGCAGATGCAATATAAAACTGCGGCAGGTCGGCGATTGCTGAACCCTTTCGCCGAAGGCTGGTGCGTCCTAGAGTCCTTTGGCAAAAGGATAAGAAACCTTAAGCGGGGAGGAAACGATTGATGGCGAAGTACGACGCACTCTACAAGCGTTCCATCGACGATAAGGAAGGGTTTTGGGCCGAGGCCGCGGAAGCTCTGCATTGGGATCGAAAATGGGACAAGGTGCTCGACGATAGCAACGCGCCTTATAGTCGCTGGTTTGCCGGTGGCATGCTGAACACTTGCTACAACGCTCTTGATCGTCACGTTGAAAATGGTCGAGCCGATCAATTGGCTCTCATTCACGACTCGCCCCTGACCGAAAGCCAGCAGCGCTTCACTTACCGCGAACTGCGCGATGCCGTGGCGCGGTTTGCCGGTTTGCTGGCTAAGAACGGCGTGGCCAAAGGCGATCGCGTCATCATCTATATGCCGATGGTGCCCGAGGCGGCCATTGCCATGCTCGCCTGCGCGCGTCTTGGTGCCATTCATTCCGTGGTGTTCGGCGGATTTGCTTCCAACGAGTTGGCCACACGCATCAATGACGCCAAACCCAAGGCCATCGTGACAGCATCCTGCGGCATTGAGCCGGGCCGGGTGATTCCCTACAAGCCGCTGTTGGATGGTGCCATCGATCTGGCTGATCATAAGCCTTCGTTCTGCGTAATCCTGCAACGCCCCCAATCGCCCGCGCCGCTTACCGCCGGACGCGATCTCGACTGGCAGGCGGCGACGGAGGACGTTTCGCCGCACCCTTGCGTCAGCGTTGCAGCCACCGACCCGCTCTACATCCTCTATACTTCCGGCACCACCGGCCAGCCCAAAGGAATCGTGCGCGACAACGGCGGTCATGCTGTCGCCCTGCACTGGTCGATGAAAAATATCTATGACGTGGAGCCAGGCGAGGTTTATTGGGCGGCGTCGGATGTCGGATGGGTCGTCGGACATTCCTACATCGTCTACGCTCCGCTCTTGAACGGCAATACCACGGTCATGTACGAGGGCAAGCCGGTCGGCACGCCCGACGCCGGCGCCTTCTGGCGCGTCATCGCCGAACACAAGGTTACAACGCTTTTTACCGCACCAACGGCTTTTCGCGCCATTCGGCAACAGGACCCTGAAGGCAAACTGCTGGCCAACTATGATCTCAGTCATTACCGCGCCCTGTTCCTCGCGGGAGAGCGCTGTGACCCGGACACGCTTGTTTGGGCGCAGGAGAAACTCAAGGTGCCGGTGATCGATCACTGGTGGCAAACGGAAACCGGTTGGTCGATTGCCGCCAATCCGATGGGCGTCGAGCCGTTACCGGTCAAACCCGGCTCGCCCACTGTGGCGGCCCCTGGATGGGATGTTCGGGTTCTTGACGGAGACGGACACGAGGTGGCGCCCGGCACCATTGGCGCCATCGTCTGCAAGCTGCCGCTTCCGCCTGCCAGCCTGCCGACGTTATGGCAAGCGCAGGACCGCTTCCACGAAGCCTACCTCGCTGAATATCCCGGTTTCTATAAAACCGGTGATGCGGGGTACATCGACGAGGACGGCTATATCTTCGTTATGGCCCGGACTGACGACATCATCAACGTCGCCGGACATCGCCTGTCCACAGGCGGCATGGAGGAAGTCCTGGCGAGCCATCCGGACGTCGCGGAGTGCGCTGTTATCGGCGTGGCTGACAGCTTGAAAGGACAGGTGCCGCTTGGGTTCGTCGTTTTGAATGCCGGCTGCCAGCGCGTGGATTCTGAAATTCAGGCGGAGCTGGTGAAGCTGGTGCGGGAAAAGATTGGCCCGGTAGCGGCTTTTAAGCTGGTCGCCGTGATCAAACGACTGCCCAAGACCCGTAGCGGAAAGATCCTGCGGCGCACCATGCGGCAGATCGCCGATGGCGAGAGCTTCAAGCCACCGGCAACCATCGACGATCCGGCCATTCTCGATGAAATAGCCGCGGCGCTTTCGGGCCTGGGCTACGCTCGCAGATAGATAACTTTGATCAAAGGTCGCCGCTTTGCCGGTCTGCCCTCTTGCAGCCCTCTCCCGGCACCGATAGAACCAGTAGCGACGAGTATACTGGAGGGAGAAGAATATGCGTCTGAAAGATCAGGTTGCGGTCATCACCGGCGGCGCGGCCGGCATCGGTAAGGCCTGCGCCAAACGATTTGCCGAGGAAGGCGCCAAGGTCGTTCTGGCCGATGTCAACGTCGCCCGCGGCGAGGAAGCAGTCGAGGAGATTCAAGCTTCTGGCGGTGAAGCGCTGTTCGTGTCCTGCGATGTCGGCAGCAAAGCAGAGGTGGACAGCCTCATTGCCGCTGCAGTGGCAGGCTACGGGCGCATCGACTGTGCCATCGCGAATGCCGGGATCGTCCATGCGGCGAGCTTTCTCGACCTGGACGAAGCCGACTTCGACCGCGTCTTGCGCGTCAACCTGAAAGGGGTCTTTCTCACCGGACAGGCCGCAGCCCGTCAGATGGTCAAGCAAGGCGGCGGTGGCACGATCATCAATATGTCGTCCGTGAACGCCGTCATGGCCATCCCAGCCATCACCCCTTACGTGGTCTCCAAGGGCGGCGTGATGCAGTTGACCAAGGTGATGGCCCTGTCCTTGACCGAGCACGATATACGCGTCAACGCGATTGGCCCGGGTTCCATCCGTACCGAGGTGTTCGAGCAGGTCGCAAACGATCCGGAAAAAATACGCGGCATTCTCTCGCGTACGCCAATGGGCCGCGTCGGTGAGCCTGAAGAAATCGCTAGCGTGGCGCTTTTCCTGGCCAGCAAGGATTCGAGCTATATAACCGGCCAGACGATCTATCCGGACGGCGGACGGATGGCCTTGAATTACACCGTACCGGTCAAGGCCTGACGTCAAAACCTGAACACAACCCGCCGCCGCTTATTGCCGACAAACCGAAGGCTACACGGCGACGGGAAGTGCTTGATCAACCCGCTTTTAGACGCCAGGGATCAAAAAAGCCGTCGGAACCTAGTGTTCCAAACGGCTGATCTCGTCTTTTAACTGAAGCTTTTTCTTCTTAAGCTCCGCGATTCTGACATCGTCAGGATGCGGGCGTTGGTTCTCGGTATCAATTCGACGTTCCAGGGTGGAGTGCTTTTCGCGAAGAGCCTGCACGTGCTCTGGATTAACCATGCTTGAGCCTCCTTTGCTAATTGCTACTTTATGCACTTGGTATCGTAGCGCCTTTGGTTCAAGTTTGTGAAGGCACTCGCCGTGCAGTGCGGCAAAGGAAATTGCATATGGCCGAACAACAGCGCCTCATCGTAGGCATTTCAGGCGCCAGCGGCGTGATCTACGGCATACGCTTGCTGGAAATCCTGAAGCCCCTGCCGGTGGAGACTCATCTCGTGATGAGCCGCTCGGCCGAAGTGACGCTGGCGTACGAAACGGACCGGAAAGTTGCCGCCGTCCGTGCCCTAGCCGATGCCGTACATGGTGCGGAGGACATGGGTGCGGCCATTTCCAGCGGCTCCTATAAGACCTTGGGGATGGTGGTCGCGCCCTGCTCCGTCAAATCTCTGGCCGAGATTGCCAGCGGCGTAACCACGACATTGTTGACCCGCGCCGCCGACGTCGTGCTGAAAGAACGCCGCCGTCTCGTCTTGATGGTACGGGAAACACCTCTTCACGCCGGCCACCTGAAGAACATGCTGGCGGCTACCGAGATGGGCGCCATCATTGCGCCGCCGGTTCCCGCTTTCTATGCGCGACCGGGTAATCTTGAAGAGATGGTTGATCAAACGCTGGGACGCGTTCTTGACCTCTTCGACCTCGATTCAGGCACCGTTGCGCGCTGGCAGGGGCAGGGCAAGCGGCGGCCCGGCAAGTCCTGATGGCGCCGACGAGTCGACGCGAGCCGATATTACCCAAGCGATTGAAGCAGCGGATCAAGGTTCACCGTAGGACAAGCCGAGAATTCCAGGTACTGCCGCAAATTGGCCTCGGCTAACGTGAGCCAACTGCAATCCACGACCGATACATCAAGTGGCAGCACTGCGTGGAGTTGATCTTGCTGCAATCGTTCTGCTTCAAGCTCCTGCCGCTTGATCGCGGCCCGGAAGCGGGTTACCTGTTCATCGACTTCCCGGGTCTTCAGCCAGCGCCGCAGTTCGCGCAAGGGCACAACCACATGCCGCCGCCAAGGTGATGAAAGCCCGTCCAATCGTTCCAGGTCTTCCTGCGACAAGCGGCGACCATTGCGCGCCGCCCAACAGCAGAAAAGCAGCAAGTTCACGTCCAGGCCATATTTGTCCTGCAATGCCAAACAAGCCTCTGCAACGCCGGGTTTGGCGTAAGTCTCAAGGGAGAAGCTCCAAAATGGGTTGTTCGTTTGTCGCATCAGTGCCGGTTGGACTCCAATCCGCTGCTGGCCTCGTCTATAATGGCAACCCAATCAGTCAACGGGTCAAGGCATGGTAGAATCACAAGAGCAGGAGATCATCAGACAACGGCTCCTGGAACTGGAAACCGAGCATCGTGACCTCGATGACGTCATTGAGCGCCTCTCCGATAACTCGGTGGTAGATCAGATTCAGATTCGGAGGCTGAAAAAGAGAAAGCTGCAACTCAAGGACCAGATTTCCCGGCTGCAATCTCGCCTTTATCCGAACATCATTGCCTGATGGAACCCCGAATGCTTCTGCAACGACTTGCCAGGATTGGCGCGACTCCCAATAATCCGCGCTCACTCCGTTACCTTTGGGGGAACGAACGATGAGCGATCAGCAAGCCCTGGTGGGCGTTATCATGGGCAGCCAATCGGACTGGGCGATCATGACCCATGCCTGCGAGACCTTGACGGCGCTGGGTATCGCCCACGAAACCCGTATCGTATCCGCCCACCGGACACCTGATCGCCTGGTAAGCTACGCGACTTCCGCACGCGAACGAGGTTTGAAGGTCGTGATCGCCGGCGCCGGGGGTGCGGCGCATCTGCCCGGTATGACGGCGGCGATGACTCCCTTGCCGGTTTTTGGTGTGCCTATCGAGAGCAAAAGCTTGAAGGGCCTGGATTCCCTTTTGTCCATTGTCCAGATGCCTGGTGGCATTCCAGTCGGTACGGTGGCGATCGGAAAAGCCGGTGCCATCAATGCGGCCCTCCTAGCCGCGGCGGTTATCGCGTTGGAAGACAAGGCCGTCAGCGAAGCTCTGGATGCTTGGCGAGCCCGGCAGACAGCCGCTGTCGCCGAACAGCCCAGCGACGACACAGCCTGATACCTACGACGAGAGAGGAAGATTCCAGCAGATGGCGAAGAAGCGGCAGGCCCTACCTCCAGGTTCGGTAATCGGCATACTAGGCGGCGGCCAGCTTGGCCGCATGACGGCCCTGGCCGCCGCTAATCTGGGCTATCGCAGCCATATTTTCTGCCCCGACGCCGACGCACCTGCGACACAGGTCACCTCGCTCTCGACGATCGCAGCCTATGACGATGAAGCCGCCTTGACACGCTTCGCAGAGGCTGTCGATGTTGTCACTTTCGAATTCGAGAATGTGCCCTCGAAAACCGGTGAAATTCTCTCGCGCATCAAGCCTGTCCGCCCGAATCCGCAAGCGCTGCATACCTGCCAGAACAGATTGCGGGAGAAAGATTTCTGCGCCTCCAAAGGGATTCCGACGACGCGCTATGCCGAGGTGACCAGTCAGGAGAGCCTGGCGCGCTCCCTGCGCGAGATCGGCATGCCGGCGGTGCTGAAAACCGCGGAATTCGGTTACGACGGCAAAGGTCAGGTGACCATCCAGAATGAGCGGGATGCACAGCAGGCCTGGGCGCGCATGACCGGCGGCGCGACCGGTGTCTCCGGTATCCTGGAAGGGTTCGTTGATTTCGACTTGGAAATCTCGGTTATCGTCGCCAGGGGACTCGACGGCGCGACCGCCACCTATGTCCCGGTCGAGAATCAACATCGTAATCATATTCTTGACCAAACCATTGCGCCCGCCCGGATCGCACAGGATGTTGCCGAGCGTGCCGAAGTCATTGCTCGACGCCTGGCCGATGCATTCGATTACGTCGGGCTGCTGGCGGTAGAGATGTTTGTGACCGGCAAAGGCGAGGTGCTGGTTAACGAGATGGCGCCACGTCCTCATAACTCGGGACACTGGACGATGGACGCCTGTCTCACCTCCCAATTCGAGCAATTTGTGCGCGCCGTTGCGGGGCTGCCGTTGGGCTCTACCGAAAGGCACTCAAATGCAGTGATGCGCAACCTACTAGGAGACGAGGCCAATACCTGGGAGAAAATATTGGGTGATCCCACGGCGCGCCTGCATCTCTACGGCAAGGCCGAAGCCAGACCCGGACGCAAGATGGGGCACGTCAATCGTTTGCTCCCCAAAGAGTAAACAAGAGTATCAGGGTAACGGTAAGGCGCTCCGGTTATCGGCGCGGCGACTTGAAACCGGCGGCCCGCGCGCGCGACACAAGGCCACCTGACCGCCGGTCAAACATCCGCTCGGGTAAATCCAGGAGCGCTTTCATGCCACGACCGAATTTACCACCGATCATGAGAACATTATCGATTCGCCGCTCCAGAAATGCCCAGGTGCGCGCCTTGTCCTGGGTGCCGTCGTCGAGCCAGACCAACAGGGTCGAACTATAAACACCCGCCAGCAGCAAACGCTTGCTGTAGAAGTTGTAGTCGGTGGAGCGATCGCCAGCCGCCAACCACATCGCGTCTACGGTCCGATAAAGCAACCGGGTTGCCAGCGCGGCATGCTGCGGCATGGCGAGATAACTCAGCCCCCGGCGCACGGCCTCCAGATTTGGTTCGTTCTGGGTTAGGCGCGTACGGACCGCCAGAGCAATCCGTTCGCGCACTTTAAGAGCTGCCATATCCTCGCGCTCCAATGCTTCGAGCATGCGGGCATCAGCCTCGGCGCTATGAAAGGCGATCATCTCCGCCGCGCCGCCTGGAAAAGCATTCAAGGCTTGCGGCACGGAAACACCGATGGCCGCCGCCGCCTGTAACAGCGCGCGCTCGCTCCAACCCTCGAAAGGGACGATGGGTAGCAATGCTGCCAGCAACTGTTGGCGCAGATCGATACCGGTATCGGCTTTGCGTTTCTTTGTGCTCATGTTAGCAATATGGCGTGAAGGCGCGGCGGTTTCCAGCGATCTGAATCCAGAATCCACAAGCACGGTTTTCTGCCGCTTTCCCCTTCACAAAGCCTGCAGCTTGTGATACCAAACTGCACCGGCGCCGAAAGGCGCCTGTTTCGCTTTCTTGTGCAGCAAGACACAACGAGCCGCTTTCGAGGGGCTCGGCGGGTTGCCAAGTGAGCGGAAAAAGATTTTGGATCAACCTACTGGCCTGGAAGGAGTGTGACGAAACCGTGCACGTAACTGTTCGCGACAACAACGTTGATCAGGCCCTGCGCGCGCTTAAGAAAAAGCTGCAGCGCGAGGGTGTGTTCCGCGAGATGAAGCTTCGACGTAACTACGAGAAACCCTCGGAGAAACGCAAGCGCGAGCGTGCCGAAGCCGTTCGGCGGCATCGCAAGCTTATGCGCAAGCGCATGGAACGCGAAGGCTTCTAAGCCAGTTCACGTCTTTACGGACGTCAAAGAAAAACCCGCCGCGGCGATTAGCACGGCGGGTTTTTTCGTTTGCTAAAACCAAGCCCACATAAGGGACTTGCCGGAAGGCGAGTTCGCGCCTACGCCTCCAGCGCCTTGACGATCTGCTCACACATCTTTTTGGCGTCATCCAGCAGCATCATGGTCTGATCCATGTAGAACAGCGGATTGTCGACGCCTGCATAGCCCGAACTCATGGAACGCTTCACGAAGAGGACGTTCTGCGCCTTCTCGACGTCGAGCACCGGCATACCGAAGATCGGCGAAGTCTTGTCGGTTTTCGCCGCCGGGTTCGTGACGTCGTTGGCGCCGATGACAAAAGCCACGTCGGTCTCACCGAACTCGCGATTGATCTCGTCCATCTCGAAGACTTCGTCATAAGGCACGTTTGCCTCGGCCAAAAGAACGTTCATGTGGCCCGGCATACGGCCCGCAACCGGGTGAATGGCGTACTTGACCTCGACGCCCTCGGCCTTCAGTAGATCGGCCATCTCGCGAAGCACGTGCTGGGCTTGCGCGACCGCCATACCGTAACCCGGCACGATGATCACCCGGTCGGAGTTCTTCATCAGGAAGGCCGCGTCCGCCGCCGCGCCCGCACGGTAGGTCTTGTCACCACCATCATCGCCACCCGAACCCCCGGCCGCCGTCTCACCGCCGAAGCCACCCAGGATGACCGAGAAGAAGGAGCGGTTCATGCCTTTGCACATGATATAGCTGAGGATGGCACCAGAAGAGCCGACCAGGGCACCCGCCACGATCAGCAGCATGTTCTCCAGCGTGAAGCCAATGCCGCAAGCCGCCCAGCCTGAATAGCTGTTCAGCATCGAAATCACCACCGGCATGTCGGCGCCGCCGATCGGGATGATGATAAGAATACCGAGCGCCAAGGACAGCAGAACCAAAAGCCAGAAGGCCGTCGCCGACTGGTCTGCGACGAACCAGGAAACCACCAGGATCGCAAGGATGCCGAGACCAAGGTTCAGCCAGTGCTGCATGGGGAAGACAACCGGCTTGCCGGAAATCAAACCTTGCAGCTTGCCAAACGCGATGATCGAGCCGGTGAAGGTAATGGCGCCGATAGCGGTGCCGACAGCCATTTCAACCAGACTGTTGGTATGAATCTCGCCTGCGCTGCCGATACCGTAAGCTTCCGGCGAGTAAAACGCCGCCGCCGCCACAAAGACCGCCGCCAGACCGACCAAACTATGAAAGGCAGCCACAAGCTGGGGCAAGGCCGTCATCTTGATCTTGAGCGCGATCACCGTACCGATGGACCCGCCGATCAGGATGCCCGCCAGAATAATCCAGTAGGACTGCACCGCAGGCAGCGACAGAGTGGTTATGACGGCAATCGCCATACCGGCGATGCCGAACATGTTGCCCTGACGTGCCGTTTCCGGGTGCGACAGACCGCGTAACGCCAGAATGAAGCAGACCGAAGCAACGAGATAGAGAAGTGCCGAAAGATCGTGACCCATGATTTGTTTCCTTACCGCTGCTTCTTCTTGAACATGGAGAGCATTCGCTGGGTCACGATGAAGCCGCCAAAGATATTGACGGAAGCCAAAGTAACGGCGAGGAAACCCATGACCTGACTGAAGTTGAATTCTGCAGGACCGGCAGCGATAAGAGCGCCGACAATGATCACAGAGGAGATCGCGTTGGTTACGCCCATGAGTGGCGAGTGCAGCGCCGGCGTCACGCGCCAGACCACGTGGTAGCCGACAAAGACCGCCAGCACCAGGACCGTTAGCCCAAGTACCAGCATGGAAGGGCCACTCGCGGCGCCCCCGGTGCCCTCGAGAGCCAGACGGCTGCTTTCCATCGCCAGGCTGGAAGCATCACTGGAGAGCTGTGCGGCTTTGTCGGCCAGTTCCCCGGCCTTTGACTGGAAACTTTGCGGATCCATCACTGCTTCTCCTTAACTCTTTTGCTTGTCCGATTGGGCGGGCTTCTTGACCGCCGGCGCTTTCTTGGCGCTTCCGCTGGCAGCCGCTTTGGCGCCGCTTGACGGCTTCGCCTTGCGCGCAGCAGGCTTTTTGGACGCCGGGCGACCGGTTTTGCCCGCAATTTCCTTCAATCCTTCATGGACGATCTTGCCGCCATGCGTAATGCAGGTCGCCTTGATCAGTTCATCCTCCCAATCGAGCTTCAAGGACTTGCTTTCCTTGTCGATCATCAATTGCAGGAAATTGAACAGGTTACGGGCGAAAAGCTCCGAGGCGTCACGCGCAAGACGAGACGGCACGTTGCGATGCGCCAAGATCGTCACGCCATGTTTTTGTACCACGGTGCCAGGCTCCGACAGCTCACAATTGCCGCCGTTGTCGCCGGCCAGATCGACGATCACCGAGCCTGTCTTCATCGACTTGACCATTTCCTCGGTCACCAACTTTGGCGCCGGACGTCCGGGAATGAGAGCCGTGGTGATCACCATGTCTTGCTTCTTGAGCGTTTCGGCAACCAAAGCCGCCTGCTTCTTTTTGTACGCGTCGCTCATTTCCTTGGCGTAACCGCCAGCAGTCTCGGCCTGCTTGAACTCTTCATCCTCAACAGCGATGAACTTCGCCCCAAGGCTTTCAACCTGTTCCTTTGCCGCAGGCCGAACGTCGGTTGCAGAGACTACCGCACCCAAACGACGGGCGGTCGCGATGGCCTGCAATCCCGCGACACCGGCACCCATTACGAAGACGTTGGCCGGGGATATCTTGCCCGCAGCCGTCATCATCATCGGAAATGCGCGGGTGAAGACCTCGGTCCCGTCGAGAACCGCTTTGTACCCGGCAAGGTTGGCCTGAGAGGACAAAATGTCCATCGATTGCGCGCGGGTGATGCGGGGCATCAACTCCATGGCAAATGCCGTCACACCAGCCTCGGCAGCGCGGTTCAGGCCTGCGCCCGCCCGGAAGGGGTCGAAGCCGCTGATAAGAACGGCTCCCTTCGGCAGTAGTGCGAACTCGTCCTCGCCCTCCGACTTATCCAGAGGCCGACTGACCTTCAACACAATCTGTGCAGCGGTGAGAGCTTCCTTAGCGGTTTTTGCAATGGTGGCCCCTGCTTCGCTGTAGGCGGAATCGGTTATGGAGGCAGCCAGTCCAGCGCCTGCTTCAACCGTGACCTCCAACCCAAGGCCGATCATCTTCTTTACCGTCTCCGGCGAGGCGGCGACACGGCGCTCGTCAGCGCGCCGTTCCTTCGGGATCGCGACTTTCATCGTCGTAGACTTCCCCTTTGTGAGCTTATGTTAGTCGATGCAAGAGAATGGCGACTGCGGCGGCATTTGTGAAGGGCTCGCCGTTATTTAAACGTGATTTGATCGTCATTCAGGCTGAATCACACCCAATTCAACCTCTTGAACAACCAAATCTCGAAGACCACCAGCACACCCAACAGCCCGCATACAGCCCAAAAGGCCCAGGGCGTTTCCGCCCCCGGCATGCCAGCGACGTTGATTCCCAACAGCCCGGTCAAAAGCCCCAAGGGCAGGAAAATCCCAGCGACGATCGAAAGCAGATAGATACGGCGGTTGGCCATTTCGCCGATGCGGTTAGCCATCTCGTCCTGCACCACGGCGGTACGGTCCCGTGCGGCCTCCAACGCCTCGACATAGCGCGTGACCTGATCAAGCGCATGGCGCAACCGATTTCGGTCATCCTTGGAGAACCAGGATGGCGGGCCTTCGAGAAGCTGCTTCAAGGCGTCACGCTGGGGGGCGACGTAGCGTCGCAAGCGCACGATCTGAGTTCGCAGCCCATAAAGTTTTTGCCGGATATCGGGGGTCTCTTCCTCGAGGGTCTCCACCTCCACATCGTCGATGGCTTCCTGCAGGCTTTGTATCGTTGGCTCCATGCGTTGCAGCAAGCCACCGATAACCTGAGTGACGGCGCCGCCGATGGTCGAGGGTCCCTGCCCCTTCTCCAACTGATCGCGAACATCCTGAACGGCCATGATGCGAAAGCGGCGCAGGCTGATGACCCGCTTTTCCTCAGCCCAGATGCGCAGGGTGATCATGTCTTCGGGATCGGCCCCCGGGTTGAGGTTGACACCGCGCAAAATGAGAAGCAGTCCGCCTCCATCGAAGGACTCAAGGCGCGGACGAGTCTCTTCGGCCAGGATGGCGTGCAATGCGGCTGAGGGTAAGCCGCTTTCCCTGACCAACCAGTTCTGCGCATCGCTCTCACTGCGATCCAGATGGGCCCAGTAAGGCGGCTTGTCCTCTGCCGTGCCAAGGTCCGCCAAGCCGCAGTCCTTGATGGTGCCACCGCCCAGATACCCTGCAAAAATAACGCCCTTGGAAACTGCCCCTGCTGTTGCGGGCTGGTTCACATCTGAAGGCTTGCCGGTCATTAGCGGTCCTCCCGAACTCCATGGCGTTTGCTGCGCAACAGGTTAAGGCTTTCAACCAGGATAGAGAAGGCAACGCCGAAGTACAGATAGCCCTTCGGAATATGAAAATGCAGACCATCGGCAATCAGCGCCATGCCAATCATCAGCAAAAAGGACAAGGCCAGCATCTTGACCGTCGGATGACGCTCCACGAAGGCGCTGACCGGTTCGGCGGCGAACAGCATGACGACCATGGCGGCGACGATCGCCGCCACCATTACCGGCACCTCGTCGACCATTCCAACGGCGGTCAGAACCGAATCAAGAGAGAATACGATATCGAGGATACCGATTTGCAGAACCACCAGGGCAAAGCCCTGCGCCACCGCCTTGCCGGTTGGCACGATCCGGGGACCGCCCTCCACCTCATGATGAATTTCTGAGGTTGCCTTGTAGATCAGGAAAAGGCCGCCAGCAGCCAGAAAGATGTCGCGCCAGGACCAAGGCTCGCCAAACGCCATGAACAGCGGCGCCGTCAGGCCTATGATCCAGGCCAGCGTCAACAAGAGAAGAAGGCGTGTAACAAGGGCGGCGACAAGCCCGAAACGGCGGGCCAGGGGCTGTTGATTCGCCGGTAAGCGCTGGCTGATGATCGACAGGAAGATCAGGTTGTCGATGCCCAGCACGATTTCCAAAGTCGCCAGCGTGATGAAGGCGATCCAGATTTGCGGATCGAGCAACAGTTCCATGGTGCAATCACTCCGAAAACAGCGTGGGTGGCAGGACTCGACCGGACAGTCCGATTATCGCTGGATTCAGGTCTCTTCGGAAAGTCCGATTGCCTTCAATGCTTTCTCTTGCCGACGGCCGAGCGCTGCGGCATCGAAATCATCGATCAGCCCCCGGAAAGTGCGATGCCAGTTCACATTCGCCTTTAGGTGCATGAAGACCGAGCCAAGGCCGATTGCCGCGCGATCCATCAGGACGAATTCACGCGGCGGCTTCACGCCGCCCAAGCGGCGCAGCTCCTTGTGAACCCGGCCTGCCACCTCGGCGCCGTAAATACCGCTCTGCCCCGCCATAATCGGTTGGGCTTTGTCTTCCAGAAGCGGCGCGTATAGGAACCCCGCCCAGATATTCAGCACCTCAAGCAGTTCGCGATTGATCGTGTTGAATCCCCAACTCCGGTATGCCTCGACCGCCAGATCCTCGTCATCGTTCTCCAGGGCGTGATAAAGGTCGATGACGCCCTTAACGAAGGCCGGCGGGAAGATACGGATGCAGCCGAAGTCCAATAGGTTGATAAGGCCCGCCTCGGTGATCGAATAATTGCCAAGATGCGGATCGCCGTGAATGACACCATACCGATAAAATGGCACGTACCAGGCCCGGAACATGTTGATTGCCACCCGGTCGCGCATGGCTTGATCGTCCCGGTGGCGGTCGATGAAGCGCAGCAGTCCGTCGCCATCGAGCCAGGTCATGGTCAGGAGCCGACGCGTGGTAAGCGGGTCTTCCACCTCCGGCACACGAACCCCCGGCTCCTCCGCCAGCATCCGCTCGTAAAGCTTCATGTGGCGCGCCTCGCGCTCGTAGTCCAGCTCCTCTCGCAGGCGGTCGGATAGCTCATGAAAGACATCGCTGGTGTCGATGGCCCGGTCATAGCGCCGATAGAGCGACAGCACCATTTTCAACTGCTTCAGGTCCGCTTCCACTGCGGAGCTCATGTCGGGATACTGCAGCTTGCAGGCCAGCTGCCGACCCGCCTCGTCTTCTGCTCTATGTACCTGACCCAACGAGGCCGCCGCGGCGGCCTCACGCCCAAAGCTGGCAAAACGCGACTCCCAAGCCGGTCCCAGTTCGGTGCGCATCCGACGGCGCACGAAATGCCAACCCATCGACGGCGCGTTGGACTGAAGCTGCTGAAGCTGCTCCGCGTACTCGCGCGGCAAGGCATCGGGAATGGTCGCCAGAATCTGCGCCGCCTTCATGAGCGGACCCTTCAGACCGCCAAGTGCCGTTTTCAACTCTTCGGAATGCTGAGCCCGATTGAGTTTTCGGCCAAGCATGCGCGATCCGAGGAACTGCGCCGCCAACCCGCCGACCGATGTCCCGACCTGGGCATAACGCTGCACCCGGCGTCCCACACGGGAATCCTCGCCTTGAAAGCTTTTCGTCTTATCGTCGGGAGTTTCTGGCTTGGCCATGATGCCTTCTTGTTCCGCTGCAATGAAATTACTGCAGCAAGATGTAGGGCGGGCCAACAGCCTTTCCAGCTATGCCGCCCCCAAACGCCCCCCGGCAAGCGGCTCCAACGCATCAACGACCTTGCTGCTGACGGGTGTTGGCACGCCCGCCTGTTGTCCCAAGCGGACCACAGCGCCGGATAGCCAGGGAAGCTCCAGCGCGTTGCCGCGCTCAAGATCCACCAGCATGGAAGGCTTCATCTCCGGCGGAAGCTGCTCCACGTTATCCAATCGCCGCGCAACGACTTCCTCGGTCAGTTTGACGCCTCGCGCCCGGCCTACCGCTACCGCTTCCTCCATCAACGCCTGGAACAGCGCCTTGCCTTCAGGATCGCCGCGCAAAACGCCGATGGCCTCGCGCCGGTAACAACATGCCCCCGAAAAAGCCGTCAGCATGATAAACTTCAGCCACAGCTGAAGCTCCATCTCGCCCGACAATTCGCTGTCAAACTTGGCTGTCTGGAACAGTGACAGAACCGCACGCGCCCGATCGCTTACGCCTTCCTCCAATTCACCAAAGGTCAGCTTGGCGCGTTGACCGACATGCTCGATGACGCCGGGCGCAACGATATGGGCGGAAATATAGGCGATTCCTGCAAGGACGGCATCGCGCCCCAGAACATCGGCCAGCATCATTTCCGCCTCGACGCCGTTCTGGAGCGAAATGCAGAGCCCCTCGGGCGCCAACAGCGGCTTCACCAGTGCCGCCGCCTCGGTCGTGTCCTTTAGCTTGACGCAAATCAGCGCCAGATCGAAGCGCCCCGGTTCGTCCAGGCGATCCAGGAGGACCACCGGTTTCAGATGCAAATCGCCGGCGTTGGAACGAATTTTGAGCCCGGCTGTCGCCATGGCGTCCGCATGACGCCCGCGGGCCACAAACACAACCGAATGCCCGGCTTCTGCAAGACGACCGCCGAAATAGCCCCCGACGCCGCCCGCGCCTACCACCAAAACGCGCATGACACCACCTCCGCCGACTTACTTGGCCAAAGCCTCGCAGGCACGCTTTATTCGCAGACAGGCATCGTGCAAGGCCTCGGTGGAAGTCGCATAGGAAATCCGGAAGAAAGGCGATAGGCCAAAGGCCTCGCCCTGCACTACGGCAACGCCTTCGGACTCCAAAAGGTAGGTAACAAAGTCACCATCGGACTCGATGGTTTTGCCCTGTGGGGTCTTCTTGCCAATCAAACCGGCGCAGGAGGGATAGACGTAAAATGCGCCTTCCGGCATGGGGCAGCGCAACCCCGGGCAGTCGTTCAGCATCTTGACCACCATGTCGCGCCGTTCCTTGAACACCTTGTTATGGGCCGGGATGAAATCCTGCGGACCATTCAGGGCCTCTACCGCCGCCGCTTGACTGACCGACGAGGGATTGGAGGTCGATTGTGACTGAATCTTGCGCATCGCCGTGATCAGGTCCTTCGGACCGCCGGCGTAACCGATACGCCACCCCGTCATGCAGTAGGCCTTGGAAACACCGTTCACCGTTAGCGTACGATCCCGCAACTCCGGTTCCACCTGAGCCGGCGTACAGAAGACGAAGTTGTCATATACCAAGTGCTCGTACATGTCGTCGGTCATAACCCAAACCTGCGGATGGCGCTTGAGTACATCCGTCAGGGCCTTCATCTCGTCGAAATTGTAGGCGGCACCCGTGGGGTTGGACGGCGAGTTCAGAATCAGCCATTTTGACTTTTTGGTAATGGCCTTTTCCAGGTCATCCGGTTGCAGCTTGAAACCCTGCTTTTCGGTACAGGGGATAGCGACCGGCTCACCGCCCGCCAACAGCGCCATGTCTGGATAAGATACCCAGTAGGGCGCTGGGATCAGCACCTCGTCGCCTTCATCGAGTGTGGCCATCAGCGCGTTGTAGAGCACCTGCTTGCCACCAGTCCCGACCGTGATCTCCTCGGGGCTGTATTCCAGGCCGTTCTCGCGCTTGAACTTGGCCGAGATAGCGTCCTTCAAGGCCGGCGTTCCATCAACCGCGGTATAACGGGTGTCGCCCCCGTTAATCGCGGCAATCGCAGCCTGGCGAATATTCTCCGGCGTATCGAAGTCCGGTTCGCCGGCGCCCAGACCGATGACATCCTTGCCGGCAGCCTTCAACTCGCGCGCCTTGTTGGAGACGGCTATTGTCGGCGAGGGCTTGATACGGGACAGGCGTGAAGCAAGGAACGGCATCAGGAGATTTCCTCAAGGTATCGTAAAGTGAGATTAAGCGGCGCCAGGCAGCCGCAACACCGCCGAAGCTATCGAACGCAGGTTTGCAAGGCAAGCCGCATGACGACCATTTTTCGCCGATTCGCCCGATCTTTATGCGGAGCCTCCATGCCTCGCTTTTGCCACTAAGTCCCGCCAGATCGCCGCTTTTCGGTCCAAAGCACGCCCCTTGGCTGCTGTTTCATCGAAGCGTTCTAGAAGCGATGAGAACAGGGGACTAAAGCGATGTTTGAGCCAAACAGTAATCTCACCTACCGGCAGGTTATCCCGCAACGCCAGCAAGCGTTCCTCAAGCAGATGAGCACGACGCTTATTTTGGTGTTGCTTTGGATGGCCATCATGACGGCCCTCATGATCCTGACCGGCCCCAACACGCTGCGCGCCCATGCAAGTGAAGCGCCGCCCGCCGGGCTGTTCTTCCAGGGTGGCGAAAGCGGTAAGGCCTATGCGGCGCCGCTGCTCAAAAGCGATGTGGTTATCGACCTGGAAGGCCCCGTGGCGCGCGTCACCTTGCGCCAGCGCTTTCGCAACCCGAGCAAGCGCTGGCTGGAAGGCGTTTACGTCTTTCCGCTGCCCGAAGGCTCGGCGGTCGATCGCCTGACACTGCTGGTCGGCGAGCGCAGGATCGAAGGCGAAATTCTCCCTAAAGCGGAAGCGCGTAAGGTCTATAACGAGGCCGCCAGCCAGGGCCGCAAGGCGAGCCTGCTGGAAAGCGAGCGCCCAAACGTTTTCGCCACCGCCGTCGCAAACATCGCGCCCGGCGAGGAGATCGCCGTCGAGATCGGATACCAGGATCGCGCCGACTTTCGCGAAGGGCAGTACAGCTATCACTTCCCGATGGTCGTCGCACCTCGCTACACACCGGCCAGCCAACCGACTGCTAATCTGGTCGGGAGCGGCCTGCCGCAGAGGCAAGGCGACCTGTTCGGACCCGTTTCGCGAAACAGCGATACACCCGGCAATCGCCTCAGTTTGGTGGTAAGACTCAACGCAGGATTGCCGCTGGACCAGATCCAAAGCCTCAACCACCCGGTGCGCATCGACGATATGGGCCTTGGCAAACGTGTGATCACGCTGTCCGAGAAAAGCGTCGCGCCAAACAGTGATTTCGTTCTCACCTGGCGGCCGGTGCCCTCAGCCCTGCCCAACGCCTCGCTTTTCGGTGAGCAGCGCGACGGCGATTCCTATCTGATGGTGGACCTGTTGCCCCCGGGTTTGCCCGATAGGCAAAAGCCGGATTTACCGCGCGATCTGATTTTGGTGGTAGACACCTCCGGATCTATGTCCGGGCCATCAATTCGCCAAGCCAAGGCCGCCCTGAAGGCAAGCCTGGACCGACTGACGCCGCAGGATCGCTTCAACGTTCTACGCTTTTCTCACGACTTCTCTCAACTCTACGCCAGCGCCCAGCCGGCGACGCCCAGCAACTTAACTTACGCGCGCAAGGCGGTTGATAGCCTGACGGCTGACGGCGGCACCGAAATGCGCCCTGCCTTGGAAGCTGCGCTCGCGGAACGTCCGGCCACGGGTCGCCTGCGGCAAGTCGTCTTCGTGACCGATGGCGCCGTTGGCAACGAGTACGAGCTGTTCCAGGTCATTGCGCGCCGTCTTGGTGGAAACCGGCTGTTCACCGTCGGCATCGGATCCGCTCCAAATGGCTTCTTCATGCGCAAGGCCGCCGAGGTTGGCCGCGGGAGCTTCACTTGGATCGGTAAGGTCGAAGAGGTCGAGGCGAAGGTCGCGGGGCTTCTCAGTCAACTTTCAAACCCGGCCATGACGAACCTCTCCCTTGCCTTACCCAGCCACTTGCGAAAAGACGCCGAGGTATATCCAAAGGTACTGCCCGACCTCTATGCCGGTGAGCCGCTGCGCTTCACGGTCAAGCTGCCGGGCGCCCGTCTTGCGGACCTGCGTGGCAGTCTCCTTCTGAGCGGTGGCCTAGGCGGCGAAGCCTGGAGCGCCGTCCTCCCGATGGAGGTCGTCAACCCTGGTCGCGGTCTTGCCGCCCTTTGGGCGCACGACAAGATCGAGGAGATCGAGGATCAGGCGTACCAACCCGGCTTCAGCGGCGACCAGGAAGCCCTGCGGAGCGCGGCCACCGAGGTGGCCCTGGCCCACGAGCTGGTGACTCGCTACACAAGCCTGGTCGCTGTCGATGACTCAGAGATCGCCCGTCCCAAGGACGAGGGCCTCGTAAGCGGTGACGTCGAGCGCCCCCTGCCAAAAGGTTGGGAGGCCGACAAGGTCTTCGGCCCGGACAGCAGCCCAATGGAGGCACCCGACGAGGGCTTGTTGCGGAAGTCCTTCCTGCCGTCCCAGGAAGCAGAACGCCTACAGCTTGTCGAAGTGGTTCTGCCTCAGGCCAGCCAAACAGCAGGCAAAACGCTGGGCTTGCCGCAAACGGCCTCGCCAGCGTTCCAAAAGTTCCTCGCAGGTATCCTTTTGCTAGGGGTGGGCCTCACCCTCTTGCTCCTGGCGCTAAGGATGCCTCGCCCCCGGCGGCGCTTGGTGCCCGATGTCGGCTAACCTTCCCCGACAGCGGGCCCGGCTGCTGCTGCCCGCCGCCTTGCTGCTGGTCCTCGCGGGCTGGCAGCTCGGCGGCGCGGCCCTTCTCCAGGCCAAAGCCTGGCTGGCACCGCTCCTGATCGCGGAAGCCTGGGAGGAGAGTCTGGAAAGCCAATCACCGGTACCGCCCTGGCCCTGGTCGGATACCTATCCGGTCGCCAGGCTCGACATACCAAGTCTCGGGATCAGCCGCTATGTGCTGGCCGGCACGGGTGGCGACAGCCTGGCTTTCGGCCCCGGCCACCTGACAGGAAGCGCCCTGCCCGGCAGCACGGGGCACAGCGTCCTCGCCGCGCACCGGGACAGCCATTTCGCATTCCTGAAGGACCTAAAGCCCGGCGACAAACTTCGCCTGCAAGGCCCCGATGGGGGTTGGCATATCTATGAGATGGAAGCCGGCAGGCTGATCGACACACGGCGCGAACTGTTCCGCTTCGACCCCGACCGACCGGCCCTGACACTGGTCACCTGCTACCCCTTCGACGGTTTTGATCCGAACACGCCTTTGCGCTACCTCGTGCGTGCCAGACAAGTTGCCGCGAACTAGGCCCCGCCGCCTTTCCTTCCCGGGCCGGGCGCACTACATTGTCGGCCATGCAGGAAAGCAGTCCCGTCCCTCTCGATCTCGTCCCCGCAACCTTTGAAAAACAGGATTCGCGGCCTCTGCGCGTGGTTTCCGAGTATGAACCTGCGGGCGATCAGCCGCGCGCCATCGAGGAGTTGACCCAAGGACTGGTTCAAGGCGAGCGGGATCAGGTGCTGCTGGGGGTTACCGGTTCGGGCAAGACCTTCACCATGGCCAAGATCATCGCCAACACCCAGCGGCCCTCTTTGATCCTGGCGCCCAACAAAACGCTCGCCGCCCAGCTTTACGCTGAGATGAAAAGCTTTTTTCCGGATAATGCGGTCGAGTACTTTGTTTCCTACTACGACTATTACCAGCCGGAAGCCTATGTGCCGCGCAGCGACACCTACGTGGAAAAGGAATCTTCCATCAACGAACAGATCGACCGCATGCGGCACTCCGCCACCCGCGCCCTGTTCGAGCGCGAGGATGTCGTGATCGTTGCCTCGGTATCCTGCATCTATGGTATCGGCTCGCCGGAAACCTATTCAAAAATGATCGTCGATTTGAAGGTCGGCCAGCAGATTGAGCCCAAGGCGATCATGAAGGCCCTGGTCGAGCAGCAATATAAACGCAACGACGTGGCATTCCAACGTGGCGCCTTCAGGGTGCGTGGCGACACGCTGGAGATCTTCCCCGCCCACTATGAGGACCGGGCCTGGCGCCTGTCTTTCTTCGGCGACGAGATCGAGGCGATTCACGAGATCGACCCTCTGACCGGCGAGAAGATCGAGCCGCTGGAAAAGGTGCGCGTCTACGCCAACAGTCACTACGTGACGCCGCGCCCGACGCTGCAACAGGCCGCTAAGCTCATTCGCATCGAATTGAAGGCGCGCCTCGAGGAACTGCGTTCCGCTGGCCGCCTTCTGGAGGCCGAACGTCTGGAGCAGCGCACGACCTTCGATCTGGAGATGATCGAAGCCACTGGCGCTTGTGCCGGGATCGAGAACTACTCGCGATTCTTGACCGGGCGCGCGCCGGGCGAACCACCTCCGACGCTATTCGAGTACCTGCCAGACAACGCGCTTCTGTTCGTGGACGAAAGTCACGTCACCATCGGCCAGCTCAATGGCATGTTCCGGGGTGACTTCGCCCGAAAATCAACCCTCGCGGAGTACGGATTCCGGCTACCCTCGTGCATCGACAACCGCCCGCTCAAGTTCGAGGAGTGGGAGGCCATGCGCCCGGCGACCGTTTACGTGTCGGCTACGCCGGGTAAGTGGGAGCTACAGCAGACCGGCGGCGCTTTCTCGGAACAGGTCATCCGACCCACCGGTCTGATCGATCCGGTTTGTATCATCAGACCGACCGAAACCCAGGTCGACGATGTGATCGCCGAGTGCCGAGACACCGTTGAAAAGGGCTTCAGGGTGCTGGTGACGACCCTCACCAAACGCATGGCCGAGGACCTGACGGAATACATGCACGAGGCCGGGTTGAAGGTTCGCTACATTCATTCCGATGTCGAAACGTTGGAGCGCATCGAGATTATTCGTGACCTGCGACTAGGCGTCTTCGACGTTCTCGTCGGCATCAACCTCCTGCGGGAAGGGCTCGACATTCCCGAATGCGCCTTGGTTTGCATCCTGGACGCGGACAAGGAGGGGTTCTTGCGCTCGACCACCTCCCTGATCCAGACCATCGGCCGCGCTGCGCGCAACGTCGAGGGCCGGGTGATTCTCTATGCCGACCACGAAACCGACAGCATGAAGGCCGCTCTTGGCGAAACGCAGCGGCGTCGCGAAAAGCAGATGGCCTTCAACCAGGAACACGGCATCACGCCGGAAACCATCAAGAAGCAGATTTCCGATATACTGCGGTCCGTCTATGAGCGGGATCATGTGACCGTCGATACCGGCGACGAAGGCACCCAGCATCTGGTCGGCCACAATCTGAAGGCTCACATCGCCGATCTAGAGAAGCGCATGCGCGACGCAGCCGCCAATCTTGAGTTTGAGGAGGCCGCGAAACTGCGCGATGAGATCAAGCGCCTGGAGAACCAGGAGCTTGAACTGCCGCCAGGCAGTCCAACCGGATTGGTCGACCGCATCGCGCGCGCAGATGCCCTTTCCAAGGCTCGTAGATCCGGCGACGCGAAAAGCGGCAAGCCTAGAGGCCGTCGCAACCGCCAGGCTCGCTAACTTTCCTCTCTCACTGCATCTCCGACGGGGCCGCTCAAGGTCTTGTGAGGTGATTTTTCGGCCATGCCCTGTAGAACTACAGGCAAGTAGAGCCAAAAAAATGTGGGGGACAAAATGGCCAACAAGAAAAAGCAAGGAAGAACACGGAGCTCCAACGGACGCGGTCTGAACTGGGGAGGCCCCAAGAAAAAAGCCAGCCGGTGGGAACCTCTTGCCATCGTGGCGTTAATGCTTGCAGGCGTGGGATACTTTATCTGGTCATGGTCAACGGACCAGAAACTGGAGGAAACGCTTCTCGCCCTGGCCGCTGAAGGTGAGCCTTTGCTGGAAGAACGATTGGAGCGCCATCGGGATAACGGGCGACGCCATCTGGGCCTCGGTGAGATTTTTCAATACGGCGACCGCTATCCGACAAGCGGGCCCCACAGTTCCATCTGGACCCGCACCGGCGTCCACGACAGCCCGCAACCGAGTATCAATCTCGTACATGCGCTCGAGCACGGCAATATTGTCATCTATATTGACCAGCCTGCCGCCGATGTACGTAAAACCATCGAAGAATGGGCAGGGCTCTACACAGGGCAATGGGATGGAATTGTCGTGACCGCCGACCCGGGATTGGGCGAAGGGATGGTGCTCTCTGCGTGGCGACACCGGATTCAGTTGGAACGCTTCGAGCCGGAGATCGTTGCTGCCTTCATCGATCGTTTTAGAGGGCGGGGACCCGAACAGGCCGTGCGTTGAAGAATTTGACGATCACAGGGCCATGCAAATGGCAGGACCCGACGATCTGACAGGAAAAGGGGCTTACGTTGCAAGTCAGCAGATTAAGCTGGCCGCCGTCTTTGCAACATTCCTCGTCATCTTCCTACGCGATCCCGAGATACTCATCCTTGGCCGCTTCTGGGCCGAGGAAGGTGTTGTTTATTTCTCTCTCGTTTGGAACGAAGGATTCTGGGCCCAGGCATTGCTGCCCTTCAACGGCTACTATTCGCTGTTCGTCTGGTTGGCGGTAGGGCTGGCGACGCTGGTACCGCTCGACTACGCCCCTCTCGCGACAGGATACGCAACCTTGCTGGTCATGATGACCGGACCACTCCTGATTCTCTACGCTCCGCTTAGTTTTGAACTTTCATCCGGATGCAGGGCCCTATGCGCGATCTTTCTCACGCTGCCCTACGTCAACACGGGCGTCTGGTTGAACAGCATCAACGCGCAGTTCTTTTTTGCGATGGCCACGGCCCTGTTGCTGATTTGTGATCTCTCCAGCCGCCGCTTTCTCATGATCGCCGCCTTGCTCGTATTGCTTTCCGGGCTGACGGGCCCTGTTTCGGTCTTCCTGACGCCTCTTTTTCTAATGCGTGCCTTTATAAGCCGAGAAAGGAACTGGTGGTTTCTGGCGCTGCTTCTAACGCTTTGCGCGGCATTGCAAAGTTGGTTCATGGTGACGGCCTTACTCGAAGGGCTGCGTAGCACAGGGGGGGTGGAACTACTGGGGCCTCGCCTCGCAGGGTTCCTCCTCAAACTCCTGCTCTATCCCTTTATGTTGGATGGCGCGCGACATGTCGCCGACGCCGTCGAGCAGGGAGGACTCAGTACGATCATCCCCCATATTCTGGCTGGCCTTGCCTTGGCTTCATTTCTTCTGCATTTGGCCTGGCATAGCCCTCACAAGACCGGCTTGTGGCTTTATGCGGCCTTATTACTGGGCTCCGCCTTGAGCTTCGCGGGGTCCTTGCAAGTCGAAGCGCCATCACTGGAGCAGATCTTCCATCACAAGAACGGCGGTCGTTACTTTGTAATGGGTAATCTGCTTCTCGCCCCGCTTCTCCTATTGCCTTACCGCGGGCCCCATACCTGGTTGGCGCAAGTGCGTTACCCGCTGACGGTTCTGTTGCTGGCTACCGTCGCATACTCCTATCAAACGCAAAAACTCCAGGGCGCAGTCTGGCCGGATGAGGTTCGCCAATGGCGCGAAAACTCCAACTATTGTTTGCAAATTTGGCCGGGGAATCCGCAGGTGGGCATCCACAGTTGGAAAATGCGATTGCTTCCGGATCAGGAGAGAGGCGTCCGGGCCGTTCCCTACATGGACTGCATGCCCCAACTCCAAAGTAACTAGTCGCCCGTCCTAGATCCTACACCGGGACCCGCAGACGCACCCGGAGACCACCAAGGGGCGACGCCTCCAACCGCACATCGCCGCCATGGCTTCGCACGGCGTCGCGGGCGATTGTAAGGCCCAGGCCCGTGCCGCCGGTTTCCGGATTACGCGAGGTATCAAGCCTGAAGAAAGGCTTGAAGACGTCCTCGCGCATCTCCTCGGGAATGCCAGGGCCGTCATCATCAATGACAAGAACGACGTGCGGCCCTTCGCGCCCCAGGCGAATCGAAACGTTGTCGCCATAGCGCAGAGCATTACTGACCAGATTTTGAAGGCAGCGGCGCATGGAGTTGCGCCGCAACGGCAGTGAAACCTGCTCCTCGATATGGACGTCCAGGGTTTTACCCTGTTGATTCGCCAGTTCACGCTGGGTCTGCTCAACGACCTCGCTTAGCAGATCGCCAAGCGACGTCGGGCGCATGGCCTCGCTTCCCTCGCCTCGCGCAAAGGCCAGATAACCCTCGATCATGCGTTCCATCTCCACGAGATCAGACCGCAATTCCTTTAACTCGGGACCATCACCGATCAAGGCGAGGCTCAGCTTCATGCGTGTTAGCGGCGTGCGCAGATCGTGGCTGACACCGGCCAACATTTCCGTGCGCTGTCGCATCTGTCGCCGGATACGGTCGCGCATCTGGATGAAGGCCGCAGCGGCCTGGCGTACTTCGGTGGCACCTTCCGGAGTGAAGGACGGCGTATCACGTCCCTTGCCAAAGCGTTCGGCGGCGCGCGCCAAGCGCCGGATCGGCCGCACCTGATTACGCATGAACATCGTGGCGACGCCAAAAAACAAGATCGAGCTGCCGACCATCCAGATTACGAAGAGATCGGATGTCGAATTGAACAGACGTTCGCGGTGTATCTCCGCCCGAAGCACGCCGTCGAGCATCTGCACAAAGACCACCACATTCTGGCCGGCTTGTTCGCTGTCGATGGAGACATTGAAGGAAACGCGGCGGTTCAACGCCCGGCGCAGCTTTCTGACCATGTAGCCTTTCCGCGTGGCGTGGTCGGGTGGCAGCGTCTCGTGCTGCTTGAAGGAGAGCTTCATCCATAAGAGGTTGCCATGCAGGTTGAAGATTTCCTGACGCTTGGCTGGGTCTTCCTCACGCAGCAGATGCTCGGTCACGACCGCGATTTCGCTGGCGAGCGCGCGTGCGAGGTTATCGGTGATGTAGTCGAAGTGGCGATCGTAGAAGACCCAAGCGGTGATAATCTGCACGAGAATCAGCGGCATCACCATGATCAGCAATGCGCGACCGAGCAGCGAACGGGGCAAAATATGCTTTATCCTTTTGCCCAACCGCCAGGGATCGCGCCAATCGAAACCGCGTGAGTCGCTGAGGCCCTCGCCTCGGCCCATAGCCTTGGCAGGACGTTCGGCGCCGGTGTTTTCCGTAGGGTTACCAACCGTCATCGCGCTTCGCCCTTATCGCCGCGCCAATAATTGGGCGGCTGTGTCGACCTGCAAACTCGTAGCCTAACGGCGGGGCTAGACCCGGTCCACCATCAGTACATATCCGATTCCTCGAGACGTCTGTAGATGCCGAGGGAACCGCGGGTCGTCTTCAATCTTGCGACGCAGGCGGGTGATCTGTACATCGACCGTGCGCGCACCGGACCCGGCGGCGGTGTCTTCACCCAGAACCTCGCGGCTGACCACCTGTCCTGGCCGACGGGCCAAAGCTCTCAGAAGCTGAGCCTCACTCGACGTCAAGTGCACGAAGGCATCGCCTCGACGGAGCTCCCCGCGATTGAGATCGAAGGTGAATTCCCCGAAACAGACCTCATCTTCAACCTCGATCTCCTGCGGGCGACGGCGCAGAATCGCTTTCAGTCGAAGAACTAGCTCTCGCGGCTCGAAGGGCTTTGAAAGATAGTCATCGGCCCCGGCCTCCAGGCCTTCGATCCTGTCTGCGACATCATCGCGCGCCGTTAGCAGTAAAATGGGAACATCGTTCTGGCGCCGCAAATCTGAAGCCAGCTCGAGTCCGCTTTCGCCGGGCATCATGATGTCGAGTATCAGTATATCAAACGACAGACCGCGCAGCCTTTCACGCGCCTCCGCCCCATCGGCAGCCGTCGTGACACGGAAACCTTGCTCGCTCAAAAACTTGCGCAAGAGACTCCGCAACCGTGTGTCGTCATCAACAATCAGGATATGTGGTGTGTCGTCCATCATCGCAGCATCATACCGCATCCTGAAACTCACGGCAGCAACCCCCGGCACGCCGACTTATCGAGGCGGCCATCGAGGCGTCAATCCAGGAACCGGCGATTCTGCTCATCGATGATTTCTTCCAGCACCTTGCTGAACCCTGCTACCGCATCCGGACCGGCTGTGCGATAAGCTCGGGCGATCCGCGCCGCTTGGCGCTCCGTCAAACTGCGCTCTAGCATCCGCCCCTTATCGGTCAGTGTGAGGAGACGGCGGCGGCGGTCGGAGTCATCCTGCTCCTGCACAATAAAGCCTTCCGCGACCAATTGACCCAGAACGCGCGACAGCGACTGCTTTGTGATCTTCAGAATGCGCAGCAAATCGCTCACGCTGATACCGTCGTTGCGGCCCACGAAGTAGATGACGCGATGATGAGCGCGGCCAAAACCGTACTTGGCCAGAATACGATCCGGTTCACCGGTAAAATCGCGATAAGCGAAAAACAACAGCTCAATCGCTCGCCGAAGTTCCTCCTCGCGAAGAAAGAGTGGATTGGGTCCTGTTTTTACGTCAGCCATGTTGACATATTTTCTTCAAGATGTTACCTGTCATCAACTCTTTGGGTAAGAAAGTAACTCTCCCGCCCCTGTTTTGGACAGGATAGTAGCTTTCGTCACCGAGGATCGATGTGCTTATAAAAGGAACCCACGGGCACGGCAAGTGATCATGCCGGGCCTTTCTATCAAGGAATGAGGCAACGAGCCATGGCAATGCTCCCATTTGACGACCGCGACGGAAAAATTTGGCAGAACGGGCAACTGGTGCCCTGGAGAGACGCGAAGGTGCATGTTCTCACGCACGGCCTTCATTATGCCTCCTGCGTCTTTGAAGGGGAGCGCGTCTACGGCGGTAACATCTTTAAGATGACCGAGCACCATCAACGGCTGCAAACTTCCGCGGAAATCCTGGGCTTCAAACTTCCCTACAGCGTAGCAGAACTCGACGAAGCGGCCCGCGAAGTAGTTCAGGCCAACAATATCACGGATGGCTATGTCCGCCCGGTTGCCTGGCGCGGCAGTGAGATGATGGGTGTATCCGCCCAGAACAACTCGATCAACGTCGCAATCGCAGCTTGGGAATGGCCCGCTTACTTCTCACCGGAAGCCCGCCTCAAGGGAATTCGCATGACGGTCTCCCCGTGGCGTCGACCGGCACCGGACACCGCACCCACGAAATCGAAGGCCGCGGGTCTTTACATGATCTGCACGCTGTCGAAGCATCAGGCTGAGGGCAAAGGCTACAACGATGCTCTGATGCTGGACTACCGCGGTCGTATCGCGGAGGCCACCGGCGCTAACGTCTTCCTGGTGCAGGACGGTGTCATACATACACCCACCCCTGATTGCTTCCTGGACGGAATCACACGCCGCACGGTCATCCAGCTTGCACGGGAGAAAGGCTACGAGGTCGTTGAGCGCCCGATTATGCCGGAGGAATTGGCCAAGACCCAGGAAGTGTTCCTCACCGGTACGGCCGTCGAAGTCACTCCGGTTGCCGAAATCGACGACTATCGCTTCACACCCGGAGAGATCACGAAGCAGTTGTTGACGGCGTACGATGAACTCGTGCGACGTCCGGCGACGGCCGCCGCCAGCGCCGCATAATTTAAGGAAGCGCCGGGCCCCACCGGTGGTTCGGCCTTCGGACACAAAAACGGCTCCCCCGTGTCCTGGGGAGCCGTTTTCTTTTCCCGCCGATAAGGGTTATCGCGGCTCGCTCATCAACCCTCTGACGATGGCATAGCAACCGCCCAAGAGGACCAGAGTGAAAGGCAACCCGGTCGAAACCGCCATGGCCTGAAGCGATCCAAGACCGCCTCCGAGCAGGAGAGCGATTGCAACTAAGCCCTCGAACACGCACCAGAACACACGTTGCGGCAGGGGCGCGTCGACTTTACCGCCCGCCGTGATGGTGTCGATCACAAGGGAGCCGGAATCCGACGAGGTGACGAAAAATACGATAACCAAGACGATTCCAATGAACGAGGTGATTCCCGCCAATGGCAGCGGCTCAAGCATGACAAAGAGCTTCAGTTCGAGTGATGCCTCCGCAACCGCCGTGTAGCTGTCGTTGACGATCTGGCTGATAGCCGTACCGCCAAACGCCGTCATCCAAAGCACGCTGACCACCGAGGGGATCAGCAACACGCAGATGATGAACTCCCGCACGGTGCGGCCACGGCTGACCCTGGCGATGAACATGCCGACGAAGGGCGACCAGGAAATCCACCAAGCCCAATAGAAGGACGTCCAGCCCTGGCTGAAGTTGCCATCCTCGCGTCCCACCGGATTGGATAGCGCCGGCAGGTATTCGACATAAGCTGCAAGATTCTTGAAGAACCCACTGACGATCGCGAGCGTTGGGCCGACAAAGATGACGAAAACCAACAGCAGGAATGCGAGCACCATGTTGATTTCCGATAACCGCTTGACGCCCGCGTCCATACCGGCCACGACGGAAGCCAGGGCAACGGCGGTGATCGCTGTGATCAGAATGACTTTCGAGAAATCTGTAGCCTCTATGCCAAACAGATAGTCCAAGCCACCACTCGCTTGCTCCGCCCCAAAGCCCAGCGATGTGGCCAGCCCAAACAGCGTCGCAAAGACAGCCAGCACATCGATGATGTGCCCAGGCCACCCCCAAACGCGCTCTCCGAAAATGGGATAGAAAATCGACCGCATGGTCAGCGGCAGCCCCTTGTTGAAGCTGAAAAGCGCCAAGGCCAAGGCCACAATTGCATAAATTGCCCAGGGATGCAGACCCCAGTGAAAGATGGTGGCAGCCATGCCAAGCCGCCGAGCTTCTTCGGCGTTGCCCGCTGCTCCAGCCAAGGGCGCCCAGCTATCGGGCGTGCCCGCATCTGCGGCAAGAGAAGACGTGAAATGCGAGATCGGCTCCGAAACGCCATAGAACATCAACCCGATGCCCATGCCGGCCGCAAAAAGCATCGCAAACCAGCTCGCGTAGGAATAATCCGGTGTCGCATCCATGCCACCCAGCCGAACTTTCCCCAACGGCGATATGATCAGGAAAAGGCAAAGCAGCACGAAGATATTAGCCGCGCCGATAAAAAACCAATCCAAGGAAGAAGTCAGCCAAACCCTAATATCATTGAAAATCGGCCCGACACTGTTCTGGAAGGCCAGCGTGATAAACACGAAGGCAACGATTGTCAGCCCTGAGATAGCAAAAACCGGATTGTGGATATCCAACCCGAAGGGCCCAACGCTGGCGGTGATATTGTCCTGGCCTATCTCATATTCGGTTTCAATTACATCCGCTGCCCCATCGGGGCCTGCGCCTAGATCATTTGTCATTGTTCCCTCTCTTTAATTCGCTGGGAGACCCGACCTTGGGTTATCCAGAAAACGTCGTTAACGGACCACGAACACCGACACAGAGGCATGCGATGCAAGCTGTCCGGCGTGCGAAGCAAAAATGTGATCGGATAGGCCAGGCACGTGCGAAGCCATGACGATGAGGTCGGCGCCTGATTCCTCGGCTGCGCGCAGAAGCGTTTCGACCAGATCAACGGCCGGATCGTGGCTGCTGTAAGGGTGAGTCGACGCCACAATACCATGTTTGGCGGCTTCCTCTTTGCCGAATGCCGTCAGCTTTTCCGCATATTCTTTGGGGTTGTGCGCCACTTGGTTCGGCTGGCTGGATGTAACACCGACATAGACCACTGGCGCGTTATAATGCTTTGAAAGATCAGCACCAATCTTAAGCGCTTTTTCGAGACGGGCACGATGTGCTAGGTCAACAGGAATAAGGATCCTCTCATACATGTATTACTCCTTTGAATTGCTTTACCCCCCCGCTCAGCACATGTTCTTAGAACGTTATTATCGATGCTGCCATAATTTCTATGAAGCATACTTCCATAAAGTTTCGACCCGAACCATGAATATTTAGTTTGAGCAAAGATTGTTCTTCTGATAGCGGCTCAAAATGCAAAAAGCCCGCCAGACGGCGGGCTTTTTCCATACACCGCCCTGGTGGGCGGCATTTGGCTCTGTCGGAGGCTCAGCTCAGGCCGAGTCCGCGCAACATCAACGGGTTAACGGAAATTTTCTCAGCCAAGGCAACCTTCGAAAACGGCTTTTCGACTGTGCTATGCCGGAAGAACCCAAAAAGCTTCAAGATCGACATTTTTCTCTCCTTGGCCATAAAGACCGCTTTTCTGGCCCAAAGGGACCATTCATCCTAACGTTTCAACGAGCCCGACGGTCGTTGCGCGCCATCGGCGCGTAGGGATTGAGTACCAGACCGAAATCAATGCTGTCGGCGACCCGAAGCAACGCAAAAAAGAAACCTTTCACCGACATGGCGACCTCCATATGCAATACGACCTCTAGTGGTCTGATTAATCCTTAACCTGACTCAGGAGATAGTCGCTTATCCGCGACTGCACAAATGCAGTTCTTGCGCCTGAGCTATGTCATTTATGCAGGATGCTGCACCGCAATATAAGCGACCGCCGATCTGGCCTTCATGCACCCTCTGTTCGAATATGGATTGTCTCGCCACAGTGCTTACAATGCACGGCATCCGGTTCATGGCGTTCTAAGCCGCATGACGAGCAAACGTGCTGCACCTTTGCGGGCCTGAAAATCGTCTGCGCCAGACGTAAGAATAATGCCACGCCGAAGATCATGATTACGATCGTCAAAAGGCGGCCCAGGGTGTCGGTCATGATGATGTCGCCATAACCGGTCGTGGTTAGCGTTGTAACCGTGAAATAAAGTGCATCCAGGAAATTGGTGACATCGGGATTTCGGCGCCCTTCCAGCACGTAGACCACGGAGGCGACGAAAAAAACGAACACGAACAAATTGACCGAGGAGCGCAAAACCTCCTCGTGCAGGCGAAACCAGCGCGAATGCTCACGCAGTTCCTTCAACAAGTGATAGGATCGCAGGAGGCGCAGCATTCGCAGCACCCGAAGAAATGCCAGGTTTTCGAAGAGCAACGGCGCAAGCAGTGAAATTACCACCACCAGATCCACGATGTTGCCCGGTTGTACAAGCGCGCTGGCCGGGCGATGGGCCGTGGCGACTCGTGCTGCAAGATCCAGGGCTACCAACACTGCGATCAGGTAGTCCAAGCCGAAGAGAGAAGCCTCGGTCGGCAGAACCGTGGTCACGATGAAAAACCCGATGGTGACTATATCGAAGGCGATCAACGCAAACCGAAACCGCTGCGAGGTTTCGCTGGTGCCGTAATAGAGCTCTCTCAAGCGCGCGCGCAAACTGCCCTCCTCTAGAAGCGTTATCGATGCATCTTTTCGGGGTGCCTGTCACCGGGGATTTGTCTTGCCCGGCTCAACCCACCGGTCCAGTCAAGGCCAGCCACACAAAACAAAGCAGACGCAAAATTGCAATAATTTATAGTTTTTTGTAATAAATGACATGTTTATTGCAATCTGCTAACCTTCCTAGGGGAAGGGAGTTGGCTATGAATAACCTGTCCGTGCTTCGGACGGCAGTCCTCGCTATTATCGTGCTTGCAAGCGCGTCTATCGCGCAGGCTGCGGAAATCGTCCCCTACAGTGGCCCCAACGGCAATCGGCCGGCGATGGCGACGGGCCCGGATTTAGCCCGAACGGGGTCCGCTCTCCGCAGGCTCCTGGGCGAATTTCAGGCTAACCAAGCCACAGCACCCGCCCCGCCGTTCATTGCCAGTGACCGTAGCCTTCTAGTCTCCAACGGCCACGTTTTGGTGAATGCCGTCGCCGCCGGCACAGGCGCAGCCCTGGAATCGGATTTGCGCGGCCTAGGCCTCAAGGACCATGCCAGATACGGGCGCATGGTTTCCGGCTATCTGCCAATAGGCCAGATCGCCCGTGCCGCGGCCCTAGGGTCGCTGGGGTCGTTGCAAGCCGCCCGCGAACCACTGGCATTGCAAGTCAATTACGGCGAAGTGGTCGGGCAGGCGATCCCCGCACTCCGCGCCGACGAAGTGCATGCCGTCGGCATCCTCGGCACCGGTACCGTGGTCGGCATTCTTTCCGACAGTTTCGACGCAGACTCGGATGCGCCGCGCTCGATGGCGCAAGACATCGCAACCGGGGACCTTCCGGACGCCGCCGACATCAATATCCTGCTGGACGGTAACAGTTTCTGCGGCGCGAATTGTATCGACGAGGGGCGCGGCATGGCCCAACTCGTGCATGACGTGGCGCCGGGCGCAGCCATCGCCTTCCATACCGCCTGGAACGGCCAAGCCGGATTCGCCGCCGGCATCGAAGCCCTTGCGGCACTCAACCCGGCCCCCGACGTCATTGTCGATGATATCATTTACTTCGATGAGCCCTGGTTCCAGGACGGTGTCATCGCGCAAGCGGCCGACGCGGCCAAAGCACAGGGCATCCCCTACTTTTCCTCAGCCGCCAACAGCGCCCTGGAGGCATATGACTGCCGCTTCATTGCGTCGGGAGAGCCTTTCAATGGCAGTGCCGGAGATGGCTCTCTACATAACTTCGCCGTCAATTGCGATACCGGCGCCCCCACTGGACCCAGCGACTATGGAATGGCGATAGAGGTGCCGCTCGGCACGGTGGTAACCATCGCGATACAGTGGAAGGACCCCTACCGAAGCGCCTGCCCGGAGGGCACTGTCGGTTGCGCCGAGGCCAGTATCGACCTGGATGCCTACTTGGTGGGAAGCCACGCAATACTCGGTTCGCCGGTGGGGGCCGCCACGGCGGTGGACAACAACACCGGCCCCACAGGGACCGGCGACCCGGTCGAGGTTCTATCCTTCCCCAACATCGATTTCTGGTTTGATGAAACCTTTGAAATCTGGATCGTTGCGCGCGGCCCTACGAACCTTCCGGCTGGGGCTACGCTAACCGACGTGAACGGCAACCCGCTTGAATTCAAGATGATCGTCTACAGGGGAAATACGCCGAACGAACATTTCCCCGGTGCACCGACCATCGTGGGCCACATGAATGCCGAAGGCGCCGAGGCGGTTGGGGCGGCCTATCACCTCAATTCGCCCTACAACGGTGTCGACCCCGCGCTGCTGGAAAGCTTTTCCTCCTGGGGCGTGACGCCGGTTCTGTTCAACTACGACGGCTCCAGCAAGCCGGAGGCGGAGTGGTATCGCCTCAAACCCGGAATCACCGCGGTTGATGGAACCGACACGACCTTCTTCCCCGGGTTCGTCGGAGATAGCGATGGCGACGGCTTCGTGGACAGTGACGTCGACCAGAACGGTTACCCCAACTTCTTCGGCACTTCCGCCTCCGCACCGCACGCGGCAGCGGTGGCGGCGTTAATGCTGGAGGCAAACGCAAGTCTGCTGCCCGACGATGTGTACAGCCTCTTGCGTAGCACCGCGCGTGATATGTGCGACAGCGATCCGGCCACGCACGATTGGTGCCCCTCGTCCGGCTACGGTCTCATCGACGCTTGGGAGGCCGTCCAAGCCGCATCGGGCGGTACGATCAATGCGCCTCCGACCACGACCGATGATTCCTACAATGGACTCGAAGACCAGCAGATCGCGGTCGCGGCGCCCGGCGTACTGGGCAATGACAGCGACCCGGAGGGATCCGCCATCACGGCGGTTCTGGGCAGCGGCCCGTCGGCGGGTAGTTTGTTGCTCAACGCGGACGGAAGTTTCACCTATGACCCGAACCCGGACTGGAACGGTATTGATAGCTTCACCTATAGAGCGCGCGACACCGAGGGTCGGGACTCCATCCTGACGACCGTGACGCTCGACATCGCCGCGGTGAACGATCCGCCAGCCAGTCTGGATGATTCATACTAAACGCCGGAGGAAACCCCGCTCAACGTCGCCGCTCCTGGCGTCCTGGACAACGATAGCGACCCCGAGGGCGACCCGCTCCAAGCCCAACTGGTAGCCGGGACGACCTTCGGTAGCCTCGCGCTCAACCCTGATGGCAGCTTTACCTATACGCCGGGCGTGAACTTCAGCGGTGATGACAGCTTCACCTATCAAGCCGACGATGGACTGCTGCAATCCCCAACGGCGACGGTGACGATAACGGTCACACCAACCAACGACGCCCCGGTTGCTGTGAACGACGCCTACAACGTACCCCAAGACGGTGTCTTGAATGTCGCCGCCCCAGGTGTGTTGGATAACGATAGCGATCCGGACGGTGATGGTTTGACCGCTGAACTGATTGCCGCAACCGGGCCGGACAACGGTCTGTTGACCTTGAACCCGGACGGCAGTTTCGACTACACCCCCGATCCCGGGTTCAATGGGGACGACGGCTTCAGTTACCGTGCTCTGGACGGCAACGGCGGCGCGGCCCCGGCGCAAGTGTTGATCACCGTCGATCCCGCACCGACCTCGCCGACGACACACATCAGCGATATCGACGGAAGTATCAGTAACTCGGGCAAGAACTGGAACGCCGTGGCAGTGGTTCGGGTGCATGACGGCGACGAGCAACCGGTGATCGGTGCGACCGTCTTCTTTACCTGGTCTGGCGGCGCGAGCGGCAACGGTAGCTGCCAGTCACCCTGCCTGAACGTGGTTTCTCCGCCCATACCAAAGAAAGAAGGAAGCACGATCCTGACCGTCACCGGCGTTGATTTTGCGGACTGGACCTATCAATCCGGCGCAAACCACGACCCGGACAACGATAGTGGTGGCACGGCCATTCAGATCAATAAGGACGGTACGACCAGTGATCCGGGCACACCGCCCAATCAGCCGCCCGTTGCGAGCTTTACCTTCGATTGCACCGATCTGGATTGCAGCTTCGATGCGGCCGGTTCAAGCGATGGCGACGGCAGCATTGCCGGGTATCAGTGGGACTTTGGCGACGGTAGCCCGCTGGGTAGCGGAGTCGCGCCCAACCACAGTTACGCGGACTACGGCACTTACGCCGTCGTACTGACGGTCACCGACGATGACGGAGACAGCGGCCAGGATAACCAGAATGTAACTCTGCAAGATCCTGCCGGTGAGCCACTGGTCGCCAACAGTTTCACCGTTTGCGTCGATTCCGGGAACAACCCTGCAACGATTGACTGGTACGCCAACAGCACCGGGCCTGCCGATCGCAAGGTGGCCGACGCCACTCATAGCTCAAGCAAGGGATTCACTACCTGGGATGCAACAACGATCACCTACACGGCAACACGCCTGAAAGGTGGGGACAGCTTCGGCTATACCATTAGCACTGCCGATGGCGCCGTCACCGATTCGGCCACCGTGTCGATCAGTTTCCCGAAGGATGGTTGCTAGAGGTCGGGAAGTACCGCGCTAGGCAGCATTGCGGCGATCCGCCGACGTACTGCGCGCCCGCTCCAACAACCAGGCGAGGCTCGGTCGCGGCTTGCATTGGATCATGATCTGATAAGCAAAAGCGCTGCGCCAAATCTTGATCAGCAGCCGATTGAACTTGAGCAGGAAGCGCGCCAGCGCGGTATCGCCGACGGCTAGGGGGAAGGGCGCCGGTAGTCCGTCGGTCCAATCGATGTCGAACCCACGATCCTGGAACAACCGCTTGAGCGTTTTCTCTGTGAACAACCGGGTGTGGGTCATATCCAGGATGCCGCGGCTACCGTAGTTGAACGACCCCAGCAGCAAGCTTAGGCGTACCGGTGCAAAGGCGATATTGCCGGTACTGACGATGAGTCTTGTCTCGGGGTGCTGACCCAAAAATGCTTTCAGGTCATCCACCAAAGCTTCGGGGCGGTTCATGTGCTCGATCACATCCAGCATCACAACGTAATCGAAGCTACGGCCATCAAGTGCCGGTAGTCCCTGATTGAGGTCGTGCTCGATTGCTTCGTCGCAGCGGGTTGGGTCAACCTGAAAATCGACGCCGACTACATGGCACCCCTTGTCGCGGAGAGCCTGCGAGATATGCCCCCGGCCACAGCCAAGGTCCAGCACCCGCGCACCCGGCGCTACGGCATTCACCGCCTTTGTGTGGGGACTGTCGAAATTGAGCTTCGGCTTGTAAAGATCGGAGCGATCCCGCTGAACATCGAAGCGCGGGTTGTAGAAAAGCCCCGCCCGCTGGATGCGCGCCATGATCGACGCCTTGATCACCTGAAGGGCGTATAGCGTCCCGTTGACGTGGCACACTTCATCTCCATAATGCGTCGGGATCGGCAGTTCGCGAATGGTGGCCCCGCTCTCAAGCAGCTGAATGATGATCTCCGTGTCGAAGGAAAAATCATCGGCGTTCAAATCGAAGGGAATCTTCCGCAGAACTGCCGTCGAATAGAGACGATAGCCCGAGTGGAACTCCGTCAGGCCGCTGCCGAGAATGCTATTCTGCGCCCGGCTGAGAATCTGATTGCCGATAAATTTGTAGAGCGGCATGCCACCCTTCAACGCATCCTTTTTTACCATCATGCGGCTGCCAAAGACCGCATCGCACTCCTTGTCCTTCAAGGGTGTCAGAAGTTGCGGCAAAAGCTCGGGCGCATATTGGCCGTCGCCATGGACCAAAGCCACGAAGTCCATGCCCCGTTCAATCGCATAGTGGTATCCGATCTTCTGGTTGCCGCCGTAGCCCTGGTTCTTGCCGTTGGTCATCACCACCACCGGGTAACGGCAGGCTTGATAGCGGTCGGCAGTGGAGAAGGTCTCGTCCTGGCTCGCATCGTCCAAGACAAGGACTTCGGCTTCCACATCGGGAATCTCGGGAATTCGATCAAGAACCGAGGTGATGGAGGCCTCAGCATTGTAGGCGACAATCAGGATCAATAGACGGGGACGCTGCGCATCGCCTCCCTGCTTGGAAGCATACGGATTTCCCGCCGCCACCACGTTGCCGCCCGCCCCGGATTCTCCATGACTGGTGACGCGCGTCGAGGACGCCCGCGTTTTGGCCCGCTTTTCAGAAGTGCGCTCCGTCATTTCACTCTCGTCCGTCGCCGAAAATTTCAACTATCGTTAGGTCAAGAAGGAACTTAATCCCGCACGACAAGTCATTGATCGGTATAATAATACAAAAATGAATTACAAACTGTTAAACCTTAAAACAATTTTCATGCAATCGACGCTACAAGTCGACGGAAGCTGGTTCAACGAGCGGTGAGATGAGGGCATTGCAAGAAGCAGAAAAGACCGCACGGGCCGCAACGGACCAGGAAAGCGATTTGCAGTCGCCGTCCTTCGGGGGAGCTGCACGGCGTGGGGCAAAGCGAATCTGGAAAACGTTACTAAGCCTGTTTCTGTCGGCACTGTTGTTCTATCTGGCCTTCATCCAGATTCAATCCAAGTCCCTGCTCGACTCTCTCGGCCGTTTCGATTCCACCATCGTCGCCCTGCTCATTCTGTTGGCCGCGGTTCGCATCTTTGCGGTTACGCAACGCTGGCGCTTGCTTCTGGTGGTCATGGCGACAGACCCCGGCTTCGCCACGTCTTTGCGCTTGACCTACGAAGGCGCGCTGCTCAACGGCTTCCTACCTGGATCGATAGCCGGAGACCCCTATAGGATTCTCCGCCTGCGCGGCCTCGGAATGGGGCTCAGCGCAGCCTCCTTCGCAACGCTGCTGGACAGGTTCGTAGGAGTCTTAACACTGGCCGGCCTCGGGTTTTTGGGTCTTGTCTGGGCCTTGTGGTCCACCGGCACGCAAGCCTCGCCGGGAAGCGTTTTGGTCGCCATCGCGGGATTGGGATGCCTGGCGGTGGCGGTCATGGCGGCGCTTCTCTTCGCCGACCGCTCTCCCGTCTCGCTGCCCTGGATCGGTGATTGGGTCGCCAGAGAGTTGCCGGGAATTCGCAGCTCGCTCAAGCGCTTGATGAGAAACCCCCGTCAGATCATGTCCGTGGTCGGCCTCTCCCTCCTTGGACACCTGGCTCTCGCGCTCATGTTCGTTGTGCCTCTGGCAACACTGACGCCACAACTTTCCCTCGGCGCCTCGCTCGCCATGGGCTTTGCGATATCGCTCGCCCAACTGCTTCCTTTCTCTGTTGGCGGTTGGGGGGTACGCGAGTTGGCCGCCGTCAGCGGCTTTGGCCTGATTGGCGTTGCCGGGCCCGATGCTCTGGCGACCAGCATTGCGGTCGGGGCGGTCAATAGCCTGATCCTAGTACCGGCTTCGTTGCTGTTCCTTCTCCCCCGTCTCCAAAAGCAGATCGGGTCGCATGACGCCGCCGGCCCCGCCACGATGATGGATCGGGAATGACCGGCCCGCGTGTCAACATCTTCGCTTTGTTCGCCGTAGCGATACTATCGCTCGTCATCCTGCCGCATAGTCTGATGCAGAAGACGGTTCTGGATGAAGATCAGTTCGTCGCCGCCGCTTATCTGATGCGCGACCATTTGCTCTACCGGGACTATCTCTACTTTCAGCCGCCGATCTATCCGCTTCTGGTCGGGTCGATCGGAAACTGGCTCGCCCCTGAGCAGCTGTTCCTCTTCGCCAGACTGACGAGTTGGGCCATGGCGTCTGGCTGCACGTTGCTGATGTACCTCATCGGCCTGCGGTTGACCGAGCGCCAAACAATAGCTCTGGCTTTGGCTGCCTTGTTTGCACTGTCGCCCTTTCTGATGGCGTCTTTCGGAAGCGCGCGAAACGATATCATGCCGATATTCTTCGGGCTGTCGGGCGTTGCGTTATGCCTATACGGTCTAGCCAGCGATCGCTGGGCCGGGCGATTGCTGCTGTTGTCCGGGATCGCCCTGGCGCTGGCAGTGGGAACGAAGCTTTCCGCGGCCTTCATCCCTCTCGTGGTCACGGTCTATGTGATCTCCCGGCGCCGCGGACGGCCATGGAATGAGCACATCAGGACGCGCGTCTTGCCATTGGTGCTCGGTGGGATGTTGGGAGCCCTGCCGATTCTCTACTACGCAGTCCAGGCGCCCGACAATTTTCTCTACGACGTGTTCCTGTTTCACCTATCCGACGCGCCGACCCGCTGGTACCGCTTTCTCGGGCGGCCGGAAACTTTGGAACCCGGGATGATCCTGCATATTGTCCTGTCGGTTCTTTTCCAGGATCCAACTATGCTGGCGGCATTCGCTGTCACCCTTTTGGGTCTGGCGACCGCGCTCGCAGGCCGACTTTGGCACGACCTGCACAGAGCTTTGGACGCGCGTGATGGTTACTTGGTCCTGGCCCTCTTGGCCGCCGGGTTCGTTCTGTCGGCGCAGCCGGTTCCTCATCTCGTGCACTACTTCATGCCCGTTGGTCCTTACCTTTTGTTATCGGGTGCGGTGTTTGTGAATTGGTTGGTGGATCGCTATCAGGACCGGCTGACACATTTTCGCATCATCGCCCTTGCCGGTGCCGTGTGCCTGGCCATCGGCCTGACGCTTTCGCCGCAGGTACGGACCTTGGCGCAGGAAGTAGCAACGGTACGTAACAGCGAACAGTGGGTTCCATCGATGGTTCGCAACGCGGCCTTGGCGATCCGCCGGGAACTGGCGGACCGGAAGGCTATCGGACCGATCGCTACCTTGAACCCGCTCTACGTTATCGAGGCCGGCTTACCCTTGATGCCGGCGTTCGCCTCCAGCATTTTTCTCTATCGCACCGCCGACCAGGATGATCCCGCTCTCATCTTACAGGTAAAGGGGATTGCACCAGGACTGCTCGACACCGTTCTCGGTTCGAACCCGCCTGCCGCCGTCCTAATCGGCCACGAGATAGAAGATCTGTCCCGGCCGATGATCGGCTGGGCGCAAGAGCAAGGATATAAGGAAGTGAACAGTCCGGGACCGGGATTACGGCTGTTTTTGCGTTAGCTTAGTGTCACTCCGGGATACACGCGGTATCGCCCCAAAAACGGCCTATCGATTCCATGGCTTCCACCATCCGGTCAAAGGAGACCGGCTTGGTGACGAAGGCGTTGGCACCCGCTGCGTAACAGCTATCGATGTCGCTCTTTGCCGAAGATGTGCTGACGACAATGACCGGCACCTTACTGAAGCGTTCATGACCCCGCAATTTTTGCAGCACTTCCCGACCGTCCATGACCGGCATATTGAGATCAAGCAGGATCAGCGCACCGCAGACCGCCGATTCCTCCAATCGAGCCGTCAGCTTCTCGAACAGATCAATCCCGGACCCTATGTGATGAAAGTCGACTTTCTGCCCCGACGCCTCGATCGCGGCCTTGGTAAGCATCGCATCCTCGGCATCGTCATCAACCATGATTATGGTCAAGAGGTTGCCTGGCTCAAGCATTTGCCTCCTCCCCAACTCCATAGGGCTGCGACAAAGGCAGGACGATTTGAAAGGTCGCACCCTGTTCAAGCGGGGATGTGGCCGATATGCGCCCGTTATGGCGCTCGACGATTTTACGGCAGATCGCCAGTCCCATGCCGGTGCCGTCCGCTTGAGACTTGCCGACGAGCCGCCTGAACGGCAGAAACGCGTTATCTGCCTGATCCTGGGCAAATCCTATTCCGTTGTCCGACACCGCTATGGTTACCTCTCCGTCCCGAGTTTCCTGGGTTATCCTAATTTCCAGATCACGGGTTTTAGAACGGTACTTTAAGCTGTTCATCAGGAGATTCTGAAACAGGCGCCCCAACAGGTTCGCATTGCCGATAATTGTAGGCAATTCGCAGACCTCAATCTTGGCGCGCGCTTCGTTCGCAGCCAATTCAACATTGGCGAGAGCCGCCTTTAGCACTTCGTTCAGGTCAATGGCATTGAAAGGCGCCAATTCACGGCCGATACGAGAATAAGCGAGCAGTTCTTGTATCAGCGCCTGGGATCGGATCGCACCGCCGATCATAAAGGAAAGGTACTGCTTGCCCTCTTCGTCCAGCGCCGAAGCATAGCGTTTTTCGATCAAGGAACCGAAGGCCGAGATTTTCCGCAACGGCTCTTGCAGATCGTGGGAAGCGATCTGAGCGAATTGCTCGAGTTCGCTGTTCGAGCGCACCAGGACATCCGTCATCTCAGCGTTCTGTTTGTTTCGCTTCAGCAACGATTTAATCATCAGGCTGACTTGACGGGACAAAACGTCGATCTCGAGAAATGACGATTTAAGAGCAACCGGCGCCGCCAACTTGCCTTTGGCCACACCGGTCAAGCTCCGGCCAAGATCGCGCAGCGGCTGCGATAGCAAATGATCGATGAGATAAAAGACCGTCACCGCTGTAAGCATCGCTATGACCAGGATCAGTCCGGTCCAGCGCAGAAAATCGCCGCGGATCGATGACAGAAGCGATGACGCCGGGACTTCAACGACAATGAAGACATCCGGCGCCACGCTACTGATAGCGGCGCGGGCCATGATCCACTGGGTGCCATCGGGACGTTGGTGCATATGAACGGGGTCGAGCGTTTCAACCATTTTGACGATCACCTGATCATCCGACATATCCGCTTCGGCGTTGGTTATCGATCCCGCACGGACGAACACCTTCCCGCTTCTGTCGACGATGGAGACCCTCGTGCCCTCCGGCAGGTTACGATCGGACAGACGCTGTTCGATCCAGGTCGGCTCTTTTCCGGTAATCAGCAGACCGGATATCCGGTTCTGCGCATCGAAGATCGGCAGGGCCATAGGAAGAAATGGTTTCTGGCTGATGCGACCGAAAATGTACCGCCCAACCGCAAACTTGCCCGTGCTTACTGCTTCCTTGAAATAATCACGGTCGGAAATATCGATTGGCTTTACGGGTCCGTCCGATCCGCACTCGAATATTCCGTCCCGGTCGGCACGGATGATGGTGCCGAATCCCAAGATGACCGATGCGGAATCGCTGAGGATCGATGAGCAGGTCTCAACATCCGTGCCCGCCACCCGGTTGCGTATCAATGCCAGCGTATCGCGTCCCGATGTGGCCCATTGCTGATGCGCCTCGGCGATCAGAGTTTGAATTCGGTCAACCTGGTCGAAGGCGCGCTGTATTTCACGGTTTCGATAACTGTCGATCGCCAGATATGCGATCAAGGCACCCGGCAGGACCAGGGTTAACGACAGGGCGGCCGCAAAACCGCGCAATGACCAAAGCTTCTGTGTTCGACGCCCGACCTCGACGCGCTTGGCGCCACTTTGATCCGCCGCCTGGGCCAGGCTGGTCACGAAGCGATCTTTCGCAAGCGCTTGGCTTCATACATGGCACGGTCCGCACGGGCAACGACCCCGCTGGGGCTTTCCTCAGCCTGAAGGCTGCTTGCGAGACCGATGCTGACGTTTATCGCAAGGGGCTGGCCGCCGTCGGAAAGCGTCAGCGAAAACTGCATCTCGTTCCGCATCCGATCCAACGCTTCGGTAAGGTGCAGATGCTGCTCGCCCTCCTCCAGAATGACGGCAAACTCATCACCGCCAATACGCGCAACCACGTCGGTGGCGCGAACCTGACGCCGCAGGCGCTCGCCAACCTCGATCAAAACCTGATCGCCAGCCGCATGACCATGCTTGTCGTTGATCTGCTTGAACTGATCGACGTCTATGACGATCACATGGAAGCTGCGATCGCGCCTGGCCGAGCGCTTCGCCGCGTAGATAAGGGCTTCTTCAAAGAACCGGCGATTGGATAGCCCGGTCAAGGGATCCCGCAGAGAAAGATCGCGGACCTGCTGTTCAAGCTGATGCCTATGCAAGGCGTAACGAATGGAACGCTCTAGCAAAGCCGGGGTGATTTCACCCTTCACCAGATAGTCGAAGACACCCCGGTTCATGGCTTCCAGGTCGACCGCGCGGTCATGGGTCCCCGTCAGTAGCAAGACCGGGAAATCGAGCTCCTTGATTTTCAAGCGCTCCATAACATCCAGGCCGGTGCTGCCGCCCAGCCAATAGTCGAGCAAACAAACATCCGGCGCCGCACGCAGCAACAGAAGGTCGGCGCGCTCGGTATCGGAAATCCAGATCAACTCATACTCGAAGTCGGCAATTGAACGCAGCGTCGACTCAACAAGCACCTTGTCTTCGATATCATCATCCACCAACGCAATGCGGAGCGGCTTGGAATCGTCGGCGGATATGGATGTCGCACTGATCATAAGTTCCATTCCTCTGATGGCTTGCCGAACCGGCGCACTTCCCAAAGTGCAAGCGCGATAACGGTCTTTGTCCATTTCCTCAAAATTTAACAAAATGTGACAGAAGTTCGTTAAGAGGCGGTTAATGAATGAGCGTCAGAGGCAACGCGTGCACTGGGAACCCCAGGAAAGCGCCCGCTGCCAACGCTGTAAACCACTGGGCTGACTCTGAAGGGAAGATCGCCCTATCGGGAAGAAAATCGGCAGCAGCGCTCAAGACGCGCGCGCAACCGGCTTGACGGCAAAATGCCGCAATGCTTACCATCGGCCTCTCGGGCAATGCGGACGCCCGGTTAGACGGTTGTCGTCCAAGTTCCGCTCCGAACCCGTGTGGGAAGGAGCGCGCGCATGACGAGACCAGATTTACACCACAGATCGAGCCTATTCGAAGCCGATAAGATACGCCGGTTTTGGCGCGCTACGGTTTGCGCATTTTCAAGGCCATTCCTTCAGTGGTTACACCTTAGGTGCAGGCCATGAGCGCGCTGCTCCTTACCCGTGTGGATGTGGCCGGGCTGATGGGGCCTGCCGATTATCTCAGCGCAGTCGAAACTGCCTTTCGGTTGAGCAAACACGGCAAGGCGCTGTCCCCGCCGCCGATGCACATACCCGGTTTAGACGGCGGTTTTCATGCGAAAGGCGCCGCACTCTTGAATGAGCGGCAGGTTGTGGCGTTGAAACTCAACGGCAATTTTCCCGGCAATTCGCGGCTTCAATTGCCCACGATCCAAGGCGTGGTTCTGCTCTGCGATGCCAGGAACGGTATGCTGCTGGCGATAATCGATTCGATTGAGATCACATTGCAACGAACGGCAGCCGCGAGTGCACTTGCCGCAAAGTATCTCGCTAGAGCTGACGCGTCGGTACTCGCCATTTGCGGCTGTGGCGCGCAATCCCGCGCACAGGCAATTGCGTTGACTGCGGTTTGCGGATTCCATCGCGGCGCTGCTTGGGACGCCGATTATCGGAAGGCCGAAGTTTTTTCGGCGGACATGAGCAAAGTTCTCGGCATCCCGTTTGAACCGCTCCCAGACCTAAGCCGTGCCACGCGCGGGGCCGATGTGATCGTGACCTGCACCACCGCGCAGATGCCGTTTTTAACTGAGGCCGACGTCTCGCCTGGTGCGTTCATTGCCGCGGTAGGTGCCGACAACCCCGATAAAAGCGAGATTGCGCCATCGCTCATGGCACGCGCTAAGGTCGTCGTAGACAACCTGGATCAATGCCTGGAAATGGGCGATCTGCACCATGCGATCGCGGCGGGCGTGATGACGGCCGCTGCAGTTCATGGCGACCTTGGGGATATTGCTACCGGTCGGATACCGGGGCGAACGGGCTCTAAGGAAATCTTCCTGTTCGACTCAACCGGGACGGCAATCCAGGACGTAGCCAGTGCAGTACGCATTTACGAGAAAGCCGTCGCTGCCGGAATCGGGACGCCCTTTGCGTTCGCGGCTCCTTGACCGCAAGGGATCACGAGGTTCACGCGGTTTTGTCGGTGGCACCAACCCGCCGCATAACTGAGATTTTAGATGCTCGGAGGGAAATGGTGCCCAGGGGCGGATTCGAACCACCGACACCGTGATTTTCAGTCTATGCCCGCCCTATTCCTGCTATTTCCCAATAGGACATTAACTCATTGATAAAACACTATTCCTAGCGTTCTAAATTGAGACAAGGGTTCCCGAAAACACCCGGAACATCTTGGCACGATTACACCAGAATTACACAAGCTCATCTGCACGCTCTAGATGACAAACCGTTAGTGATTGCCTACCATCACTGCATGCTTGAGCGAATCGCCGTCATTGTCGCGCACATCGTCACCTTTGGCCTGATGGTGGGTTGGGGCTTTCTCGTCAAATGGCTAGGAACGGACTTTGCGCTTGGCACGCTATGCGGCTTGGCGCTCGCGTTCCTGACGATATGGCTCTACAGGGATGAATTGCCGATCTTTCCTGAACGAAGATAGCGCGCACTAGTATCATGGTTCAGCCACAACCCAGGAAGTGAAATGTTAACAAACCTCCGCAGAGAGGCGCAAATACGGAGAACCCTAAGAGCGCTTGCCCGACAGCGTTGCGTGCTCATTCTCACCGGCAATGTTTATGTTATCGAAAGGGCAATAAGCCAAGATGAAGAAACCATTGCTAACCTACGCACCTGCCAGATGAGAGGCTGGGTTGAACCCCTCCACGAAGCTGTTCCAAGAGCTAGTTTAAATCCAGACGGTTCATTGCCAAAACCGCTCCGCATTGAAGGACATGACACAATTTACCGCCTAACAGATAGCGGATGGACAGTGATTAATCGTACACATGAGATCGCCGTTTTAGGACTGGCAATTACACTTGCTGGCGCTCTTAGCGGATTAATGGCGGGCGGCGTTATGTAACAACCTAATTGCTCAGGCAATTTTGCACAGCATAGACGCACTGTTCACCTTGTGTAAGAAGCCCTCCTGTGCGCCCAACATAGTTGACTGATTTAACAAACCCGCCGTCAAAGGCAATATTTACAATGCAGTACCTAACCCTAGACGTCGAAGACCCAAAGCCATACCCGGACCCTTGACTAAAAACACTTCCACCGCTTGAGGTAGCTGTTGCAGAGCCTGCAGCATAACCGCTCCCTACTGTGTCGACACCGCCTCCCGAAGCGTAAGACCAGACCTCTAGACTACCTTCTTGTTGACTTGCTTGAGAGGGGCCCATGCATGAGAGAATATCAGCCTTCGACATGCCGATTAATTCCTGCTTTGCTTTGCTAGCGGTTTCAGCGCGTTGAATCGAGCAAGCTGAGACCAAGCCTAAAATCAGCCCTACCGACACCATTGTTTTTATTTTCGGCAGAGAGGCTTTCCAGTAGCTATGGCCCATTGTCACCCTCTGATGGCTACAACCCTGACAACTTATTAACTTACTACTTCTCTCGGATTTTAACTAGAATTGCACGTATCTAACTCTCCAGAATTGTACATCATGCAAAGACTAATAAAAAGGGCGCGACCGGGGATTGCCCAGCCGCGCCCGAGTCAAAGGCCATGCCGCCTCGTCTATCGCCTTGTCACACTTCCCCCAGCCGCACCCCCGCCGAGTCCTGCCGCCTGGCCGATTCGCCCTGTTCGGCCCGCCTGTTGCTGCCGCCGCATTAGTTCCAGCAACAACGCCTCGTTGTTCCGCACGCCCTGGTTAAACATCACATCTCCTAGCGCCGGGTTGGGAGCCGGGCCAAGCTTGCGGGCAAGCCCACCCGCCGCCCTGTCCAGAAGACTGGTCACGAGCCCCCGCGTGCCATTCACCGCAGCATCACGACCCAAGCGCACGGCTTCTTCACCAATACCAGCGTCAGCAATCTCCGCAGCCATGGGCGTTGTACGCGATCCGGCCCGAGGACTTGCAGCGCGGTTGGTATCCGTAAAGCGTGCCTCCCGGACCATGGCGGATTGGAACTTTCGGAAGGCCTGATCCGTTGGAAAGAGTGAACGTAGTTGCGCCCGCAGCTTCGGGGAGCCAAATATCTTAGTCACAACATCGCGCCCGTTGGGAGCCGCCTGCACCCTATCCAGGATGGCCTGCGCCGCCCCTGTGACGTACATTTCCCGTTCGCCCTCTGTCATGGTCTCCAGCGCCCGTTTGGTTATGGTGGCGTCCTGCTTAAAGAAACCACGCCCGCTTTCCAGCGCGTCAATCATGGTGCTGTCATCCGCAAAGGTACTCACTGCCTTGCGATAGACCGGCAGGCCCGTCTTTGGGTCTGCAATGGCGTCCATCAGCGACGTGCGAAGCTCCCGCAGCCGTTGGGACAGGTCGCCATCACCCGACCGCTTGGCCTTTGAGGAAAGACCGGAGAGGCGCTTGTATGCCGCGTCCAATACCTGAATGTGGTTATCGGGAAGACCTTGCAAGCGCGGATCGATCGACCGGGCGCGGGCTATGGCGGACTTCACCTGCTTTAATCCCAAGAGGCTTTCAAGGTTGCGGTTGCTGATGACCTTGCCGCTCTCCAAGGCTTCACCATAGAAGCCCCTGGCAGCCTTGGCGCGGGTTGTCAGTAAATCCGACATAACATCATCAAAAGGCCGCCCGCCAACAAGCTCCCCAACGGCGACCTCGATCCGCTCGCCCTGCTGATTGGCGCGGGTTGTAAGAACGCGGTTGGCTTGGTTCTTTGCCCTTCCAGGCACACCACCGGCAGCACGAGCAAGGCCCAGCGTGTTCTCCCCTCCAAGGTCCGCCATGATTGCCTCATCCCCAAGCGTGCGAAGGCGGGACATGGCCTGCTGTGGCGTAACCTCATCACGCCGCAAGGCCTGTGCCAGTTTCGCTAGAGCGCGTTGCTTCGCCCGGTCGCTCGTGCGGGTTGCCGCATTGCGTATCGCCTTCAAGGCCTTTTCACCCAGGCCAACAGCAGCCGGAGCCGCCGCCCCAAAACCAGCGCCTAGCAGTGCGCCCTCACCCGCACCTTGCAGGCGGTTCTCTAATCCCCCCTCTGCGGAGCCAAAGCCGATAGCTGCGCCGCTGCCAGACCCCAAGGCCGCGCCCTTGAACATATTCCCCAAGACGCTGGCACCCCCCGCAAGGAGTTTAGGCACTGGGGTAGCAAAGGCAGCCCCCACGCCGCCCGCAACCTGTCCCGCCGTTCTCGCTACCGGGTCCGCGTTGTCATCCTTGGCGCGTTCCCTGGCAAGGTTCTGTTCGAAGGCTGGCGACGCTTCCAGGGATAGGCCAGTAACGGGAGATTGCCCCTGTAGGAGCGTGTTGCCCCCCGCCGCAATCTCATCCGCGAAGCCAAGTGATGCAATATCCGCCGCACCGCGCACGAAGTCATCCAGAACCTTGAGAGCGCCCTCTAGCGAGAAGCCTTGCTCGCTACCCCCTTCACCAGTGGGATTCAGACCGGCATTCAGGTCTTCTGTGCTGAGCCGCTTCTGGTTCTCTCCCGCCGCACCATGCAAGCCGGTTTGAACCTGTTCCATCGTAAGCCGGGCCATTATTCTACGGTCTCCCAGCCTTCGCCGTCCCAGCGCAGAACGCCATACTGCGGATGGCGGTAGAGTTGCCCTTCGGAAAGCTTGGATACGTCAATCTCAGAACCGTTGGCCCCCTGTTGCGTTGGCAGGGCAACAGGAACGCCCTCTGTGGCAACGCTATCAGGCACTAAGCCATCAATGCCCGGCACATCGTCTTTCAGGGCTTCCGAGGGCTCCTGTCCAAACTCCATGGCAAAGGCCGTATCGAAATAAAGCCCCGCCTCGTTCTTGCTCTTTAACCCAATGGACTGCTGCCATTGCCGCATGAAGTCCAAGGCGCGGAATCGTTCGGCTACCATCTTCTCTTTGATCGACAGGAGCGTTTCAATCTGCGGGCGCGTCATGGCGACGTTGGGGTTTAGTTCCAACACAAAGCGCCGCTCACCTTCTGAAATCTGTCCCGGGAACCGCGCAAGGTCATCGAGCGCCGACCGGGCAAGAACCGACTGCAAAGCTGCCGTTGCGTTAGCCTCGTCAATATCCCCCACATCAAGGCCGAAACGATTGGCAATGATTTGCGCTTGCGCTTTGGTGGCGGATAGCGGCCCAACCTCGGCACGGCCAAGAAGCGAGCGGACCGCTTGCAAGCCTAACTTCTCCGTCTTGGCCTGACGGGCGTCTGTAAGGATTCCTTCGCGGGTCTTAGCAAGTTGCTTGCCAAGCTCCTTATCAAACTCAGTTTCTACCTTTGTCCCGCCAACACTCACATTGGTGTTGCTCGCCCCTGCCCGCTTCAAGTCCTGCGCCCTGTTGAACAGGTCATCATTAAAGATGACGTTGCTCGGGTTGTTCGGATCGAAGAAAGCCCCCGGTACGCCGGGAACGGGTTGCAGTTTGGCTTGGTCAGGCCCCTCTAAACGCTTGCCGATAACGGCCTGCAAAATGCTTTGCGCCAAGTCCGGGTTGTCGCCAAGGATGGCTTGTGCCTGTTCCCGGCTGCCGAAAATCTGTTGGCCAATTCCCTGTGGCGCGGAAGGATTAGACCCCGGCGTGGCCGCTCCCGGTACAACGCCAACGTCAGCCGGATTAGCCCCCCCGGCCCCTGCCTGAGCAGCCGCCTGCCCTTGCGGGAATAGCACGTTCAGGATGGAGTTGACCTGTTGCTCCTTCTTGCGGTCCTGCCCCATCTGGTTCAAGGCCCCCGCGCCTAGGCGGGCAACCAACTCTATGGGCGTCTCGATCTGCTCCCCTCGGGGAAGTTGGAATGGATTGATTTGCGATTGCCCGGATGGGCTTAAGGCTGGCATGGCATGGCCCCCTCTAGGGTAAGGACGGCGCATTTTCGCGCTCGTTCTCGTCACGATCCGCGCTTGTCCTGCACCCCTGAAACGAGGCGGATCATCACCATTTCAGAGAGGTACTATAATACCACAAATCGTTGATTTTTTCAAGAGCTGACACCCACTAAGAAGCTGCGGAGCTTTCTTAAAATATACAATGTAGAAAGTATTTACCGCATTTGTTGCAAATACGTTAAAAGTCTCTTATTGATTTGACGTTACGCTATCTGTTTTCCCGTATCGGGCGGATTGATCGTATGGAAGACGAAAACAGAATGGCCTCGTCACTGACGCTTTACGGAACGCGTCAAAAGCGCTACGCGACGCTGTTTATTCCAGCGATGTATTTAGTAATTGCTGGCCTATGGATCGTTGCGAGCGATTGGGTGGTGGCGTCATTGCCCATAACGCCCGAAGCACAGAACGAACTCCAAACCTATAAAGGGTGGGCTTTTGTTATTGTGACCGCCTGTTTGCTTGCTTTAGCAATGCATATTGCCTACAGGAAATTAATAACCGCGAACGAGGCACTCGAACGAAGCCGCAACCAACTCGAACTCGCGCTAAGCAGCGCTGGGGGCGGCATCTGGGATCGTGATTTAGTTCAAGACACCCTCTTTATCTCGCCTCAAATGAAAGCTTCCATTGGTTGCACAGACAGTTTCCCAGATTCTCTGGCGGTGTGGCATGCCCGCATTCATCCAGATGATAGGGATGCAGTCAACGAAAGCATCGACGAAGCAATCTCTGGGCAAAGCACAACTCTTCACGACGCTCGATATCGAATCCAGCATCAAGACGGCGATTACAGGTGGCTCCATTCACGGGCGCGGGTTATTCACAATAAACACGGCCAACCAATTAGAATGATAGGCGTAGCGCTCAACATCAGCGCACAAATGGAAGCAGAGAGACAACTCGCTCATCTAATCCGATATGATTCGCTAACTGGTCTTGCTAATCGATCGTCATTTCACACCCAGCTTGACGATCTTCTAGCGCAAGCAGACGGCAAGACGCTTGTGGTTATTATGCGTGTGGATATTGACCGCTTCAAAGAAGTGAACGATGAGTTCGGTCCAGAAGTGGGTGATAAGGTCCTGCAAATGATTGCAGACCGTATCGAGCATGTAGTTGGGTCATCTGCAATCGTTGGGCGGTTGGGTGCAGATGAGTTTGCCGTTGGCATTCCGCACATCAAACGGGCAAACGAAGCTCAGAGGGCAGCACGAAACCTGAGCAATTCCTTTGCCAAAAAATTCAAACTCGGCGATCGATCTCTGCAGTTATCGGCGTCCATTGGCGTGGCGGTTTACCCTACCGATGGCGAGTCCTCTGAACAGTTAATCCGGGCGACGGCCGTGGCCTTAACAAATGCGCGCAGCGATGGATGGGGGAATACGAGGTTCTTTGCAACTGAGATTGATGAAAGCTTTCGGTTGCGCGTGCGCCGGAGCCAGGAGTTGCGGGAAGCCACAAGACGCGGAGAGTTAGAGGTACATTTCCAACCTATTGTTAGCCTGCGAGATGGAGTTACCGCTGGGTTTGAGGCTCTTGTGCGGTGGCAACGGCCAGACGAAGGACTCGTTCCTCCAGACCAATTTATCGGATTAGCTGAAGAACTTGGCTATATAGGCGAGATTGGGAGGAACGTATTGCAGCAGGCCTGTAAAGAAGCGAAAAAGTGGCAGAATATGGGCGATCAAACCTTGTATGTTGCTGTGAATGTATCGCCACGGCAGTTTGATGATCCCGATTTTGTGAGTGTCGTACGGCAAACCTTAGCGGACACCGGGCTGCTTCCGAGCCACCTCGAATTGGAGATCACTGAAACCGCCCTATCACGTGACCCAGAAGCCGCGCAGAAAAGATTATCTGCCCTGCGGGACTTAGGCGTCTCGGTTGCAATTGATGATTTTGGTACTGGATATTCGTCGCTTGGCGCTCTCGAGCGCTTGCCCTTATCGAGGCTAAAAATCGATAAGTCATTTATTGCACTTTATGGTTCTCAAGATCGAACAACAGTCATCGTTGAATCAATTCTAAGCTTGGCTCAAGGCCTCAATTTACCGGTTACTGCCGAGGGCGTTGAAACTCGAGAACAACTAGCACTGCTCAACGCTAGTAAGGCCGAAGCGGCCCAAGGGTATCTGTTTAGCAAGCCGGTAAAACACGATGCTATCGAGCCTTTGATTGGCCGAAATTGGGGATCTATTTAAGGTCAAGTGAATCTATAAGAACAGGAAGCAATAGCTCATTGCTGTTTGCAAGTTCCAAAGCTCACCAGGGACATTGTGCCCAGCGTGACAACTTCAACATATTCACTCCCATCCAGTAACATCTTGGCAAGCATGCCGCGCCCCGGAATATCGAAGACGTAGTACATGCCAGAGCGGCTAACCTCCATCGGATAGCGGTCGCAGCCGTTCCGGTCGCATCGGGCAAATGTCTCGCCCGACAAGTCTATCTCATTCCACATGCCTATCTGGTTTTGCTGGCAGCCGCCTTCTGCTGTGCAAGAGAATTTGCTGCTGATTACGCACAACCATGTCTCCGCACTTGCTGTCCGACCAAAGGTAGCAAACATAATCGCGGCTACTAGGCCAACGGCCAATCGCATGCCTATCAATCCTTCCTCAACCTCACTCCCGGCCCCCCGCCGTTCTCGGGGATGAAGACCACGCCAGCGGCCTCTAGGGCACGCTGAATGTCTCCCAGCGTCCGAGAGTAGGGACTCCGCGCGCCCCTCTCGAAATCTGCCAGTGTTGCCTTCGCCACGCCAGAAGCCTCAGCAAGTGCGTCCTGAGACCACGCTAGCAATGCCCGCGCTGCCCGGCATTGTTCTGCTGTCATGTCCATATTTTAGACTAACCTCATATTTTTATATTGACTTCATCTCCATACTTCATATATTTAATCTAACATCATACAAAAAGCAAGGACTTAGGGCCATGTGGACACTCAATAGAAACCCGGAAAAACAAGCCTCCATTGATTGGGCTGCGATCAACGAAGCCATGCGCGACGAGGTGCGGAAGCAACAAGCCGAGGTGAGGCAGGAAGTCGCCACCCCAGAAGGCCGCGCCAAGTATCTCCGCTCCGGCAAGGCCGCCCATGGTGGAGCCTGGATAGGGCGCTAACCTCCCCGTTGTCGGACTTAGCTTTTATCGCTGCCCGAGCGGCGAAAGGTGCGAAGCTGGTGTTGCCCGTTTAGAGAGGGCGTATCGCAACCCCAGTATGAAAGGATAATCAAATGGTCATGACCGAATTACAGCCGCAGCCCGCGCCTGAAAGCGGGAGTTATCGGGCACAAATTGACAGGATGCTAAGGCTGGGAATCAGGAAGTTCGCTCGTCTTGAGATTCCTTGTCACAACCCTGACCAGTACTCGCGCATTTCACAAGACTTGCAGGAACTCTCTACACGCTTGCTGCTGATCTATCGAGATACAGGGCTAGACGCCATCGGCAAAGCGCAGAGAGCGCAATCCGAGATTCGCGCGACCAATCGTCTCTGGATAGAGAAATATCAACAACCCGAGTGAATCGGGACCGGGCCTCACTTGCAATGCCGACCCGGCCCCTACCCCTTTACCAAGGCAAGTAGGCAAAGGAAATCTATTATGCATCACAATGTTACACGCCGCCAAGCTTTAGCCGGGGCAGTAGGAATCGCAGCTATCGGCTTACCAGCGGGCGCACAAGCCGCACCCGAAGTTAAATCTGTCTTACCGGAACTCCCAGACCATGACGCCACGTCCCCCCGATTGCTGGCCTACCTTCGCGAATGGGCGGAATATGAAGCTAAGGGAGACGCCTGGGTACATGAGAACCGCTCCACCATCGGAGCCGTTACAGACGTGCCCGCTGAGTTCCGCAATCTCAGAGAAGCAGGCAGTCGTGCCATCCGGCGATTTTTTCTAGAGCCGTCTCAGTCGAAGGCCGATATCCGCCTCAAACTGGAGACGGCGGATAAATTGTTTTCGGGGCGGCTCAGTGCCGTGCCGCTTAACGCAGATATGAGCGCCGCTATCAGCGGTTTGCTGCGTGATTTAGCGCGGACCGCAGAAGGGGCTTAGCGGCCCGGCAATCCACCGTCTACCGCTTTCTACCAAGGAGAAATACCATGGGAACCAAAGTCACCCGACGCGCCGCTATCACCGGAGCCGCAGCCCTGGCTGCTGCCACCGCAACAGCACGCTCTCCCAAGGCCGCTCAGCAAGCCGAGCTTTCGCCCGTCGTAGCGGCTCGATTAGAAACGTACATGGCGCACCACGCCTCTGTTCAGAAGTGGATGGGGCCGGGTTGCCCGCGTGACGACGATCCGGAGTTTGCGATCTACAATTCCGCAATGCGGCGTTGGTTCGATGTTTACTGGAACTTGCTGGCAGAAACCTCCCAAACGCTGGCCGATATCAGACTCAAAGATTGGCTTATCGACTTCCATAATGAAGGCCATAACCATGAGGAAGGTGTTACCCTGTTGCGTAATGATACCCGGCAGTTGCTGGACCGCGTGCAGGGGGTCTATGCCTCGCTTCCTGCAAAGCACCCTCGTGTTGAGGGCACCCTTTCGCCAAAGATCAAGGAAGCGGCTGACCTGTTTTGGGACGCCATGCGCGCCCTATGGAGCGTCCCCGACACGCCAGACCCGGAGTACCGGCAGGCCTGCGCCGCCCTCGACGCCCTAACCGACACGCCATCAATGAACATCGCGGACATTGCCGAGAAGATCGGCGCGGCGGAGTCGCTTTTCGGCGGGGAGCTTGACGAGAAGGAGGCGGCTTGGCTCGCACGCGATATCAAGCGCCTAGCGAGGGCATAAGAGCCGCTAGGCATAATAAGACACCACTGCTACTTATGGCCCACTCCTTCGCCGGGGGCGGGCCTTTTCTTTGGAAGGCTGCTCGTGGCAATGGCCCTTATCGCATTCACCTAATGCCGCGTCGCCCCGTCGCCATCCGAAAGCCACGCGTCAAGGGACTGGGAGAGCTTGGCCGCTAAATATTCACGTGCCGCCGTTTCACCCATGATTCGCCTAACCCGCTCTCCGGCAGGGAAGCCTGAATCAAAATAGACGCCCGCGTGGATATGTGGTGTGGCCTCGAAGTTGAAGCGGGCTATTATCACCGCCGCAGCCTGGGCAAGTGTGAGATCGTTTTGCATACTATCAAGCAGCGCTTCTCGGGCCACTTTGCTCCCGTCTCGGAATGCAGCGTGAGCCGCCCGCGTCGTGTCATGGTGCGGCCCAAGGATAGCCACTAGGGCATGATAGAGCAGTCCGCCGTTGAAACGGATCGAGGCCGCCTGCTGAGCCCTGCTATCCCTGGCCATTAACGTCCTCCGGCCCTCTCGCTATCTGCGCCCCCATATCGCCGTACTGCTCATCCCATTCTTCCTCTGTAATGGGTTCCCACGCGATGGTGTAATCCTTGCGCTCCCGCGTTTCGGCCCGGTCGATCACGAGGCCGTGTAGCTTCGCCATATCCATGGCGGCCTGCCGCATGTCTGCGGGCTTCTCCTGCTTCTCAGCTAGCCTGTATGAATCCTCAAGCCGCGCCTGAATGCCATCAACGGTCACGTCATGGCGTTGCTGAGACAGCGACTGCAACTCATCCACGCGTCGTAAAATGTCATACTCCTTGGCGAGTTTATGCGCGTTCTGGCGATTGGGTTTATAACCCGCTTTCTCGTATGCCTCGGACGCACTCACGCCTTGCACCAGCAGGCGAGCAAAGGTTTCGTGTTTTGGATTACTGAGCATGGTTCCCTCGGAGATGTTTTAAAATGTTTTACCCGCTGGACAGTCCGTAGGCTGCCAGCGCCTTCTCAGCAGCGGCACGGCGCTCCCGCATCCAGGCAGGCCAGCAGGCATCGTGAATGACGTAGTGACCGCCCTTGCCGTCAAGCACGGGCACGGCGTCCTGATCGCTGACAGCACTCTTGCATCGGACACACCGGGTTGAGTCTTCCTGCTTCGATGTGGCGCGGTTCAGCCAGTCCACTATCAGGCACTCGTACGCACGCCGTTCGGCTTCCTGACGGGAGACGGCGCAGCCTTCCTCGATTATCGCGGCACGCTCATTAAACCAATCCACAACATCTAGCGGGTCCGAGTAATCCGGCCCTATACGGATAGTGGGGTTTGCAGGCTTTAACGCTTTGGGTCTTACGGCTTTGCCAAAACTGTCAAAATTGCCAAAACCCCCACCACTCTGATCCTTGGTTTGCGAATCTCCCGCCTCAATCCGCTCCAGACGTTGACGCCACTTCGACATTACCGCTCCCCCTCGACAATGGCCGGGTTGACTTCGTAATCACCGCGCGGCCTGCCAACGCCTTCCGAGGTCACGAGACGCAAAACCCCCGCGTCGCATAGAATCTCGATAGCCCGTTCTAACCGTCCTTTCCCGCTCAAACCCTGTACGGGGGGATTCCGCCGAATGTCGCGAACATTGATAACGGTCTGCCGCGTGCGGCGGAGCCAACGGCCCAGGTTTCGCGCGTCGCTTTCGTCTTCTGCAAAGCCCCCCTCGGAATAGACCCGCAGCGCCATCGGTTTCAGATACTCGTCAATGAGTAGGGCAACCCGCGTTGCGGTCTTTTCCGATATCTCTCCCGGCTCCGGTTCTGCCGGATGGTCGGCAGCCCAAGTCATTAACTCCATAATCAACGCCAGCCTGCCAAAGTAGTTGGGAAGCTTGCCCCAATGGCCGCCTATCAAACCTTCAAGCTCCGGCCTGTGATTCTCAGTCCGCCACTCGTGAAAAACAGCCTCCGCTCCATCCGTAAATGGCAGATAGGACGGCGCTAATCTACCGCTCTGGTCTGTCACCATTTGGAGGTTGGCAAGCCGCCGCAACGCGTTCAAAGCCTGCTCGCGCCCTTCAATGACGCCCGGACGCGTTACCCCAACCGGTTCCGGCCATATCGACAGGAAGCGGGCTTGCAAGCCATCGTCTTGCTCCCGATTGAACAACGGCGCTAAGCGGGCTGGCTGAATGCCACCAATGACCGAAACTGTGAGGCGCGGTATAAAGACCGGCTCCCCGTCCGCCTTCACCCGGTCAACCGTGTAAGCACGAGCGCCGTAAGCCTCTAGCCAGAATGGACGGTCGCTGCCGCCGGAAAAACGCGTAAAGCTTTCTAGCCATCCCGCCAACTCGTCACGATGGCATAACAGACCTTTGGGGTTGGCCTTCAAGATTCGGGCCACTGCCTCAATGGTGGCGTCTCCAATTCTGATGCGTTTCCGTTCCGGCCTATCAGGCTCTCGCGCCCGCTCGGGCCTTTGAGGTGGGGGAACCCCCTCTTTTGCCGCTGTCTTGACTTGCCCCTTCCAATCTTCAAGCGCCACGGAGGCGGCTTCCTTCGCCGCGTCATAATCCGCCCTGCGGCCTTCCCAATCCGCGTTCAAGTCACTCTCGATATCGGACAGCATTGAAAAGGTTGCATCCAACGCCGGACTCTTGCCGCTGGAGGGAGAGCCCACAAGCTGGAACCACAAAAGCGGCGGTTCGGTCCAGTTGGAGCTTTCATACAAGAGCGCGTGCCGGGCGTTGCCGATTGAGGCGGCGCACCCGGCCAACAAGCCAGCGGCTACATAGTCAATGGGAGCACCCTTCGCAGCTGCCGCTTGTTGCAACCAGCGAGACCAGAACTCTCCAAAGAGGCTTGCCGGGAACTCTGGAGCAGGCGGACGTTCATCCCCCAAAACAGCAAAATCAACCTCCTGCCAGCCCGCCGCATCCGGCGCGATGCGGAAGGGCACCAACGCTTCTTTGTTCATGCGGCGGCCCTCCCCTTACTGGTCTTAACCTCCATCAGCACTTCCGGCCACGTAGAGCGGAAAGCCGATTCGAAGCGCTCGCCAAGATGTTTGGTATCGACCACCAGTGACTCCGCCCTTACCAACCGCAGCAACGCCGCATCAGTAAGCGGGCAACAGCCACCGCCACCAGCAACAAGCCAATCTTGCGGTGTGCTGTAAACCTTTAGCGGCTGCTGCATAAAATCCGCGTCAAATGCTTGATCCGCACCAAGCATGTCGGCGTCACCCCGAAGCCGTCGCCAGCGTGAGGGCTTGCCGGGTTGCCAGGCCACCAGGTCTACAGCTTGGCCGTCTTCAAAAATCGGCAATAGGAACACTGGCACAGAGTCCCGGTCGCAACTTTCGGCTAGGCTGAACAAGCCACCCCGGCACGGCCTTACCCTAGTCCAGAACAGCCCCCACGAGGCTTTGTGAACAGCACTCCAATCAAAACCCGGAATCGTGGTCGTAGCTGTAGCTGTCGGGCTGGGTAACGCCAGGCAAAGGTCAATCAAGTCAGTCATTGACCACCTCCCGCCCCTGCCAGCGCTGCCGCTTACGGTCGATGTTGTGTATGACGCTTCGGAGCACCCTGCCGATGGGCAGCGGCTTAGCCGCCCGCACTTGCACGTTGGCCCCAAATTCGCTATATTGATTCTGCAATAGATGACCCTTTCGAGTTTATAGAAGCCGCGCCCGCCACAGGTGCGGCTTCTTACTTTCCAGACACAAAAAGCCCCCAACGCCGCGCCCGATTCATGGGCTATAGCGGGAGGCTTCTTCTTAACCGTTTGCTGCTCCATCAAGCCGCTTCGGTCTCTCCGTTGACGAAAGCCTGGAGATCTTCCAGGCGGTAGAATACGCGCCCGCCAACCTTACGTGGTTGAGGCCCCTTGCCCTGGCATCGCCAATTAGCCAGCGTTTTGGGCTCGTGCCCCAAAAAACGAGCCGCTTCTTTCGCAGTAAGCCGCCCATCTGGAGTGATTCTCACTCTCTCGATTTCCATTGTGACCTCTTTTTTGCTCCAATACTGTGCATCATAATATCAGGACGTTTCGGGCTTGACAAGGATTTTTTGCACCATCATGATGCATCATTAAAAGGAGCGCAGTATGACCGGAAAACGAGGCCGCCCGCTAAAGCCGGAAGATCAAAAGAGGGGAAAGACGACTGGTTTTCGCTTTCCCCCAAATTTACGGGAAACATTGGAAGACTATGCAGCCCGGAACGACCGCTCATTGAGCCAAGAGGTTCAAAGCCGGTTAGAGCGGAGCGTTTACGAGGATCGTGAATTAGCAGCGCCCGGCGCTGCGGCTATGCTTCACGCATTGCGACGTGTCGCCCTGATACTTGGGAACCATAACGCTATGGATTGGGACCAAGGATTCTTAGAGTACCAACCTTTTCATATCGCGGTTGCTGCGCTCATTGAAAAGGCAGCACCGCAAGCGACCGGGAAATGGGCAAAGTGGCAGAAGGATTGGGTGGCGGCTGAGGAAGATAAGACTGCGGCCCTCGAAGCCTTGGCAAACGTCGACCCGGCCAATATGGAGGCGACGACGGCCCTCAATCTGCTGGTGAACCTTAAAGAAGCGCACGCTAAGGTTCACGCCCTGACTAAAGAACTTAATGAAGCCGTAATTGCTCATACCTCGGGCGGACGCGGCGCTCCAGGAGACGACCCGCAAACGATCTTTGGGGATTGGATCGCCAGCGGTATCATTCGCAACACGCCAAAAGAAGCCACAACCAAACTCTTTACCCAACGTGAGGATTAGGACTAATGGCCACGCGCTTCACCCGCCTGACCCGTCCCAACATACGCGCCCTGGAGCCCGGTGAGCGGATCACGGAACAGGGTATTATTGCCGAACGGTTGCCGAACGGGGACGTGCGCTATTCCATAAATGTCATGGTGGACGGGCAACGGATTCACCGCACTGTGGGCAGGGAATCCGATAACGTCACCCGCACCCAGGCTGAGGAACTAATCGCCCAGCTTCGAACCGAGGCCCGAGAAGGCCGCCTCCATCTTCCCCCAGGCCGCAAGCGCCCCCTCACCTTCTCCGAGCTTGCCGACAAGTATGTTGAGGATCAGGAAGCCACAGGGGGAAAGAACCTCGAGCGAAAGCGTCAGCAGATCGCTGACAGGCTAAAGCCGTTCTTCAAAAGCCAGCGAGCGGACAGCCTAACAGACTTCACTGTAAAGCAATTCATCCGGCAACGCCTTGACGAGAAGGCTTCCCCCTCAAGCGTGAACCGGGAACTGGCGACCCTTTCCCATATGTACCGCACGGCAGTGCGTAGGAAGCTAATCAAAGAGCAGCCTTTCCACATAGAGAAATTGCAAGAGCCGCAAGGCAGGATTATTGCCCTCTCCGATAAGGAAAGCGCCGCACTCTTGGCCGCCGCGATTGCCGACAGTGACCCCGACTGCTACATCTTTGTACTGTTCGGCCTTAACACTGCCATGCGTCACCGGGAGATACTGCGGGCGCGTTTCGATCAAATCGACTTCGGGCGGCTTCGTCTTTTTGTCCCTCTGGCAAAAGCAGGCGCACGAGAACAGCCTATCACCCCGCAGCTTGCAGCAGCCCTGCAACGCGAGCGCGATATGCGAGATGAGAAAGATCGCGACGGCTTTATATTTGCCACGCCCCGGCCCGGACAGAACAAGGCAGGGCACCGGCACCGCATGGACAAGCCTTTCAATCGTGCAGTCAAAGACGCTGGCCTGGACCCGGAGCAAATCACACCCCACGTAATGCGGCACACAGCGATTACAAACCTCGTGCGGTCCGGCGCACCGCTGCCGGTCATTCAGCGAATCAGCGGACATAAGACGCTGGCGATGGTGCTACGCTATACGCACGTTCACGGCAGCGACATTGATGAGGCGATCGGAGCTATTGGTATTGGCATCCAAGATGGGAAGGATGCGGTCATGGCGGCCAAATGGCATGGAAAGACGGACGCTGGCTAACGGTCTTAGGTGACGTGTGTTGACTTTGCTACATGACATAGTTTTAGGCTGTGATACGATTCATCAAGAGGCGTCCCGAGCGCCAGCCCAATGAATAGGAGGCTTGGCCATGAAAGGCGAAAAAAAGATCATCGCGCACCTTAACAAGGTATTGCGCAATGAGTTGACCGCGATCAACCAGTATTTCCTGCACTCCCGCATGCTAAAGAACTGGGGCCTGGAACGGCTCGCCCATCACGAGTACGAGGAATCCATCGAAGAAATGAAGCATGCGGACGAACTGATTGAGCGAGTTCTATTCCTCGAAGGCCTTCCCAACCTGCAGGACCTAGATAAGCTCTTAATCGGCGAAACCGTCGAGGAAGTTCTGCAATGCGATCTCAAACTGGAATTGAAGGCAATCCCCGACTTAAAGAAGGCCATTGCAGACTGCGAGCAGCTTGGAGACTATGTCAGCCGTGATGTTTTCGTCGCCATCTTGGAAGACGAGGAAGAACACGTCGATTGGCTTGAAACTCAGTTTGACCTGATCAGACGTATGGGCGTTGAAAACTACGCCCAATCCCAAAGCCAAACGGATAGTGATTAACGGGAGTCCTCGGGCAGTTATTTTCCCTTAGCTTCCTTCGACTGTCCGCCTTGTGAGAGTTTACGAAGAACGGCAGCCAGGATACCCGGTTGAAGGTTGCGCCATATGATCATGTTGCAGAGCCCAGGGCAAACTGCAAACCAAGGGGCTCTGCCACATCTTTGCCGACACCTTCTCGATGTGCGTCCGACCTTTCTTCGTCAATTAAGGCTTGCGCGGTTGGGAGGCAGCGGCGGCAGCAAGCAGCTTCTCCCAACATTAGATATGCATCTTCAGCCGAGCTTGCTCCTTCGCGCGCAACTTCTCTGATTTCATGGCACCTGTAACCATTGCAAAGACAGACGTACATTTCATCTCCGACACGGATATGACCTTTTTTGAAGATAATGCGGATGCGAACTATTCGCAATAATAACCGCGAACAACGATGGTATATGTGCCATGCGTCTAAGTTCTGGCAATTTTGACAGTTTTGGCAAAGGGGGGGTAGTGCCCACCATTAGCCTCGACCCTACCTCCAACATCCCGCCTTTTCCTGGCACGATTACACCAAAATTACACAAACAGCTAAGCAGCAGGCCATGGCGCGACCCTGGCTTAGACTCTGTAACTAATTGAAATTATTATGGAAAAAAGTGGTGCCCAGGGGCGGATTCGAACCACCGACACCGTGATTTTCAGTCACGTGCTCTACCAACTGAGCTACCTGGGCACTTGCGATCGACCCAATCTATGCAATTGGGCCAGCATTGGTATGCGCGAGGGCGCTTATAGGAAAACTGGCGGCCCCTGTCCAGTGGAGAAAGCATTCGGAGCGTCGACCAATCCTACCAAGTAAGGTCAGGGGAAGGAAACCTGCAGGTCGCGGCGTTCCCCATCACGCAAAAAGACCAATGACAGAACCTCGCCGCCGGAAAGCAATTGCACCGCGCGCAACAACGCGGCTTCACTGCGAAGCGGCTGGCCAGCGGCGGCCAACAGCCGATCCCCGGCTTGCAAGCCTGCTTTCGCGGCGGGGCCGTCCGGCAACAAACCGACAATCCTCAAAGCCGGCATTCCATCGCCGGTAATTTCCGCCTCGGCCTTTAAGCCAAGGCTCCGGTAACGCACCTTGCCGTTGCCCAACAGTTCTTCGGCCACGCGCTCCAGCAAGGCCACGGAAACCGCAAAATTTACGCCGATGTTGGCATCCGATTCCTTGGTGAAAATCGCCGAGAGCAGGCCGATCAATCGACCCTGTTCATCGAACAATGCGCCGCCCGACGCGCCCGGATTGACGGCGGCATCGGTCTGCAGAAAATCCTCCACCACGTTGAAACCTATCCCGGTCCGACCGCTCGCCGACAGGACGCCGCAGGTTACCGACAAATCAAGACCGAAAGCATTTCCCACCGCGCAGACCTTGGCTCCCAACGGCGGCGGCGCGGCTCGTTCGGGCACCGGCAGGTCGACCGGCACCCGCAGCAGCGCGATATCGCTCAAAGGATCGCCCGCAATCACCTCCGCTGGAAACTGCCGCCCGTCGGCCAACCGCACGCGAATAGCCGTCGCCTGTCCGACAACATGCCAAGCCGTGGCGACAACGCCACCACTGGCATAGGCAAAACCGCTGCCTTCGGGCTCCTCCAGGCGCTGCTGCCCCGCGTTCTGCGGCCATGTCGGCAGGACACTGACCACCGAATTCAAGAAACGGTCTTCAAAAGCAACCGTGGTTTTCAGTCCAAAAACCAGAGCGCTGGGCAGCAGTAACAGAAGCAGGGATAGGAGGCGCAGGGTCATTCGTCGTCTCCCTCGCCGTCCACTCCTCCATCTCCATAGGTGCCGTCATCCCCGGACAAGGGCGGCTCGTCGGTCGGCACCCTGTAGGCCCCGGTAAACCACCGCCCCAAGTCTATCTCCGCGCAACGGGCCGAACAGAAAGGGCGATGCTCGGTCGTGGGCGCGCGGCGGCAAATCGGACAGCCGCCTTTGCTGCGCCGCGCTTGTGGTAAAGGTACCACCTGCGGGGCCTTGTCGTTCATCGGTCCGCCTCCCATGTTACGTCGAACCCGGTCGAATTTTTGTCCGGCGTTATCATAACTTCATAGCCGATCCGACGGTTGGTCGATTGAAGTGCCTCAGCAGCCTCCACCTCCAAAGCCTGCTTCACCTGCGGCGTCACGCGCAAGCCCGCGGTGTCGCCCGGTCGATCCAGGGCCGCGGTTTGAAGGGCGCGTAAAGCACGGTAAGCCTGGCTCAAGGGCGTGTATTCTCGGCCGCTGCCCTGCGTGCCGCAAGGTGCGGTAACGAGCTCATGCAACGCCAGACGGCTGCGCCTGCGCGTCATGGTGAAGAGACCGGACGCCCGGACTGAATGGAACTGCACCGGCTCGGGATCGTCCGCAAATGCCTGCGCCAGAACGCCCTCCAACTCTTCACGTGCGCTGCGTTGCTGAAGATCGAGAAAGTCGATGAGGATCAGGCCGGAAAGATTGCGCAGACGCACCTGTCGTGCGATTTCCCAGGCCGCCTCCCGATTGGCCGCGCGGGCAGATTTTTGCCGCGCGCTATCCAAATCGATGGCGACGCAAGCATGTGTCGGTTCGATCCAGAGCCGCGCACCCGAAGGCAGACGCACTTCCGGCCGCAAAAGCGCCTCCACCTCCTCTTCCAGCGCTTCGGCTTCGAAGAGCGCCGTGTTTCCGTGATAGAGCGTCAAGGCCGCCACCAAGTCTGGCCGCCCGTCGGCCAGCAGGCGTTTCAGCCGCTGGTGAAATGCCGGGTCATCAACGACGATCTCAGCCGGTGCCTCGGCGCTTTGGAGCAGAGCCAGGACCGGGTCTGCGGCACGCAACAACAGGCAAGGCGCCGACTGCGCTGACAGGCCTTCCGGCAACGCCTCGCTGTAGAGCGCCGCCTTCGGCCCCTTTTCGCCTTCCGCCTCCCTTACAATCCGGAGGATCACGCCATCACCTTCGGAGAGGGCTGCATCCTTCTCCAACGGCAGGAAAGCCGAAATTTCCTCGCCAATATCACAAAAGGCCGCGGCCAAACCACGATCCCGTTTGGTCACCCGTGCACGATAAACATTGCCGAGGCGCGAGGGATTGGAAGCATATTCGATCAGCAGATCGGTCAGCCTGTCATCCACGCACCTAGCCATGCGAACTTCGCCCGGCAGGCTGGATATCAGGACGCGGCTCATGGCTGGTATCCGAGCCCCTTCAACAGCAGCAGCGTTTCCAGGATCGGCAGACCGACTACATTGGGATACGAACCGTTGATCCAGGGGATGAAAGCCGCAGCCCGCCCCTGAATGGCATAACCGCCTGCCTTGCCGCGCCACTCATCACCGGCCAGATAACTGGCGATCTCGCTATCGCTCAAGCGTTTAAAGCGCACGGCCGTCTCGGCGAGTCGCTGCACGCGGGTGCCGTCCGGTCCTTGAAGAACCACCGCGCCCAGTACCTTGTGTCGGCTGCCCGACAGCATCTCCAAGCAACGCCGCGCCTGGTCTTCGGTCTCCGCTTTCGGCAGAATTCGCCGACCCAGGGCCACCACGGTATCGGCGGCCAGAACATAAGCGCCGGAATGCCGCTGGCAGACCGCATCCAGCTTTGCCCAAGCGACGCGGCGGGCATAGACGGGCGGCAGTTCACGCGGCAGCACGGCCTCATCGATCTCAGCCGGATCAACCTGATCCGGCACGATGCCTACTTGTCGGAGGAGGTCCAAGCGTCGCGGCGAGGCCGATGCCAACACCAGTTGGGCCTTGCGGGTAGACGCCGTCATGAGCGCAAAGGCTCCTTACTTGAAGCGGAAGGTTATCCGCCCCTTCGTCAGATCATAGGGGGTCATTTCGACATTTACCCGGTCACCGGCCAGCACGCGGATGCGGTGCTTGCGCATTTTACCCGCCGTGTGAGCCAGGACCTCATGGTCATTATCCAGCTTCACGCGAAACATGGCGTTGGGCAGCAGCTCAACGACAGTCCCCTGAAATTCGATCAGATCTTCCTTCGCCATCTACATCTCATTGTTGGTTGCTTGATTAAGGAAAGCATTCACAAGCGATTCATCCCTGACACGCGGCTCCATTCGACATCGAGCCGATACCAAGGGAGCCCCGACGCTCTCTCGTTGGCGCGGACTATAACCGAGTGATGCGCCAAGGACAAACCGACTTTCACACCACCGGTTTGAGGTCCAGCGTGAAGCGCTTCTTGATGCGTTCCATCAGGTCGTCGCGGACCTTACGAAAAGCATCCAGGCGCTCCTCTCTTTTACCCTCGACCAAGGAGGGGTCGAAAGTGTTCCAGAATTCGACGTCGCAGGCCATGGTTCTCGTCATTTCGACCGCCCGGTGCTGGGCCTCCGGCGACAGGGAAATAATGAGATCGAAAGAGCTGTCCTGGAGTTGGTCGAAGGTTTTGCTGCGGTGCCTGGAAAGATCAATTCCGATCTCGTCCATCGCCGCGATGGCAAAGCCATCAACTTCTCCGTCGTGGACGCCGGCGGAATCGACGTAGACCCGGTGCCCCAGCAGATGCTTGAGCAGACCCTCAGCCATCGGCGAGCGGATTGAATTGCGGGTGCAGGCGAAGAGGACGGCCTCCGGCAGGTGATCGGTCACGCGCTCAACCCTTGATATGCAATACGCAAAGCAGCGTGAAGAGGCGTCGCGCGGTGTTGAAATCGATTTCCACACGATCGCCGAGCCGTTCTCTTAGAACCTCCGATCCTTCGTTGTGCAGGCCGCGCCGCCCCATATCGATGGCCTCGATCCGCGACGGTGTCGCGGTCTTGATAGCCTCGAAATAGCTTTCGCAGACGTCGAAGTAATCCTTGATGACCCTGCGGAAGGGCTTCACCGACATGGCGATGCTTTCAAGCAAGGCATCCGCTTCGTCGCCGATATCGAATATAAGCCGGTCTTCTTCCAGGCGAAGCGTCAGCCGGAACGGCCCGTCAACACCGCTGGTCGGCGCGAAGTGGTTATCCTCCAGCAGATCATAGATGGCCACTGCCCGTTCATGCTCTACGTCGGCGGTGCGGCGCACGACCGATTTCTCGTCGAGCTTGATATCCGTGATTCGGTGACAGGCTTTCCCCATCCCGCCAGCCTACTGCGCGGCGTCCGCATTCGCCAGACGGATGGCGACGGAGAGTGCGTGGGCGTCGAGACCTTCTGCCTCCGCCAGCAAAACCGCAGCGGGACCGATGGCGCTCAAACCCTCCGCTGTACAGCCAATCAGCGACGAACGCTTCATGAAATCAAGAACGGAAAGGCCGGAGGAAAAACGCGCCGTGCGCGACGTCGGCAGTACGTGATTGGGGCCCGCCAGATAGTCGCCGATTGCCTCAGGCGTATGGCGTCCGAGGAAGATCGCGCCCGCATGGCGAACCATGGCAGCCATTCCCTCCGGGTCGGCCACCGCCAGTTCCAGGTGTTCGGGCGCGATGCGGTTTACCAACGCAGGCGCATCGGTCAAGGCCCCGACGACAATAATCGCGCCGTACTCGTTCCAGCTTTGCTGCGCTATGGCACTACGCGGCAAGCGCTTCAGCAAAGCGACGACCGCCGCTTCGACCGCCTTGGCGAAGGCGGCATCATCGGTTATCAGAATGGACTGGGCGGCGGTATCGTGTTCGGCTTGGCTCAACAGGTCGGCGGCGATCCAGCGCGGATCGTTGTCGCCATCGGCGACAACCAGAATCTCGGATGGCCCGGCAATGGAATCGATGCCGACCTTGCCGAAGACCCGACGCTTCGCGGCAGCGACATAAGCATTGCCCGGCCCGACGATCTTATCGACCGCGGCGATGGTGTGCGTGCCAAAGGCAAGCGCCCCAACCGCCTGGGCGCCGCCGATCCGATAAGCTTCCGTGATCCCCGCCAGGCGCGCAGCCACCAATACCAAGGGGTTGATCTTGCCGTCCGGCGACGGCACCACCATGACGCGCCGCTCGACGCCGGCCACCTTGGCGGGCAAGGCATTCATCAGCACCGAAGAAGGATAGGCCGCCGTTCCGCCCGGTACATAAAGGCCCACCGCATCGACCGGCGTCCACCGGTAACCGAGGAGGTTTCCCTCAGCATCGCGATAACTGAGGTCCGTCGGCCGCTGGCGGGCATGAAAGTCCTCGATACGCGCCGCGGCGACTTTGAGCGCCTCCAGCGTTGTCGCGGAAACCTCCTGCGCCGCCGCGTCAAAGGCGGCCTCTTCGATCCGCAGCGTCGGCGGCGTCAAGGTCAGGCGATCAAACTGTTCCGTGTAGGCTATGACAGCGGCGTCACCTTTAGTTCGAACAGCCTCCAGTATCTCCGCGACGGCTCGGTCGACATTTTCGTCGATCTCGCGCTTAAGCCCCAGAAACGCTTCGAACGTTGCTGCAAAATCACTGTCACTGCTGTTGAGTTTAACCGGCATCGACTACCTCCTGGAAGATATCGATCCAGCGGCCGACCGCTTCAGGCCTTGTCTTGAGCGCTGCGCGGTTGACGATCAGCCGCGAACTGATCTCGGCAATATGTTCGATCTCCACCAGATCGTTTGCCTTCAGAGTGCTGCCGGTCGAGACCAAGTCGACGATGCGGCGGCACAGCCCCAAACTGGGCGCCAGTTCCATCGCGCCGGACAGCTTGATGACCTCCGCCTGGACACCGCGCGCCGCGAAGTGCCGCTTGGTGACCTCAGGATACTTTGTTGCGATGCGCACGTGGCTCCAACGCGATGGATCGTCGCTATCGGCCAGTGCTTTGGGTTCGGCGACCGAAAGACGGCAGTGTCCGACGTTCAAATCGACCGGCGCATAGATTTCCGGGTAGTCGAACTCCATCAGCACATCGGACCCGGCAACGCCAAGCTGTGCGCCGCCGAAGGCAACAAAGGTCGCCACATCGAAACTGCGCACGCGCACGAGGTCCAGGCCCGGACGGTTGGTGGTGAAACGAAGCTGGCGCGCATGTTCGTCGTGAAAGGCAGCCTCCGGCTCGATCCCCGCGCGCTTCAACAGCGGCAGTATCTCCTTTAGAATCCGTCCTTTCGGCAAGGCCACAACAAGGCCTTCTTGCGTGCTCACCGCTCGCATCTCCCTCTTTATCTCGGTATGTCGGGGCAGAGGCTTACCACCAAGGCCGTCAGGACTCCAGATCAGGATTCCCCGAAGGCGATTTCTCCAGGTCATCTGGAGGCGAGTCCGCGTGCTGCGGCCGTCTCAGTGTCGGCCAGGGTTCGCCCAGATCATCGAGCTGGCAACTCAATCGAGTCACGGTCAACTCAACGGCGGCACCACCAGCGAAGGTCAAGATCACCCGCTTGCCGTGCAAAGTAATGGCCAGAAGTTCCAAGATGCGGCCCCGGTCAGCTAAATCAAAGCCGCGCAGGCGTGCGAGTTTCACGCAATGAACGATAACCCCGCAATTGACCCGTTCGTAAACCGCCTCACCACCCGACCCGACCGCTGCAAAAGCGACGTCTTCGCTGCTTCCGTCCTTATACTCATCCTGTTCGGCCGCATCAGCCGCCAGGGATTCGGGGGCGCGCTCCCAGCAGAAACGATTTGCGACTAGCGCGAAGCGCTTCTCCTTGGCCAGGAAACGCATCTCCTGAACCGGGATCAACGCGTCTTGCAGCATCGCCGAAGCAACGGCCAAATCCTCCGCATCACGCACCCGCAGCTTCAAGCCCCGATTTCTGTCGCCTTCGGTCATGCTCAGATCCTACCCCCTCGCAACCTATTCAGCAGGCACCCGCCGAATGCGCGCGCCACAAGCCGCCAGCTTCTGCTCAACCCGCTCGTAACCCCGATCCAGATGATAGACCCGGTTAACCTCGCTTTGCCCATCCGCACCCAGGGCCGCGATGACAAGGCTGACGGACGCCCGCAAGTCAGTGGCCATCACCGGCGCGCCCTTCAAGCGGCTGCGGCCACGCACCAGTGCCGTGCCGCCGTGGACCGTTATGTTAGCGCCCATGCGCATGAGTTCCGGCACATGCATGAAGCGATTCTCGAAAATCGTTTCAGAAACCATCGAAGCGCCTTCGGCGGTGGCCATCAGTGCCATAAACTGCGCCTGCAAGTCGGTTGGAAAACCGGGATAGGCCTCGGTCATGACATCGACCCCCTGCAAGGGACCGTTGGCGCGCCGCGCACGTAGCCCCTCGTTGGTGGCTTCAATCTTCAAACCGGCGCTCTCCAACAAGGTGATGACCGACTTAAGGTGATCGGCTCGCGCGCCGCGCAAGTTCAGGTCGCCATCCGTCAGACCGGCCGCCATCAGGAAAGTGCCCGCTTCGATTCGATCGGGGATCACTCTGTGGGCCGCGCCGGACAGCCGGGAAACGCCGGTAATCGTCAGTTCCGAGGTGCCGATACCCGCGATCTTCGCGCCCATCTTTACCAAGCAGTCGGCCAGATCCACGACCTCGGGTTCGCTGGCCGCGCCAATCAAACGCGTCTGGCCCTCGGCGAGGCTCGCCGCCATCAACAAGTTCTCCGTCGCGCCGACGGAGATGATCGGCAGAACGATTTCCGCGCCTTTCAAGCCCTTGGGCGCGCGGGCCTTGATGTAGCCTTCCTCCAGGTCGATCTGCGCACCCAGGGCTTCCAACCCGCTCAGATGCAAGTCGACCGGACGCGTGCCGATGGCGCAACCGCCCGGCAGCGAAACCTCCGCATGGCCGAAGCGGGCCAGCAAAGGCCCCAGCACCAATACGCTTGCGCGCATTTTCCGAACCAGGTCGTAAGGAGCACAGGTATCGTTGACGCCGCCGCCGCATAAATCGAGCGTCCGCCCGTAGAGCGCGCCGTTTTCCTGGGCATCGCCGTTCATATGCAGCGTCACGCCCAGACCCTCGAGCAGATTCGCCAGCGTCGTGATGTCGGCGAGCTGCGGCAGGTTGGAAAGCGACAACGTCTCCTCGGTCAGAAGGCTGGCGGTCATGAGCGGCAATGCAGCATTCTTCGAACCGCTGACCACGATGTCCCCGATCAGGGGTTGGCCGCCTTCGATGATAATCTTGTCCATTGGTTACTTTGCTTTTCTATCTGTTAGCCGCCGCTTGGAACTTTTGGACCGCCTTTTTCATTCCGTCGGTCGCGGCTCAACCGGTCACAGCTTCGGTAGCGTAACGCCGCGCTGCCCCATGTACTTGCCCTGCCGGTCCTTGTAGGAAACCTCGCAGGGCGCCTCGCCCTTGAGGAACAGAAACTGACAGGCACCCTCGTTGGCGTAAATCTTAGCGGGCAACGGCGTGGTGTTGGAAAACTCCAAGGTTACATGCCCTTCCCACTCCGGCTCCAGCGGCGTGACGTTGACAATGATACCACAGCGCGCATAGGTGCTCTTGCCCAGGCAGATCACCAGAACGTCGCGCGGAATTCGGAAGTATTCGACCGTGCGCGCCAGTGCGAAGGAGTTGGGCGGGATGATGCAGACATCACTGCTGCGTTCGACAAAACTCTGGTCCGAGAAATTCTTGGGGTCCACAACGGCATTATCGACGTTGGTGAAAATCTTGAACTCAGGCGCGACGCGGGCATCATAGCCATAGGAAGAAAGCCCGTAGGAGATCACGCCCTCGCGGCGCTGGTTTTCGACAAAAGGCTCGATCATGCCCTTGCCCTCGGCCATCTCACGGATCCATTTATCAGGCATGATCGCCATGGCTTGAATGCTCCATCCTCAGTCGGGGGCCATACCGGCCCCAATTCCGTCCCACCGCGGTCACCACACCTGACGCGGCTCAGAAAACTTCGGCGAGCCTAGCAAAAGCGTCCGATTCTCTGCGCAAAAAAACGCCCGCCACGGGAAATTACTAGCGCTTGATCCGCCGCCTTGGCCGCACAACTACCCGGCGTATGCGCGGGGTTCTAATGCTTCGCCGCTCCCGGCTCAAGCCCCAGTAATCCCGAAGTATTGGGCGGGGTTGCGCCGGTCCGGCCGTTCCACAGGCCTTTTGTGGCGCAGAAAGATGGCGTCAATAGGGCTGGATTCGCGCTTTATGAGGTCCCGGCGGTTAGTCGGCTCCGAGTCTGACTAAGAAGCGCTTTTGGCGGAATCAGGGTTGTGGGCCTTGGCCTTTTCCCTGGCCTGTTCCTTTCGCCGTTTCAGGTTGGCGCGAAGAGCCGCCGCCTGACGCTCGGCGCGGGCTAGCTTCTGCTTGGCCTGACGCTCTTTGCCGGACTCGCCTTCGGCCTCGACACTGGGAGTACCTGCTTTCTTTTGTTCGCTCATGGGCCGACTATGCCCCGCGTACGGCGCGACTTGCAAGACGGTCGATTGCCCCTTGCCTTTGAAAAGGTGCGGTGGCATGTTGCGCCCGCTTTCGGGGTCCAGCACCCCATCGCCTTCGCCGCCGTAGCTCAGGGGTAGAGCACTCCCTTGGTAAGGGAGAGGTCCACAGTTCAAATCTGTGCGGCGGCACCAGTTTCCCTAACCTTAGTCAGTGTCGATCAGTGCCGCCTCAAGACGGTCGAGCCGGGCGTTCTGCTCTCTAATTTGCGATTCCAGCTCTGCGATTCTCCCGGCCTTGGCAGCCAAGGCCTGAACGGCGGCGAAGAGCACACCGTCGGCATCGACCCGGCTGATCATCTGCGGGTTCCCACCCTGGCCGAAAGCGGCATTGAAGTCTTCCGCCATCGGGCCGATATGACGCCCGCCGTCACCTTGGCCCTCTAGATATCGCCAGCGCTTTATGTCCATCGCCGTTATGCGCTGCAGGATATCCGCCGAATCCACAGGCTCGAAATCGGTCTTATAGAATCGCGATGACGGAGACGCGTTGATGGCGTCCACCACCTCCTGGCTAAGGTCTTCCATCAGGATCGTCGCGTTCAGGATCTTCGCGCTGCTGACAACGCCTGTTGCGATCTTGTTGCCGGTGACCGCATTGTTAGCGATGGTCGCCGTGTTGATCGAGCCGGGAATGAGCTTGTTGGGACCGATCGAATTGTTGGCGATGGTCGCGGCATTGATCGAGCCGGGAATGAGCTTGTTGGGACCGATGGTGTTGCTGGCGATAACCGTCGCGTTGATCGAGCCGGGCTGAATGTCATCGGGTGTTATGGTGCCGTCCGCAATGTCTGCTGCGGTCACGCAATCCCCAACCAAGCATCCAAAATCAAACACGGTCAGCTTTCCCGTCGCATCGAGTTGCATGGCACCGTTCGGAGCATTCAGGTTGAACATCACCGGCACCGTTGGAAAAGGCGCACCGCTTTTATCAAAGGTGAATCGAAATTCAGGGTTATCCACGACGAAGGGGTCATAGAGGCCGAACTCCAAGGTGTCACCTCGACCCGTCGCCTCCATCAGTATGGTGGACTGCGCTTGCTGTGAGATATGAATTGGCGCCAAGGGCACGGTGGTGCTGAGGCCGAGCCATCCAGTTAAGCGATCCATGAAAAATTTGTTGGCCGCGAAAGTGATATCCCCTTCGCTATCGACGGTCATGGTTCCTGAATTGTTGGCCGAATTGCAAATTGTGAAAACGCTATTGTTCTGTACCAAGTCATCTACGAAGAAATAGGATGCTCCGCCACTTACGGTTTCCGTACACACAGCAGTACTTCTAAGCGCACCGACCGCCCATTCGTCTACCTGATCTACCAGGAATGTGTCATTGAAGAACACGGTCGGGAATAAATCGGATGCTGTCAGGTTGGCGGCGGCGGCCTGACCGATCAGCGTTTCCTCCAGCAATGACGCAAAGCCCTCGATCAAATCTTGAAACAGACTCGACCGTTGCTCCATGGAAGTCGTCGAGGATTTGATTGAAACGCGCTCGACCTCGAAGAGGCCGCTTTGCCTGTACTCAGGCAAGGATTTCTGGCCGCCATCGGTGAAGGTCGTGGAGGCAGCGCCCTCTAACACGACTACCTCATAGCGATAAAGGCCGTCGGCGGCATCGGCGGGCAGATCCCAAGCGAAGGTGTCCGACGCAATCCTGTGGGTTTCCACGGCACCACCTGGCATTTCGATACGCAATTGAAAGGCTTGGATCCTGGAAAGGCCGAAGACACCAACCGCAATTCCCCGCTCATCGATCACGACCTGAAGCGGGTTTGAATCCGCAAGCGTTGTTTGTGCCGATGTTCGGTTCTGATGGTCGCTCAAGAAAACAACAAGAATGGCCAAGAAAAAAACGCGAAAAAACTTTTTCACAACAAACCTCCCCCACAGAATAATCGTCCAATATTGAGAACTTAATTTCATTTTCCTGTTGTGTTAAGCAATTTTCAAAAATTCTACCCTGGGTGCCTGTTTTTATTGTGTCCGCTCACTCTTGTTCACGACTGATTCTACGCAAGCCTGAGGAATATGGGGGGCGCTGCTTGCGCGCCACGGTTAACGCGATGAGTTGGAAATAAGCGGACGTCAACGACTCTCGCGGTCGTTACTCCGCGGCTTTGGTATCGGCGCGTTGCGCGGGCAGCTTTCCGGTCAGGATGTAGGTCAATGCCTGGACCACCTGTTCCGGGTCCCGGGCCACCGCATGGGCGGCGGCATCGACCTCTTTGAGTGCGTGGTCATGTTCGCTGGGGTGCAGTGTAATGTAGGGCGTGCCCATGGCCGCCGCGTAGCCCGCATCGAAAGCGGCGTTCCACTGCTTGTACTTCTCGCCGAAACGCACCACCACCAAGTCCGCGTCCTGAATTAATGTCTGGGTGCGGATCGCATTCAACTGCGCGCCCTTGCGGTCGTGCCAGACCTTGTTCGGCTCGGCGCCGAAGATGGCCACGCCGCAGTCGTCGGAATCCTCATGCACCGTGACGGGCGCCGTCACATCGACCGGCAGACCCGCCGCCGCGATCCCATCGCTGATGCGCTCGCGCCAGTCCGAGTGAATCTCGCCCGAGAGGTAAACCGTCCAACGCCGCTCAGTCATCTTGCCGCATCCTTCCGTCTTCAAATCTGTCATTTTGACCCCTGTTTTTGCAGATTTGGGGCCAAGCGAGACGAACCATACCCTCCCGCCCGCCCAACCTTCAACCGCCACACAAAAAAACAGCATTGATTTTCCCTGCGCTCCAGCGCGATATGGCGGCTTCAGGGTCGTGTTCTGTTCAATCAGACGTTTAGTCTTGGAGAGTTGAATGCTGCGGGTCTGTGTTATCCGAAAATTGTTAATCCTTGCGGCCATTATTTTGCCGCTTGCTGCCTGCACTTCGGCGAAAGTCGAACCGTTGAGCGAAAGCCCGCAGCAGGCGAGCGTGCCAAATGCGCCGGTCCTCTATCAGGAAGTCGCAATCGGCGACCTGACGGCGACGCGTGAGATTTGGAATCACTACCTGCCCTACCTGCGTGAAGGCATCGCAAAGGAGCTGGAGGAATCCGGAAAGTTCCAGCGGGTCCACGTCAGTTTGCCGGACCCGGCAGGTGAGCGTCTGCTGGTTCTTTCCGGTCAACTGACTACGATGGACGAGGGTAGCAAGGCTCTACGGTTTCTGATTGGCTTCGGGGCCGGTTCCACCACCGCCGCCGGAACCTTTGAGCTTGCGGATGGTGGCGGCTCTTTGGCCCGTTTTAATATTGAGACCGACTACGCCGGTGGAGCGGGAATTGGTGGCCTGGACATGATCAGCACCAACGAGCTTGTGCAGAAGCTGGGGGTCGATGCCGCCGAGGCAACTGTGCGCTGGTCACAGGGTAAAGGCCTGAAGCCGCCGACCAAGAACTGACAAGCATCCCCGACTGCATGACGGCGCTGCCCTTCTCATGGAAAAGCGGCGCCGTTATGATGCCCGCCAGACGGCACCCGGCACCTCGCATGCGGTCGCCGAGGAACGACAAGGGAAGGCCCCATGCAGATCACATCCGCGCTGCGGACTCTTTTCATCAATTTCGCCGTTCTGATCGGGTTGATTTTAGGACTCCTTTTCGTCACCGCGCTACTGGGTGACGGTTACAATCTGGCGAAATCCTTGTTCCCGAAGGACGACAAACGCGCCGACCTGCCAAGCTACGAGGACCCCGAGTATGCCCGCCAGATCTTCCGCGACCAGAAGGGCAGCATCAAGGATTACATCCCCTTTGTTGAATGGCGTCAGTCCGAGGTCAGCCGAGAAACCCTGACCATCGATGCCAATGGCCGTCGCCAGCATGGCATCGGGCGTGACAACGATGCCGGGGCTGCGACGCTAGGCGTATTCGGCGGGTCGACCGTCTGGGGCACAGGCGTCGACGACAACGGCACCATTCCGGCACAGCTCGATGCCTTGACCGACAAGTACGAGGTGACGAATTACGGTGAGCGCGGTTACACGACGCTGCAAAACCTGATCGATCTCATGACCCTCATCAACGAACAGCGAGCGCCCGAAGTCGTTGTTTTTTATGAAGGTTTCAACGATGTCTGGGTTCATTGCAACTACGCGGTGACAGAGCACCTGAACGGCCATCTGGAGGAGCGCCGCATCCAGGCCGCACTCGATCGCACCGGCAAGGAGGATTACCTCTACAACACGATTTTGGTCCCGATCCTGGCCTTCGTCACGCGGATTTCCGGCGGTGGCGACGACAGCCACCTGTCAGGCTGCAGCGAGGACCCGCAGCGCGCCGATGCGGTCGCCGAGATGTTCGTACGCACTCTGGAGATGGCCGAAGTCCTGGTGCGTGCCAACGGCGGCCGGTTCCACGCCTTCTTGCAGCCTTCCGCCTATTTCGCAAACCCGCGCAGCGACTACCTGGACTTAGGCGATGCCGATCAGATTGCCCAGCGGGCCCAGTTCGCAGCCGTTTACCCGCTGATCCTTGAGAAGATGGCAGCCCGGGCGCATCCCTGGTTCAGCGATCTCAGCGGCGCTCTCGACAACGATCAGATGCTGTTGATCGATCACGTACACGTCACGCCGCTCGGCAACAGCTTACTGGCCGAGAAAATCAGCGCCGCGATGAAATGACTTAGGCCGGGTCTCCGACCGCCCTACTCGTCACGCTCAATCACGATGGTGATGGTCTTGCGCAGCAAGTCGGAACCGGTCTCCGTCATGCGCTGAACGGAATGCAGCGAGTTGAAGGTCTTCACGAAGACCATGCACTGGTTCGGCACGAAGGGAACCGTTTCCAGCACCTCTATGCTCTCCCAGGGTATGACGCGGTTTTTCCAGTTGTAGGCATAACGCGGGTCGGTTGCCCGGTTGACGTCCAGGCCACCGCCGATTTCCTCGCGCCAGTCATCCGGGCCGATCATCGACATGACGATCGTGATGACCTTGCGTTCGGCGTCGGTGTGGGGCGCCACTTCGCCGCCATCGGCCTTGAGCACCGAAAACTCGAACCGGCTACGCAAGCGCATTGCCGGTTGCGGCAGACGACCCCGCAACAAGGATTTCCCCTGACGCCTGAGACGGGTTGGCCAGTCTTCGAACGCCTGATCCAAAGGCAAGTCAACGTGGTTGGCCCGGAGAAATTCCACGATGCTGCGAATGAAGGCTTCGCTTTTCACCCAGGCATGAACCCGGCCCCAGGCGGCGTTTTCCCGCAGAAAACGCTCGTAGTTCCGCCGCGCGAACTTCTCGGAAAGGCTGAGTTTGAAGGGATACTTGCCCAGCGGCTCGAAAAGCGCGATGTCGGGGAAGTTGGCCACCAGTTCGGCATACTGGCTCGCCTCCATCGCGGGACGGATCACCGCCAGCGGATAAGGCTCATAGCGCATCCGGACATTTTCAAACTTCAGCATGGCCAAGGAGAATCACTTATTTGTCGTAAAAGACATAAATGACCATAACCGGTCGCCAAGGTCCAGTCTCGTGGCCTCCTTTCGTTTGTCAGATTTGACGATAAGAACGCCTTACCGGAGGTCTCTAAAAGATCCTCGATTCTGCTGAGGTCGGATATGCTGATTGAACGGCCTTATCGGCGCCCAGAGTTCAAATGCAGCAGCGTTTTCTTGCCGCAGTGCGGGGCACAATCTCACGTTACCGAAACGGCTAATCCAGTTCAAACCGGTCCTTGTAGTCCTGCTTCAAGGCCGGGTCCTGGTCGTCCTTACTCAAAAACGCGTTACCGCACACCAGAACCTCGATATCCGTTCCCATGAAGCAACGGAAGGCGTCCGACGGCGTGCAGACGATCGGCTCGCCCCGCACGTTGAAGCTGGTATTAACCAGCACCGGACAACCCGTCGCCGCCTTGAAGGCCGACAAGAGCGCGTGATACTGCGGGTTGGTCTCCTGGTGGACGGTCTGTATGCGGGCCGAGAAATCGACGTGCGTGACAGCCGGAATCTCCGAGCGGGCCACATTCAACTTTTCGATACCGAACAGCGCCTCCTCCTCGGGGGTCATCTGACGCCGACGCTTTTCGACCACATCGGCCACCATCAGCATATAAGGACTGTCGCAATCCAGTTCGAACCAGTCCTCCAGATCCTCACGCAGCACCGAGGGTGCGAAGGGCCGGAAGGATTCGCGGTACTTGACCTTGAGGTTCAGCAGCTTCTGCATGGTCGGTGACCGCGGATCGCCCAGTATGGAGCGATTGCCGAGCGCTCGGGGGCCAAACTCCATGCGTCCCTGCATCCAACCCACGGCCTTACCCTCGGTCAGGGCATCGGTGGTCCGTGCGATCACCTCCGAATCGCTGAGCGCGGTGAAAACCGCACCCGCGGCCGTCAGCTCGGTTTCAATCTGCTCCTGCGAGAAGGACGGCCCCAGATAGGAGCCGACCATGGCATCCAGCCCTTCGCGCGCCGGTCGCGCCAAACCAAAATGGTCGTGATAACCGGCCAAGGCAGCCCCCAGGGCGCCGCCGGCGTCGCCCGCGGCCGGCTGCACCCAGATCCGGTCGAACTGGCCGGAGCGCTGGAGCTTACCGTTGGCAACGCAATTGAGCGCCACTCCGCCCGCAAGGCACAGATTTTTGATCCCGGTCTCCTTGGCCAGCGCTGTCGCCATACGCATGACGGCGATTTCAGTCACCTCTTGGATCGACGCCGCAAGGTCCATGTGGTGTTGCGTCAGCAGTTCCTCGGGCCCGCGTGGCGGGCCGCCGAACAGCCTGTCGAAACGGCTGTTCGTCATGGTGAGGCCCGTGCAGAAATCAAAGTAACTGAGGTCCAGCTTGAAGGAGCCATCCTCGCGGATATCGATGATGTTATCGAGAATGGTTTGGGTGAAGGTTGGGCGGCCATAGGGCGCCAAGCCCATCACCTTGTACTCTCCGGAATTGACCTTGAAGCCGGTGTAGTAGGTAAAGGCCGAATAAAGAAGACCCAGGGAATGCGGGAAGCGAATCTCCCGCTCGATCGTCAGGCTGTCGCCCCGACCGACACCCAGCGACGTGGTCGCCCACTCGCCGACGCCATCCATGGTCAACACCAGCGCCTCGTCGAAGGGCGAAGGATAATAGGCGCTGGCCGCATGGCTTTGATGATGCTCGGCAAACAGCAACTTAGAACGCCAATCCACATCTTCGGCGATCTCGCCCAGTTTTTCCACCATCAGGCGCTTCAGGAAAAGCTTCTCCTTCAGCCATAAGGGCATGGCCTTAAGAAAGGAGGTAAACCCGCGTGGTGCGAACATCAGGTAGGTTTCGATCAGGCGCTCGAACTTGATGAAGGGCTTTTCGTAGAAAACCACGTGATCGATATCCGCGGCACTGATCCCAGCTTCGGTCAGGCAGTAGGAAATAGCATGATGCGGAAAATCATCATCGTGTTTCTTGCGTGTAAAACGCTCTTCCTGCGCCGCCGCTATGATGCGGCCATCCTCAACCAGCGCGGCGGCGCTGTCGTGGTAGAAGGCGGAAATCCCAAGAATACGCATGGGGCCTAGAATATCGTGTAGATGAAGGGTGCGACAGCCGAGCCCTTGGCCAAGATCACGAGACCGCCCAGCAAAAGAGCCATGACGATGATCGGCATCAACCAAAACTTGCGGCGCGCCCGCATGAATGCCCAGAGCTCTTTTATGAAAGACATGAAGTGTCCCTAATCCTAGAACTGATTTGTCATGGAACCTTGGTCAACGTCTTCTTTTGCACGGATGATCCAGTAACTGGTTTCATCCTGTCGCTTGCGAAGCCGCAATAGATCGCTGCCGAATAGCCGCATCGCCAGTCCCATCGGCGTGAAGACGACAAAAAACAGCAGGCCCATGACCAAGGGATTGACAATCCGGTGTAAAAGCAGACCGAACTTGAGCCACAGCAGATTCATGGTCCGCAGGCACAGGGGCGCCACGCACGCTGCCAGCAAGAAACCCGACGAAACAACGAATGCGGCTATGGACCACGGGCCGAGACCGCCGCTGTAAAGCAGCCACGCGCCCAGAAGCGCAAAAACAACCGCAAAGGTTATGCCAAAGGACTTTTCCGAGGGCGCCTTCGTGTCGTCGCGATCAGTCGTATACTCGTGATGCCCTTTGCGCGCCACGGTCCCATTCCTCAGCAGATCGGTGTTGGCGCTATGTCTTTGCATAACGCCGCTAGACTGACAACGGAATTCTATCGCGAGGGCCGGGGGAATTCTATGCGCGCACCACGGGCACGCGGTGATCGAACGGCGACACCCGGTTATAAAAGAAACTCCACGCTTGCCGCCACGAAGTGCAACCCGGCAGCCAATAAAACCATGGCGTGCCAGACGGCATTGTGAAAGGGCAGCCGCCTCAGGCTGTGCACTCCCGCTCCCAGGGAATAGACGATACCGCCCGCTGCCAGGAGCCATAGGGTCTGAGATGAGATGGCGGCGATCAGCGGCTCTACCACGACCAATGCCATCCATCCCATTGCAAGATACAAAAGGAGCGAGAGGCGTTCGAAGCGTCTCGGGAACAGCAGTTTGAGGACTACGCCGAGAAACGCCGTCGTCCAAAGGGCACCCAACAGCAAGACACCCGCCTCTCCGCCAAGGCTCGCAGCCGCGTAAGGCGTGTAAGATCCTGCGATCATCACGAAGATTACCGCGTGATCGATCCGCCGGAGCCATTCCTTGCGCGGCCCCGGAGTCGTCAGATTGTATGCCGCTGAGGCACAAAATGTTGAAACCAGCCCGAAACAGTAAACGGTAAGACTCGCCGTCACCGTCACGTCCATGAGGTGCGACGATTTAATCAACATCCAAGCGGAAGCGATGATCGAGGCTGCGACGCCTATCCAGTGAACTCCAGCGTCAGCCTTGCGTTCACGGACGGAATAGTCGGGAAAATCAAAGGCATCCCCACCTGTTTCCCTGCATTTTGGCGGCCCAACTACGCGCGCCATGCCGTTAAAATCCCAAGCTGTTAATGTTTTTTAACCGAGCGATTGTTGCAGTCCTGCGAGATCGGCATAGAGTTAAATCTAGCTTCTCAATCTCACGTCGCCTACGCCCCGCCAGCAGTTGCTCGCGGGGCACTTTTTTTGCGCCGGGGTTCGATTAGCGAAGCGGTTCCAGGATAGAGCAGTAATTCGCGACAGCCGCGCCACCCATGTTGAAGATTCCGGCAAGCTTGGGATTGGCAAGTTGCATGTCGCCCGCCGTGCCGGTCAACTGCATCGACGCCATGATGTGCATGGAAACGCCGGTCGCACCGATCGGATGACCCTTGGACTTCAACCCCCCGGATACATTCACCGGCAATTTACCGTCTTTTTGGGTCCAACCTTCTAGTACGGCCCTGGCGCCCTGTCCCTCGGGCGTCAGTCCCATAGCCTCATACTCCAGCAACTCGGCAATGGTAAAACAGTCGTGCGTTTCCACGAAGCTGAGATCATTCAAGGTCAGCTTGGCCTCACCCAATGCCTTTTTCCAAGCCATCTCACAACCTTCGAACTTGACGATGTCGCGCCGGCTCATCGGCAGGAAGTCGTTGACTTGCGCCGCCGATCTGAACACCACGGCCTTGCGCATCGACAGGGCTGTGTCGACATCGGTCAGCACCACGGCCGCCGCGCCGTCGGAAACCAAGGAGCAGTCGGTACGCTTCAAGGGGCCTGCAACCAGCGGGTTCTTATCGGAAATTTCACGACAGAACTCGACGCTCAGATCCTTGCGCATCTGCGCCAAAGGGTTGGCGCAACCGTTCTTGTGGTTCTTAGAGGCTATCGCGGCCAATGCGTCGCTTTGATCGCCGTGCCGCTGAAAATACTGCTGTGCGATGCGCCCGAAAACACCCGCGAAACCACCTTCGATATCGGCTTCCTCCTTGAGGTAGGAGGCTTTGAGCAAGGTGTTGCCGATCTCCGGACCGGATATGCCGGTCATCTTTTCAACACCGACCACCAGTACGAAACGCGCTTTTTTGGCGCCAATCGACTTCATACCCTGGTGAATGGCGGCCGAGCCCGTCGCACAGGCGTTTTCAACCCGCGTTGCAGGCTTGAACCGAAAGCGGTCATCGAACTGAAGAACCAAAGAGGAAGGAAACCCTTGCGGTGAAAAACCTTCGTTGAAATTGCCAACGACGATTTCGTCAACGTCTTCGGGCGAGATACCGGCATCGTCAAGGGCGGCCAGCGCCACTTTTCCGATCAGGTCCTCGACATCCAGGCCGTCGTGTTTTCCAAACGGCGTATGGCTCCAACCTACGATGCAGGCGGTCATGCTTCCTCCTTGCGCTGCCGTCCTCGAACGGCGGTGCGATCAAACTTCGCTTCGACGTCTTGGAGTCGAAGATGGTCCAACAAAGTCGATACCGCAAGTGCGAAGGTGACGCGAAGGATTTCTAAAAACGTTCCTGCCCATGCTCGCGTACCGGGTCCGGAAAGTCGCGATATAGAGCGAAGGTTACATTTTTCACCAATCGGTTGACCTCGAAGTGCAGCCCCTCGACCGGGTCGCGTCTGGAAGCCACTTCGTTGAAGGCTTCGTCCAACTGCGCCAACCCGGCTACCTCCATCATCAGATGGAACTCGCCCAAGTGTGAGGGGCCCAGGCCCAGCTTGCGACGCATCAAACGCCAACCGACGATCAGCCCATCTTCCTCCAAGGCTCCCAGATAGGCATCCAGCGCTTCGACGAAGTCCAGGTCGGATACGCCTTCCTTCAGATCGAACCATCCGTTGTAGATGTTCATGGATCCAGCCCTCCCGCTACAGGGTCTCCTGAAACCTTATCGGTTCGCCAATCGGCGCGCCAAGCAGCGAGCCTTCGCGCATCACGACATGGCCGCGCACGATGGTCATGACAGGCCAACCTTTGATCGCCTTGCCTTCAAACGGGGACCAGCCGCATTTGCTGGCCAACCAATCCGGTTCAATGGTTCGATTCGCCTTGAGATCGACCACTGTGAAGTCGGCATCGTAACCCAGGGCGATACGGCCTTTTCCCGCAATATTGAAAATCCTGTTTGCTCCCGCGCTGGTAAGATCGATCAGGCGTTGCAAGGTCAGGCGCCCGGCATTGAAATGATCCAGTAAGAGCGGCAAGAGCGTTTGCACGCCGGGCATCCCCGATGGCGAACGCGGATAGTCGCGTTGTTTCTCCTCCAGCGTATGCGGCGCGTGATCCGACCCGATCACATCCACGACGCCGTCCCGCACTGCCTGCCAAAGCGCCTCGCGATGACGCGCTTCCCGGATGGGTGGGTTCATTTGGGCAAGGCTGCCCCATTCTTCGTAGCATTCCGGCGCCGCCAAGGTGAGGTGTTGAGGTGTCGCCTCCATGGTCGCCAGGTCCTTGTTGGCGGCCAGCAGCGGAATCTCTTCGGCCGTCGAAATATGGAGCACGTGAATTTTGCGCCCCGCCTTACGCGCAAGGCGTAAAATCCGGTCCGTCGCCAAACGCGCCGCTTCCACATCACGCCACTCTGTGTGCAACGATACCGGTCCACCATCGCGCACCAGCGCCATGCGCTCGCGCAACCGCGCTTCGTCCTCGGCATGGATCGAGACCCGGCGACGCCCGGACTTGAGCACCTCCAGCAACGCCTCGTCATCTTCCACCAACAGGCTTCCCGTCGACGACCCCATGAAAATCTTGATGCCGCAACAGCCCGGTAGGAGTTCAAGCTCGGCCAGGGCGTGAGCATTTTCCTCCGATGACCCCATGAAAAAGGCATGATCCACCCAGGTCCGTCCCTTGGCGCGCGCCAGCTTGTTCGCAAGGTCGTCCGCCGTCAGGGTCGAGGGGTTCGTGTTCGGCATTTCGAAGACGCCGGTCACCCCTCCCAGAGCGGCGGCCCGGGTACCGCTTTCCAAGTCTTCCTTATGCTCGAGTCCCGGCTCACGAAAGTGTACCTGGCTATCGATCACACCCGGAAGTACGGTCAACCCTCCAAGGTCCAGGCATTCGGCGCCATCGGCGTCGATCTTGCCCAGGCCTGCGATTCGTCCGTTGCTGACTCCGACGGATATCTTCTCCAATCCGTTCGGCGTAGCGACTTTCGCCCCTTTTAAAACGAGATCGAACACTTGCGACATACTGCATCTCCCGGTAACCGTTGGCCTCTCGGTTTTAGCTGATCCGAGCGGACCAAACCAGGAAGATAGCTGAAGCATTGAATTAAATGGCCTCGCATCCGAACGCTCAACTCCCTAAATGGCGTTAATCGCGCGTAGCCGTGCAGGAAGGACCGGAACCATATCGATGAATATCTGGCTTGCGATAGCCTTATTAAGCGCGTTTGTCGCTGGCTTGTTTATACTGACGGGATTGCGTCGACGTGCCGCAACCGATTCTGACCGCGCGACCCATGAGCTGGAAGTCCACCGGGCACAGCTTCGTGAACTGGAGCGAGACTTCGAACGTGGCCTGATCGATCGGCAGGAGTTCACCGCAGCGACTACGGAAATTAGTAGGAAGATTTTGAAGACCGAAGAGCAAAACAAGAAGCAGGCGCACAAACGAGACCCTAATTTGGTACCGATCTGGGGTCTGGTTGCGCTGGGGCTTGCCATCCCTATGGCGAGTCTCGCGCTCTATTTGCTGATCGGGAATCCGAGCGTCCCGGGTCGCCCCTATGCCGAACGGCAAAAGGAACTGTTGGCCATTGCCGAGCAACAGAAGTCGCTGCAACCGGTCATTGACCTGGAGACCCGCCTCACCGCCCAGGTGGAAGAAACGCCGGGTGATGCGGAGGCTTGGTATAACCTGGGACAAACGCGGGTCCAACTGGGCCGCTACAGCGACGCCAGTGACGCCTTGCGCCGCGCCCTGCAACTCGATCAAAGCCAGGCGCGCTACCATGCAGGTATGGCTGAAGCGCTGATCCTGGCCAACGAAGGCACCATTGTTCCCGGAGCCAAGCGGGCTTTGGAGAAGGCCCTTGAAATCGACCCTAACGACCATCGGGCCAGATTCTTTATCGCCATACTTCTCTCGCGAGAGGGTCAGGGTGAGGCTGCACTAACGGAACTGATCAGCTTGCTGAACGAAGCACCGGCGGACGCTGCCTGGCGACCCGGCGTGCTTGCCGCTGCGCAGGAACTAGCGGCCGAGTTGGATCGCGAGCTGCCGAGTGCCCTGATGGCCACGCCCCAAGGGCAACCAGAAGACGGCCTTGCCGGATTGGATGAAGATCAGCGCCAGATGATCAATGACATGGTCGAGGGTTTGGCGGCTCGTTTGGAGGCGCAACCGGATGACGCGGAGGGCTGGCAACGGTTGGGACAGGCCTATACCGTCCTCGGTAAACCGGTCAATTCCGCACAAGCCTATTCACGGGCTGCGGACCTGTTGTCCGACGACATCGGGGCACAGAGTCAGGCCGCCATGGCATGGGTCAAGGCTACTGGTCGCGGCCAGAATTTACCGCACAGCGTACAGACCTATTTTGAGCGCGCCCTGGCACTGGACCCAGATTCGATCGATGCGTTGTTCTTCCTGGGCGAAGTGGCACGCCAGCGCGACGACGGCGTTGCAGCGCGCACCTACTGGACCAGATTGTTGCCATTGTTGCCGCCGGATTCGGAAGTTCGCGCCTTCGTGACGGCGCAATTGGACCTTTTATCCCCCTGATCCTGATACCAAGTCCTGATACGATGACCGATAGGAGATTGTGTGAATGGCACCTTGCTACCGTCACCTGGAGAATCGCGCCGCCCTCAAGATAGAAGGCGAGGATCGCAAGAATCTGCTGCAAGGTCTGATTAGCAACGATGCTCTGACTCTCGGCCGCGACCGCGCGGCTTGGGCTGCGCTATTGACCCCCCAGGGTAAGTTTCTTCACGAATTTTGCCTGGTGGAACAAGGAGAAACACTATTCCTGGAAGGTGAAGCCGAGCGCCTGCCCGACCTGACCAGAAGACTTACGCTCTACAAACTGCGATCGAAAGTCACCCTTACACCGGCGCCCGAGCTCGCCGTGGTTGCCCTTTTCGGAGCGGACGCCAATGAGAAAGCCACCTTACCGAAAATAGCCGGCGCCGCCAAACCGGTTTTCGACGGCATCGCCTTCGCGGACCCGCGCCTGCCGGACCTGGGGCTGCGCGCCCTTCTCCCTCGGAATTCCTTCGCAGCAACGCTCGAATCAGCAGGCTTTGAGCCCGAGCAGCCCGGAGCCTACGAACGGCTTCGAATCGGCTTGGGCATACCCGACGGGTCGCGGGATCTGGAGATAGAGAAGACGACGCTGATGGAGGCCGGTTTCGATGAGCTGGGCGGTATCGACTGGAAAAAGGGTTGCTTCATCGGCCAGGAACTAACCGCTCGGATGCGTTACCGTGGCCTCGTAAAGCGACGGCTTGTACCCGTGGTTTTCAAAGGCCCGCCCCCCCAACCGGGAGGCGAAATAACCCAAGGTGACAAGGTTGTCGGCGAACTGCGTTCACAGGACAATTTGGGGGCTATTGCTCTGCTGCGGCTGGAGGCACTCGACGAGACGCCGCACCCAAGCACGCCACTGCAATCAGGGTCGACGACCATCATTCCATCCGTGCCAAGCTGGATGCGGCTGCCCAAGGTCTGATGGCCGGAGTGGCGCACGCCGAAAGCCCGTCTTGAGGCGACCGCCTTGACCGGGTTAATCTCCTCCGATGACAGGTACGGGATTCAACAGCAAGGCTGTACTGGCGTTGTTCGGCTTAGGCCTTCTGGCTTCGGCTTGCAGCGGATCGCGGCAGTACCGCGATGTCGAGGGCATCTCGTTTTTGACCTACGAGACGGTCGGCGGCGTGACCTATGGTGTCGGGCAGGACAAGCGCCAGGATAACCGCTTTTACGTCAGCAGCCGGGATCAGGGAAAAGGCGTCGCCGAAGACATGCGAACCGCGGTGCGGCGGGTCTATCGCTGTCAAACGACAAATCTAACCCATCTGGCGGAAGATCAGAGCTCGGCCGAGATGACCGCGACCTTTTGTCGTGGGCGATAGCGGGTAAAGTAAGCCGCTAAACCGGTGCGCTGCGCACCTTGGCGGAAAGCTCCGCAAGACGTCCGAAGGGCGAGGCCCCGACCGGCAAGTCGGGCAGTCCAAGGCGACGCAAGCCTTCGCGACCGAAACGTTCCCGCAACGCTTCCACCAGCCACTGGCGCGCTTGCGATTCGCGCCGACGGGTCAGACGGCTTGATTCATTGAGCCACTCCCAGTGCTTTACCAGGACGGCCAGTAAGCTATCCACGCCGTCGCCGCTTTGGGCAGAAACGCCCAGCACTTCCACGGGCCACGCGTCCTCCGCGCCATCGTCCGCCAAACTGAGTGCGCCCTTCAGATCGGCGAGCGCCTTGCGGGCGTTGGGGCCGCTGTCGGACTTGGTGACCACGGCTACGTCAGGAATCTCCATGATTCCCGCTTTCATGAACTGCAAAGCATCTCCCGAACCCGGCTGCACGCAAAACACCACGCTATCGGCGACCTCGGCGACATCGGTTTCCGATTGCCCGACCCCGACGGTCTCGACCAGCACGACATCATAGAGCGCTCGCATCAACACCATGGCCGCGAGGGTTAGTTCCGCCAATCCTCCCAGGCGGTCGCGCGCCGCCATGGAGCGCACGAAAACTTGATCGTCGGTCGGATCGGTCGCAACACGCGTTCGATCGCCGAGCAAAGCGCCGCCGGAACGGCGCGAAGAAGGGTCAACGGCGATGACAGCCACGCTCTGGCCCGAAGCACGAAGTCGGCCGATGAGCGCACCCGCCAGCGTGGATTTGCCGACGCCTGGCGGCCCCGTCAGACCAATAACCCGCGCCTGGGATGCGCGGTAGGCCTCATCGAGCAGTGCGACATTCTTTGCGTCCTCGGGCTTGCGCTCAAGGAGAGCCAAAGCCCGTGCAAGGCCCGCTTTTCCTTCTTTTCTGATCTCTTCTAGGGTCAAGGTAAACCTCGTTGCTCCTCTTCGGCCGATAACAGATTGCACGCAGTAGAACGCGCTGTGAAGACTCTAGGAGTAGCAAATTTACTCAAAACGCTTGCACCGCCCGCGCTGCTGAGGCAAACCAGCGGCGAGCAAACTCAAGCGGACGGTTCGGCCGGGCTCCGCATGACGCCGACGTAGCTCAAATGGTAGAGCAACCGCCTTGTAAGCGGTAGGTTGCAGGTTCAAGTCCTGCCGTCGGCACCACCTCCCATTAACCTTTTGTTAACCATTTACCGCCTAATTAGCGATAAGCCCTGACGGACAAAAAACAATTCCGCTGGGCACTACGGATATCTACTGGGGGGTTCAAATGTGGAAGTCTTTCCTGCGGAAAGACGAGGGTGCCAGCCTTGTCGAGGAATCTTTGGTCATCGGCTTGATGGCCATTGCCGCCACCATCATTCTCACGTCCATCGCAAGTTTCACCGCCGCGACCTGGCGCGAAGCTCATGATTCTTTCAAGGCCTCGCCCAGCCACGCGGCCGCGTCCAATCCTTCCGACGGCAACAGCGGTGCCAGTGTGGGCGGCGGCACCGCCGGTAGTGGAAGTTCAGGTGGCGCGGCAGGCTCGTCTCCCGGAGATGCACCAAGCACACCAGGAAGCGGTCAAGACGGCGGTGAGGAAGGTCTGGGCGGCCAGAACGGCCTGTTTGAATTCGACACCGACTGACGGCAAACCTCAGCGGACCAAAGGGATCAGCTCGGTCGATCCATAGAGAAAACCTGCTCGACCACGGCATAATCCATGTAGCCCAGTCGCGCGATCGGCTTATAGCGAGTCACGTCCAGCAACCCTTTCTCGTCAATCATCGCGTCGTCGATGTGGACCGCCACGACCTCTCCGAACACAACGAAGTTCCCATTGCCCGGATCATTTGAGGGCAACTCCAGGGTTTGCAGATACCGGCATTCCAAATGCACCGGCGAAGCCTTGACCCGAGGTGGCTTTACCAGCCGCGACGGCACCATCTCCAAGCCGGCGAAGGCTGCCTCGTCTTCGCCGGCCGGTAAGGACGCGGAGGTCTTGTTCATTGCATCGCGCAAATCCCAGGTCGCCATATTGCAGACGAACTCGCCGGTTTCCTCGGCGTTGGCCTGACTGTCCTTGACGCCAACCTCGCGTGAACGTCCGCTGGATGCGAAGAACACGGTCGGCGGAGAATCCGACACGGCATTGAAGAAACTGTAGGGCGCAAGATTGATGCGCCCCTGTCCATCCAATGTGGTGATCCAACCGATCGGGCGCGGCGCGACAATCGCCTTGAAGGGATTGTAGGGTAACCCTGCGGCTTTATGCTGACCTGCCTCGTAGTACATGGGCCGAACTTACTCCAGTATTCCTGTCAAACGTCGCGCTCGGCTTTCTGCAGCGCCGCCTGCGCCGCGGCCAAGCGGGCAATCGGCACGCGGAATGGCGAGCACGACACATAGTCCAGCCCAACCCCATGACAGAAGCGAACCGAGGCGGGGTCGCCGCCGTGTTCACCGCAGATCCCCAGTTTGATGGTTTCGCGCGTCCGGCGGCCTCGCTCGGCGGCCATGGCCACCAACTGGCCGACGCCGTCCTGATCGAGCGAAACGAAAGGATCTTGCTCCAGGATACCGCGCGCCTCGTAGGCGGGCAGGAAGTTTCCGGCATCGTCTCGCGACAGGCCAAAAGTAGTTTGCGTCAAATCGTTGGTGCCGAATGAAAAGAACTCCGCATCCTTGGCGATCCGGTCCGCGAGGAGACAGGCGCGCGGCAATTCGATCATGGTGCCCACCAAATACTCCAACCGCTCGCCGGTTTCCTTGAAGACAGCTTCCGCCACGTCTCGCACCAGTGCCGTAAGGCGAGTCAGCTCGGCCTCCATGGATACCAGCGGGATCATGACTTCGACCAACGGCGCTTCACCGGATTCCTTCTGCACCGCGACTGCGGCCTCGAAGATGGCGCGGGCTTGCATCTCGTAGATTTCGGGATAAGTGATGGCCAGCCGGCAACCCCGATGGCCCAGCATCGGATTCATCTCGGCCAGTTTGATGACACGGTCGCGCAGCAGCTCTACGGAAACGCCCGCTGCTTCGGCCACTTCCGAGAACTCCGACTCTTCGCGCGGCAAGAACTCGTGCAAGGGTGGGTCGAGCAACCGGATAGTGACCGGCAGGCCACGCATGATCTTGAATATCTCAACGAAATCTTGCCGTTGCATGGGGAGCAACTTTGCCAGCGCCTTGCGGCGACCCTCGGTGTGTTCTGCCAGGATCATTTCACGAACCGCGACGATGCGCGTGGCATCGAAGAACATGTGCTCAGTCCGGCAAAGGCCGATCCCCTCCGCACCGAAACTAATCGCCGTGCGGCAGTCCGTTGGCGTCTCGGCATTAGTCCTGACCTTCAGGGTGCGGATGCCGTCGGCCCAGGTCATCAGGGTTGCGAAATCACCGGACAGTTCCGGTTGGATCGTCTGCACAGCACCCCGGTAAATCTCGCCGGAACTGCCATCAATCGTGATGATATCGCCCGCCTTGAGTTCGATATCGCGCACGCGGATCGTGCCGTTGCGATAATCGACCCGCAGTTCGCCCGCGCCGGCAACACAAGCCCGGCCCATGCCGCGTGCCACCACGGCTGCGTGACTGGTCATGCCGCCGCGCGTCGTCAGAATGCCTTTGGCCGCATGCATCCCGTGAATGTCTTCCGGGCTGGTTTCCACCCGGCAGAGGATGACGGCTTCGCCCGCCTGGGCGCGCTTTTCGGCTTCATCGGCAGAGAAAACGATGATCCCGGAGGCCGCACCCGGCGATGCGGGAAGCCCGCGCGCCACGATCACCCGCTCAGCATTTGGGTCCAGCGTCGGATGCAATAGTTGATCGAGCTGCAGAGGATCGATGCGCTGCACCGCTTCCTCGCGCGTGATCAAGCCGTCGGCAACCATATCCACCGCGATCTTGAGCGCCGCCGGCGTCGTGCGTTTACCGCCGCGGGTCTGCAGCATGTAGAGCTTGCCGGATTGAACGGTGAACTCGATATCCTGCATATCACGGTAGTGCCGTTCCAGGCGTTCGCGCACTGCTAGCAACTGGCCGAAGACCTCCGGCATGACTTCTTCCATCGACGGCAGGTCGCCGCCGCTTTCCTCGCGCGCGGCCTTGGTCAACGACTGCGGCGTGCGAATACCGGCCACCACGTCCTCGCCCTGGGCGTTGACCAGATACTCGCCGTAAAAGTAATTCCGGCCCGTCGAGGGATCGCGGGTAAAGGCCACACCGGTCGCGCAATCATCGCCCATGTTACCGAAGACCATGGCCTGGACATTGACCGCAGTGCCCCAGTCCTCGGGCACCCCATGCAGCCGGCGATAAGTGATAGCGCGTTGATTCATCCAAGAGCCGAAGACCGCTTCAATGGCACCCCACAGCTGTTCCTTCGGGTCTTGCGGGAAGGCCTTGCCGTGCTCTTCTTCAACCCTCTCCTTGTACTGGACGATGATGCGCTGCCAGTCCTCGGCGTTCAGCTCGGTATCCAGCGAAACGCCTTTTTCCTCTTTCTCGAGCTCCAGTATCTCTTCGAAATTGTGGTGATCCACGCCCAGCACAACGTTCGAGTACATCTGAATGAACCGGCGATAGCTGTCATAGGCGAACCGCGGGTCGCCGGAACGGCTTGCCAAGCCCTCGACGGTCACATCGTTGAGGCCCAGATTGAGTACCGTATCCATCATGCCGGGCATGGAAACGCGGGCACCGGAGCGAACCGATACCAGCAGCGGGTTCTTCGCATCGCCGAACAAGGCGCCGACTTCCGCTTCCACCTTTGCCAAGGCCTGGGCCAACTCGTCCGCCAGGCTATCCGGATAGCTGTGACCGTGCTGATTGAAGTAGGTGCAGACCTCGGTGGTGATGGTAAAACCCGGCGGCACTGGCAGCCCCAGAGCCGACATCTCGGCCAGGTTGGCGCCCTTGCCGCCCAGAAGATTACGCAAATCCGCTTTGCCGTCGGCCGTACCGCCGCCGAAGCTGTAGACCCACTTGGTCATTGATCTTTCCCTATCCCTCGATCATCGAAAAATCAGCCACCCGATCCAGAATGGCCTTGATGGAAGTCAGCAAGCGCAGGCGATTGGCGCGCAGGTCGCCATCCTCGGCATTCACTGTCACTTTCTCGAAAAACGCATCAACCGGGCCGCGCAGGGCAGCCAGAGCGTCCATCGCGCCGCCGAAGTCTTCCGCCGCCAGCGCCTTGTCCGCCGCCGAACCCGCCTTTCGAATAGCCTCGTAGAGCGCCTTTTCCTCAAGCTCGACCAGCTTCGATTTGGCAGGCGCATCACTGAATTGTCTGTCGTCCTTCTTTTCCTCGATACGGACGATGTTGGCGGCGCGACGATAGGCGATCAGAAGATTGCTGCCGGCATCGCTCTCGATGAAGGCGCTGAGCGCCCGCACCCGGTCCACCAGACGCACGAAGTCGTCCTCACCCAAAGCAAAAACCGCGGCAATGAGGTCATGACGAACGCCTTGGTCTCGCAAGGCCACCTTCAGCCGGTCGGCAAAGAAGGTCAAAAGGTCGTGGGAGTTCTTATGCGCTTTCCGAGATTCTCCGCGATAATCCCGATTGGTGATATTCGAGCACTCGATGCCTGGATGCGATTTGGCAAGCTGCGTTTCCGTTCCATCAAAAACGTCCAGCAACCCCAGACGAAGTCTGTTCTCGAGGATCAGGCGGATGACGCCCAGCGCGGCCCGGCGCAGCGCATAGGGGTCTTTCGAGCCCGTGGGCTTCTCGTCGATGGCCCAGAACCCGACCAGGGTATCAATCTTGTCGGCCAGGGCCACGCAGACCGAGGTCGGCGCGCTGGGGCAACGGTCGCCGGGCCCCAGCGGCGCATAATGCTCGGCGATGGCGTCGGCCACGTCGGCGTGCTCACCGTCCGCCAGCGCGTAATAGCGGCCAATGGTGCCCTGCAGTTCGGGAAACTCGCCGACCATGCCGGTCGTGAGATCGGCCTTGGCCAGACGGGCGGCCGAGCGCACCCGGTCCACATCGGCGTCCGGGACCAACCTAGCCAGCGAGACACCCAGCGCCGTTACCCGATCAACCTTGTCTTCCACCGTGCCGAGTTTGGCATGGAACACCACCTGCTTGAGATCGCCCTCACGGGATTCCAGCGTCCGCTTGCGGTCCTGATCCCAGAAGAAGCGGGCATCCGACAGGCGCGGGCGTAGTACCCGTTCGTTACCGGCGATGATGTTGGCGCGGCGCGTCGTTCCCGCGAAGGCTTCCATGTCGGAGACCAGCAGGAATCGCGGCGCAAGGCTGCCGTTGGCGTTTTCCAGCGCGAAGTATTTCTGGTGCGCGCGCATTGACGTCGTCAACACTTCGGGCGGCAGGTCCATGAAGGCTTCATCGATTTTGCCCATCAGCGTATTGGGCCACTCGACCAAGCCAGCCACCTCATCAAGCAGCGCTTCGTCCTGCCGGACCTTTAGCCCCTCTGCAGTCGCGATCTCGGCTGCCTGATCGGCAATCACCTTGCGGCGCACCGCCGGATCAAGGACTACCTTGGCATTGGCCAGTTTCTCCACATAGTCCTCGAAGGAGGACACGGTGAAAGGTTCGGGCGCCAGGAAGCGGTGGCCGCTCGTGCTGGTGGAGAAGTCCAACTTGCTATCACCCAGATCAAGCGCGCCCTTCAAGGGCTCACCACCAAATATTGCCAGGATTCCATGCAGAGGCCGAACCCAGCGGAACTGATTTTCGCCCCAACGCATCGATTTCGGCCAGGGCAAAGCGCGCAGAGTCGACTCCAGAATTTCGGTCAGCACGTCGGCTGTATCGCGGCCTTTGATCTTTCGAATGGCGAACCAGAATTTGCCTTTCTCGGTTTCGCGCAGCTCCGCCTCGTCGAGAGAGGTCAGGCCATTGCCCTTAAGGAACCCCTCGATCGCCTTCTCGGGCGCGCCTTCGCGCGGGCCGCGCCGCTCCTCGGTTACATCCGGTTGGCGATCCGGAAGACCAAACACTGCCAGCGTCAAACGGCGCGGTGTCGAATAACTGGCGATACCGCTATGGGACAGCCCAGCCTTCTTCAGCGACTCTTCGAAAAGGCGCTTCAAGTCGTCGGCGGCACGCCCCTGCATGCGCGCCGGTATTTCCTCGGACAGCAGCTCAAGCAGCAAATCAGACATTGGCCGCCTCCGCTGGCTCGTTGCCGGCGACCCCCACCCATGCCTCGCAACACCCTTTTGCCAAGGCCCGCACCCGGCCGATGTAGGCCTGGCGTTCCGTGACCGAGATGACGCCCCGCGCATCCAACAGATTAAAAAGATGGCTGGCCTTCATGCATTGGTCATAAGCAGGCAGCGCCAGCTTGGCCGAGAGCAGATTAGCGCATTCCGCCTCGGCGTCCGTGAAGTGGCGAAACAACGCTTCGGTGGTCGCGTGTTCGAAGTTAAAGGCGGAGAATTCCTGCTCGGCGCGCAGGAAGACATCGCCATAGGTTTTGCCGCCCTTATCCGCCGGAAGGCCGTCCCAATCGAGGTCGTAGACGTTCTCCACGCCCTGTACGTACATGGCCAGACGCTCCAGTCCATAGGTCAACTCGACCGGAACCGGATCGCAATCAATGCCACCCACCTGTTGGAAATAGGTGAACTGCGTCACCTCCATGCCGTCGCACCAGACCTCCCAACCCAGACCCCAGGCCCCCAGCGTCGGGCTTTCCCAGTCGTCCTCGACGAAGCGGATATCATGCTCCAACGGATCGATACCAAGCTCGCGAAGACTACCGAGATAGAGTTCCTGGCAGTCCGGCGGCGAGGGCTTCAATAGAACCTGAAACTGGTAGTAGTGCTGCAGCCGATTGGGGTTTTCTCCATAGCGGCCGTCGGTCGGCCTGCGGGACGGCTGGACATAAGCACAGTTCCAAAAACGATCCGGGCCCAGGCTGCGCAGAGTCGTCGCGGGATGAAAGGTTCCCGCGCCAACCTCCATGTCGTAGGGCTGCAAGATGACGCAACCGCGATCAGCCCAATAATTTTGGAGCTTGAGGATGAGGCGTTGGAAGCAACGCTGCGAATCCACAATCTTCTTCGTTTTGGGTTCTGGGTCCCTGGCGGTCATGAAAAGGCCTGTCGCTCAATCTTGTTGCACTGCCGAAATGCGCTGCACCTTAGCCAGCGAACCGTGGGGAATCAACAAGCCGAATCAATAGGGGCAATCGCCGCGTCCACAGTTCCTGCTTACCCCCTTGTAACCGTGCGCCGGAACGTAGGCGCCACAGGTTGAACATTCGACCATTTCCTCAGCCTCAATCGCCTCGGCCCGCCCAGCGGAGTCAGCACCCGGCTTGGCTTTTGCGGACCGTCGGGAACCACCCCATGCCTGCCTGCCGGCCGCCTTGGCACGGTCGCGCCAGGAAGGGCTGCCAGCGGCCGCTTTCCTGGCTTCCTTGCGTTGATCGAATGCGCCTTGGCGATCGCGCTCCGTCTTGATCCGGTTGGCCACACGGAACCCGTACCAGACCGCAGCGATGATCCCGGCCAGGACGATGAGTTTCTGGAAAGAAAAACTGAACAACATGGGTCAAGGTTTATGAGGCTAGCCGGACGACTGGTCAAGCATCGGCTTGGCCGTCGGGCAGATCTGCGGCTGTCAGATCGAGACGGGCGGCGTCACGTAGGACCGCCTCTGCCGTGTCCGTATAGCTTCCGTCGGTCTTGTGCAAAGGCAGTCCGGCCAACAATCGCGTTGGCGTCAGCACGTTCTTGCGGGCCCGAACGAGCACCCGGCGCGCCGGCCGGCCGGGCTTTGGCCAAAGTGGATAAACGAGAAGCTCGCCGGCCTTGCCGTCAAACGCCGCCAGCAGCTTTTCCAAGCGATCGGCCCGTTGAATGAAAGTGACGCTGCCTTTGTCGCGCACCAGCAGCAGGGCCACGCGTACCCAGTCCGAAAGCTGGGCTTCTCCTTCCTGATCGGCGATCGCGCGCGTCCCTTTCGGCGAGGACGTCGCCTTACCCGCTTCCAGGTAGGGCGGATTGACCATCACATGATCAAAACTGCCCGGTGCAAATCGCGGCGGTAGCGACAAGATGTCGCCGACGACCGGTGTGAATCGCCCCGCCATGTTATTGGCGCGGGCGTTGGCCGATGCCAACCTGAAGAGCGCCCGCTGAATCTCCAGACCGACGACCCGCGCGCCTGGCACCCGCTGCAGCAAACATAGGGATGCAGCTCCGACTCCGCAGCCCAAATCGACCACGGACTGACCATCCAGTGCCGGTACGGCCGCGGCTAGGAACACCGGGTCTATCGCCACGCGGTAGCCTTCCGCGGGCTGCTGTAGCAATACACGACCGCCGAGAAGACGGTCCGCAGTGACGGCGTCGGTCATCGCGTCGGCAACTCCTCGCCCGCATCTTCCAGAATTCGCCGCGCCCGCAGATAGTCTTCATCCAGAACCATCAAACGGCGCTGAAGCATCGGCAGCGTTCCCTCCAGCGTGCTCATGTGCTGATCCAGAATGATAGCCTCGATGTCCGCGTCGGCGAGCAAAGCCTGCAACCATGATAGCTTGACAGGATCGTTGCTCCGAACGAGTTCCTTCATGTAGGAAGTGCCCCCAACTGCTGGCCGTGGATAAGCTTGACGCCTAAGCGTCTCGGCCTATGCTGCCAGCATTCATGCCGTTGCGCCAAGGGGCGCGATGATCTGACGTCATTCGAGAGGGAGAAATCGGCTTTGCCACTGGTTGCCGATGCCACTGAAAAGACTGGACAGACTGCCAACGGTGAGCCGTTGGGCGATCTGCGTCGCCTTGTCGAGCCAGACCTCAAGAAGGTCAATGCCACGATTTTGGAGCGGATGCAGTCGCCTGTCGCCCTTATCCCGCAGCTTGCCGGACACATCATCGCGGCCGGAGGCAAGCGCTTGCGGCCTATTCTTACGCTGGCCGCCGCCAGACTTTGCGGCTACGAAGGTGAAAGGCACATTGGACTTGCCGCCTGCGTGGAGTTCATACACACCGCCACACTGCTGCATGACGACGTCGTGGACGACAGCCATCTGCGTCGCGGGCTGGAGACTGCCAATGCGGTATGGGGAAACAAGGCCAGCGTCCTCGTCGGAGATTTTCTCTTCTCGCGCGCCTTTCAAATCATGGTGGCGGACGGATCGCTCAAGGTTCTGAGAATTCTATCGGACGCCTCGGCCGAAATTGCTGAAGGTGAGGTCGGTCAGTTACTGACTGCCAACAACACCGCGACCGACGAGACCGCCTATATGGATGTCATTTGCGCCAAGACTGCCGTACTTTTTGCCGCCGCGGCACAGGTCGGCGGGGTCGTTGCGGATGAGCCGGAGGAGCGAGAGCTTGCGTTGCGCAGCTTCGGCATGAACCTGGGTATTGCCTTCCAACTCGTCGATGACGTGCTCGATTACTCTGCCGAACAGGCTGCCTTGGGCAAGACCGTCGGCGATGATTTCCGTGAGGGAAAAATCACCCTGCCAATCGTCCTGGCTTTCGCGCAAGGCGACGAGGCTGAGAAAGCTTTCTGGCGGCGCTGTCTGGAAGATCTGGAACAGACCGACCAGGATATTACCGAGGCCATACGGCTGATGCGCAAATACCGTGCGTTGGACGAGGCGATGGATCGAGCGCGGAGCTATGCGGATAAGGCTCGCCAAGCACTGGCCCCCTTCCCCGACCGGCCGGAGAAGACAGCCCTTTTGGATTTGGCCGAATTCACCGTGGCGCGCCGCTTCTAATCAGCGCGCCACCGGTCGTCCCGTTTTTTACTGCATAACGATCTTGGGAGCCTGGCGACCGCCGCCTGCTTCTATGATCGGCTTGGCTTTTGCCCAAATCCGCTCGGCGATGGCCATGTAGGCCTTGGCTTGCGCGCCATCCGGGTCGGACACCACGACCGGGCGGCCACTATCCGAGGTCTCCCGAATCAGAATATCAAGCGGCATTTCGCCAAGGAATTCCATGCCCAGGCGCTCGGCTTCTCGCTTCGCGCCGCCATGACTGAAGATATGTGATTCATGGCCACAGTTCGGACAAACGAAAACGCTCATGTTCTCCACGATGCCCAGCACCGGCACATCGACTTTTCGGAACATGTTCAACCCCTTCTTGGCGTCGATCAGAGCAATATCCTGGGGCGTCGACACAATGACAGCGCCGGTTAGGGGAACCTGCTGAGCCATCGTCAACTGCGCGTCACCGGTGCCCGGCGGCATGTCGACGACCAAAACATCCAGCTCGCCCCAGGCGACATCGCGCAACATCTGCTGCAAGGCGGACTGCACCATCGGGCCGCGCCAGATCATGGGCGTGTCCTCGGCCACCAAAAAACCCATCGACATGCATTTGACGCCATAATTTTCCATCGGCGTCAGAATTTTGCCGTCGGGCGAATTGGGCCGGCCGCTAATGCCCAGCATGCGCGGTTGCGAGGGGCCATAAATATCGGCGTCCAAAATACCGACGCTCAGACCCATCCTGGATAGCGCCAGCGCGATATTGGTCGTCGTGGTGGATTTGCCTACGCCACCCTTTCCCGACGCCACCGCGATTATGGAGCGGACGCCCGGAACCAAGGCGCGTGCAGCACCCGGACCCGAGGCCTGCGCCGCGCCCGGCGCTTTATGAGAATGTCCCGCGTGGGCGTGTCCGGCATTTGCCTGGGCCGGCGCGGAATTGCCGGAAGGGCTCTCGTGATGGGCCGTCAAGACAGCGGTTACGGAGAGCACGCCGTCGAGCTTGGCAACTGCCTGCTCGGCTTCCTTGCGCAAAGGTTCAAGCTTTGGACCCTGCTTCGGGTCGACCTCTATGGCGAACCCGACGTTCCCATCCTTGATCACCAACCCTGATATCATCCCGGCTGAAACGATGTCGACGCCACCTTCGGGGCCTTTAACGCCTTTCAGCGTTTCCATGATTTGTTGCTCGGTAATCCCCGCCATCCTTGAAATCTCCATCTTCCTGCCGATATGCACCCTGGCCCGGTCAACGAACATCACGGATGTGATGGGTTGTTTGCCGCGCATGCCCTATATAGGGTTCCGGTGCGAAGTTGTGTAGCATGCACAACGATGGATAAAGCAGAATGGCGGAGTGCGACTTAATGCCCTGGCAGTCACAAGGCGGCGGAAGCGGAGGACCCTGGGGATCGGGTTCTGGAAACGGTGGTGGAAATCGGGGCAACAATCCCTGGGGCGGCGGCGGACGCGGCGGCCAACAACCACCCGATATCGAAGAATTGATCCGTAAAGGACAGGATCGAGTCCGTAGCCTGATTCCAGGTGGTTTCGGCGGTGGCACCGCCTTGATGGGAATTCTGGTCATCGGTGCTATTCTCTGGGCGCTTTCGGGCCTCTACCGCGTCCTTCCGGAACAGCAGGGCGTGGAGTTGAAGTTCGGGCGCTGGGACAATCAGATTACCCAGCCGGGCCTGCATTGGAACTTCCCCTATCCTCTGGGTCAGGTCTTCACGCCTTCGGTGGAACGTATCGAGGCCATTGATATAGGTTTCCGCGCCGTTGCGGGACGTGACGGCGGCGGCGCCAAGAGAGATGTCGAGGAAGAAAGCCTGATGCTTACAGGCGACCAGAACATCATCGACATTGATTTTTCGGTGCAATGGAAAATCTCCAACGCCGGTGAGTTCCTGTTCAAGATTCGCGACCCTGAAGCGACGGTGAAGGTCGTGGCTGAAAGCGCCATGCGCGAAGTCATCGGCCAAACCGACATTCAGCCTGCATTGACCGAAGCGCGCGGCGACATTGAGCAGCGCACCAAAAACCTTCTGCAACAGTTGCTGGACGATTATCAAGCCGGTATCGAGATCACCGAAGTGAAGTTGCAGAACGTGCAGCCTCCCGCACAGGTCATCGATGCCTTCAACGACGTGCAGCGCGCCCTACAGGACCGCGACAGGCAACGCAACGAAGCCGAGGCCTATCGCAATGATCTGTTGCCACGCGCCCGTGGCGATGCGCAGCAAATGCTGCAGGAAGCCCAAGGTTACCGTGAGCAGGTCATCAACGAGGCGGAGGGTGAAGCCCAGCGCTTCGTCGAAGTGTACGACGCTTACAAGGCCGCACCGGCGATCACCCGCCAGCGCATGTATCTAGAGACCATGCAGGACATCCTCGGCTCGACCGAGAAGGTCATTCTGGGTGAAGGCGCAGGGGGCGCAATTCAATATCTGCCGTTGGACCAGCTGCGTAAGGGTGCCCCAGGCGCTCCGCGGCAGGCTAACTGAGCGAAAAGGGTAAAGTGATATGAAAGGCAAGCTACCTCTCATTCTGGGCGTCATCGTGGTCCTTCTGGGCATCCTTGGCTCCAGCGCCCTCTTCGTGGTCGATGAAACCAAGCAGGTGATCGTGCTGCAGTTCGGTGATCCGAAACGTACGATTTCCGAGCCAGGGCTGAACGTGAAGGTTCCCTTCATCCAGAACGTGATCTACTACGAAAAGCGGGTGCTGAATTTCGACCCGCCGGTCGAGCGCGTGATCCTGGCCGACCAGAAGCCTCTCAACGTCAACTCCTATGCGCGCTATCGGATTTCCAACCCGCTGCGCTTCTACCAGACGGTGACGACCGAGCAGGGATTGTCGCGCCAGCTCGGCCAGATCATCAACTCCTCGGTTCGAAGCGTGCTTGGTAACGTCAACTTGGCCAGCGTACTTTCCGAAGAGCGCACCAAAATCATGGCGGAGATCCGAGCCAAGGTGAACACCCAGGCCGGACGTTTCGGTATCGACGTGGTCGACGTTCGAATCGGCCGCGCCGACTTGCCGGAGGAAACCAGCAAGTCCGTCTTCGCCCGCATGCAGTCGGAACGCGAACGCGAGGCGGCCGAGTTTCGCGCAGAGGGCTTCGAACAGGCCCAACGCATCCGCGCCACGGCCGACCGTGAGGCGACCGTCATCCGGGCCGAGGCCAAACGGGAATCCGATATTCTACGCGGCCAAGGCGACGCACTGCGAACAACGACCCTGGCCAATGCCTACAGCACCGACCCGGAGTTTTTCCGCTTTTTCCGTACCATGGAAGCCTACAAACAGTCGTTGCAGGGCACGAACAGCTATCTGGTTCTAGACCCGAAGCAGATGGAGTTCTTCAACTTCTTCGGCACCAGCGAAGAAGGTGTCCCGGCGGGGCAGTAAGAGGTAAATGGGGGCGAGCCACCGGTTCGCCCCTTAGCTCATCATGTGGCAGGAATTGCTCGTTGCACTTGGACTGGTAATGGTTATTGAGGGCCTGATGCTGGCCGCCTTTCCGCGTCTCGTGGAAAGAGCAGCCTTGCACCTTTCTACTCTGCCGGTCGAAGTTAGACGTGTTGGTGGAATCTTCGCCTTGGCGGCAGGCGTGCTCTTAGTCTGGTTCGTACGTGGCTGAGCGCCATACCTTGTCGTTTTGCTGTTCCACAGCCACATTCTTGCCCAGATGCGGCTGCAGTATGGGAATCGATGCCGAGATACTTTCCCGCAGCGCTCAAAGGTCACCGAACCAGAGACAACCGAAAGAACGCGGCTTTCGTTGAGATACCAATTCGAAGGAGCAAGCAAGTCATGACCATAGCTCACGCATCCTCGCGCGCATCCGTTACCGGCCCGGGAGCATTGTTCCTGGCGCTGGCGCTGCTGCTGATGCCTCTGCTCAGCGCGACCTCGGTCCATGCCCGAGGCACGCCGGAAAGTTTCGCCGATCTGGCAGAAAAGCTTTTGCCTTCGGTGGTCAACATTTCAACTACGCAAGCGGTGCCTGAAGGACAGGCGCAGAATTTTGAGGAGTTCTTCAAGGAGTTCTTCGAGCGCCGCGGCAGACCGGCGCCCGAGCGCCCGCGCCGTGCGCCCTCGGCTCTTGGATCCGGCTTCATTATCGATGCCAGCGGTTATGTTGTAACCAATAACCACGTGATCGAGGACGCCGAGGAGATAAAGGTTATCCTGCAGGATGATCGCACCTATGACGCGACACTAATCGGGCGGGACGAGAAAACTGATCTGGCGTTGCTGAAGATCGAGCCGAAGGAACCGCTGCCCTCGGTTGATTGGGGCGATTCCGATGAACTGCGGATTGGCGACTGGATCATTGCCATCGGCAATCCCTTTGGCCTGGGCGGTACTGTGACGGCCGGTATTGTTTCGGCGCGCGCCCGCGACATTAACGCTGGCCCTTATGACGATTTCATTCAGTCGGATGCGGCAATCAACCGAGGCAACTCCGGCGGCCCGATGTTCAACATGGACGGCGAAGTTGTCGGTGTGAATACGGCGATTTTCTCTCCGTCCGGCGGTTCGGTCGGCATTGGTTTCGCCATTCCCTCGCAGCTTGCGCGGAATGTCATTCTGCAGCTTCGCGACAACGGCGAGGTCAAGCGCGGCTGGTTGGGCGTGCGCATTCAGACCGTCACCGACGAGCTTGCGGAAGGTCTCGGACTGGATGAGACCACGGGTGCGCTGGTAGCCTCGGTCACGCCGGAGGGCCCCGCCGCCGAGGCCGGTATCCGCCAAGGCGACGTAATCCTGCGTTTCAACGACAGGAAAGTCGAGGATATGCGCCGTCTTCCGCGCATGGTGGCCGAAACGCAGATCGGCAAGTCCGTGGACGTGGTCGTCTGGCGCGACAAGAAGGAAAAGGTGACCGTGCAGGTGATGCTGGGCGAGTTACCAAGCGATGACGAACTGGCGTCGCTGGAACCCGCCCCCATGGGCGAAGGAAGTGATGGCGGCAAGGTCGAAGCGCTGGGTCTGACGCTCTCCGGCATCAACGGCGAACTACGGGCGCAGTTCGGTTTGCCCGACGACATCGAAGGCGTGGTGATTACCGATGTCGATCCCTCGGGCAACGCCGCCGAGAAGGGCTTGAAGCCCGGCGACGTGATCCTTGAAGTAGACCAGGACCCCATCGCCACACCGGATGAAGTGGCAAAGCGCATAACCCAATCCAAGGAAGAAGGTTACCGTGTCGTCACCTTGTTGGTGCTGCGCGACGGTGATCCAAGCTGGGTGGCTCTGCGCTTGGAGGAATAACCGCCACCGGCTAATTCAACAGCCTTTCAAAGCCCCCTGTCCCGAATGCTCGGCACAGGGGGTTTTTGCATTGGGGGGCGTCAAGAACCGTCGGCAGTTCGGCGCGGCTTTGGAGGCGCGGGCCGTTGCCCGACCACAACCCATTCTTTCGAATCAGGAATCGTAGGAGATTGCGCTGTCGATCGGGATGGACAGGCGATCCCGCCCCTTGAGGAAAGCCAGTTCGATGATACAGGCCGCGCCGCGCACATCGGCACCGACATCGCGCAGCAGCTCCGTCGCGGCCGCTAACGTGCCGCCGGTTGCCAGCAGATCGTCCAGCAGAACGACCCTTTGTCCCGGCTGGATGGCGCCTTTCTGTACTTCGATGGTATCGCTGCCATATTCCAGGTCATAGGTGTAAGGCTGGGTTGGCCCAGGCAACTTGCCACGCTTGCGAACCATTATGAATCCAAGGCCCATGTATAGCGCCAGGGGCGCCGCCACCAAGAAACCACGCGACTCGATTCCGGCCAAAACGTCGGGCTTATGGCTTGAAACCGCACCCGCAAGCAGCTCAACCGTCGCCTTCCAAGCCGCCGGATGCGCCAACAAGGGTGAGATGTCATAGAAAAGGATGCCCGGCTTTGGGAAATCAGGGACGTGGCCGATGTGGTCTTTGAGGTTCATGAGCGCTCCCGGGCCTCGGAAAGGTTGGTTCGTCGGTTGTGAATGCAGGGGCTAATCTAGCCACCGGGAGTCTTTGACACAATCGCCGAAGCTCGTAAGCTTCGAGTCCTCAACGTTAAACCTCGCCGAGACCAGAAAGGCGCCTTTCGTCATGACCTATGTGTTTCACCGTCACACCAAGGCCAACTACCCCGTCGCCGTCGCTGGCGACGGTCCCTATGTCATCGACAGCACGGGCAAGCGCTATCTGGACGCATCGGGCGGTGCTGCCGTCTCCTGCCTGGGCCATAGCAACCGCCATGTGATCGAGGCGATCAAGGCCCAGCTCGACAAGATTCCCTACGCCCACACTTCCTTCTTCACGAACGAACCGACCGAACAACTTGCCCGGCATCTGATCGAAAGAGCCCCGGCAGGGTTGAACAAGGTCTACTTCCTTTCCGGCGGCTCGGAAGCCAACGAAACCGCCATGAAAGTGGCCCGGCAATATTTCGTTGAGAAAGGCGAACCTCAGCGCCGGCACTTCATCGCGCGCAATCAGAGCTATCACGGCAACACACTTGGCGCCCTGGCCGTCGGCGGCAATCCTGGACGACGCGAACTGTTTCAGCCGCTGTTGATCAACACCACCCACATCGACCCCTGCTACGCCTATCGTCACCAGCACCAGGACGAAAGCATCGAGGCCTATAGCCTGCGCGCCGCCGACACGCTGGAGACAGCGATTTTGGAACTGGGGCCCGACAGCGTGATCGGTTTCCTGGCTGAAACCGTCGTCGGCGCGACCCTTGGCGCGGTGCCCCCCACACCTGGCTATTTCAAGCGCATTCGCGAGATTTGCGACAAGTACGGCGTACTGTTGATCCTTGATGAAGTGATGAGTGGGATGGGACGGACAGGCACGCTCTACGCTTGCGAACAGGATGGAATCGCGCCCGATATCCTAACCTGCGCCAAGGGTTTGGGCGCCGGCTATCAGCCCATCGGCGCCTGTCTGGTCTCAGGCGCGATTTTCGATGCCATCGAGCAAGGCAGCGGCTTTTTTCATCATGGCTTCACCTATATCGGCCATCCAACGGCCTGTGCTGGCGCCCTTGCGGTGCAACAGGTGATCGAACAAGAAGGCCTCCTCGCAAAAGTGCGCGACAAAGGTTCGGCCCTGACCGAACGCTTGACCCATGCCTTCGGTCAGAATCCTTACGTTGGCGACATTCGCGGGAGGGGTTACTTCCAGGGCATCGAACTGGTATCGGACCGCGACAGCAAAGAGCCCTTCGATCCCGCTCTCAAGATCTTCGCCAAGATCAAGGCCAAGGCCATGGAGAAGGGCCTGATGTGCTACCCAGGCGGCGGCACCGTCGATGGAAAGAAGGGCGACCACGTGCTGCTGGCTCCCCCGTTTATCCTGGAAGACAGCCATCTCGACGAGCTCGTCGAGAAACTTTCCGCCAGCCTGTCCGAGGTGCTGCGCTCAGAAGGAATTTCGGGTTGATGACCCAGCCGACACCCGACCCCGCCAGTCAAACCTGGGAGCCCTTAGTTCTAACCGTCGCCCCGAACGGCGCACGCAAGACCAAACGCGACCACCCTGCCCTGCCAATCACTCCGGCGGAACTGGCGGCAGAAGCTGAAGCATCCCTGGCCGCCGGTGCAGCGATGATCCACCTGCATGTGCGTGATGCCGAAGACCAGCACAGCCTGGACCCCGGGCGCTATCGCGAGGCTATCGACGCCATACGCGAACGAGTCGGGAATAAGATCGTAATCCAGATGACGACCGAAGCGGTGGGCCGTTACAGCCCTGCCGAGCAGATGGCGTCGGTCCGTGCCGTGGAACCGGAAGCGGTCAGCTTGGCGGTACGGGAGTTTTTCTCCGACTCGAATCTGGAGAAGGACGCGGCTCGCTTCACTCACGAATTGGCCGAGCGCGGCGTCATGGCGCAATACATCGTCTATTCCGAGGAAGATCTGCAGTGGTTCAGCAGCCTGCGGGATACCGGCAAACTGCCGATCCAAGCGCAGTCCTTGCTGTTCGTTCTCGGCCGCTACACGGCCGGACAGCGGTCTGAGCCAAGCGATCTGTTGCCTTTCCTGCGCGCCAACAAACCAAACTATAGCTGGGCGCTGTGCGCCTTCGGCCCGAAAGAGGCAGCTTGCGCCGCGGCCGCAGCGACCCTTGGCGGCCATGCTCGGGTTGGGTTCGAGAACAACCTGCTTCTTTCAGACGGAACCCCGGCCCCCAACAATGCCGCGTTGATCGCGCAAGCGGTTGCAATCGCGCGCGCTATTGGTCGCCCGCTTGCCAGCGCAGATACTCTAAGAATGGCTGCCAAGACAGTGCCATAGAATCTCCCTTCTGATATTAGGGGTAGAATTCTGGCATAAGGTCCGCTTCAATAGGGCCAAGGCAAGGCGCGGCAAAAGCGCTGGCTGAACAGGTTAGTGAATTCACCGGGAGTACACTTGGAAGGCATCGCTTTGCGCGCTGCCTTTGTGGGTTTCTATTCCATTCGGTCTGCCGTGCGTCCTGCCAGGTCCCCTGGCATGGGGCTATTTTTAGCTCTATGCCATCGGTGCCAACGCGATACGAAACAAACAATCCATGCGCCTTGGTAAAGAAGCGCTTCAGAGAGCAACCGAGGACGAAACAAAAGATTGGGAGATATAGTAATCATGAGGAAACTGGCATTCGCATCCTTGGCCCTGGCATTCGCTGCCGGCGCCTGGCTGGGTACCGGCACCCAGGAAGCAAAAGCCCAGAACCAGCAGTTCATTTCGATCGGCACAGGCGGTGTGACCGGCGTCTACTATCCCACGGGCGGCGCGATCTGCCGTTTGGTAAACCAGAACCGCAAGGAGCACGGCATTCGCTGTTCGGTGGAATCCACCGGCGGTTCGATTTACAACATCAACACCATCCGCACCGGTGAGCTTGAATTCGGTGTAGCCCAGTCCGACTGGCAGTATCATGCCTATCATGGCACCTCCAGCTTTGCGGACCAGGGCCCCTTCGAGAACCTGCGCGCGGTTTTCTCGGTGCACGCCGAGCCGGTCACGATCGTGGCCCGTAAGGATGCGGGCATTGCCAACATTACCGATATCAAAGGCAAGCGCCTGAACATCGGCAATGCCGGTTCCGGTACGCGTGGCACCTGGGAAGTGATCGAAGAAGCATTGGGCTGGTCCCGTGACGATCTGGCTCTTGCCGCCGAGTTGAAGTCCGCCGAAACCGGACAAGCACTTTGCGACAACAAGATCGACGCCTACTTCTGGCTGGTGGGTCACCCCTCAGCGCTGACACAGGAGACCGTATCAACCTGTGATGCGATCCTTGTCAACGCCACCGGCGATGCGATCGATAAGCTGGTTGCTGACAATCCGTACTTCCGTCACGCGACGATCCCCGGCGGCATGTATTCGAGCAACGCCGAAGACGTGAACACCTTTGGTGTCGGCGCGACCTTCGTATCTTCCGCCGACGTTCCCGATGAAGTCGTTTACGTGGTTGCCAAGGCTGTCATGTCGAACCTTGATGATTTCCGGAAGCTGCACCCCGCTTTCGAGCATCTGAAAGCGGAGGAAATGATCCGCGATGCACTATCCGCGCCGCTGCATGACGGTGCCGTCAAGGCCTACAAGGAACTTGGACTGATGTAAGGTCCAGGAATGAGGACGCCGGTTATATGATCGGCGTCCTCACTACCTGCTTTATTGGGCTTTGTTGCTGAGGCAGCGTGCCGCTGCGACGTTTTTCCGGGGGAACATCATGAGCGAAAAATCGACTGACCGGACCACTGCCCCTGCCGTTGATCTCGAAGATCTTGTCGCCTCGACAGATACCGGCAACCGGCAGCCTACGGGTTTCGTCGCTCTTTTAATGACCCTGACCGCGCTAACCTGGTCGCTGTTTCAGCTTTACTACGCCTCTAACATCCCCTCTGTCATTCATAGCGTTTTCGGTATCAACCTGATCTTCAATCTGGACGATGCCCGCGTTATTCACGTCGCCTTTGCCCTCATGCTGGCGGCCATGTCTTATCCGCTCTTCAAGTCCTCGCCACGCGATTCGATTCCCTGGTACGACTGGCTGCTGGGTCTCGCTGGTGTTGCCGCTTGTCTCTATCTTTTCGTGTTCAAGGATAACATCGCAGTGCGCGCCGGCCTGCCGACGACCGGCGACCTGGTGATGTCCAGCATCGGCATGGTGGTCCTGATGATCGCGGCCTATCGCGCGCTCGGACTGCCTTTGGTCATCGTCTCCTCCGTTTTCCTCGTCTACGTCTTCTTTGGCGACAAGAGCTTCATTCCCGATGTCATCCAGTGGAAAGGCGCCTCCTATGGCAAGGCCATGTGGCACTTCTGGATGCAGACCGAAGGCGTCTTTGGAATCGCGGCGGGTGTTTCCGCTTCGATGATCTTTCTATTCGTGCTGTTCGGGTCGCTTCTCGATAAGGGCGGCGCCGGAAACTACCTGATCAAGGTGGCTTTCGCCCTGCTCGGGCATCTGCGCGGCGGCCCGGCGAAAGCGGCTGTTGTTTCCTCAGCGATGACCGGCCTGATTTCCGGATCATCCATCGCCAATACCGTCACCACTGGAACGTTCACCATCCCGCTCATGAAGCGGGTCGGATTCAGCGCCGAGAAGGCGGGTGCGACCGAGGTGGCGTCGTCGGTAAACGGCCAGATCATGCCGCCCGTCATGGGTGCGGCGGCCTTCCTGATGATCGAGTACGCAGGCGTAAGTTACCTGGAGGTCGTTCGCCACGCGGTGCTGCCGGCATCGATTTCCTATATTGCCCTGCTTTACATCGTTCATCTGGAAGCCTTGAAAGCCGATATGAAGGGCCTGCCACGGCCCGGGCCTGCGCGCACGGTCCTACAAAAACTGACCGGAATGCTCGGCGGTTTTGTCGGCATCGGCGTGCTGGCAGCAGCGGTTTACTACGGACTTGGATGGATCAAGGTCGCCGCCGGCGATTCAACCTTTTACGTGGTAAGTCTTCTGTTCGTCGCAGTTTACGTCGCGCTGCTGTTCTTATCTTCACGCGTGCCGGATCTTGAGATCGACGATCCCAATTCCCCCGTCGTGGAGTTGCCGGAGGTCCGGCCGACAGTGCTGTCCGGCCTTTATTATCTGCTTCCTATCGTAACGCTGGTCTGGTGCCTGATGCTGGAGCGCCTTTCTCCGGGCTTGTCCGCCTACTGGGCGACGATCGCCATGATCTTCATTTTGCTGACACAGCACCCTTTGAAGGCCCTGTTCCGTGGCCAACTGAATTTCCTCGTCGGCTTCAAACAGGGGGCATTGGAGCTCTACGAGGGGTTGCTGGCGGGCGCGCGCAATATGATTGGCATAGCGGTGGCTACCGCCATCGCCGGTATCATCGTAGGCACGATTTCCCTGACCGGCGCGCACCAAGTCGTCGGGACTTTCATCGAGTTCTTATCAGGCGGTAGCTTGATGGTCATGCTGGCCCTGGTCGCGGTATTCAGTTTGATCCTCGGCATGGGCTTGCCAACAACCGCAAACTATATCGTCGTCTCATCTCTAATGGCCGGCGTGGTGGTCGAGGTCGGCGCCCAAAATGGCCTGATCGTGCCCCTGATTGCGGTTCACCTTTTCGTTTTCTACTTCGGTATCATGGCGGATGTGACGCCGCCTGTTGGTCTTGCTTCTTTCGCGGCAGCGGCCATCTCAGGCGGCGATCCGATCAAGACCGGCGTGACGGCCTTTTACTATTCCTTGCGAACCGTGGCGCTGCCGTTCCTGTTCATCTTCAACACGGACTTGCTGCTGATCGACGTTACGGTGATCGAGGCAATCGCTGTCTTCATCGTGGCTACTTTCGCGATGCTCTTATTCGCGGCAGGCACTCAAGGTTACTTCTTTGCACGCAACAAGGTATGGGAAGCCGTCGCTTTGTTGGTCATTGCCTTCACGCTATTCCGGCCCGGATTCTGGCTTGATCTGCTGGAACCACCTTACGAACAGCGTCCGCCAACGGAAATCGCCGAAATAGCCGGCGCGGTCGAAGCTGGCGCGGAGCTGCGGCTGGTGATCGAAGGGCCGACCATCCGAAATCCGGACAAGGTTCAAAGCCTGCACTTCCTCCTGCCCATGGGCGACGCCGAACCGGATGGTGAGGCGCGTCTGGCCCGCGAGGACTTCGTTGTCATGATCGATGGCGACGATGTGGTTCTGGAAGAGCCTTTCCGTTTTGGACCCAGCGGCAGTGTGCCAGGGCAGAAACTTGCGGATTTCGATTTCTATGGAGACCCGCCCGTTAAGTTGGTCGCCATCGAGCTGGAGCGCGATCGCTTGCCCAAGGAGATCTTCTACATACCGGCATTGCTTCTCTTGGCGTTGGTCATCATGTTGCAGCGGCGACGCACTGACGTACCCGCTTTTTAAACGCAAACTGGGAGACAGGCATTGTACAAAGACATACTGCTTGCCGTCGACTTGGCCCACGAGAATACTCAGTCCAACGCGGTCGCCAGTGCTGTCGCCTTTGCGCAGCAGTTCGACGCCCGGCTTCATCTAATCACTGTGGTTCCGGATTTCGGGATGTCTATCGTCGGCGGATTTTTCCCGCCCGACTACGAGAAGAAGGTGCTTGAGAAAGCGAAGAATGATCTCCATTCCTTCTCTGGAAAAGCCATTCCGGAAGGCCTAGCCGTACAGCACATCGTTGGGCACGGTGCGGCCTACCGGGAAATCCTGCGCTATGCGGAGGAAACAAAGTGCGACCTTATCGTCATGGCCTCTCACCGACCGGAAGTTTCAGACCATCTGATCGGCCCCAACACAATGAAGGTCGTGGGGCACGCAAATTGCTCCGTCCTGGTGGTGCGCAGTTAACCCTTTGGTTCGCCATTTTCCTGACCGCCTTGGTGTTGGCGGCTTGCGCTGCGAAGTCGGACGATGTCTCCCTCCCGGAAACCATCAAAATTCCAGCCGGGCCATTCATCATTGGTTCGGACCGAACCGAGCGTGAAGCAGCCTATCAGCTGGACGAAGCGGCGTATGGCCATCAAAGAACCCGGCAATGGAAATGGTACGAGAATGAGCCGGATCGGCAGATACTAGAGCTACCGGCGTATGCCATCACGCGAGCACCCATAACCAATGCTCAGTATGCAGCCTTTGTGGCGGCCAGCGAGCACCCGGCCCCCGACGTCGACCCAGACACATGGGCCGGCTACAAGCTGATTCATCCCTACGAACGAACGCGGCGGCATGCCTGGGGCGACGGCGGCTACCCTGCGGGGCGCGGCAACCACCCGGTGGTGTTAGTGACCCACGCCGACGCCATGGCTTACGCCGCTTGGCTTAGCCTGCGGACCGGCCAGAACTGGCGTCTGCCGAGCGAGGCTGAATGGGAGAAGGCGGCGCGCGGAACCGACGGGAGGCGCTTTCCTTGGGGCGACGTTTTTGATGCCAGTTTTCTCAACAGCCACGACGCCGGTCCCTTCGATACACTGCCGGTCGGGTCTTTTCTGCAAGGCGCCAGCCCTTTTGGGCTGTTGGATGCCGCCGGGCAGGTGTTCGAGTGGACCGCCACACCGGAACGGTCAGGCCGTTTCATCGTAAAGGGTGGCTCCTGGGACGATTCGGGCTGCGGCATCTGCCGGCCCGCCGCCAGGCACGGGCGGCCCGAAACCCTGAAGCATATCCTGATAGGCTTTCGGCTTGTGCGCTCTCACGATTAAGACAAAACAACGCGAGCCTCTTGCGTTTTCCCGCGAAGCTCATAGCCTGCGGAGGAATTGCGACAACCCGCCCCCCAAGCGGGAAGAAAGGTAGGGACCCGATGCGGAACGTGGAGATCGTCAGTAAGGCGGCCGTCACTGCAACAGTGGATTTTGACAAGCTTTCGGAAAAGGAACTCCGGCGCATGGCCGAAGCCGGCCATGAAGTGCTGAACGTGCACCGCGTACTCGCAAAGACGGGCGACAACGTCGTGGGCGAGTTGTTGCGCGACAACGGAACCTTCTATGAGTGGGATCACTATCCGCCCGGCGATGTCTATGACTCGGAGACTCATTCCCAGTACTACTACCACGCCCACCCCTTCGAAGAGCGTTTCGACCGGGAACACGGCCACCTCCACACCTTCCTGCGCCCAAAGGGCATGCCCAAGGGGATCAAACCGGCCGATGTTCCAGGCGCCAAAATGCCCAAAGACTCAAACGATAAGCTTAGCCACTTGATAGCGATATCCATGGATTCTGCCGGGCTCCCTTTCCGCCTGTTCACGACCAACCGCTGGGTTACCGGCGAAGTCTGGTACAAGGCCGATGACGTGATTGCCATGCTGGGTTACTTCGAAATCGACCACACCCGCCCCTCCTGGCCCGTCAATCGCTGGATCACGGCCTTCCTGCAACTCTACAAGCCGCAGATATCGCAGTTGATCCGGGCTCGGGACCGCTTCGTCCAGGAATGGCAATTGGAGCACCCCGGTGAGGATGTCTACGAGGACCGCAACCTTGAAGTCACCTCGATCATGGATATCAGTGTCGAGGGGCAAATCCAGGCGATCGGCCGGGCGCTGGAGAAGCGTAACGCCGCGTGACGCCAGACGCGTCGCGCTAGCAGTCTTCGCAAGGCTCAATCGGCAAGTCCCGCTTCAGCCAGCCCGGGCCATAGTTGGGATTGCCAAACATCCCCTCGGTGACGTTGTAGACATTCGTGAAGCCGCGCTCCTGCAGCAATTTGTAGGCATAGGAGGAGCGCACGCCAGCGGCGCAGATCAGGCCAACCGGCCGATTTAGGTCGCCGTCACTCGCGGCAACGATCTTTTCCACGAAGGCAACGAATCCCTCAGGATCGTGAATCGTGACGGTACGCGCGGATTTCGGAATGCCGGTGTCACGCCATTCGCGAGGCGACCGGACATCAACCAGCATCAGCGCGTTGCGGCCAATCATCTCGGCTGCTTTGTCCGCTTGCAGGTGACGCTGCTCGGCACTCTGTGCCCGGACGAAATCTCCAACGGAGGGTCCCACCACGCCAAGCAGCAGAACACCCGCCGCCACACCAAGAAAACGGCGGCGACTGGCAAATAGTCCGTTCTTTCGCGCCAACCTCGTCATGAAGGCAATCTATGCCTATCCACAGTCGGTCACAAGAAACCCGCCTCATCTTCAAGCAGAAGTGAAAGGGTCGCGTTTGAGCATAGGCAGCCAATCACCCTCCCCTGGTCGTTTCCCTTGCGCATGACCATAAGCTTGGCTATAACGCGGCTCGCCTGACGGGGAGTAGCTCAGCCTGGTAGAGCACTACGTTCGGGACGTAGGGGCCGGAGGTTCGAATCCTCTCTCCCCGACCAGTCTAGGCAGTTGAAGGGCCGCATCCTCGCAAGGGACGCGGCCCTTCTTGCATTTCCATCCCCCAGGCCGCCCCGCCGCCATCTTCCAGCTTCCATTCACCGGCTGCCTCTTGCGGACTCCCACTAAGCTATTCCCACGCTTTTCTTTCGGGACAAAACGATACAAAAGTTAAATTGCTGTTTTCAAGTTTTCTACTATTTTTATAGACAATACAACAAGAGGCGCGACGGAAACTACTGTTCCGCGCCTCGGGCGCTCTTCCGTTGTTTTTAGTTCCTTCAACGGGAGAGCGCTTTTATTTCTTCAGTGGAGTGAGCCATGCAGTTTCCCTTCGGGCCGGATAGCGACGACGAGAATGACAAGAAAAACAAGAACGGTGGTGATCGGGAGAGAGGGAAACGCGTAAACCCCCTGGGCAATCCCTTCCTGGTACGCGCGATGGAACAGCGGGCGGAGGCCAAGGGCGCGGCCCTGGAGGCGGAGCCCATGGGGGCGATGGACCTTTCCATGAAGATGGGCCGTCAGTTGCTGGACCAGGCGCGCAGGAAGGAAGGCGCTTTGGGTGCGCGTCTGCGGGCTGAGATGGAGACGGCGGGCTTTTCCTTCGGGTCCCGTGGGGCCATCGGCTTCAAGGACCCCAAGGAGCGGGCAAGAGGCGGGGACGGGCGTCAGCCCGGACAGGGAACGCAAACAAGAGGCGGGGACGGGCGCGAGCCCGGACAGGGAACGCAAGCAAGAGGCGCGGGCAAGTCCACCTCCATCGCCTTGACGACGGGGCGGGGCGCCAAGCGCCAGGAGGACCAGCCGATGCAAACCACCGAGATGGTCCGCAGCGCCTTGAACCGTCCCTTTGGGGGCGAGGGCGCGCGCAACCAGGGTGATCCCCTGGCGTTCCTGAATGCCCGGCTGCCCGATACCGACGAGGATGACCTGCTGGAGGCCGAAGGCCTGATCTCGGCGGCCGAGACCACGCTGGCCGAACAGAGCGCCAACGCCGATGACCCCTTGACCGCCAAGCTGATTGCCACCCGCGCCGAGGAGGCCAAGGCCATGATGGCCGCCCTGGCGGGCGAGAAAGCCATCCGCGAGACAAGCGTGCCCTCGCCATCCTTCGAGACGGTGACTGCGTCACCTCCTCAGGATGAAGGTGAGACGGAGAACAGCAAAGGGTTGAAGGGCCCTCACCCTGAGGGGTCGAACGACCCTGTCTCGAAGGGCGGGGCCTCGAAGGGGGACGATATCACCGCCACTCCTCACCCTGAGGAGGCTGCGCCAGCAGCCGTCTCGAAGGGTGAGGGCAGCGGGGGCAGCGCCACCACCGGCACCGACACCACCGACGAGGCCCGCGCTGCACGGCGCGATGACACGCGGGCTATCGATGCGCTGGCTGAAGGCCGAGAGCGCGCCCGCCTTGCTTCCGGCGATGAGACCGAAGCCATCCAGATCGCCAGCGCCGACACCGGATTCCAGAGCGACGCTTCTTCCGGGGCAACTACGGCCACCAGTCCCGAAGACCCGCCCGCCGACTTCGATGCCGAGCGTAACGAGGCGCCCCGGCAGAGCGATGCGCAGGCCCGGGAACGTGACGTTCAACCTCTCGGCGCTGCGGCCCGGCGCAGTTTCGAGGCCATCGATGCGGCGGAACGCGAACTGGAACGGCAGCGCCGCCGCCAACGGGCCATGTCGCGCGATACGGCAGAGGATCGCGACGATCCCGCAACCCGGGGTCAGCGCCAGCAAGCGGTGAGTGCAGAGATCGAGCGCGCGGAGGACCAACTCGGCAAGGTTCGCACAGAGGCGCGGGATGCGATCATGGAACGCCTCGTCACCGGCTCCCTGGATCCCGCCAGCGCGAAGGCCGAGGCGGAGACTGTCTTCGGAACGGATGATCCGGTTGTCGGACAGGTGCAGGCCGCTGGCGTCGTGGCGGGCCTGCGCGAACTCGAAGAGCGCGCGCTGGACAAGCCGGAAAACGCCGGGGCCGCTGCGGATTTCGTTGCCGGCCTGCGCGGCGAAGCGGAGCAGGATGGCAGCCTGACGGCGGAGGCATCGCAGTATTTCGATAACGCTTTGGATAACATCGGCCGCATGACCACCCAGGCCGGCGTTCTCGAAGAAGCAAACCGGGAGCTCGACCGCCTTGCCACGGAGATCGAGGCGCTGGAGCAGAAGCGGGCCGGAGAGGGACTGAACGCCCGCGAACGCCGGCAGCTGCGCGGCCTCAAGGCATCGCAGCAGGCCGCGGTCGATAAGGCGGCGGATGCGCAGGCGGCTTTCGACGAGGCGGCCGAGCCACTGGTCAAGCTGGATGCAGCCAGGGCGCTGGCGGCGCTGATGGAGACAGCCGAAAGTCCGGAGCAGTTGCGCGACGAACTTTTCAATGTCGCTGAGGCAACGCTGGACGGGGCTGCCGGGGGCGCCCTTGCCGGGCTCGTGACGGGCGCCACCGGGGGGCCTGCAGGAGCCGCGTTCGGTGCCAGCCTTGGGGCTGTCATCGGTTTCGTGGCCAATGGAGCAGCAACGTTTCTCGCCCGCCAGGGAATTGATCCTGCGGATCTGGCGGCCCTGCCGCGGCTGCTGAAGGAAGATCCGGCCAAGGCCATTGCTATCATTGATGATATCGGTGATGCGAAGTTTGTGGCTGCTTTTGCCGGATCGCTCGCGGGCGGGATCAAGCTCACGCCCAAGCCCGGGTTCGATCTGGTGGATACAGGGATCGGGGCTGCGGCCAGCGAGGGGTTCAAGACCTTGCGCAGGCAGTGACTGCAGGCTCGGCCTGGAAGGAGCGGTGGAGTGACAACAGGATTGCGTATTTCCGGTTGTTTTCTCTGCTTAGGCATTGCTACCTTTCCTCGCATGAAGAAGGGTAACACGCTCAGGAAACAGATGAGGCGCGGCGCGATTGCCGGAGCCTTTGGGGCCACGATGTACATGATTGGCGGATGGGCGCCCGTATTCTGGAAGCAATGGACCGACGATGGCTACGGGCGTCTTCTGCCGCCGGAGGAGATCGAGGCGGCGCCAGCGGTCTTTCCGCCCTGGCCGGAGATCGCGCCGCCGGGCCCGGACGCGCTGTCGCGCCTCTCGCGCGCTGATCTCAAGCGCTATTTCTTTCCCGAGGACGCCTCCGACCCGGACTATGGCCTTGTCATCCGCCGCTTCGACCAGAGGCCGGTGGCATTGCGGAACTCCGGTGAAGGAAGAGAGGGCGACCGCGAGGTGGTGGCCCTATACAACCGCATTCGCTCGACGGTCCCGGCCCTGCCGGAAGGGTATGACAAGTACGGAACGCAAGACCCGCCAGGTGATCCCGAGACCAACGCCCAGATCAGCGTCTACTCTTCATTGAAGCGGTGGAAACCCGAGTACCGCTATAAAGGAGCGATGTACATCCAGCGCGGTATCGATGAACGCATGACCGAACAGGGTTGCCGAATCAAACCGGGTTTATTCGTCACCGGCCTGTCCTGGAAGGGCGGAGGCGGGATGCCGACGGCGGAGCGCTACCGCATGCACAGGCCGCTCATAAGCATCCATCACCGCCTCGGCGAACCGACGGTGGATCACTGCCTTTTCCGGGCCATGACCGTGGCGCTGGGCCTGCACCCGACAGAAGCATGGTTCTTCGATCCGGGCCCCGTGACACCGGACGAGCAGGCCCGGGCGCTGGCCGCCCTTGCCCTTGTCTACCACCCCGCCGTCAAGCCCGGCATGGACGAGGAGACCTTCATCCAGACCCTGCTGGACCGCGATCTCATCGAGCCCTAGCTCTGTGCTTTTAGCAAATTGCCAAGGAAGCCACGGAGATGATGGCGGCGCTGGAAGAGGAGGAGCGCATCCGACAGGCTGGCCCGGCAGACGGTATCCAGATCGCCAGCGCAGATACCGGCATCCAAAGCGATGCGGCGGCGCCTTTGGGACAGCAGGCGCAGACGGCAAGGTCTGAACCGGCGCGCAACCTTCAGGTGGCGCAGGCACCGAGCAGGCACGGTAAATCACCAGCAAAACAAAACCAACCGATTATCCTGCCGGAGCCAACCGCCGACGGCCCGGTGGTTACACGTGATCTAGAGCGGATTTTGCAGTTTGATCCTAACGGGCATGGGGAACTTAGCACTAGTATTCGGAGCCCGATCGATACAATGACGGCCAAAAACACAGCAGAAGAAGCCATTTTAACGACCGAGAAGTTAGCCAAGTCAGGAAGGATATCGGGCTCTCACAACGGTGGCGCTGACGCCTTTCGTCATGCGCTCTGGCATTACAAATTAACCAAATCTAGCGGTTACGAAGCGTCCAAGGGATTCGGCGATGCACATGAACGTGATATCCAAGGCGGAATTCGTGCGGGAATAGCGAATCTAGGGAGAAACCCGCGATTTACGCCTTTGAATGGAGCAGAACTCGTTACTCCAGGCGAGCGGCTCATGGATCTTTACAACAATGAGGTTGGGCGGCAGCTAGCCTTGGACCCGCGCAACTTGAGCAAGCCGGATGAAGACGTGATCCTCGATGCCCTAAGCAATAACAAGCTTAGAGATAAGCCATTTAAGGTTGTATGACAGAAATGATTATGACATTAAAACAAGAATTCAATATCTCCAATCGTGAGGCAGATGGAATTCCCCTGTGGTCAAGCTCAGCACGAATCTATCAATAGTTTTGTCGGTTCTTGCAGGCAGCTTCTTGTATCTGTGGGGATACAACACAGGAACGATGGAATCAGGTATTCCCCAATGCAAGGTGAAGCCCGGGTGCATAATTGTTATGTCAGCACCAGAGAGCGAGGGACGTTTTAAGATAGAGCAAGAGAACATCAGGTTGCCGCAGCGGCAGGTCCTGCTAAATGATCAATTGCCTCTAGCTCCAAGGATGATACCCCTTACCGAGAATGGACTAGGGCGTTTGATTATTCTACTCGATCAAGGAGAGAGAATTAAGCATAAGTGGTTCAAACCACCTACAGAATATATGGAAAACAAGCAGCAGATTCATTTTTTTATTGTTTATGCGGATAATATAATTACACAGTCTTATTACTATGAATCCATAAACTCATGGAGTTTATTAAAGAATTCAATAATTGGTTATTTTTCGGCGCTGACCCTTTTTGTAATAGGTATGTTTGAGCCAATCACCGAACTCCTCTTGGATTAGCGCGATCGAGAACAAGACCGGCCAACGCCCGCGCAGCCATGGCCTATCGCTGGCCAGCCTGCCAGTGGACGGCAAGCCGGGTCTTGGCACCCTGGAGGCCTACAAGGAATTGCTCGGCAATAAGAAAGTCGCCCAGACCTTGAAGGAACAGCTTGCCGAGGAGCGCTGCGCCTTCCGAAAGGGCTCGGCCAACGCAGCCGACGAAAGGCGCAAGCTGCCCCCTATATTCTATCATTGATATGGCAAGAAAAAGGCGTGAAGGCGCGGATCGCACAGGGTTCGGCCAAGCTGATCGCCACCCGGCCATCACCTCTGACCTGGACGAACGAACCTTCGTCCAGGCGCTCCTCAACAAAGCCCTTGTTAATCCTTTTTGGGGTCTTGCCTGTGCCAGCGCCGCTAGGGCCCTGAGACGTCAGCCTGCGCCGAACATCTTTCTGAGATTGGCAAAGCCCGCCTCATACACGCCGCGAACGGCCGCGACAGCATCGCCTTCCGCTGCGCCCTTGGCCTCAAAATCGCTTGACCATTCGACTTCGCAGCCACTGCCCTTGCTGTGTACCGTGATAGTCGCCTTGTAGTTAGCGATCGGCAGCGGCCCCGGCGAGAGTATCTCGTAACTATAACTGCGCGCACCGCCGTCATGGGTCGTCTGGCGCTCAACGATGGATCCGCCGCCGGCCAGCGCCAGATGACGGATAGTTTCACCATCCTTGGTTTCGATCTCACACTTTTCGACTGCGGGATGCCAATCCGGCACGCCATTGAATTGGCCGATCAATCCCCAAACGATATCGGCTGGCACCAATAGGGGCTGCTTCAGGTTTACACTTGCCATTGCTAGGTCCTCCCTTGGCTTTTCTATTTCACCAAGGGTGAGCCTCCTGGGCCCTGATGGCAAGCATCCTCGGCCACCTGGCCTTCAGACCTCGCGTCCCAAGGTCTGCATAAGCTCTCGCCACTCGCGCGGAGACAAACCGGTGTCGGCAGGGTCAACCGTCTCCCCCGCCAACAGGCGTTGCACGACGTCCAAGGCGCCTCGCGAAAAGGTCACTGCCCCGACCACGTAATCCTCGAAGGCTTCGTAGCTTGCGGGGACCCAGCGCTTCAGCGTCTCCAGCATCGCCTCCGCATAAACCCGAATCTCATACTGAGCATGCGGGTCGGCACGCAGCGACAGGAAATGCAGGAGGTTATGGAGATTCACCTTCCAGTACCACTGGGTGTAGAGGTTGAGCGTCAGATTCATACGCGCCAGTTCACGCGCCAAGCCCTGCCGGTTTGGATCGATCGTCTGGCCGTCCGATGTTTCGTTCAGCAACATCTGATAGTCGGCATAGCAGCGTTCGGCATCCTCGCGCAGAATACGCAGCGTTTCCTCGGCCTCCGCGCCCTCCAGAACGTCGCCGCGGCCTTGCCGATTGCTTGCCGACTGCGCGGCCAATTGCTCGCGCGGCGGGACATAGAATTCCTTGTCCAGGATCGAATAGCGCGCCGAGTATTCGTTCACGTTAGCGGTCCGATGCCGAATCCACTGCCGGGCAACGAAGATCGGCAGTTTGACATGATACTTGATCTCGCACATCTCGAAGGGCGTCGTATGCCGGTGGCGCAGAAGATAGCGGATCAACCCACGGTCCTCCCGCAATTGCTTGGTACCCTTGCCGTAGGAAACGCGAGCAGCCTGCACGATGGCGGCATCATCACCCATATAGTCGATAACCCTGACGAACCCGTGGTCGAGAACGGGAATGGCGTCATAGAGAATTTCCTCCAACGCCGGGACGACAGCGCGGCGTGTGGCTTGAGTCTGCCCTTTAAGGGCTTCGATCTCCTGTTTCTGCTCCGGCGTGAGCGACATGGCGGGTTGCTGCCTCCTATATGCGAATCGACCGTCGTATCGTGGCGACGGTAGCGCCTGACGCGCCCTATCGCCAGCGCCTTGGACAAACTATTGAAAGCAAAGGCTCCCTGGTCGCCCTGCCGCTCTCCCCTGCCCCTACCTTCATCGGCAAACTAAAACCACACCCCTTTTGTTTGGACGGGACTCGGCCTATATTAGAGACGTCTCCTCGGAGACTATGGCGATAAACGCCGTTCGTAATAGGCAGAGCGGACCCGGGGGCAGTACCCGGCGCCTCCACCAGTTTCGTCCGCCCCAATGGTTTCTCGTTAGAGACTGGGGCGGACTTTAAGGGGGCGAACCAGGATCGACGCATGTTGAAAGGGACGATTTTCGCTCGGCATGGCACCACCGTTATCGGGCCATCGCAATAGTTGCCAACGACAACTTTGCTGAGGCTCGCGCAGCTGCTTAATGCAGCCTAGCGACCTGAACTGAATCCCTGCCGTTTTGCAACGTCAGGTGGGGTCTGTCGGGCACCTAGCAACAGAAGCCCGGCATTTCCTTTTCGCGAGCCCCGGTCCTTTTCGCGAGCCCCGGTCCTTTTTGCGAGCTCCGGTCCTTTTCGAAAACCCCGGCATTATCCCCCGACCGCCACCGCTGCTAACGTTGCTATCGGCAGCGAAATTCGGGAAATTCCGCAACGAACCTATCCCTTCCTCTCGCCTCGCGCTTACAAGCGTGCTACGGATTATGGTCAACGGTAAATTGAACAGTAACGACGACAGGTTCCATGGCCGACGACAACGACGACGACATTCTGAGATACGACATCATGGTAGAGCGGGCCCTGCGCGCGGTGGTTCGCGACGCACTGAAGGTTGCGGTCGAAAGCGGGTTGCCGGGTGACCACCACTTCTACATCACCTTCCGGACCGACCATCCCTCGGTTGAAATCTCCGAGACCCTGCGCAGCCGCTACCCCGAGGAAATGACCGTTGTCGTCCAGCATCAGTTCTGGGATCTGGCGGTCGCGGACGAATACTTTGCTATCACACTCTCCTTCAACGGCAGACCGGAACGATTGGTCGTACCTTTCGAGGCAGTCAGCGCTTTTGCCGATCCTGCCGTTCGCTTTGGACTGCAATTCGAGGCCCTTTTCAGCAGCAGCGAAGAAGAAGATAGCGACGACATCAAGAGCGCAAACGACCTGGATGGCCCGGTACCGGACGGCCTGGAGGAAATAGACTCCAACGCCAAGACGTCGAGCCAACCCGACTCTCCCACGACCGCGACCAAGGCTTCGGGAAAAAAGCCCGCCCGCAGCGCAAAGCAAGCCGGGGACGATGACAAGGAGCCTGGAGAGGGCGACAACGTCGTCACGCTCGACTCTTTCCGCAAGAACAAGTAGCCGCCGTCTGGCGGACGGAATTATGCCGGATCCAACACAAACCAAGATCGATGGGCCCGATGATGCCCCCATCACGCTGCTGTTTGCCCATGGCGCCGGTGCGCCGATGGATGCGCCGTTCATGGAAAAAGTCGCAGCTACCCTGGGAAGGCGAGGCTGGAGGGTCAAGCGCTTCGAGTTTCCCTACATGGCCAGCATGCGAAACGGCGGTCCCAGGCGCCCGCCCGATCCGCTACCCCGGCTTTTGGATCGGTTTCGCGAGGAGATTGCGACCGAGACCGGCCGCCGCCTGGTGTTGGCCGGAAAATCCATGGGCGGTCGGATGGCCAGCATGGTGGCCGATGATTCCGAGGCTATCGGATGGCTTTGCTTCGGCTACCCCTTTCACCCGCCGGGCCGACCGGAAAAGACTCGCACGGACCACCTAGAGAGCCTCAAGACGCCAGGGCTGATTCTACAAGGAACACGCGACGCCCTAGGCAACCGCGAAGATGTCGCCGGTTACACCTTGGCTCCCGGCATCAAGATTCACTGGACCGAGGACGGCGATCATCATTTGGCCCCGCGCAAGGCAAGCGGACGATCCCATGGGGAAGCGCTGGACGAGGCCATATTGGCTGCCGACGCTTTCTTGCGGGGGCTTTCCGGGTAACATAGACGTGCTATTACATGCTCGAACGCCGGGGGCGATGTCGGCCATGGCTGTTTTTTACAGGATCATTTGACGCAACAGAAGGTAACCACGATGACGAACGAGGCAATACGCATGGAAAGCGATTCCATGGGTGACATCGAAGTTCAAGCCGACCGCTACTGGGGCGCCCAGACTCAGCGTTCCCTGCAGAACTTCAAGATTGGCGGCGAGAAGATGCCGCCCGCCCTCGTCGAAGCGCTGGGTATCCAGAAACTGGCGGCAGCCCGCGTCAACCGCGCGCTGGGTCAGATCGACAGCAAGATCGCTGAAGCCATCGAAGCGGCCGCTCAGGAAGTCGCCGACGGCAAGCTGCTGGATCATTTCCCCTTGGTCGTCTGGCAGACTGGATCGGGCACACAGTCGAACATGAACGCCAACGAGGTCATCGCCGGACGCGCAAACGAAATCCTTACCGGGAAGCGTGGCGGCAAGGAACCGGTACATCCAAACGACCATTGCAATCGGGGGCAGTCGTCAAACGACACCTTCCCGACAGCAATGCATATCGCCGCGGTCCGCGAGATATCTAAAACGACCCTGCCCGGGCTGTCCCGGTTGCAGGCGGCCCTCGCCGAGAAGGCGGCCAGCTTCAATGATATTATCAAGATCGGCCGCACCCACTTGATGGATGCAACGCCCCTTACGTTGGGTCAGGAATTCTCAGGATACGCCCAGCAATTGGCTTACGGTGTCAAGCGGATCGAGGGAACGCTGGAACGGCTCGGCGAGCTCGCCCAAGGCGGAACCGCTGTCGGAACGGGACTGAATGCTGTTGAAGGCTTCGCCGAAGCATTCGCGGCTGAGGTTTCCAGTATTACCGGTTTATCCTTCACGACGGCACCCAACAAGTTCGAGGCACTGGCCGCTCATGATGCCATCGTCGAGGCCTCCGGTGCGCTGAATACCGTCGCGGTCTCGCTGATGAAGATCGCAAACGACATTCGGTTGCTGGGTTCCGGCCCGCGTTGCGGCCTGGGCGAGATCCTGCTACCCGCAAACGAGCCTGGCTCTTCGATCATGCCTGGCAAGGTCAATCCGACTCAGTGCGAGGCCATGACCATGGTTTGCACCCAGGTAATGGGAAATCATTCGACGATCACGATTGCCGGGTCGAACGGTCATTTCGAGCTGAACGTCTTCAAGCCGGTAATGATTTACAACCTCCTGCAGTCTGCAAAATTGATCGGCGACGCCAGCGATTCCTTCCGCAGCAACTGCGTCGACGGAATTGAAGCCGACGCGGCCCGCATCACGGCCCTGATGAACGAGTCCCTGATGCTGGTCACGGCATTGAACCCACATATTGGATACGACAACGCCGCCAAGATCGCCAAAAAGGCCTATGCCGAGAACAAAACCTTGAAGCAGGCCGGAATCGATCTTGGCCTGCTGGACGAGAAGCAGTTCGACGCTTGGGTCAGCCCTGCCGACATGCTGGGCCCTCGCAAAGCCTGAAGGTTCTTCCAAGGAGAGCTGGACCGTGCCGCAAGCGCTTAGAAAACGCTCCGTCACCATCGCGGGTCACCGCACCAGCTTCTCGCTGGAGGACGCGTTCTGGCAAGAGTTGAAGAACTGGGCGAGCGAAGAAGACCGTTCCCTGAACGAACTGGTGGCCCAGATCGACGGCGCGCGCATCGACGACAACACAGATGAGGGTCGCGGTGTGAACCTCTCCAGCGCACTTCGTCTGGCGATCCTCGCCCGGCTTCGCGAACGGCTTGACCGCGCTACTTCTTCTTGAGGCTCTTGAGGATGCCCTTGACCAAGTCGTTCGTCTCTGGCTGATGCTCCTCTCCAGGAACCGGCGGTCGTGAAGGTGCCGGGGCGGGTGCCGGGGCGGGTGCGACCTGCTCAGTGGTCGTGGGGGCAGGTTTAGGCGTCGGCGTGGCCAGCGGGGTGGATTCCTGCTGTGGTTGCTGGGTCGGTACGACCGTCTTGCTGGCTGCGCCCGTCACTGGCTCGATTTTGCGAACCGTCGGTGCCGCTGTGGGTGCAGTCTGCTGAAGTGGGGCCTGTTGGATTATCGGCGCCTGAGCCGGCGCCGGACTCGGAGCGGCTGTTGGCGCTGACGTCGGGGCAACCTGCGTACCGGGAATGAGCCCGGGCACCAGCTTTTGCAATTGTCCTTCAATCCCTTGCTGTATCTGCTGTTGAGGCGCTTGTGCGCCGCTCAACGCCTGTCCGCCGACCTTTAGGCTTGGGGAGTCCAATGGCCCCTTTGCCGTGACCGTGAGGAAGGGAACGTCGCCGTCTTGCTGCCGGAACAGCTTGCTCTCCAAATCCAGAAGCCAGCGCGGTAAATCCGCCGTCATCCTCGCTCTGGCCGTCGCGCGATCACTTTCAAGCAGCAGATCGTCGGAAGTCACCACGCCCTGCTCGGTCACATGGGTTCCCGACAATCGCGCCTCGCGGCCGGCAAAAGCGGAAAACACACTGTTAGTCGCATCCGCCAGTCCCCGAACCTGCCCGACCTGCTGACCCAAGATGCCCACGAGCAGATTTGCCGCCTGCTCCTGCGTCTTCGCCTTCAACGTCACGCGCCCATCGATTCGTCCTCTGCCCGCCAAATTTGAGATCATGGCTCTTTGGGAAACGCCTTTGGTGCCCATCGTTCCCGTCAGGCTTACGGGCCCCGAAATCCGATCGAAATCAGCCAGGACACGCAACGCGGCTTCGCTATCGATATCCGTGAGGTCATAGTCACCTGAGATCGCCGGCGTGCCGTTGGCATCGATCACCCCGGTAAGGGAGACGCGGCCGCCAAAACTGCGGCCTGTAAGGCGCTCCAGGGTCAGGCGTCCAGCCTTGAGTGCCGCGCTCACTCGAGCATCACTCAGGCGGTAAGGCGCCAGCACCAGATGGTCGGCCGTCAAGGTCAGGCGGCCGTCATATGCCTGTAAGGCCGTCAAATCGATAGCCTCATCGGACCAGCGCTCTTGGCCTCCCTTCTTACTGTTGTCTACTTTACCGGTCGTCGCCCGGTCGGCATCGCTCCCTGAACCGCTCAGCGCGGATAGAACTGCGAGATCAAGTTCCCCCGCGTAGAGTTCGGCTTCCAAGGCCGGCCGATCGTCCATCATATAGACGAGCGAGCCCTTTACTTCATTGGCGCCCAGTTTCACCGATAGTTTGTCAGCCCGCCCTTCCCGGCTCGTCCCTCGTAGCGTCGATGCCAGGTCCAGCGGTTGCGCGATCCCGGCAGAAGAATCGGCCCCCGAGCCAAAGGACTGCACAAGCGCCCCGGCATCGGGATGATGCAATTCAACGGATTGCTCGAAAGCGATGGGATCGTTGCCAGGCTGCAGCACACCGCGAAGGCTATAGCGACCCTGGCCCAGGGTTCCTTCGAGCATGTTCTCGAGGTGATCGCCACTGCCTTTCAATCGTCCGGCAATCGTCAGCGCACCCGGGTTTGAACCGTTGGGCGCAGAGACGCCCAAGGCCGCCAACAACGAAAGCGGCTTAGGCGCGTTCAGGGTGATCTGCAAATCGACTTCAGGCGAGCCCGAAACCGGTAGGGTAAGCGGTCCCTTCAGCAGTGCCTCGGCCTCTCCTAAGCTGACCCGGCTGTCGAGATCGAACCGACTGCCATCGCCTTTGGCCGAAGCCTCGAAACCCAACGCTCCCAACGCTCCCAGGGCGGGGCCGCCAGGTTGAAGCCGCGCCAATAGGCGCTCACCCGCCGGATGCTTTCCAGTCAGCGTCAAATCAAAGGTTGCAGGCTGCTTCAGCGGCGAGACCACCCCACGCAAACTAAAACGGCCACCTAGCGTTTCCAACGTACCCTCCAGATCGAAGCGGCCCTCCTTGCTGGCAACACTGCCAACCAAATGGCTGTCCGCCAGGCGGTCGAGCAAGGGATGCTGCACGGCGAAAAGTGACGCCAGTGCCGCCGGTTCCTGTGCCGTAAGTTCCAGGTCCAAGCGCCCGTTCGGATTCGTGGAAAGGTCCGAGAAAGTTCCGCTGGCTTCCAGCCGCGCATTCGCAATCTTGCCGACAAAAGCTCGGCGCAAGGTTACTTTGCCCGCCGCCAAGGTCCCGTCGAGATGGAGTTGCTCGGCCGTCTTGCCGCGATAAGTGATTTGCTGGGCGCGCAGGTCGAAATTCGCATCGACAGCCTCAAGCAAAGCAAACGGCGAGGGCCGCTCCTCGCTGCTTGAACTCCCTGAGGAATCGTGAGCGCTGCCGTCGGCAGGAAAATAAGCGTCCAGATCGAGTTTATCGAGCGTCAGACCTGCCCCCAGCCCAAGGCGCGGCCCGGTCACCACGGCAATACCGCCGGTTACACGACTGACATCGACCTGCAGATCGATATCGGTAGCCGAGAAGCTGTCCGGCACACCTTGCAGGCGCAATGTCAGGAGACTGCGGCGCAGACGGTCAGCAGGCACCTCGCCAATAGACACCCCCATCCAGGACAGAACCGAACGTAGATTGTCGGAGGCAAATTCCAGATCAACAGAGAACTGCGGCTTCCCTTCAACCGCCCGCAAGGTGCCGTTAGCGGAGAAATCCGAGCCTCCGGGTACCTGAGCCTGAAACCGCTCCAAGGTCATCAAACCGTCGGCCAGAGTACCGCCCAGGCGCAATTGCCGCACGACCTGACCGCGATAGATCAGCACTTCGGATGACAGGTCGAAGGAAAGGTTCATCTCCGATGGGAGAGAAAAGTCGGCCTCTCCGGGGTCGAGCGAATCGCCTGGGGTTGCCGTCGCCGTGTCCGAAAGAGCCAACAGGCCGTCTAGGTCGACTCTGGCAACCTGAAGATTGAGGTCGATATCGAGGGGGCTTGTGCCAAGGTTCGTCGAAAGCTGTCCCGCCCCCTTGATCTCGCCTAACGCCAACTCGGCATCGGAAAGACTAACCGCGCTATCGTTGGCCGAGAGTGTCCCGGCCAGCGTGAAGGGCTGTCCAAGCAGAGGGGCGTTTCCCGACTGCCCCGAAACTCCGGCAATAAGCCTGTCCAGGCGGCCGGCCGTCATTTGCAGGTTTCCCTCCAGGCTCGGCTTGCCGGTCAACTCGATTACTTTACCGAGGAACTTTAACTCGGCGCCCTCGCGAGGAAGCGCCAGTTCCAACGCCAGGGGTGTTTCGGTTCCATCGATTCGCCCTGCGCGCAGATCGACCGCCAGCGGCAGCCCACGGGCATCAAGGCTTCCGTTGATCCGAAAGGGCCCAGTGAGCGACTCCGCGGAGAGTTCCACAGCGATTTTCTCCAAACGCTCTTCAACGCCTGCTGCCCCATCGCGGTAAACCAGAGCCGACTCCGCGATCAGCACCTTTTGCAACGTGACTTGAGAGAGAAGGCCTTGGCCCCGACCGGGCTCGGCTGCGGACCCATTTCCCTTGGACGCCCCGCTGAAAGCCCAGTTCACACGACCATCGGGTAACCGTTCCAAGAGTATCTCGGCTTTGCGCACCTCGATCCGGCGTATCTCCAGGCGGCGCTCCAAGAGTGCCAGCGGGGCCACCTCAACCAGCAGCCCCCCCAGCGTCAACATTTCCGGCTCGCTACCGCCTTCGATGTTGCTTATCGCCACACCTTCCACGGAAAAAGTCGTGCTCGGCACGATGCGCAGGCTTATGTCGCCGGCAATTCTCACTTCGCGGCCAGTCGCCTGCTCAATTTCCGCCACCAACTCACCGCGATAGGCGTTCCAATCGATGAAGCTCGGCGCCACGATTACGGCCGCAATCGCGAGAAACAGAAGGCCCAACAGGCTGACTAAGACTCTCTTCACTTACGCTTGACTCCCTGTTCGCAGGAGGCGTCCGCCCCTCGCCAGAAGGCCAGACTATCGTTTTTTGTTTGTTCAGCATAATAGAAGGCCGCCCAGCGACCATAGCTCTTCTTAACCAACGCCAATTTCCCTACATTTTTAGCTAAATACATTATTTTGAAAAACTTGAAGCAATTTTTCACGGAGCAGGCCTAAAGGCTTGATCCCAGGTGCGATCTCAGTAACGCCACAAAAGAACCATAATTCCTACGGCATAACTGTGTCATAAATGCCACTGTACGATTACATAGCCTATTTCTTGGAATACTAACGAATTTATACAAATCATAAATACAGATCATAAAACAAGTACTACAAACAACAGACATCTATTGTTTGATATCTTCATGCGCCGCTCAGCTCATGACTGCCATGCAGGCGATTCTTCCTGGTTGACCACTGCAGGTAAATGAATATCTTAACGGGCAGTTAATCGCTGTCTTCCGCGCAGGGGACTTATCGGGGGCGGTTAGCTCAGTTGAAACAAGAACGAGAGTGGGAATGATGAAGAACAGTTTCATCGTTACACCGACCCGTGTTTCGAAAAGAATTCTAACGTGGGTTTTGGCCGTATTGGCCTTGAGCATCACAGCGCCTTTACCGCAGGCCTCGGCAAATCTCGCGCCGACCGTGGATAAAGAGCTGGAATGTTTGGCTTTGACGCTCTACCACGAAGCACGTGGAGAGCCGGACGAAGGGAAGATCGCGGTAGGTTACGTGGTGTTGAATCGCGTTGCCGACGAGCGCTATCCCGACAACATCTGCGGCGTCGTCAAGCAGGGCGGCCAAGAAGTCCTGAATCGCTGCCAGTTTAGCTGGTGGTGCGATGGGCAGAGCGACCACCCAGCCAACGCCAAGGCGTGGAAACGTTCCGTGGCGCTGGCGCGTGCCATTTTCTGGGGCTACGCCAAGGACCCGACGCAAGGCGCCGTCAGCTATCACGCGACCTACGTCAAGCCGAGCTGGCGCAAGAAGCTGGTTCAAACGGTGAAGATCGGGCAGCACATCTTCTATTCGACGCCCGAGGCCGCCGCCGATAAGAACATTGGACAGCCTTTGGCCAAGCCGGGCCTGCAGACAGCGAACAGCAACTGATTGTCGCGAAGGGCGACAATGCCCGTCGGCATTCTTGATTGCACTCAATCAGGCGCTGAAGATCTTCCCGGGGTTCATGATCCCCTGAGGGTCCAGCGCCTGTTTTAGTGTGCGCATGACGGCCACCGCTTCACCCTGCTCGGCCAGCAGGAAGCCTTTCTTGCCATAACCCACGCCGTGCTCGCCCGTGCAGGTGCCGCCCATGGCGATCGCCCGCATGACCATCCGCTCGTTATGTGCGCTCGCTCGCGCCAGTTCCTCGGCATTCTCCGGGTCGATCAGATAAACAAGATGGAAGTTCCCATCGCCGACATGTCCGACGATGGGCGCCAGCAAGCCGGACTCTTCGATATCCTTCTGGGTTTCTCTGATGCACTCGGCCAGACGCGAAATGGGCACGCAAACGTCGGTCGGCCATCCCCCTGCGCCCGGGCGCAGCGCCAAGGCGGCAAAATAGGCGTCGTGCCGGGCTTGCCATAATTTGTTGCGCGCCTCGGCAAGGGTTTCCCAACGGAATTCCCCGCCGCCGTTCTCCGCGGCGATGGCGCCGACCATCTCCGACTGCTCACGCGTACCTTGCTCAGTACCGTGGAACTCGAAGAAGAGCGTCGGCTGCACCGGGTAATTCAAGGAAGAATAGCGATTGCAGGCATCCATCTGCACGGCGTCAAGCAACTCGATGCGTGCGACCGGCACCCCCATTTGAATGGTCGCGATCACGGTATCTACGGCCCCCTCCAGACTGTCGAACGAGCAGACCGCCGCCGCTATCGCCTCGGGGATACCGTAGAGCCGCAGCTGGACCTCGGTGATGACGCCCAGTGTTCCCTCAGAGCCAACGAAGAGCCTGGTCAAATCGTATCCGGCCGATGACTTGCGTGCGCGTCCCCCAGTGCGCACGATCCGGCCATCGGGCAACACGACGGTCAGGCCCAGTACATTCTCCCGCATCGTGCCGTAGCGAACGGCGTTGGTACCTGAGGCGCGCGTGGCCGCCATACCCCCTAACGAGGCATCCGCGCCGGGATCGATCGGAAACATCAGCCCCTGGTCGCGCAAGTAGGTATTCAATTGCTTGCGTGTTACCCCGGCTTGCACGCGGCAGTCCAAGTCGGCTTGATTGACCTCCAGGATTGCCTTCATCCCGGAGACGTCGATACAAACCCCGCCCGCCAGGGCCGCGATATGCCCCTCAAGCGAGGTGCCGGTCCCGAAGGCAACGACTGGTACGGCATGGCGGGCGCAGATCTTGACGATCTCCGCCACCTCCTCGGTGCTCTCGGCGAAAGCGACGGCATCAGGCGCCGCGCCCTCATGATACGAGACATCCTTGCCGTGGTGTTCGCGCACTGCCGCGGCCGTCGACAGGCGCTCGCCCAGCAACGTTTTCAGTTCAGCAACCGCAGGTCCAGCGTCGCATTTTTTTAAAGCAGGCAAAGTCATGGGGCATCCTCCAACGATTGCTGTTAAGAATAGTCAAATCGCAGTCTTTGACTAGCCGTCACGCCATCAATCTGGATAAATCATGCCTGATCTCTCGCCCTTCCTGACAAACCCTGAGTTTCCCCTGGCCATTGGATTTGTCGTTCTCGCGGGGCTGGTGCGCGGGTTTTCGGGATTCGGCTCGGCGATGGTTTTATCCCCGTCTCTAGCCTGGCTCTATGGCCCCCAGGTCGGGGTGCCGCTGCTGTTGTTGCTGGACTTGGTCGTCGCCTTGCAGATGATGCCCGAGGCGCTGCGGACCGGGCACAAGAGAACGCTCAGAACCTTGTGTCCAGCGGCGCTCGTCGGCTTGCCGATTGGGATTTGGGCACTCGATGTCATGCCGGCAGAGGTGCTTCAGCGCACCATCGCTGCTGTCGTACTCTTGGCCGTTGTGGTCATGGCAATGAAGCCGCGGCGAGAAATGCCCGGAACAGGCGGCGCCTTGATCGCCGGGGCATTGTCCGGAATCACCAACGGCGCCAGTGGCATGGCCGGCCCGCCCGTGATCCTGTTTTTCCTTTCCGGCGGTAACACACCGGCCACGATACGCGGCAGTCTCAGCCTATTCTTTCTCTTCACCGATTTAATCGGGTGCATCGGCTTGATCATTGTCGGGAAGCTGACCCTGCAGGTTGCCGCGCTTGCCGTCCTGATGGTCATTCCTCTGGCGATAGGGACGCTTCTCGGTACCGTTCTGTTCAATCGAGGGGCCTCTCCTGCTCTCTACAAAGGCCTTGCGTTGGTGATCGTCGGTGCCGTCGGTGTCATGGGGTTGATCCTTTGAGCCGTCATACACCCTCTTCTATCTGCCGTGCGTACTCCACCGCATCGAAGTAACCCATGGATTGGGCGACCCGGCAATCCTCCGACAAGCGCCAGGCCTCCCAACCGCTGACACGCACGCGATTACCGGTTCCCCCAGATCCGCTGTTGGTGCCTTCCAGCGTCCAGAGAAAGACCGCATCATTGCCTGCAAGCCTGATGTCGTCGAGATAGACCACGAGGTCTGGAAACGCGTCGTAAAAGCTTTGCGCAACCTCCGCAATAGCCGCCCGACCGATTGTAGGTTCACCGTGGTTGATCGTGATTCGGCCGTCTTCCTCATAAAACGATGCAACCGCAACAGGGTCGTGGGAACTCCAGGCTCTAGCTTAGCTTTCCGCCATTGTTCGAACTGCGTCCAATGTCAAAGGCATCGTTTTCTCCTCTGCTTTTTCAGCCGTGACTCGGCCCGGAAGTCCTGGGCCGTAATGTCTCCTTCTCGAGAGCCTAAAACTTGAAGGTGAGATTCAGGGAACCGAAGCGATCGGATTCTTCCTGTTCATCGAACTCCGGACTGCGCAAGACGAAGCTGTAGGACAGGCGCACTTGCTGAAATTCCAACGCCAGGCCCATCTGCAAATCGGCGACAAAAGGCTTCTTGTCTACCGAATGGCTGTCTCTAAAGGTATTGCCGTCCAGGAAGATGTTGCGCAGTACATAACGGCCCTCCGTTCCGGCATAAAGATACCAGGAAAAGCCTCTTTGCGGCCTGAACAGAGTGGCGCCCACTTCACCGGGGCGATTGAAAAGCGGTCCGAAATCGCCGGGTAGATCGGCGCCCAGGCGCAAGGTTGCTCCACCCCCGGCGAAGGTATGGACGTTACCAGCAGCACCGGTTACATGCGGCATGACATCGACGCCGATGTCCCAATCGGGTAGCAGCGCCTTGTGAAAGCGCCACTTCTGCTGATAGGCGACCAGTATGGCAGGTTCATTCTTGATTTGGTTGCCCCATCCCTTCGGTTCCCCCGCGCCCACCAGTTCATGCACGAAGGTCTGGGTTTCGTCACCCAAGGAATAGGGGCCGACCACACCCAGATCCAGCGTCAGACTGCGTAGTTGGTTCCGTGTTTCGGAGACCAGGGATATACCGCCGTGCAGCCAGCCGCCGTAAGGTCGCTCGTCAGGGATCAGCGCCTCAACGCTGATATCCTCCGGCGTGAACATGGACTGCCCGACGTGCAATGCAACGCGGCGCTTATCATCTTCTCCATGGCCGGGCAGGATATCCCAGAGCTCGATAGGCAACCCCAGGGTCTCGTTCTGAGGGGACAACAGGGAAGCCATGACGCCGTTGGTGTAATGCCGGTCCGTATCGGCAACGGTGTCATTCTCCCAAACCAGACTGAGGCCCCAACGGTCATCCGGCGGAATCGCCTCTTCCTGCGCTGCGGCCGGCCCGATCATCCCCAATAGGATGGCCACTGGTAAAAGAAGCCAGAATGGGCCGCAATCTTTCAAGATTCGCTCTCCGCTTCGGCTTCCATCGCGACGAGCCCTTCAGAATCGATGATCCACAAGCCCCCGTCCGCAGCGCCCGCGGCGGTGAATCCTTCGCCCGTGAAAATAGGGCGCAGTGCGCGAAACCGGTAGCCGGTGACCAGCGCACGCGGATTGTGGGCTCTAAAAAGCTCCAACGCCAACGTGGCCAGCAAGGGACCATGCACGACAAGCCCCGGATAACCTTCCTCGTCGCGGGCATAATCCGCATCGTAGTGGATGCGATGGCCATTAAAGGTCAAGGCGGAGTAGCGAAACAACAACACCGGGTCGACGCAAAACTCGCGCTGCCAGCGCGGCTCCGCCTGCGGCGGTTTGCCTGGCGGTCGTTCGAACGCTCCGGCGGCAGGTTGCCGGTAAACGATATCCTGCTCTTCCGTGACCGCGGCAATGCCGTTGACGCTGATGGTATGGATCGCGGTAACAAAAGTGAGCGGGCCGCTGCGGCCTTGCTTTTCCTCGATGCGGGTCACCTCGGAACGGCGTTCGGCCCTAACGCCCAGCGGTATAGGACGATGAAAAATCAAACGGCCGCCTGCCCACATGCGGCGCGCCTGCGCGACCGGCGGCAAAAAGCCACCGCGTTCGGGATGCCCATCCGGTCCAAGCGCATGGTCGGGAGCGACCTTCCAGAAGTAAAGCCAGTGCCATAGCGGCGGCAGGGTATCGCCGATTTCAAAGGCGCGCTCCTCAAGATCAAGGCTCGCCTGCATGGCACGCGCGCGCATCAGGTCCACGTGATCGGAGATTACTTCCGGCTTGGCGGTCCAGTTCCCTTGCTGCAGGGCTTCGGTCATGCGAGCGCTCCTTGCTCTGATCGGCTGGGCTCCGATCGGCTGGACAGGTCTTCTATCCGCCACTTTAGGCCATTGGCCCCATCCGTTGGCAAGTGAAGTCTAGCCAAGGCATTGGCGATGGGCCCCTCGTAGGTGAGGCCGGCGCCGCGTCGAACGGCCCAGTATACACCGCCGTGCGCAACGATGAGGGGTCTTGCGCCACGAGTCCGGGCGTCTTGCAGGCAACTATTGATCGCCGTCAAGGCACGAAAGACGAATGCCTCGAAGCATTCGGCACCCGCAGGCGTGTGATGGCCTGACTGCCAGGCCTCATACCATGATCCCGAACCCCGCTCCGTGATCTGCCCCTCCATTTCCCCGAAGGAGGCCTCCCGCAGATCGTCGACGCTTCGCATCGGAAGACCGAGTGTTTCATTGACGATTTCCGCCGTACGCCGCGCCCTCGCCAACGGCGAATGGTAAATCACCGTCACGCCACTGTGCGCCAGGGCATCACGTGCCGCTTCGGCCTGACCTATGCCCTTCGCGTTCAAAGCCACATCGGTTCGGCCCTGTAGGCGGTTCTCCTTGTTCCAGTCCGTCTCGCCATGCCGCAGATAAATGAAGGGATAGGGATGAAGACGGCTCATAGGGAAAACTCCCGGCGCAAGGCTTCGCCCTGCTCATCCAGCGCGGGCACCGGGCCCGGTTGCCGCAACCGTCCATCGAAACTTGCCGGCGGTGCCGGCATGGCGGCGGAACCGCCGGGCGTCTCCACCTTAACTTCGCGAAGGGCCGGATGCCGCAGAAGGTCCGGCACCTCGCTCACCCGACCGAAGGCCACCTGTGCGGCTTCCAATGCGGCGGCAAGCTCTTCCAGGCCATGACAGGCAAAATGCTCGGCTATCAAAGCGTCCAATGCGGACCGGTTGGCCACTCGTTGCGCATTGCCCGCATAGGCGGGGTCTTTCAGCAAATCTGGCCGCTGCAGAACCTGCTCGCAGAGCCGCATCCATTCGCGCTCGTTCTGGATGGAGATGACGATCCACTTACCTTCTTGGCTCGCGAAGGCTCCGTAGGGTGCGATGGAGGGATGAGCCAGACCGACACGCTCGGGCGCCTTTCCGCCATACCTGCACTGCAGGAACGGCACTGTCATCCAATCAGCCATCGCAGCAAAAAGAGAAAGCGAAATCGCCTTGCCGCGGCCGGTCCTTCCCCGCTCTATGAGCGCCTCCAGAATTGCCTGATAGGCATACATGCCGGTGCCGACATCGACAACCGAAACACCGACCCTGCCGGGACCTTCCGGGCGGCCCGTCACCGAAGCTAGACCACTCTCGGCCTGCACAAGCAGATCATAAGCCCGCATTGCGGCGTAGGGCCCTTCCTCGCCGTAGCCGGAAATCGAGCAGGTGATGAGGTTCGGGTAACGAGCCGTCAGGTCTTCAGCGCCGAAACCCAAACGCTCCGCCGCGCCCGGCCCCAGGTTCTGCAGAAAGACATCGGCCTTGGAAACAATGCGCTCCAGCAAGGCGCGGTCCGCATCGTCCTTGACGTTCAGCGCGATGGATTCCTTACCGCGATTGAGCCAGACAAAGTAGGTAGACTCACCCATGACCGCGTGATCGTAGCCGCGTGCGAAATCGCCTTCGGGACGCTCTACCTTGATCACCCGCGCGCCCGCCTCCGCCAGCTTGCACGAGCAGTAGGGCGCGGCGACGGCCTGCTCAAGCGCCACGACTAGAATGCCGGATAAGGGACCGGGCATGAATCAGTAACTCCGCGGCAAGCCGAGCACGTGCTCGGCGATGTAAGAGAGAATCAGATTGGTGGAGATCGGCGCCACTTGATAGAGGCGGGTTTCCCGGAATTTCCGTTCGACATCGTACTCCTCGGCAAAACCGAACCCGCCATGTGTTTGGATACAGGCCTCCGCCGCGGCCCAGGCAGCCTCGCTGGCAAGGAGTTTGGCCATATTGGCCTCCGCTCCGCAGCGTTGGCCGCTGTCGAACATCCCCGCGGCCTTTCGCACCATAAGGTTGGCTGCCTCGGTTTGAGCATAGGCGCGGGCAATGGGAAACTGGACACCCTGGTTCTGTCCGATAGGCCGGCCGAAGACCTGACGCTCACCCGCGTAGGCGCTGGATTTTTCAATAAACCAGCGAGCATCCCCGATGCATTCGGCGGCGATCAGGATACGTTCCGCGTTCATGCCATCGAGAATATAACGAAAGCCCTTGCCTTCCTCGCCGATCAAGTTCTCCGCCGGAACCTTGAGATCGTCGAAGAAGATCTCGGTCGAAGAATGATTCATCATGGTCCGCAGAGGCCTGATCTCCATCGCCTTACCACCATTCTGCTGTCGCGCTTCACGCAGATCGACCAGCAGCACCGAGAGCCCTTCTCCCTTCCTGGCGACAGCTTCCTTGGGTGTCGTGCGGGCTAGAAGCACCATCAGGTCGGAGTGCTCGGCTCGGCTGGTCCAGACCTTCTGGCCACTGACGCGGTAGTAATCCCCATCGCGCCGAGCGCTTGTCCGTAGGCTCAGGGTATCGGTGCCAGACGTCGGCTCGGTCACGCCAAAGGCCTGCAAGCGCAATGCACCGCTGGCGATGTCCGGCAGCCACTTTTCCTTTTGTGCGTCCGAACCATGTTTCAACAGTGTGCCCATGGTGTACATCTGAGCGTGGCAGGCGCTGGCGTTGCAGCCGCTCTTCTGAATTTCCTCCAGGATCGCCGCGCCCGCCGAAAGCGGGAGCCCGGAACCGCCATAGGCTTCCGGCACGAAACAGGCCAGCCAGCCCGCGTCGGTCAGCGCTTTGACGAAAGCCGTTGGATAGGCGCGCTCGCGGTCGAGTTCGCGCCAATAGCTACCCGGGAATTCCTGACAGAGCTGCCTGACCGCCGCACGGATATCGCTATATTCTTCCTGAAGCATTCTCTCTCCTTGCCCCGGCACCGTTTCCTCTAGGAAACTGACAGGACATGAGACTGGAACCAAGCCCTCTCGTCTAGAGGCGGCGGGGCGTTTCGACAAGATACCGGAGAGTGCAACGATGTCTGCCCGCTTCTCGAAGATCCTTTCCGCCCTGCCCGCCAGCACCCCCTTTGTCGGGCCGGAAACGCTGGAGCGTATGCGTGGCTCTCCCTACGAGGTTCGGCTTGGAGCCAACGAGAGCGCCTTTGGACTGTCGCCCAAGGCCATGGCCGTTTTGCGCAGCGAGGCCGACCGCGCGTCATGGTATTGCGACCCGGAACATTTCGATCTTCGCGAGTTACTGGCGGCCGAGTTCTCCATCGCCCGAGAAAACATCGTTGTCGGCGAGGGAATAGACGGTCTTCTCGGACTGACGGTGCGCGCTTATTGCGACCCGGGCGATGCGGTCGTTACCTCCCTGGGCGCCTACCCGACCTTCAACTACCACGTGGCCGGGTTCGGCGCGCGCTTGTTGACCACGCCCTACAGACCGGATTGCCACAATGACACCGCGGCGCTGGTTGATCTGGCCCGGCGCGAAAATGCCAAACTACTCTATCTTGCGAACCCGGATAATCCGACCGGTACGTTCCTGGGCAGCAGCGCTGTCGAGGAAATTCTCGAAGCTTTGCCGCAGCATTGCCTCTTGCTCCTGGACGAAGCCTACTACGAATTTGCTCCGGATCAGGATCTACTGCCGGTCATTGCCGAAGATCCACGGCTCATTCGTTTCAGAACCTTCTCAAAGGCTCACGGCATGGCGGGACTGCGCATCGGCTATGCCATCGCCAGCCGGGATACCATCGCCGCTTTCGATAAAATTCGCCTGCACTTCGGCGTAGGCAGATTATCGCAACTGGCGGCGGCGGCCTCCCTTGGAGACAGGGCGTTCGTTGCCACGGTCATCGCCGACGTCGCCAAAGGCCGCGACGACTACGAAGCGCTGGCCCGCGATCTCAATATCCCCTCCATTCCCTCATTCACCAATTTCGTGGCCTTGGACGTCGGTAGTGAGGACCGATCACAGCAGATGGTGCACAAGCTACACGAGATGGGTGTTTTCGTTCGCCGCCCGGGTGTCCCCATTTTAGGACGCTTTGTCCGCCTGACGGTCGGCAAGACACCAGAACGTGTCGCCCTCAAGGAACGCTTCGCCGATGCTTTCCGGTCTTTAATCTGATGAACGTTTGACGCTAAGGTCACTGCGATCCCGCGTCACCTCAACACGGAGACCTGCAGCCTGTGACCGATCGACCCCGCAGCCGCCATACCGAAGTCCTGAAGCAGTTCGTGCAGCCGGAGGGAAAGCATGTGGCCGACGTCGGTTGCGGCGACGGCGGATTGGTCCGCTATCTTGCCCGCAAAGGGGCCAAGGCCGTGGGCATCGACCCTCAGCCAGGCCAGCTAGAGCGTGCAAGAGCGGTCCCCCCCGCCGGTGGTGAACAGTACCTGCAAGCCGGGGCGCAAGCGCTGCCCTTCGAGGACGGCTCTCTGGATGCGGTGATATTCTTCAACTCGCTGCATCATCTGCCGCTCGAGCTTATGGACACCGGCTTGATGGAAGCCTGCCGTTGCCTGAAATCCGGTGGGACGCTCTATGTGCTGGAACCGCTGGCTGAAGGCCCGTGGTTCACCTTCATGCGACCGGTTGACGACGAAACCTTCGTGCGGGCCAAGGCGGAAGAGGCACTGCGCCGCGCCGCTGCTCTTCCCGGGTTCAAACAGACGGCGCGCAAAGAGTATGCCAGCGCGAACGACTATCGAAGCTTTGCCGACCTCAAGGTTGATATTCTGTCCATAGATCCGGCCCGTCAGGACGCTTTTCAGCGTCACGAAACGCAGCTTCGAGCTGCTTTCGATACGGCGGCAGATGAAATACTTGAAGATGGGACGCACCGGTTCTGGTCGCCCTATCGCGCCACAGTCTTCCAAAAGGCGGCCTGAGCAATGGTGATCTACATCTCGGAATATGATTCCCCCGAAGACCCACAGGGAATTCTTAAGCAAACACTGGCGATGGGCTCTGAATTTCCAGGTCCCGCCGCTGATGTCTTCCTTGCCTGGACTCTGCGTTTAGGGCTGGACAGCAACGTTGCCGAAGCCGCGCGCGCCGTAATCCGCGACTATCACCTGGACACAGCGGAAGATCATGGCGGCGAGCACGCAAAGCTCGTCACGCTCATCCGCGAAGCCGCCAAGGGACAGACCGTGACGGCCAGGCGGCGTGGCGGCGCCAGGGGACGCAACCGCTCGCAATCGTGACGGGTTTTCAGCGACACCCAACCTGACGCACTATACCGGGCGATTTCATCCTCCAAGATCGGCAAGAGGGACCATGCGAGAGCTTTTTGATATTCCGCGCGATGTTGCTTACTTCAACTGCGCCTACGTCTCACCTTTGATGAAAAGCGTCCGTTCCGCCATCGAAGCGGGGCTTCAGAGTGAAGTTCATCCCTGGGTCATCACGCCGGATCATTTCTTTGACCCACCGGACCGCCTGCGTCGCGGATTTGCCCGCCTGATCGGTGCAGGAGCTGCCGACATCGCGCTGATTCCCTCAGCCAGTTACGGCATCGCAACCGCCGCCGCCAACATCACCTTGAAGCGCGGCCAAAGTATCTTACTGCTGGAGGATGAGTATCCCAGCAACGTCTATACCTGGAAACGCTTGGCTGAAGACCAAGGTGGCGTCGTGCGCTTCGTTGCCCGGCCCGGCGACGGTGATTGGACCTCGGCGATCCTCGAGGCGCTGGACGGCGATGTCGGGCTGGCGAGCCTGGCGCACAATCACTGGATGGACGGCGCGTTGGTCGATTTGGAGCGGATCGGCGGTGCCCTGCGTAAACAAAACGCATTGCTCGTGGTCGATGCCAGCCAGTCGCTGGGCGCCATGCCCTTCGATGTGACGCGTATCCAACCCGATTTTCTCGTCACCAGCGGCTACAAGTGGATGCATTGCCCCTACAGCATCTCTTTCCTCTATGCGGCACCGCGCCATCACAACGGGCGGCCTATCGAAGAGAACCCGATGAACAGAAGGGATTCACGGGCTTTTGCACGGTTGGCGGATTATGTGGATGCCTACGATCCCGGTGCGGTGCGCTACGACGTTGGCGAGCGCGCTAACTTCACGTTGCTGCCCGGCGCTATCGCCGCGGTCGAGCAGCTCCTAGACTGGACGCCCGAATGGATTCAAAGCGAGCTGCGCGCGAAGAACGCGCGCGTCGCTGCGATCGGTCAGGAAATGGGGTTGAAAGTGCTGCCCGAGGAACGGCGAGCCGGGCATTTCTTGGGTTTGGTATTCCCTGACGGGGTGCCCGACGGCACAGCGGCGCGTCTGGCGGCCGAGAAAATTTTTGTTTCCGTTCGCGGCCGGTCGGTCCGGGTAACACCCCATCTCTATAACGATGAAGAAGACCTGGAACGCTTGATAGCCGCCTTGAAAAGCCTCTAGTCGGCGTGCAGGTTGCTCAAGGCCCGTTCGATCAATTCCGGATCGCAGGTTTCCTCGATATCCTCATAACGGCAGGTTGCGATGACCTGATCGATGATGAACTTAGGCTGGTAGGCCGCTAGAGGCAGTCCACGGTCTTCGATGAAGGCCGCGACCTTGCGGATCGTATCCTCTTCCAGTGCGATGTCGGCCTGCTCTGCGGAACGCCTAAATATCTGAGCAAAATGCTCAAAAACGGGGGCTTCGATCTTCACTTTGTAGGGAATGCGCCGCAAAAACGCCGGATCCATCAGCTTCTTAGGCGTCAGGTTGGTCGAGAAAACCACCAATGCATCAAAAGGAATTTCGAAAGTCTTGCCCGTGTGAAGTTTCAAGTAGTCGATGCGTTTTTCCAGCGGCACGATCCAGCGATTGAGCAGATGTTCGGGCGCCACCAACTGCCGACCGAAATCGTCGATCATCATGATGCCGTTCAACGCCTTCATATGCGACGGAGCCTCATAGAATCCGCTTTTTTCGTTGAGCTGGAGATCCAGCATCTCAAGAGTCAACTCGCCGCCAACGATGACCAATGGGCGACGAATACGCAGCCATCGCTTGTCGAAATCGTCCCGCTCGATGGCAAGCTTCTGCATGATCGACTTTGACTCAGGTTCCGGCTCATCCACCATCTTGTGAACCGAAGGATCGAAGTACTTGATGATCTCGCCATCGACTTCGATGCTGTAGGGAATCAGGATATCACTCTGGAACATCTTCCCCATGCGCTCGGCCAGCGAGGTCTTGCCGTTTCCCGCCGAGCCATAAAGCAGCAACGAACGGCCTGAATTCACGGCCGGGCCGAGCTGTGTAATCAGAGCATCCGGCACCACAAGATCGTCAAAGCATTCCGCAATTCGGGCGCGCGGAATGGCCTCGCCCATGATTGATTGTTCGATGACCTGCTCTCGAAAAGCATCGAGGGAAACCGGTGCCGGGCCGGCGTATTTGTTGTGCTCGTAGCTCTCAATGGCCGCCGAGCGACCGGCCGTGGTCAACGCAAAGCGAAACTGATCAGTGGCCCCACTTCCGGTCGAGCCCAATATCTCCATGAGCCCGATCGCCTTGAGATCGTCCATGACCTTGTCAACGATGGGATAGGCGAGCAGCAAGCGCTTGGAGATACTGGCGACAGTAGGTTGCTTGCCCAGTAACAGAGCCTTGAGAACAAGCGATTCAACCAGCGCCTTGCTAAGCCCGCTGTCCGCCAAGCTGCGTGGTTCCGATGGGATTTTCCGCGACGCCGGCATCCGTGTCGGCGCACCCCCATTAGCATCCTGCCCAGGCTTTCGTCTGAGCCCCAAGCGTTGTTGGATGGCATCGCTCCTGCTACTACCGCTCATCTTACCAAACCTTGGTTACAGTGTTTGCTCTACCCATCTAACCTAGTGCAATATCTGCGATAACACATCTAAATGGGCAATTCCGTTAAACTAATTTAAAATTTTATCCTTACGAAATGCTTAACGCGCAATAGATTTACCTTACCATCGCAGGGCTGATTCCTCCCTTCTTTTAGCGCCCGATTGCATAACCCTGCATAAACCGCGGGTTTGCGGCGGCTTTCAATAGCCGACCCTGCCGGGTTGCCGCCGAAAGACGTCCCAACGACCAGCCGTCGACGGTCGTCGCCCGATGGCCGCGCTGGCGCAGTTCCGCCACGGTCGCATCCGGGAAGCGATCCTCCAGTGTCAAAGACCCCAGATCGGCACTCCTCGGCCAGAAGGAAGAGGGCATGTGATCGGTCTGAAACATCGGGCAATCGATCGCTTCCTGAAGCCCCATGCCGTGGTGAATATGCCGCAGCAGGAAAGTCAGCGGCCATTGATCCTGGTAATCCCCGCCGGGCGTCCCGAAGGCCATGTAGGGCTCGCCGTCGCGATAGGCCAGATTGACCGAAAGGGTCGTACGCGGTCGCTTACCTGGTGCAAGACTGGCCGGCACGCCCTCCTCCAGCCAAAACATCTGGGCGCGGCTGTTCAATCCGAAGCCCAGCGCCGGAATCACAGGGGAGGACTGCAACCATCCGCCCGACGGGGTCGCCGAGACCATGTTGCCCCAACGATCAATCACGTCGATATGGCAGGTATCGCCCTTGCTCTCGCCGTTCGTCTGGACAGTAGGCTCGCCCGCCCCCATGGCGTCGAAGTCGTCATCATCGTCCAGCTCCTTGCCCGTCACGATGCGCGCATCGAACCCTGCGATCGACCCTGGCCGAAGTTCGAGCGACGCGTTGTCTCCAATCAGGTTGCGCCGCGCGTCGTTGTACTCCTTCGACAGCAGTGTCTCTAGCGGTACCTCAACAAAATTCGGGTCGCCGTAGTAGGCCTCTCTGTCCGCGAAGGCGAGTTTTGCGCTCTCCACGACGAGATGCACGAAATCCGGCCCGGTCGGGTCCAGTTCCGTAAAATCGAACCCGGAAAGCAACGCTAGCTGCTGGAGGAAAACCGGCCCCTGGCTCCAGGGACCGCCTTTGAGCAGGCGGTAGCCGTGATAATCGAATCCCACGGGTTCTTCATAAGTTGCCTGCCAGCCCGCCATATCCGATGCAGTCAGGACACCACGATGGCGCTCACCGGAGGAATCCATGACGGCCTCGGACTTGCAAAAGCGCTCCATCTCCTCGGCGACGAAGCCCTGATACCATGCCCGGCGCGCCGCCTCGATCTGCTGCTCACGGCTGCCCCCGGCAGCTTCCGCTTCAGTGATCAATCGCCGGTAGGTTCCGGCCAGGACCGGATTGCTGAAAAGGCTGCCGGGTTTCGGTACCGAGCCATTCGGCAGGTAGAGATCGGCCGAAGTGTGCCACTCATCGCGAAAGAGGCTCTCGACGCGCTCGATGGTCTGACAGATTAGCGGCACCAGTGCATAGCCATCTTGAGCATAGGCAATAGCATGCCCCAGCACCTCGGCCAGTGAGAGTGTGCCGTGGTCGCGCAGCATAATCATCCAGGCATCGAATGCGCCTGGAACGACTGTTGCCAGTAACCCGCTGCCGGGAACCAAATCCAGGCCTTCGCTACGGTAGTGCGCAATAGTCGCACCCGCCGGGGCAGTTCCCTGGCCGCAGATCACCTGGGCGCGCTCGGTCTTGGCGGAATGGAAGATGATCGGGACCTCGCCACCGGGTCCGTTCAGATGAGGCTCCACCACTTGCAAGGCAAAACCCATGGCGACCGCGGCATCGAACGCATTGCCGCCGCGCTCTAAGATCGCCATCCCTGCGGCGCTTGCAAGCCAGTGGGTGCTCGCGGCGACGCCGTAAGTGCCTTTGATTTCCGGTCTCGTGGTGAACATTTGTGATTCGCTCCTAATCTTGCCGCTTGCAAAGCCTTATCAAAGGCCGTTAATGAGGCCGAGAATGGACCAGGAAAGCAAGCCCTGGAAAGCAGCGCAAAATTCACTAGTATGCCGGGCGGTAATTAACCCAAGGTCGTAGTTCGGAGACAAATAAGTCATGGCTATCCAGCACCCCTATCTGATGTTTCTCGGCGATTCGCCCGATCAACTGGCTGCAAAGGTCGCCCAGGGGGTCGCTCATTGGCGCCCGGAATGGTGTTTGGGACAGCTTCGCCTGGAAGGCTGCAAAGCCGATCTGAAGCTCCCGGACATGACCTTGGCCAACGCCAGGGAGAAGGGCGTCAAAACCGTGGTGGTCGGCGTCGCCAACCGGGGCGGCGTGATCGGCGCTTCCTGGGTCGAAGTGCTGGAACAGGCACTCGACATGGGGATGGATATCGCCGCCGGTCTGCATCAGAAGGTCGCAGACGTTCCACGCCTCGCCGAAGCCGCGGCGCGCAACGGCCGCAAGCTTTTCGACGTGCGCCACCCGACCCGCAGCTTCGACGTCGCCAGTGGTGTCAAACGAAGCGGTAAGCGTCTGCTGGCCGTCGGGACGGACTGTTCGGTGGGCAAAATGTATGCCTCTCTGGCCATTGAGCAAGAAATGCGCAAGCGCGGCATCAAAGCCGACTTCCGTGCTACCGGTCAGACGGGCATTTTCATCGCCGGTGATGGTGTTTCCGTCGATGCCGTTGTCTCCGACTTCATCTCTGGCGCGACCGAATGGCTGACGCCTGAGAACGCTCCGGATCATTGGGACATCGTTGAGGGTCAGGGATCGCTCTTCCATGCCTCTTTCGCGGGCGTGTCCCTGGGGCTTCTGCACGGTTCGCAGCCCGATGCACTGGTGCTGTGCCACGAGCCGACCCGCACGCACATGCGTGGGCTCCCGGGATACAAGCTGCCGAGCATTGAAGAGGCCATTGATCTGAACCTCCGCATGGCGCGGCTGACAAACCCGGATGTCCGCTTTGTGGGCGTGGCGATCAACACCTCGGGCTTAGGTGAAGACGAAGCCCTTGGCTACCTGCAGAAAGTCGAAGCCGAAACAGGATTGGCGACGACCGACCCGGTGCGACAGGGCGTCGCCCGCATCGTCGATAATCTGGCCTGAGCCATGGCGAGGCTGGCCTTAGAGATCAAGCGCGAAGCCTGGCCGCTCAAAGGCGCCTTCACAATTTCGCGCGGTTCGCGCACGGAATCGGAGGTGGTGGTCGCCACCATCTCGGATGGCACCGTCACCGGGCGGGGCGAATGCGTACCCTATCGGCGCTATGGCGAGACTATCGAGGGTGTCATGCGGGACATCGAAGGGATGCGCCCGGCCTTGGAGCAAGGGCTGGACCGCATGGGTCTTCAGTCCGCCTTGCCCGCCGGTGCCGCCCGGAATGCGCTCGATTGTGCGTTCTGGGACCTGGAATCCAAGCTCGCCGGAAAACGCGCCTGGGACCTTGCCGGGCTGCCGGAGCCGCTGGATGTTGTGACCGCCTACACCCTGTCACTCGATACGCCGGAAAAAATGGGCGAAGCCGCCCTGGCGGCTGCTTCCCGACCGCTGTTGAAGCTGAAATTGGCCGGGCCGGAAGATCTGGATCGCGTCGCCGCCGTGCGTAAGAACGCAGCAGACGCGCGTTTGATCGTCGATGCCAACGAAGGTTGGGACATCAATGCATATCGGACGCTGGCGCCAAAACTGGCCGATCTCGGCGTGGCGATGATCGAACAGCCTTTGCCGGCAGGGGATGACGACGCACTCTCTGGAGAAGCGCGGCCTGTGCCGCTCTGCGCCGATGAATCCTGCCATGATCGCAGCAGCCTGTCGAAGCTGACCGGCAAATACGATTTCATCAATATCAAGCTGGATAAGGCTGGAGGCTTGACCGAAGCCCTGGCCCTCAGGCAGGAAGCCGAAAAAGCCGGGTACCGCATCATGGTGGGTTGTATGATGGCAACTTCCTTGGCAATGGCGCCCGCCATGCTGGTTGCCCAGGGTGTTGAAGTCACAGATCTGGACGGCCCCTTGTGGATGGCCAAGGACCGAGCAGACGCCTTGCAGTTCGAGGGTAGCCGCATGGTGCCGCCAAGCGCCAAACTTTGGGGCTGAATCCGGACATAAGCCGGGGTTGCGGCAGGATACGAAGGATTTAGGAAATGCAACTGGAAACGCCGACGTTCGTATCTCATCTCGAATGCTCCATGACCGGCAAGGTTTACGAAGCTGATCGGGTTCATGGCCTGTCCGAAGCAGGACGGCCTCTGTTGGTTCGCTACGACCTGGAGGAACTGGGTCGTTCGATTACGAAGACCGCGCTACGCGAACGCCGCGGCCATGGGTTCTGGCGCTACCGTGAGTTCCTGCCCGTGCGCCGTGCGGCGAATGTTGTCAGTTTGGGTGAGGTCATCACGCCCTTGATCGCTCTTGACCGCCTGGGACAGCAACGCGGTCGGCTTTTGGTCAAGGACGAAGGCAGGCTTCCCACGGGCTCATTCAAGGCCAGAGGGCTGGCGCTTGCGGTGGCGATGGCCAAGGAACTGGGCTTGAAGCATCTGGCCATGCCGACGAACGGAAATGCCGGTGCCGCCATGGCCGCCTACGCCTCCCACGCGGGGTTGCGTTCAACAGTCTTTGCGCCGGCGGACACGCCCGAGATCAATCTACGGGAGATCGCCGCGCAAGGCGCCGATGTTTATCGGGTCAACGGTCTGATCAACGACTGCGGCAAGATCGTCGGCGAGGGCAAGGATAAGACCGGCTGGTTCGACCTTTCCACGCTGAAGGAGCCCTACCGGATCGAGGGCAAGAAGACCATGGGCCTGGAGCTGGCCGAACAATTGGGCTGGAAGCTCCCGGATGTGATCTTCTATCCGACCGGCGGCGGCACCGGTTTGATCGGCATGTGGAAAGCTTTCCAGGAGTTGGCCGAAATCGGCTGGATCGGCGGCAAGCGCCCCCGCATGGTGGCCGTCCAGGCAACCGGCTGTGCCCCTATCGTCAAGGCATGGGAAGACGGCGTGGAACACGCGCCGCTCTGGGAGAACGCACATACGGTGGCGGCGGGAATTCGCGTCCCGGTCGCTGTCGGTGATTTTCTGATCCTGCGGGCCGTGCGTGAATCGGGCGGTTTCGCCATGGCGCTTGACGATGACGTCATCATGGAGGCCCGCGACCGCTGTGCGCGGGAAGAAGGACTGTTGCTTTGCCCTGAGGGCGCAGCGACGCTGGCTGCCTACGAGCGCTCACTCAGGGAAGGATTGGTGAAGCCGACCGACAAAGCGATTCTCTTCAACTGCGCCACCGGCCTTAAGTATCCGTTGCCCGAGGCGACGGCGAGCCTGGATCGCACCAAGCCGATCGACTACAGCCAGTTTTAATCTCAACCGGCCTCAGCCGGATTTGGGCGATCGGCAGCGGAGGTCACACCGCCGCGCGGCAACGTTCGCGCCAGAAGCAGATATCCCGCCAACCCGGAAATGAGCGATCCGCCCAAGACGCCGATGCGCACGGGTGCGCCGTAGCCCTCGGCGGGAAAGGCCAAAGTTCCGATAAACAGGCTCATCGTAAAGCCGATACCGGCCAACAGCGCTGCGCCATAGAAATGCGGCCAAGCCACGCTTTGCGGCAGTTTGCAAAGACCGGCGCGAATGGCCACCCAGGAAAAGCCGACGACGCCGATCTGCTTGCCGAAGAACAGGCCCAAAGCGATACCCATCGGGATCGGCGACAGAACATCGTCCATCGTGATACCGCCCAGGAAAACACCGGCGTTGGCAAAGGCAAAAAGCGGCAGAATACCGTAGGCCACCCAGGGGTGGAGGGCGTGCTCAAGGTCATAAAGAGGTGTTTTTTCATTCGCTTTCAGCGGTATGCAGAAAGCCAGGGCGACGCCCGCCAATGTGGCGTGCACGCCGGACTTCAATACACAGACCCACAGCGCAATTCCCAGAATCCAGTATAGCGACATGCGGGTCACGCCCATCAGATTCAATGTCACGAGCCCCACCAGGAAGAGCGCGCCAAAACCCAAAGATACGACGGACAGGTCGGCCGTGTAGAACAGCGCGATGATGACAATGGCTCCCAAGTCATCGATGATCGCCAGCGCCGTCAGGAACACCTTCAACGCCAGCGGAACACGGCTGCCCAATAACGCCAAAACACCCAGCGCAAATGCGATATCCGTAGCCGCCGGGATTGCCCAACCCAGTCGGGCGACCGGGTCACCACCATTGAAGATGAGATAAATCGCAGCCGGCACCACCATGCCGCCCAGCGCCGCGACCGCAGGCAACATGACCTGATCCCGGCGCGACAGTTCGCCCACCAAAACCTCGCGCTTGATTTCCAGTCCGACCAACAGGAAGAAGATCGCCATCAGGCCGTCGTTTACCCAGAGAAGCAGCGGCTTGGCTATCAGCAACGTGCCGATCTGAACCTTTACAGGGGTGTTGAGAAAATCCGCATAGACATCTCCCAGGCCACCATTGGCAAAGACCATTGCCAGAATTGCAGCGGCAACCAGAAACAACCCGGCGGTCGCTTCCATCTTCAAAAAATCGCGGATCAAGACCATTGGCACGGCATATCTTCCTCTGAGCTATTCAGTAGTAGCGACTATGACGGAGCGCGGTTTTATTACAAAGGCAATCTTGACCTAAAACCAACACTCTGCACTGTCTAGCCCCTGCGAGCTTGCGCTATACAACCGGGATATCATGAAACTGAGCGACGACAGCAGAATGTGGCACAAGCGTATCCTGACGCTGGCTGTGCCGATCATTCTCTCCAACATCTCCGTACCCCTGTTGGGTGCGGTGGACACCGCCGTGATGGGTCATCTACCGGATCCCGCCTACATCGGCGCCGTCGCGGTTGGCGGAATCATCTTCAGTTTCCTCTATTGGGGATTCGGGTTTCTTCGCATGGGAACAACGGGTTTTGCAGCCCAGGCTTTCGGCGCGAAAGACAGCAATGAGCTCCGCGCCACGCTGGCAAGACCGATCTTGCTGGCGACGATTCTAGGCGTTGCCATCGTCGTCTTGCAGGTTGTTATCCGTCCCTTGGCCTTCACATTTATGTCCGCATCGGACCAAGTCGAAGCGCTGGCCGTCGTTTATTTCGACATTCGTATCTGGGGTGCGCCTGCGACACTCATCACCTACGCCCTGCTTGGTTGGCTTCTGGGTATTGGGAACGCGCGGGCGATCCTTCTGCTGCAGGTCGTCCTCAACGGCCTCAACATAATCCTCAATTTGCTGTTCGTGCTGGGTTTTGGCATGACTGTCGACGGCGTGGCGCTGGCGACCCTCATTTCTGAATACGCGGCTCTGGCGCTGGGTCTGGTCATCGCGGCGCGGGCATTAAGCGCCTGGCCTGGAAACTGGAACCTGCAAAGCCTCCTAAACCGCAAGCGACAGGGGGCATTGCTGCGGGTCAATGCCGATATATTCCTACGCACCTTCTGTCTACAGATTGCCTTTTTCAGCTTTACCTCGCAGAGCGGCAAGCTTGGCGAATTGCAACTCGCCGCCAACGCCATCCTTCTGCAGATGCATACCTTCATGGGCTACGCCGTCGACGGCTTCGCCCATGCGGTCGAAGTCCTGACCGGCAATGCTATCGGCGCAAGGTCACGCGCGGCATTCCGCAGCGCTATCAAGACATCGACTATCTGGGCGGCGGGCTTCGCGCTGTTCTTCACGCTCCTTTTCGCCTTTACCGGCAAGTCGATCATCGCGCTTTACACTGATATCGAGCCTCTGCGCGAAACAGCGGCCTTGTATCTACCCTGGGTCGTGGCCCTGCCGTTACTGTCGGTTTGGTCATATCAATTGGACGGCATTTTCATTGGTGCGACGCGGACCGGCGCGATGCGTAATGCAATGGTCCTTTCGCTTGGTATATTTATCCTCGCATCGTGGTTGCTCGTGCCAAACTACGACAATCACGGCCTCTGGCTTGCACTGTCGCTTTTCATGGCCGGACGGGCTGTTACCCTGGGTGCGTTCTATCCGGCGCTGGTGCGTTCAATAAGCGAGCGAGATCAATCAACGCCTGAGCCCGCCTCAGCTGGGAGTGGTTGAAATGCGCGTGGCCGTTACAGGAGCCTCCGGGTTTGTCGGCGAAGCCCTGATCCGAGACCTGTTGGCGCGCGGACACGACCTCGCTTGCAGCTACGCCAACCGTTCGCCCTTGGCCGCGGACGCACGCGTCTCTTGGCACCACATCGAAGAACTCTCCGGCGATAGCGATTGGCGGTCTCTCGTAGCGGGCGCCGGGGTCGCGGTGCATCTAGCCGCCCGCGCCCATAGGGCAGATCAAAGCCAAGCCGGACTTCGTCTGCAACGCCAAGCCAATGTCGAGGCAAGTTTGGCGCTAGCCCATCAAGCCAAGGCCGCTGGCGTGGCGCGCCTGGTATTTGTTTCCTCCATCGGCGCGGGTCTGGAGCGCACGCCCTACCAGATCGCCAAGCGAGAAGCCGAGCAGAAGTTAGCGGTGCTCTGTCGCGAGCTTTCCCTGGAACTGGTTGTACTGCGACCGCCTTTGGTCATTGGACCGCAGCCGCCCGGCAATCTGGCAACGCTGATGCGCTGGATCGACAAGGGGCGTCCTTTGCCCTTCGCCAGCGTTCAGAATGCCCGCAGCTTCATCGCCCGGGAAAATCTGGCCTCCGCGATCGCTGCCTGCCTCGATCACCCCAGCGCCGCCGGACGGCTCTTCGAGGTTGCGGACACCCCGCCTCTATCAACGCCTGGGCTGATCAAGGCCCTGGCACGGGCCATGGGCAAGCCCGCTCGGCTCTTTCCCATGCCGCCCGTGCTTCTGGGTGGCGTTCTTATGCTGCTGGGCCGCGGGGAGATGGCACAAAGTCTGTTGGGAAACCTGACTGCCAATCCGGCGGAGTTTCGCAACACTTTGGGCTGGAGGCCCACGGTATCTCTGGAAGCGGCGATCGAGGAAATGGCTCAGGCAAAGCTTGAGTAGAGACCGGTCAGGCCGCCGCCTTACGCGCCAGCAGTTCTTCGACCTGCTCGCAGGCGCGTGACACGACTTCGGGCCCGGCGCCCGGCTTATGGGCTTCTTCGCTTAAGACCCGCCGCCAGACACGCGCACCGGGCAGACCGTTGTAGAGCCCCAGAATATGCCGGGTGATGGATTTCAAGGGCACGCCGCGGGTCATCTGTCGCTCGATGTAGGGCAAGAGTTGCGCAACAATCTCCCGCCGCTCCGGCACCGCGGCTTGGCCGCCGAAGAAGGCTCGATCCGCCGCCGCCATAATGTAGGGATTCTGATAGGCAGACCGGCCGATCATCACGCCGTCCACACCTTCGTCCAGATGCGCCGACGCTTCCTCCAGACTTTGAATACCGCCGTTGATCACGACAATCAGATCGGGGCGCTCCTGCTTCAAGCGGTAGACGCTGCCGTAGATTAAAGGCGGCACCTCGCGGTTTTCCTTCGGGCTCAAGCCCTTTAACCAGGCCTTGCGCGCATGGACGATGAAACAGTCCGCACCGCCTTCCTGGGAGACGATATCCACGAAGGCGCGCAAGTCCCCATAGTCGTCCATTTGGTCGATACCGATCCGGCATTTAACCGTAACCGGGATTTTCACCGCCTGGCGCATGGCCGCGACACCCGCCGCCACGACCGTCGGTTCGGCCATCAGGCAGGCACCAAAACGACCGTTCTGAACGCGGTCGCTGGGGCAACCGACATTAAGGTTGATCTCGTCGTAACCGGCGGTTTCGCCCATGGCCGCCGCCTCGGCCAGCTCAGCCGGATCGCAGCCGCCGAGTTGCAACGCCACGGGATGCTCCGCCCTATCGAAGGCCAACAGGCGCTCACGCGGGCCGTGCAGCAGGGCGCCGGTCGTCACCATCTCGGTATAGAGCAGCGTGCGCTTCGTCAGCAGCCTGAGGAAAAAACGATCATGCCGATCCGTCCAGTCCATCATAGGCGCGACGCTCAGCCGCCGATCTATTGTAGTTTGTTGATTTATCACGGTAATTCTTGACGCCCTGAACTCTCACCAACCGCATCGATGCCACTAAGGGGCAATTCTCTACCACGTCTGCCCCCTTTGAGTCATGGGCAGGCATTCCCGCGACGCTTGGGGCCGCGCCGAAAGCGGCGATTGCAAGGTATCTGCCGTTCGTTGTACCCCTTTTCTGACAGCTTGATCTCAGAGGAGACGCGGCATGGAAAGAGTCACTGGCGGTTGCCTCTGCGGCAAGGTCCGAATCACAGCCTCGGGCCCGCCCTATCGGGTCGGTCTTTGTCACTGCCTCGACTGCCGCAAACATCATGGGGCGCTGTTTCACGCCTCGGCCATCTTTCCTCAGGATGCGGTGACGATCGAGGGCGAAACGCGCGACTACGCCGGACGGCATTTCTGTCCCGGCTGTGGCTCCTCCGTTTTCGCGCGCAGCGGCGACGAGGTCGAGGTGAATTTGGGGTCGCTCGATGCCCCCGACCAATTGAAACCCACTTACGAAAGCTGGATCGTTCGTCGCGAGTCCTGGCTGCCGCCCTTTCCGATTAAAAGACGATATGACCGCGACCGTGACGACACCGGCCGCTCCGAGGACTAGGCCAAAGGAAAAGCGCCTAGCCCCCCGGTAACAGGACCGTGCCGTTCGGGGATACGGAGCACGCCAGGAAAGATTTTAGGACGGCGCCGGAAAATCACCTGTAAAGGTCGTTGTTCAAGTATCGCAGGCCGGTATCGATGACCACGGTCACAATCTTCTTTCCGGGTCCCAGTTCCCTGGCCCGTTGGAGGGCGGTCCAGATGTTGGCGCCGGAGGTTATGCCACCGAGCAGACCTTCGCACCGCGCCAAGGAACGCGCGCCCCAATAGGCGTCTTCATCTTTCACGGACACAACATGGTCAATCAGATCGCGCCGCAGAATGGACGGCACGAACGACAACCCGATCCCTTCGAGCTTGTGACTTCCCCTGGTGTCACCGCCCGATATATTGCGGACATGGTAAGGTTCGATTGCGGTGACGCGCGTTTTGGGGTTGTGGTCCTTCAGTATCTCCGCATTGCCGGAAATACAGCCGCCGCCGCCCGCTGCCATGACAAACTCGTCTATGGGACCGTCAATCTGCGAGATAATTTCACGCGCCATACCGTGATAACCCAGCTTATTGTCCAGGTTGTTCACCTGATCCGGCCAGAACGTGCCCGGCTTGTCCGCCAGTTCCTTGGCGCGGGCGATCATTCGATTGATCACATCCGCGGTCAGAATACCCCCGTCCGCGTGAATGATTTCTACCTCCGCACCAAAGGCGCGCATGGTTTGCAGCTTCTCTTCGGAAAAGCCGTTTGAAGACACGAAACGGGCCTTATAGCCACGGGTTGCGCAAACCATCGCCAGGGAACTACCCGTACTGCCGCCGGTGTATTCGACGACGCATCCGCCTGGCTTCAGATCGCCACGCCGTTCTGCACCTTCAATCATCGACAGAGCCATTCTGTCTTTCATGCTGCCGGTCGGGTTGGCTCCCTCCCATTTCACAAATACATCCGCGCTGTCTGAACCAGGCAAATGGTTCAACTTGATCAATGGCGTGTTCCCGATCGCCCGCATCGATGTTCTCCGCAGTTGTGCGCCTAATGTCACTTGCATATTGAAAGTTACTGCCGACGTCAAACTTTCATTTTAAAAGTGACCATTGTATGAATGAGCAGGTAGAAACCCTTGGAGCAGGATATGCCGCATCAACATCATGACTTTCGCTCGCGCTGCTCAATTGCCCGAAGTTTGGAAATTCTGGGCGATAAATGGACTTTATTGGTCGTGCGAGACCTGTTGTGGCACGGGAAGCACACTTTCCGGGATCTGCAAGGCAGCGAGGAGCGCATGCCAACCAACCTGCTATCAGAACGCCTGAAGCGACTGATGGAATGGGGATTGGTACGGCGCGAACCCTACCAGGATCGGCCGCTTCGCTATTGCTACTATTTGACCGACAAGGGGATTGAGTTGGAACCCATCCTCTTGCAGATCATGAGCTGGGGACATTCTCATCTGGGAGGCGGGCTTTATGATCCAGCTCAGGACAAGACCGTGGCTGAAGCGCGCTTCTAGACGTTAGCGGACACTGGCCTCCGCCTGCCTTCAGGCCCGGGGCGTCAGCGCGAATAACCTAGCTTTTCCATCAGGGGGCCGAAGGTCGTCGTTATCGGCGCAAAGACGCCCTGGTCCTCAACCACCTGCCATTGCTTGGCGCGGCCCTTTCTGAAAAACCCGCCCTCGCGTACGGCCTCCTTGAAGCCGCCACGCAATTCGGCCTCCTTCAGGGAAGAGAATGAGGTTTCCTCGACCACCCGTGCGATCTCGGCCATGGAATGGGAAAACCCGAGCGTCCGGCTAATCGTCGCGATAGACTTGGCCGGATTGGTGTGCATGTCCTCGTAGCGAAGCAGCAACAATGGAAAGCGCTTTTGCTGGGTCCAGCTCTTCACATGCAGGCCCCAGCTGCCCAACATCTCTGCCTTACCCGGCTCGCCCTTCCTGGTGATGAACTTCTCCGGATTGCAGAGCGCTGCCACGGCATCCGCCAGGCCGCATTGAAAATGATAGGAATAGGAAATCGCCACGTCGCGCGGATCGCGCACGACGTAAATCGCCCCCTCGGTCATCTCACTGTCCGGAAAAGGCACGCCTCCAAAACGCGCTGCAATGTTATGGGTCTTCATGAAGACCCGGTCCCGCGTCGCCTCAGAAACCAGGAAAGCCTGGACATCGCGCCAGTATGCGCTGGCTGCCCCCTGCACACCCTCGGCCAGCGGCAGCTTGCGGTCCTTGATATAGCTGTTCGTCGCGCCGTTGAAGGACGGCGGCAAGAGATTTAAATCCAGCGCCTCGCCCTGCGACAACAAACGGTCGACGATGGTGCGCAACCAAGTGTTTCCGCTCTTTGGATAACTCGCCAACCAAAGGATCTTCGCCATCGCCCCGACACCACCCGTCCAATTGCTGTCTTACTAACGTCCCGCCCTCTTTACCTCGCACAGAGCCTTGTCGCGAGGCAACCACCCAGATCATGCTTTGTAGCGATCCCTGCGACGCTTCTGACCTTTGCCCTACCGCACTCTGGACTTTATGCTGCGCTCGCCACAACAATCCGGAGAGAATCCCCGTGAGACTGATGTTCAGCTTCTTTGCCGCCGCGCTCCTCCTTGCCGCCACGCAAGCCATGGCAAGTGATCTCTCCACCAACAACGCCTGGTCGCGGGTCACCATGGGTGCCGGACATACAGGAGCCGTCTTTTTGGAGATCACCAACCAGAGCCAGGAGCCGCGACGTCTGGTCTCGGCGGAAACGAGCCTTGCCGAGCGCGCAGAGGTGCACAGCAATGAAATGGTCGACGGCGTCATGAAAATGCGCCGCATGGAGGAAATCGAGATTCCAGCGGGCGAGACCGTGACCCTGGAGCCTGGTGGCCTGCATGTCATGCTTTTCGGGCTGACCCGGGCGCTTAAGGAAGGTGAGCATTTCGATGTCAAGCTGATGTTCGACGACGGCGCGGAGGTCACGGCGACCGTGATGGTCATGCCGATTGGCCACATGGGTGGCGCTATGGACGGCCATATGGGCAACCACTCCGGCTCCAGCCACACGACCAACTGACTCCCAGGACTCCAACCCCCGGCGGAAATCATCACCTAGACAGGATTGCCGCTGCCGCCAAACGGCCAGACAGGACGGCGCTCTCGATCGTGGCTGGATAACCGGTATCGCACCAATCGCCGGCGATAAACAGGTTGGAGAACGCCGTGCGACTTCCGCGACGGTGCCCTGCCGCTGCCGGACTTTGCAAGGGAGTTGCGCGGCGCTCCTTGATGACCCGGAAAGGCGGCGTATCGATCTCGCCCAGTTGCAAGGCCGTTGCCACTTCGGGCCATAGCATTTGGGCCAGTGTCTCCGGTGCATCCGCCATCCAGCGCTCGCCATCGCTGATCGTTACGCTAACCACATCGCCGCGCCTGAAAATCCACTGAATCCTGCCGCCCAGAACACCCAGGAAGGGCTCCAGGGTCTTGTGATCGACCGACTTGGGCAACCGGTAATGCAGATTGACGATGGCCTTGGTTTCCACTTGAGGGAGGAAGCGTTCCTGCAACGCATCGCAGCCCCAGGGCGGAATGGCCAGAACGACAGCCTCCCCCGGCTTCAAATCACTGCGCCCGGCGGCAAACTCGAGATGATCGACGCCTCCGGCCGACAGGCCGATATCCTTTAATCGATGATGATAAAGCGGCTGAATGTTTCTTTCCGCCAGAAACGCCAGGGCCGGCTCGACCAGCGCCGGGCCGAGGCCTTCGGCGGGCAGCAGCGGGCGACAGGTGGATGCGCCCTTGAACAAGGTTTGTCGCAGTACCCGAGCGAGAAGGCTTGCCGACACCGCCTCCGGCGGGCCGTTCATCACAGCCAGGGTCAAGGGTTCGATCAAAGGACGATACAGTGCGTGGTTGGATGACACGAGGTCCGTCACCACCGCCCCCTCGCGGACAAACAGAAATCGCAGCAGCGCCGACAGGTCGCGCGGGCGCACGCCGGGCAAGGCCTTGCAAAGATCCAGGGCGCCTTTCAGCCGGCCGGATTCCAAATTCAGGGCCCAACGGCGCGTGTCGGCAAGATCGACGAAGGGAAACCGCGCAGGCAAATTCTCGCGCAGCCCGCGTCTTGCATCCAGAAGATCGAGATAAGCCAGGACCTCGCGGTTGGCACTGAGCAGCAGATGGTTACCGTTATCCAGAAGGCATTCGAGGGCTGGATCCCGATAGCTCCGACAGCGCCCGCCGGCGTGACCGGATTGCTCGTAAAGCAGAGGCTTCAGGCCCGCCGCCGCCAGTCGAACCGCCGCGCTCAATCCGGCCAATCCGCAACCGATGACATGTACCCTGCTCATCGCCGCAGCAGTTCCCGGCAAACAAGCCATAGCTTCTCTGGAGCGGAAAGGCGCACAGGTTCATGTGGCCGCCAGCCTTGGTTCGACAGCTTGACCAGCAAGCGGGCATAGAACGCTAGCATGATCCGTGGCGCCAACAAGGAGCGGCTGCCGCGCCGCTGAATCTCGCTGCGCGCTTCGGCAAAGTCCGCTTCGGCGTGCTTGGCCACCCGACCGCAAGCCAACGCCAGTTTGGGGTCGCGCAAGACCGCATCAGGAAGGGATGATCCGATCCCGGCCTCGGCCAGAATCTCGGCAGGCAGATAGAGTCTTCCCCGACGCGCATCCTCGGCCAAATCCCGCAAGATGTTGGTGAGTTGCAGGGCTTCGCCAAGCGCGATGGCCAAGCGGTCGTCCGCCGTCGCCGGAAATCCCAGGATACGCAGGGTCAGCACACCGATCGAGCCGGCGACCCGGCGGCAGTACTGCGCGAGATCCTGCCAGGAAGGCGCACAAACCGGCGTCGCCAGGTCCGACGCCATGCCCTCGATCAGGGCCAGAAACTCCGCTTTCGGCAGATCAAACTCCTCAACCGGACCCTGCAAGGCCTTGCCAATCAGTGTCTGTGGGCATCCCGCATAAAGCGCTTCGATCTCCTCGCGCCAGGCGTCCAAACCCGCCAAACGCTCCTTTACAGGACCGTCGCCGTCGGCCACATCGTCAACGGCCCGGCTGAAGGCGTAAAGCGCATACATGCCGCGCCTGCGCGGGGCCGAGACAAGGCGCATGCCCCAGAAAAAGGAACTGCCGGAATCGCGCACGATTCGCAGTGCTTCCCTCTCCGCTGCCGCCGCGTCCATCATGCCGCCTCCCTTCGCGAACCCATTGCGGCAATGAAGCCGGATAGGGCCGCAACCAGGAAATCGAACCGGGACAGCCGGACCGACCGGGCCAAAGGATCGCGCTTGCGCAGGCGTAACAGCAATTTTACAGCCAGGGCTTGTGTGGTGCCCGCCTGAAAAGCCAGGCGCCGGTCTTTAATACAGCGGGCGAGCGGCGCTGATTTGGACAGCAGTCGCCCCGTTTCATCAAGACAACGGTCCAACACTTGGCGCAAGCCCGGTGAACTGGCTTCTGCTTCCAGGTCCCCGATATCGCAGCCGCATTCGGCCATCCAATTCCCCGGTAGATAACAGCGGGTAAGGGCTTGCCAGTCCGACTTACAATCTTGCAAATGGTTGAGGATCTGCAGCCCGCTGCAAAGCGCATCACTCTGCGCTTCAAGCGCTGCATCCTCGCCGTGAAGCGCCAGCAGAAAGCGGCCCACCGGATTCGCTGAGTATCGGCAGTAGGCACGCAGATCACTCCAGGTTGCGATCTCCACACCCTCCGCGTCTTGACGAAAGGCAGTCAGCAACTGACCGGCGAGATCGAGCGGCAACGCCCGGTTCATCAGCTCTCCCCGGAGCGCGAGTGCAGGCTGAATCGGCCCCGTTCCTTCCAGCAATCCTTTCTCGAAGGCAGCGAGATCAGCAAGCTTGCGCTCGGCCGGGATGTCTGGCGCATCAGCCACATCGTCGGCTGCGCGGGCGAAAGCGTAGTAAGCCATCACCGTGGCGCGCTTATCGCGCGCCAACAGGCGCGACGCCACTGGGAAGTTCTCCTGTGACGCTGTCTTACCCTGGAGTGGTTCATTGGGGTCCCGCTGTTTCATGGCAGCCACGCTAACTGATCTCAAAGACCCTGTCGCGCGCCTCAGGATGGTGTAAGCGCTCTGAAGCGCTTGAGGAACCGGGCCCGCGCCTGATCCGGTTTCAAGGGAGCAAGACGAAGGTCCTGCACGTGGCTTCCCGGCTGCCCAAAAAACTTCCGTGCCTCCTTATCGCCGAACCCGGCAAGCTGTGTGGCTTCCAGGTAGGCCGCGACGTGATCGGCGCGCTTGATCACCCGCTGAGCCTCCTTGCTCAATTGCGGCGGCAGCCCGAAGCGAATATGAATCGCCTCCATCAGGCGGTTCTCGAAGGCCTTGTAGTCGAAACCGACCGCCGCCTTGAAGGGCGAGATCAAGTCGCCGACGACATACTCCGATGCATCGTGCAGTAAAGCCGCCAGCAACCACTTGTTGGGTGCCTGAGGGCGCAGGCGTGCGACGACTTCCTCGACCAACAGACTGTGCTGTGCGACCGAAAAAGACCAATCTCCCACGGTCTGTCCGTTCCAGCGGGCGACGCGAGACAGGCCCAGCGCTATGTCCTCGATCTCGACATCCAGCGGGGTTGGGTCCAGCAGGTCAAGACGGCGGCCCGACAACATTCGCTGCCATGCCCGGGGAGCGGTTTTGCTTTCACGACGAACCGCCACGCTCAAAGCCCCCCATAGGCGACGAAGGCCGGATTCTCGAAGCCCGCCTTGCCATAGACGAAAGCGGCGCCGTCGCTGCGCTCGACGCGTCCCCCGGCGGCCAGCAGGACCGCATGGCCCGCGGCGGTATCCCACTCCATCGTGCGCCCGAAGCGGGGATAGAGGTCGGCCTGTCCACTGGCGATCAGACAGAACTTCAACGATGAACCCGCGGACACCCGCTCAGCGACCTTGAACCGCGACAGGAAGTGATCCAGTTCGCCGCCGCTGCCGTGGCGGCGGCTGGCAATAACGGTTATGGCGTTCATCTGCGCCGAGCGTACGCGTACGGATACGGCATCGGCCCCTTGATCTCGGAACGCAGCACTTCCCGGCCCGGCACCGGTCCAGGTTCTATCCAGTGCCGGCGCATGCACGACACCCAACACCGGCAAACCGCTTTCTATCAGGGCGATGTTGACGGTGAACTCGCCGTTTCGGCTGAGGAATTCCTTGGTGCCATCCAGCGGATCGACCAACCAGAAAAGGCCGCCCGAAAGATCCGGCAGGCGATCAGGTGCGAAACTTTCCTCGGTAATGATCGGAATCTCTGGGGTCAGGCTGCCCAACGCCGAGAGGATCAATGCGTCGGCCGCCTCATCTGCCGCCGTGACCGGCGACGCATCGTCTTTCTGCCTCTCGGCGGTACGACTCTCGTCACGATAGATATCCAGGATCGCCCGCCCGGCATCCTCGGCGATCGCGGTTACATTGGGCAACAAGGCCGCTATGTCGTTCACTCGGCGGCCTCCCCTTTTTGATCGCCTAGCCCGTTGGCTAGCCGCCAAAGTTTTTCCGGCGTTACAGGCATGTCCAGATGCCGCACGCCCAATGGTTTCAAGGCGTCGACCAACGCGTTGACAATCGCTGGCGGCGCGCCGATGGCCCCTGCCTCGCCCGCGCCCTTGATCCCGAAAGGATTGGTTGCGCAGGGAATATCCTGGATAAATTCCAAGTCGATCCGGGGCATGTCGTCGGCGCGCGGCATGCCATAGTCCATAAAGGATCCGGTCAACAACTGCCCGCTCTCGGGATCGTAGGCCGTGACCTCCAGCAAAGCCTGCCCCAAACCTTGCGCCAAGCCGCCATGAACCTGTCCGGCGACCAGCAATGGATTGACGATAGTGCCAAAATCGTCGACGACCGTGTAACGATCGATGATCAAACGGCCGGTCTCCGGATCGATCTCCAGTTCGCAAACATGGCAGCCGTTGGGGTAGGTTAGCGGCGGGTTCTTAGCAATATAGGCTTCCAGAACCTCGCCGCGCAGTGCCTCCGGCAAACTTTCAGACTGCGCATAGACCTTCCGTGCTATCTCGGCCAACCCCACGTGACGATCGGTGCCGACGATGGCGAACTTGGCATCCGCAAGCTCGATATCCTCGGGCGCGGCTTCCAGAAGAAATCCGGCGATGCGACGCAAGCGCTCAATAACCTTTTCGCTAGCGCCTTCAATCGCCAAGCGCCCCATCAAAAGGGATCGGGATCCACCCGTGCCGGAACCCTGGGACAGTTCATCGCTGTCGCCCTGGCGCAGCCGCACCATAGCCGGGTCTATGCCGATCTGTTCTGCCATGATCTGGGAATAGGCCGTCGCGTGCCCCTGGCCATTCGTCTGCGTTCCGACGAAAACCGTCATGCCGCCGTCTTCATCCAGGCGAACCCTGGCTTCCTCCTCGCCGATACCCGCGCAGGCCTCGATGTAGCAGCCGATGCCGATACCGCGATACCGTCCTGCCTTGGCCGCAGCCTCCTTGCGAGAAACCGACCCCGACCAATCCGCTTTCTCCAAGGCGCGCTCCATGACCCGCGTGAAATCCCCGGAATCATAGGTAATTCCGGTTGCGGTATCGAAGGGCATGGCCGTCTTCGGAATGAAATTGCGGCGTCGAAATTCCTCCGGCGTCAGGCCTATTTCGGTAGCGGCATAGTCAGCCAAACGCTCCAGCAGATACGCCGCTTCGGGACGCCCGGCCCCCCGATAAGCGTCAACCGGAACCGTGTGGGTCAGAACGCACTTTACCTCACAATAAACAGCCTCCAGGCCATAAAGGCCGGAGAGCATTTTCGCGCCGGCGGCCGTTGGAATATAGGGCCCGAAGTTGGATAGATACCCACCCAGGTTCGCCAGGGTCGATACATGCAGGGCCTTCATCCGCCCCTGAGCGTCGAGGCCCACGCGGACTTTGCTAAGGTGATCGCGCCCCTGGCTGTCGGATTGGAAGGATTCGCTTCGCGTGCCGTTCCATACCACCGGCAGGCCGAGATCGCGTGCCGCAAACAACACCAGCACCTGCTCGGCATAGAGAAATATCTTCATGCCGAAGCCGCCGCCAACGTCCGGTGTCAAAACACGGAACCGGTCACGCGGAAGCTTGAAAATCTTGTCCGCCAACTGATCACGCAGCTTGAAAACGCCCTGGGTCGACGTGGTCAAGGTGAAACGGCCGCTGGCTGGGTCGTATTCCCCAATGGCGTTCCGGGGTTCAAGCGAATTGACGACGATCCTGCTGTTGACCAGCGAAAGCTCAACGACCCGTTCGGCGGACTCCAGCAAAGCCTCGGTCTTTGCCGCATCACCGATATCCCAATCGAAGCACACATTTCCCGGCACCTCGTCGAAAACCTGCGGCGCGCCTGGGGCGATGGCTGCTTCCAGGTCCACCACGGCTTCCAGATCATCAAAGTCGACCATGATGGCTTCGGCGGCATCTTGTGCCTGCTCCAAGGTCTCGGCGACCACGAAAGCAACGGGATCGCCGACGTGGCGCACCTTACCGCGCGCCAGCACGGGATGGCCGGGCGTAATGGCTTGCTTGCCACCCTTTCCGGGGAAGAGCGTCAAACAGGGGATATCACCAATCCCGGCGGCATCGAGTTCAGCGTGGGTATAGACGGCGCGCACGCCGGGGAAGGCCCGTGCATCCTCACAATCGATCGATGCCAGCACCGCATGCGCATGCGGACTGCGCAGCACGACCGCTTGAAGCGCCCCTTCCGGACGCTGATCGTCGGTATAGCTTCCCTCGCCGGTCAAGAGCCGTTGGTCTTCAAAGCGCCTCAGCGGCTGGCCCACCCCGAATTTTCTCATGCTTTCATTTCTCCTGCACGCGGCGCGATTTGCGGCCTGCTTTAATTGCCTTTTTCGGTTGCGATCTTAGGAAGCCGTAAGCAGTGCAACAAGCCCGCAATCCAATGTAATCGCGGTTTGTGGGGGGTGCTGTGGCGACGACAAGACAAGTGCTGCCGGACAATTCGCAATGCTCAAAGGCCCGCCACGGTCTCTTCCATGAGGAAATCCACCACTGACTTCAGTGCGTCTTCCTTGCTCGCTCCTTGATCCAGCGCGCGGTGGTAAAGTGCGAGCTGCCGGTGTGCCGATGTCTTTCGCTGGATGATCTCGCGGGCCCGCTCCACCTCCTCCAGACAATCGAGTGCCAGGGCGTCCTCGCGCACCAGATCGAGTATCTCTTCCAACAGATCGGGATAGGGCACGATCACGCCCTTGCCGAAATCGATCAGCCCCTCGTCCACGCCATAGCGTTGGGCGCGCCAGCGGTTCTCCTGCACCAGCATCAATCCATAGCGCCGCCAACGTTGATTGCTGCGTTTGAGCCGGTAGAGCATCCGCAGCAAGCACAGATAGAGCGCGGCCACCGTGATGCCGTCCTCCAGGCGCGTGCAGACATCGGGGATGCGCAATTCAAGCGTGGGGAAACGCTGGCTCGGCCGCACATCCCACCAAAGCTTGCTGGCATCCTCGATCACACCGGCGGCGATCAGCACATCGATATGCCGCTTGAACTCTCCATAGCTATCGAAGCTCTCCGGCAATCCGGTACGCGGGAGCTCGTCGAACACGGCGATACGATAGGACTTGAGGCCGCTTTCCTGTCCCCGCCAGAAGGGCGAGGAAGTCGAAAGCGCCAGAAGGTGCGGCAGAAAATAGGTGATCTGGCCCATCAGGTCACAGCGCAACTCGTCATCATCCAAGCCGACATGGACATGCATGCCGCAGATCACCAGACGGCGCGCCACACCCTGCATATCACGGGCCAGTATGTTATAACGTTCTTTGTCTGTATGTTGCTGCACGTCCCACGCGGCGAAAGGGTGGGTCGAGGCGGCGATCGGGGCCAATCCGTGCCGCCCGGCAGTTTCGGCCACCACGCGGCGCAACTGCGCGACTTCCTTGGCGGCTTGCTTGATATTGTCGCACTTGCGTGTGCCGATTTCGATCTGCGCCTGCAAAAATTCAGGCGTCACCTGCCCTTCAGGCAAGGCGGCCACGCATTCATCGATCAGGGTTTTGGGAACGCTCTGGCACAGATCGCGCGTGCTCTTGTCGACAAGGAGATACTCCTCCTCAATCCCTACCGTGAAGCTGGGTTCCGTCACGCTGCCGCTCCTCGTTCCAGTTCCGGTCCAGGTCCGCCTTTGCAAGGATGGACGAAAGTGTCTCTGCCAGCAAGCTGGCCCAGTATTCCTGACCGGCGGGCGTATCGATCAGATCCTGGCGAATTTCAAAGAGGATGTTGGCAAGCCCGCGCGGTTCGGCATGGCGATGCACGGTGCAGCCGTGACCGTCCTGCCCTGAATAGGGGACGTTGTCACCAACGATCAGCCCGCGACCGCGTAAGTCTTCGAAGGCCAGATTCGGCAAGCGCGGATCGTCGTTCCATAGAATGCAGGCCTCCCAGGGGCGACGCTCGCCTCGGATCATGGGCGTCATGGAATGCAGCGATACGAAGGCTGGGCGAGGCCCCGTCTCCAGCATCCGGTCGAGCTGGCTGGCGATTGCCGCATGATAGGGGTCGTAGAAGGTCGCCTTGCGCAGCGCCAGTTCGGCGGCGGTGAGCGATTGGTTAGCCGCGATGATCGTGCCGTCGCTGACCGCCGCGGCCAGGGTCGGATCGTCGGGTGGGCGATTGGGATCGGCGATCAGCCGAGAGAAGTGGCTGAGGATTGCAGGGACATCGAGGAGGGCCGAGAGCCGCTCCGCGACCCCGGCAATGCCGATGTCGTAGGCGATATGGCGGCTAATCTCGTCGGGCGGCAAGCCAAGTCCGTCCAGCGCGCGCGGCACGAAGTTCGTTGCATGGTCGCAAACCAGCAAGGCCCTCCGTCCACGGCCTTCCGGGTTGAGCAAGCGGAATGGCGCGGGTTCATCCGGTGCCAAAAGCGGCGACGGCCCTGCGTGCTCTTGGCTCTTGAAGCGCGGCATTTCCTGGGTCAAATTCTCGGACATGGGGATGCGACTATAACCTCCCCGGCAACAAGCATTCAACGTTCGGCTCCGGCTTTGGTCAGCATTGGCCGCACCGCAGCAGGGCGCTCATCGAAGGACAAATCATGAAGGGCCATCACACCTTCTTCTGCATAGACGGACATACCTGCGGCAACCCGGTCAGGCTCGTGGCGGGCGGCGGGCCGCTTTTGCAGGGCACCAGCATGAGCGAGCGACGCCAGCACTTCCTCAAGCACTTCGACTGGATTCGCACCGGCTTGATGTTCGAGCCGCGCGGACACGACATGATGTCCGGCTCCATCCTCTATCCGGCGACGCGCGAGGACTGCGACATCGGCGTCCTCTATATCGAGACCAGCGGTTGCCTGCCGATGTGCGGGCACGGCACCATCGGCACCGTCACCTTCGCCATCGAGCGTGGTTTGGCGACCCCGCGCGAACCCGGGCTGCTACGCCTGGAAACGCCGGCGGGCCGGGTGGATGCCTACTACACGCAAAACGGCGCGCATGTGGATTCGGTCCGCATCGTCAATATCGGCTCCTATCTGGCGGCCGAAGGCGTCACGGTCGACTGCCCGGAGCTAGGGCGCCTGACGGTCGATATCTCTTACGGCGGCAATTTTTACGCCATCGTCGAGCCGCAGGAGAATTACCAGGACATGGCCCAGCTTTCGCCGGGCGATATCCAGCGCCTCTCCCCGCAGTTGCGGCGCATTCTAAACGAGACACTGGAAGTGGTTCACCCGGAGAACGAAACCATCCGGGGCGTCAGCCACATCCTCTGGACCGGCGCGCCCACGGTCGCGGGCGCCGACGCGCGCAATGCGGTTTTCTATGGCGACAAGGCCATCGACCGCAGCCCCTGTGGCACCGGAACCTCGGCCCGCATGGCCCAGCTTGCCGCCAAGGGCCGTTTGAAGGTCGGCGACAGTTTCGTTCACGAATCGATCATCGGCTCGCTGTTCAAGGGCCGGGTCGAGAACGAAACGACGGTTGGCAACAAGCCGGGCATCATTCCTTCGATCGAGGGTTGGGCGCGCATCACCGGCTTCAACACGATCTTCATCGACGAGCGCGATCCCTTCGCCGAGGGCTTCCTCGTGGTTTAATGGGTGACAGGCCTCGCAAGCGTACCTACATAGAAACCTTGAGCCGGGACTTGATCATTCAGGAGGCAAACATGAGCGACGATAAAACGATCCAGGCGGAAGCCGCGGCGTTTCGCAGGTTGGTGGAACACCTTCGCAAGCGGACCGACGTGCAGAACATCGACCTGATGAACCAGGCCGGTTTCTGCCGCAACTGCCTGTCGAAATGGTATCACGCCGCACTCACGGATCTCGGCGCGGAACGGGAGTACGAGGAAAGCCGTGCGGAGATTTACGGCATGCCCTACAACGAATGGAAGAAGCGCTATCACACCGAGCCGACCGCCGAGCAACAGGCGGAGTTCCTGCGTAGCCAATCCCAAGCCAATCACTAACCCGTAATCCGGTCATTCGGGGGTATCCGAGGGGGTATCCGAGGGTGCATCCGGGGGCGCTTGCCAGTGGCTTTGCCGCGGGCTAGTCTCCCCGCCCGCAGCAAAGCTTCCGGCCTCGTTCTGAACAGCGGAGGCCGGACGGCGATCAGTACTGATTTGTCAGACCAACAGATTTGAAGGAGTGCCAGCATGGCGGATGTCGCCGGCGTGACGGGTGAGCAGCTAAAATCCTACATCGAGCGCATCGAGCGCCTTGAAGAAGAGAAGAAAGCGCTGGCTGAAGACGTCAAGGAAGTCTATGCCGAAGCCAAAGGCAACGGTTTCGATACGAAGGTCATGCGCAAGCTGATCAGCCTCCGTAAGATGAACGCCAGCGACCGCGCTGAGCAGGAAGAACTCCTCGATCTCTACAAAACCGCCATCGGCATGGCGTAACGCCGGACGACCTCCGCGCCTCTTGTCGGTTCCCTGTCGGGGCTTCGCCCCTCCGCGCCTCTTGTCGGTTCCCTGTCGGGGCTTCGCCCCTCCGCGCCTCTTGTCGTTCCCTGTCGGGGCTTCGCCCCTCCGCGCCTCTTGTTGGCCGCCCTCACCCTTCGAGACGGGGTCATTCGACCCCTCCTCAGGGCGAGGATTTTGTTGCGATGGGTCGAAGACCCCTCATCCTGAAGAGGTGACGCAGTCACCGTCTCGAAGGATGAGGGCGAGGCGTTTAACCTCTATACAACCCCTTGCTGTTTAAGCGCCATCGCACTATCTTACCAGTGGTTGCCAGGACGTCAGGGAAAACGCTTGATCCTGGGCGCGTCTGGCTTTGGCTGGCTGCGGTATGTGGGAGATGGGCGACCCACCCTGGCAACCACCAGTTCGATCTCTTGATTTAGATTATATACACCCTTAATTTGATATTGTGATCGTCGTGACGTCAGGAAAATCGCTAGGTCCTGGGGGTTATCCTGCCCTGGTAGCAGTGAAACTGTATGTGGGAGATAGGCGACCCACCGCGATGATCACACCCATGGCCCTCTGAAAACATACAACCTCTTGCTGTTTAAGCGCCATCGCACTATCTTACCAGTGGTTGCCAGGACGTCAGGGAAAACGCTTGATCCTGGGCGCCGTTGGCTTTGGCCCGTGGCGGTATGTGGGAGATGGGCGACCCACCCTGGCAACCACCCTCAATTCTGTGAGAGTTACTCCAGCAGCGAACCGGCAATAACGTCAAAGCTGCCGTCATTTATTAGGGATTCGCTTTGTACCCGGCCTGCGCTGATGACCGTGGGCTGGACGGACCTACCCTCCCGTGTTGTTGTAGGGAATTCGATATCCACGACGAATTTCGCAGCCTTACCATCCTCGCCCGGTATTTCCACGACGTAGAGCAAGCGGTTTCTGCCACGACTGATGTTATCTGCCTTGTCGAACAGCACGGCCTTTGGGTTGGCCAGGGCTTCCGGCATCTTCTGGATCATCTCTTGAGGCAGGGCCCTTCCACCGGCAGTCTTGGAGTCCCGCACCATGCGAAGAATGCGCTTGTCGAAGGCGACGATGGCGTCGCTGGTGATCTCGATGCCCTTTTCTTCCAGGAAGCCCTTGACCTCCGGGCTCAGCCGGCCCGCCGGGACGACGCGGGCCTTGCTGCTGGCGCGGCCGGTCTCGATGATCTCCCCCGCCCAGTCGGAGAATTCCTTTGCATGGCGCTCGGGATTTCGCGTCGCCTGGCGAGCGGCGATGCCAAGGAAGGAAGAGGCCAGGCCCTTGACGCCCAACCCGGCGATCTTTGCGGCCTTGCCTGCGACCGGCACGGTCCCCAGGCCATCCAACAGTGTCATGGCGCCGTTGAAGGCGGCTCCCAGCATGTCGCCTTCTTCCAGCGACTTGGCGGTCGCCTCGAAGGACTCCACCGCATCCTCGGCGCTGCGTAGTTCGCCGATGCCAGGCAGCAGATCGAGGATCAGACCGCCCAGGGCGTCAGCCCCCTCCAGACGGCGGAATTCTGGCTCCGGCGGGGCGACGCCTTGCGCCTGCAGGTCCTGCAGCAAGGCATCGAGGCCTTCGTCGTGCTGCTTTTCCAGGGCCACCAGGGCCTGGGTGTCGGGGATCGGCTGATTGAGAAGGCGCTGGCGTTCCTCCTGAAAGGACTGACTGCTCGCCTCGGCCTTGGACAGCGCCTCACCGCGCAGGCGCTCCTGCTGAGCCTGGGTCAGCAGCGGCGCGTCGGCCTTCACGGCCTCCAGATCCGCCTGGGCCGGGGCCTCGTTGCGCTCCGCATCGAAGTCTGCCGGTGGATCGGACTGAGGCGGATCGGCTTTTACTGGATCATCCTGCGGTTTGGCTGCGGCTTGGCTGGGGCTACCGGCGCCGCTGCTGCCAGCGTCGCCACCCTTCGAGACGGGGCTTTGTCTCGTCCCTGTCGGGGCTTCGCCCCTCCCCGCCTCTTGTTGCCCCTCCTCAGGGTGAGGGTTATGGCGACGGGTCGAAGACCCCGTCTCGAAGTCAGAGGACGACGGCAGGGAGGTTTCACGGATGGCCTTCTCGCCCGCCAGGGCGGCCATCATGGACTTGGCCTCCTCCGCCCGAGTAGCGATCAGCTTGGCGGTCAAGGGGTCATCGGCGTTGGCGCTCTGTTCCGCCAGCGTGGTCTCGGCCGCCGAGATCAGGCCTTCGGCCTCCAGCAGGTCATCCTCGTCGGTATCGGGCAGCCGGGCATTCAGGAACGCCAGGGG
>NZ_JBEPTJ010000005.1:0-305574 GCF_040549425.1 Limibacillus sp. MBR-115 | reverse complement strand
TGCAGTTCCTGGATGCGGGCGAGACCATCACCCTGTCGTTCGACGTGACGGGCAGCGACGGCGAGACCAGTGACAACGGCACCATCACCATCACCGTCAATGGTGCCGCCGATACACCAGCCTTTACAGATGCGCCAGATGTGGAAGGAACCGTCGACGAGAACAATCTGGTAGCGGATGATGTTCACGGAGGCGGCTGTGACCCAGCAGAAGGGCCTATTGTTACCTCTGGCAGTTTCTCGGTCCAGGATCTGGATGGCGATGCCTTATTTATCTCTTTTGTGAGTTTTGTTGCATCCGACCAGAGTATTGGCAGCGATAGTTTTGGTGCAGGTGACACGGTAACCATCTCTGCTGTTTCCGGTACCTTCACAATTACAGGCACTAGCACTGTCGAAAATGACGACGGTTCTTTGACGACAACTTTCTTCTGGCAATATGAACTTGAGAATCCGGCGTTCGATGTGCCCGGTGTTGATGAGATAGAGCAGTTTAACGTGATTGTCTCGGATGGGACAAATGATGTCACCTTAACTACCGTCGCAACGATTGTACTCACAGATTCGCTTCCCGTTGGAGCGGTAGGTAATGAGACAGTCAATAATGAAATAACGACGGTATCCGGTGACCTAGGCATTTGCTTCGGTGCGGATGATCTATTAGCCGATCCATTTGATGCAGCAGTAACGGCCGTGAACCCGACCAGTATCCCGGCGGGATTCACCGCCACCTTAATCGATACCAGCGGGGGAGCCTTTACATACAGCATCACCTCGGATGATCCGAGTGATCAAGCTGAGTTCGTCTTGGTAGTCAATGCAGACGGCACCTATGAGTTCTCGATTGTCAGTCCATTAGAGGGAACGACGATCGAACAAACGTTGGTGGGCTTGACGCCAGGTGGCCCAATTCCTTCCTTAGTGCTAAATCTGGGAACGAGTGGTTTGCAAGCCACCTTCAGCAATTTTGAGGACAAAGGCGGCATAAATTCCTCTGGCCAAGGCATGGGGGTTGGAAACAATCTAGTCAATACCGGCGAACTCCTTGATATCAGCTTTGATAATCCCGATACGCCGGGTGCTGAGCCGATCTTCCAGATTCTTTTTGATATTCAAAAACTTTCAGTTGGCGAGGTCGTCACTTGGTCGGTGACACTGGCCACAGGTGAAGTAATAACCGGTACTTATACTGCAGCTAATGTCGTGGACAATCCGGCAACACCGGAGAATGAAGCCATTACTTGGGGTGAAAACTCGACCGTTGCCGATTTCGATCTGCTTCTTGCTGCTTTTCTCCAGGGTACTTTGCTATCCAGTGATATCCCGCAAGGCGGCCTGACGAGCCCTGAGTATCAGCTATTACTTTACGACATGATCGGGACTACCGGATTCGACGAGATTTCCCTCGGGGCCGGTACGAGTACGGACTATCGATTGCTCTCGATGGAGATCAGAGAGACATTCAGCGCCGAGGACACCGCGTTCTCTTTTGATGTCGTGGCTAGTGACAATGATGGCGACAGTGTGACCTCTCCCCTCACCTTTGTCATAAATGCAGACGGCGATCCGGTTGCCACTATTCTGGGGCAAGCAGTCGACGATCCTCTGACTTTGGACGTTGATGAAAGCGCAAATACGTTAGTCGGTAGTGAATTGGGCGATATCATCTTAGGACTCGCGGGTGATGATATCCTTTATGGTCGAGGCGGTGCGGACCAAATTTTTGGTGGTAACGGCGCAGACGTGATCATTGGAGGCCCTGGCGATGATCAAATTTATACCGGTGAAAATATCACGCCTATTCTGAACGATCTTAGCAACGATACGATCGTAATTGGCCCTGGAGACGGCCTAGATACAATTTATGGGTTTGATATCAGTGGTAGCAGTTCAACACCTGGAACAGGTGATATTCTGGATTTGGGTGAATTGTTTAGCGGTGGGGACGAAATTTTAAGTCTGCTGTTTGGTGACCTTACGGGCGACAGCATTGATGATGTTGAGGTTTCTGTAAATGGAACCCCGGTCGCTATTCTTGACGGCGCCACATTATTTGACGGCGCGGGCGCGGCTGATTTAGTTGCGTTGCAAATCGACCCAACTGAAATCGAGAATTCCATTGTGACCAGCACGCTGGTTTAGCAGTGTATAGTGTTCGGTAAGAAAAGCAGGTCCACAAAGAATGAAGTTCCCTCGCTTGCGCGGTCTCTATACCCAGATTTTGGGTCGGCGAAGCGCAGGTTATGCGAGGCTTGCGGCCGTCGTGCTTTTGTTCATCGTCATGGTTGCGCGCCTAATCGATCCATTGCCGCTGGAAACCCTAAGGCTCAAAACCTTTGATTTCTATGCTCGTATGTTTCCACGGGCTCAGTCGGCCCAGCCAATAGCGATCGTCGATTTAGACGAGGAATCCTTGGCGCGCCATGGGCAATGGCCATGGCCTCGAACGCTCGTCTCTGATTTGCTGCTGGGATTACGCGATTCTGGTGCCGTCGCGGTCGCGTTCGATATTGTGTTTGCAGAACCAGACCGTCTTTCCCCGGGACTTTATGCAAGCACCTTCCCGCGGATTGATCCCGGACTGCGGTCAGCACTTCAGGAACTGCCAAGCAACGACAGTATCCTCGCTGAAACTATGAGGAAATTCCCCACGGTTTTGGGCCAATCAGGATATTACCGAGAATTGATTCGCCCTGATTCCACGCCACTTAAGACCATTCCGATTGCTTTTCTGGGTGACGAACCGTCACGTTTCCTCATCGAGTTCCCAGACGTCGTCAGGAACATTGCAACGCTGGAATCAGCGGCAGCGGGAATAGGAATGTTCACACTACTCCCGGAGCAGGACGGCATTGTGCGCCGTGTCCCGGCACTCATGCGATACGGCGATGTGTTGATGCCATCACTCTCCGTAGAGTTACTGCGCGTTGTAACCGGTGGGGCTCCGCTTGTGGTTCGCACCGACAGTGCGGGTATCAATTCCTTGAGCATTGCCAAGTTGCGCATTCCAACCGACGGTAACGGTCGCATCTGGGTTCACTATGCCAAGCACGATCCGAGCTTCTATATATCTGCAAAAAACGTACTCGATAGAACGGTTCCGACGAAGAAGCTGGCGGGAAAATTAATCTTGATCGGCACATCTGCCACCGGCCTTTTTGATATCAAGGCGACGCCGCTCGATAGTGCGATGCCAGGGGTCGAAGTGCATGCGCAGCTACTCCAAACGATGCTGACTGGAGACTTCCTCGTTAGGCCAAACTACGCGTTAGGCGCCGAACTTTTTTTAACCGCGATGCTCAGCATTATAATGATAGTGCTGGTACCAATTATCGGCGCCAAAATGGCCTTTGGTCTTGGCGCAGGACTTGCCATTACAACTTTCGCAACCTCTGTTTATCTCTATGCACAGGAGGGGCTCCTACTTTCACCCTCATATCCCCTTCTCAGTAGTTTGATGATTTATAGCGTTCTGGTGTTTCACAATTACATCAGCGAGGAAACCGAAAGGCGCTATGTTCGGTCCGCATTTGGTCAGTACCTTTCACCAGACCTTGTAGAGCAACTCGCCCAAGACCCCCAAAAGCTTATTCTGGGTGGTCAAGTTAGAGAGATGACCGTGTTCTTTAGCGATGTACGCGGGTTCACGACTATATCTGAAAGTTACAAGGCAGACCCTGCCGGCCTAACGCGTCTGATGAATAGGATTCTGACGCCGATCACCCATGATATCCTTAGTCAACGCGGCACCATTGATAAGTATATTGGTGATGCGGTCATGGCTTTCTGGAATGCACCTATTGATGATGCGGAACATGCTGAAAATGCTTGCCGCGCCGCTCTGTCAGCACTCGAGAGTGTCGAGAAACTCAACCTGGAACGAGAGCAAGAAGCTGCAGTGTTCAGCCAACCGTTTCTTCCACTGCGCATAGGAATCGGAATTAACAGTGGCAACTGCCTCGTTGGGAATCTGGGATCAGACATGCGATTTGATTATTCGGTGATGGGCGATACCGTGAATGTCGCATCTCGCCTAGAAGGTCTGACAAAGCTTTATGGTGTCGCCGTAGTAATCGGAGCGAGGACTCGAACACTCTGTGCGGCAGATCTTGCGTTCATGGAAATTGATTTCATAAAGGTGAAAGGCAAAACAGAGCCTGAACGTATATATGCGCTACTTGGCGCCGAATCCCTCGCACGAGACCAAAAGTTCCAAGACCTAGCCAAAGCTACGGAAGGTTTTCTTGTAGCCTTCAGAAACCGACAGTGGGATGAGGCCGAGGCCTTGTTGACGCGTGCAAAGTCTTTGTCATCGCCGCATGAACTCGCCAGCTTTTTCGAACTTTATGCCGGACGAATTTCGGAACTGCGGCAGTCGCCGCCACCAGAGGATTGGGATGGCTCAATCGTGTCTCTTGAGAAGTGACTTTCTGCAGACTCATAAAATCTGAGAAATGGTTTTTGTCAGTTTTTCTGGTGCCGCAACCATTGGCATATGTCCGGCATCGATCTGAAGAATTGGGTCGCAGTTTGCAGTCTGCGCCATTTTTCGTTGTAGGGTAGGTCCAATAGCGCGGTCCTTGGTGCATACAACATAAGACGAAGCAATCGGTGTGGACGGCCCTTGCCTAGAAACCTGTTTGAAATCGGCCGTTGGCTGAGGTTGCGCCTGAGAGGCTAGTTTGTTGGCAAGGTCTTGGGGTAGATCGTGGAAAAGTATGTAGGCGGCACCTTTGGCGTCGATAGTGACAAAACCCTGTTTCGACGTGGAACTGCGAACTGTAGGAACTATTGATTCATTATCTAGACGAGCGAGATCGGCAACCGATTGTCCTGATTGGGGTAGGTAGGCGGCGACGTAAACTACTTTGTCTATGAGGTTTGGCCAGCGTGCTAGTACCTCTGCTGCGAAAATACCACCCAAACTGTGAGCGACAATAATTGCCCCCTGCCCTTCAGATTTCCTGACAGCATCTCCAAGCCGTTGAACTCTCTCTTCAAATGAACCAATGGTTGGCCTCAGGTCGACGGCTTCCACCGGTTGGCCGACTCGCCGGGAAAGCAATTTAGGGAATTCGCCCCAGATCTCTGGGCCGTAATATGCGCCATGGAGCAAGAAAATCATGCGGTCGTCTGTTTGGACGCGATGCTTAGCTCATATTCTGCCAATACGGCATCGGTCGAACCAAAGGCTTTCAGTTCCCCGTGATCCAGCCAAATAATCGAGCTGCAGAAGCGGCGCAGCAAAGCAGAACTATGTGATGCAAGTACCAAAGTCCCAGCATCTTCTATCAAACGCCGAACCCGTTCTTGTGCCTTGTTTTGAAAAGAGCGGTCGCCTGCCCCAAAGACCTCGTCGATAAGCAGAATATCGGGATCCAATGCCGTTGCGATGGCGAATCCCAGACGCACGGACATTCCAGATGAATAAGTCCTCAAAGGGAGATCGATAAAATCTTCCAACTCGGAAAAAGCGGCTATCTCAGGAAGCAGCGTTTCGATTTGCGCGCTCGACATGCCAAGCAAATGTCCGGCTAGCCTGATATTCTCTCGTCCGGTTGCGCGCTCGTTGAGCCCAATCCGGTTTGTAAACAACGTAGATAATCGACCCTCCACGGCTAACGTACCGGCACTGGGTTGGTAAATGCCTGCTATAAGGCGTAGGAGCGTCGATTTACCCGCGCCATTGCGACCGATGATCCCGACTCTATCGCCATGATTAAGTTCAAAGCTAATGCTATCAAGAGCGCGCACTTGACCGCGCGAGCCAATCAAGCGTGTCAGTCGCCCTCCGACAGATCTCGACCCTCCCCGTTCGGTTTCTTGAACCTTGTCGCCTAACAACGGAAGATCAAGACTTACCGCTGTTGCTCTGATTGCTGGTTTACTAGGCTTCACGGGCACTAAATCCAAAACACAATGAAACGCCTGGTTCGCCCATAGACCAGCACAGAAAGCAGCAATCCGCACACGGTAAAGGCAAAAACAATCTGCCAAGCTAGAAGAGATGGAGAATTCCCCAAAAGCGGTTCCCGTACAATCTCTAAGAAATAGGTAAAGGGATTGTAACGGGCTATCAGGGAGCGTGTTGGGTCATTGCCGACAGACCAGAATACCGGGGTTAAGAAGAACAAAAGACGTGTGGCTGCATCAACGGCAAATTGAAAATCCCTGAACCGGGAGGCAATGATGGCGAACAGCAAAGCAGTCCATAGCCCATTGACCATTACCAGCAGGATGCCAGGGATGAAGTAAAACGTCTCACTCCCGATCGGTGTTCCGAGAACAATCAACAGAACCATTAGGATAGGGAGATTGGTAGCCCATTTTATGGTTTGGAATGCGAGTCGACGATAAAGATGCAAACTCAGAGGGTTCGGTATACTGAGGATAAGAACCCGATTTTGTTCGAATACGACTGTGCCGCTAGTCATGAAAGACTGGAAGAGAGACCAAAACACAACGCCAATGGCGATGTATTCCAGGCTGGCGTTTCCACGGTTTCCGCCAAAGATAAGCCAAAGTCCGGTGATCCACGCAGCGATGTGAAGCGGCTGCCAAAAAGGCCCTACGACGGTTCGCCGGAACCCTGAAACAAAGTCATAGTAGGCAAGAGTTGTCCAGCTGCGCCAGCGGCGCGCGCCCTCTATCAAGTCGCCTAAAGCAGCTTTTTGCTCAAATTCACGTTCAGCCAAATCGGGCACTTCCTAAAAAATTGGAGCCAAGTTCGACCATCGAGAGTTTATTGGCTAGATACCGACAAAGGGCAAATCCTTTTCCCACACAATCTCGTCGTTCGTATTCATAAATAAATAACTGTTGAACTTTTCTGCATGAGAGTGGATTGACTCAACACGGCCATCAGGCGCTAAGTAAGGACGCTCATGATGGGCACGGGGACGTCCTGGCGGAAGAAGGTGGAACACCCCTCCGCGAGGCTGGGTTTATCTATCGATCAAGAAACTTTGCAACGGGAGGATTACTCTTGAAACGCGCAATTCTTGCAGCTTCGATTGGTGTATTGGCTAGCTTAGCGTTGGCCAACGGTTCTGAAGCTAAGACCCTCGTTTACTGTTCTGAAGGCAGTCCTGAGGGTTTCAATCCGTCGCTCTACACTGCGGGAACGACCTTTGATGCATCCTCTCGCCAGATCTATAATCGACTGGTCGAGTTCGAACGCGGAACGACAAAGATCATTCCGGCTCTTGCTGAGTCGTGGGATGTCTCGGATGATGGCACAACCTATACGTTCCATCTTCGCAAAGGCGTGAAATTCCAAACTACAGCCGCCTTCACCCCGACTCGCGATTTCAATACGGACGACGTTGTGTTCAGTTTTGAGCGCCAACGCGATCCAAACCACCCCTACCATCAGGTCTCCGGCGGGCAGTATGAGTACTTCCAATCAATGGACATGCCGAACCTGATCAAGGAAGTGAAGAAGGTTGACGATCACACAGTTCAATTCATCTTGAACCAGCCTGAAGCACCCTTCATCGCAAACCTTGGAATGGACTTTGCATCGATCATGTCGGCGGAATACGCCGACCAGATGTCAAAAGCAGGCACACCGGACCAGGTGGACTTGAACCCAGTTGGAACAGGTCCTTTCCAACTTGTGGCCTATCAGAAGGACGCGGTCATCCGATACAAGGCCAACCCAGATTACTGGGCTGGCAAGGCCGCCATTGATGACCTGATCTTCGCGATTACCCCGGATGCCTCTGTCCGCTGGCAGAAGCTGCAGGCCGGTGAATGCCACGTGATGCCCTATCCAAACCCGGCCGATTTGGACGCAATGTCCAAGAATGCAGATATCAATCTGTTGCAGCAGGAAGGTTTGAACGTCGGATACCTAGCTTTCAATACGGAGAAAGCACCCTATACCGACAAGCGGGTTCGTCAGGCGCTGAACATGGCGGTCAACAAGCAAGCAATCATTGACGTGGTTTTCCAGGGTGCCGGCAAGGCAGCCAAGAACCCGATCCCGCCGACGATCTGGTCGTACAATGATGCCGTGCAGGATTATCCATATGATCCGGCCAAGGCTAAGGCGCTTCTTGCGGAGGCTGGTGTCACCAGTTTGAAAACCAACATCTGGGCCATGCCGGTTCAGCGCCCCTACAATCCAAACGCTCGGCGTATGGCAGAGTTGGTCCAGGCCGACTGGGCAAAAGTTGGCGTAGAGGCTGAAATTGTCTCCTTTGAGTGGGGCGAGTATCTCAAGCGTTCCAAGCTTGGCGAGCATGAGACCGTGCTTTTGGGTTGGACGGGTGACAATGGTGACCCTGATAACTTCCTCTATGTCTTGCTTGGCTGCGAAGCTGCGAAAGACAGCGCCAACCGCGCACGTTGGTGCCACAAGCCTTTCGATGATCTGCTTGTCGCAGCAAAACGGACTGCAGATGTGGCCGAGCGTACGCGTCTCTACGAAGAAGCTCAGGTTATATTCAAGGACGAGGCACCTTGGATCACGGTGGCTCACTCGGTCGTCTTTAAGCCGGTCCGCAAAGAGGTCAAGAATTTCAAAATTGACCCCTTCGGCGGCCATGTTTTCTACGGCGTGGACATCGCGGAGTAAGCGAGGTTCCTGTCGACGGACGTTGGGACGGGTGACTATCGTTGCCCGTCCCTTCATGCTTTCGGTGACCTGATGTTTCAATTTTTTCTCAAGCGTCTAGCCATGCTGGTGCCGACATTTATCGGCGTAACCATGATTGCATTCGGGCTAATTCGGTTAATTCCCGGGGACCCAATTGAACTTCTATCCGGAGAGCGTGGAATAGACCCCGCGCGGCACGCCGAGTTAATGAAGCAATTTGGGTTCGACCGACCTCTCTATCAGCAGTACATAGATTTCTTCGTTGGTGTCCTACAAGGCGATCTTGGAAACTCAATCGTGACCAAGAAGCCGGTAGTTGCAGAGTTCCTTACGCTTTTCCCGGCAACGCTGGAGCTATCACTATGCGCTATCATTTTTGCCGTGGTGATAGGTCTTCCGATTGGTGTGATTGCCGCCGTGCGGCGTGGAACTGCATTCGACCACACGACTATGGGTTTTGCCCTGACAGGCTATTCGATGCCCATCTTCTGGTGGGGAATTCTACTAATCATGCTGTTTTCGACACAGCTCGGTGTAACCCCGGTTTCCGGGCGATCCGATCTAATTCGGTTCTATTATGAAAACCCCACTGGCATAATGTTGATCGACGCGGCGCTTTCCGGACAGAAAGGCGCTTTTGCCGATGCCCTGCATCATCTTGTCCTTCCAACTGTGGTGTTAGGCACCATCCCCTTGGCCGTGATCGCACGCCAAACTCGCTCAGCGATGCTCAATGTGCTTGGAGAAGACTATGTGCGAACAGCGCGAGCCAAGGGTTTGTCGCCTTATCGGATTATAGGCCTTCACGCGTTGCGCAACGCCTTGATTACCGTAGTGACGGTAATTGGACTGCAGGTTGGCGTTTTACTGGCTGGTGCAATCCTCACCGAGACGATTTTTGCATGGCCGGGAATTGGGAAGTGGATGGTCGATTCGATTAGTCGACGCGACTACCCTTCGGTGCAGGGCGGACTTCTGATGATCGCCAGTTTGGTCATGGTGGTCAACTTGATCGTGGATCTCCTATACGGGTTGATCAATCCACGTATCCGGCATGCGAGGTGACGTCATGACCGAGCAAGGACAAAGCATGGCTGCAGAAACCGCAATTGCCGATCCACAGATCGAGCAAAAGCCTGTTCACCCTATCAAAGAGTTCTGGTTCTACTTCAAGGAAAACAACGGTGCCGTTGCTGGCTTGGGCTTTGTGGTTCTGTTGATTTTCACTGCAATATTTGCAGACGTTATTGCCCCGCATGATCCGATTGAGCAGTACAGACAATTTGCCCAACGTCCGCCTGCTTGGGTAGATGGTGGGAGCTGGCAGTTCATCCTTGGGACGGACGCCACAGGACGCGATATCCTTTCGCGGATTATTCACGGCTCACGTTACTCCCTGCAGATAGGCTCGATTGTGGTGGTCATCTGCCTGAGCGCTGGAATTTGCATCGGTCTTGTCGTTGCGTTTGCTAAAGGCATAGCCGATGCGATTGTTATGCGAGTTATGGATGTTATTCTGGCAGTGCCTAGCTTGCTGCTGGCACTCGTCGTGGTCGCTATCATTGGGCCAGGACTAGAAAATGTCATGATCGCCGTTGCCGTTGTGTACGTACCGCACTTCGTGCGTCTGACGCGCGCCGCGGCGATGTCGGAATTATCGCGCGACTATGTCACAGCGAGCCGCGTTGTCGGGGCTGGAACGTTCCGTTTGATGTTCAATGCAGTTCTTCCAAATTGCATGGCTCCACTCATTGTCCAAGCAACCCTGGCGTTTTCAACGGCAATATTGGATGCGGCCGCGCTTGGTTTTCTTGGTTTGGGTGCGCAACCACCAATTCCGGAGTGGGGTACGATGCTGGCTGATTCTCGGGAGTTCATAACCAGTGCTTGGTGGATCGTTACTTTCCCAGGACTTGCCATTCTTGTCACTGTTCTGGCCATAAACCTTATGGGCGACGGTTTGCGTGATGCGCTGGATCCGCGACTTAAGCGCAGCTAAGGAGATTTAGGTATGGCATTGCTCGAAGTCCGGAATCTGACTGTCCAATTTCCAACGAGCCGAGGCCCTTTCAAGGCTGTCGACGGGATTGATCTGACTGTCGATGGAAAAGAGATACTTGGTGTCGTTGGAGAGTCAGGCTCGGGAAAATCGGTGACTATGCTGGCAACGATGGGTCTTCTGCCGCCGTTGGCTAAAGTGACAGCGGATCGACTCAATTTTGGTGGCGTCGATTTGTTGGAAATTGGAGCCAGGCAAAGACGCGCCATCGTGGGCAAGGATCTGGCCATGATTTTCCAGGAGCCAATGACCAGTCTCAATCCATGCTTCACGATTGGCTATCAAATTGGAGAGGCTCTCAAAACCCACATGAAGATGGATAGGGCTGCGCGACGACATCGAACGATCGAGTTGCTGGATCTGGTTGGAATTCCAGATCCGGAGGGACGCATAGATAATTTTCCGCATCAAATGTCCGGCGGCATGAACCAACGTGTCATGATTGCAATGGCGATTTCCTGCAATCCAAAACTGCTTATCGCGGATGAACCGACGACTGCCTTGGATGTAACGATCCAGGCCCAGATACTGGATCTTCTGGTTCGCCTTCAAAAGGAAAGCGGTATGGGGCTTGTCCTCATCACGCATGATATGGGTGTGGTTGCCGAGACGGCACACAAGATTGCCGTGATGTACGCGGGCCAGCAAGTTGAAGAACAAGGCGTGGAAGGCTTGTTCAATCGTCCGTTCCATCCCTATACCGCTGCATTGTTAGATGCTTTACCCGAACGGTCGTTAGGCACAAAAAGGCTTCCGACCATCCCTGGTGTTGTGCCGGGTGCGGGTGATCGACCATCGGGTTGCCTCTTTAGCCCTCGATGCCGATTCGTAAGTGACAGGTGTATTCGTGAGGTGCCGCAGCTGGCAGTTGATGATCAAACGAAAGTTCGTTGCTTTAACCCGCTAGGAAAAGTTGAGGCTTCGGGGCGGCAAGCCGACAGTGAGGTTTCCGCATGACATCCCCTATCCTACAAGCTCGAAATCTTGCCAAGCACTACCAGGTTAAGCGTGGTTTCATGAAAGGCTCAGCTATCGTCAAGGCCGTGGCGAGCGCGTCTTTTGAACTCTTTCCAGGACGAACATTGGCCGTGGTCGGTGAGTCCGGTTGCGGTAAATCGTCTTTGGCACGTTTGGTGACGCTTATTGAAACGCCAACAGCGGGCTCTTTGCTTATAGATGGCGAGGATGTCAGTAAGGCAACAAAGGATCATTTACGGCGACTGCGCCAGGATGTGCAAATCGTCTTCCAAGATCCTTATGGATCGCTAAACCCACGAAAAAAAATCGGTGCAATACTAGAAGAACCCCTGATTATTAATACTAGAATGGGGGCGGAGGAGCGGAGAAAGCAGGCTCAAGAGATGCTGGCTAAAGTCGGTCTGCGTCCCGAGCACTACAGCCGGTACCCGCACATGTTCTCCGGCGGTCAGCGCCAGCGCATTGCAATAGCGCGCGCTTTGATGTTGCGGCCGCGGATTTTGGTGGCAGACGAGCCCGTGTCAGCCCTTGATGTTTCGGTACAGGCGCAGGTCTTGAACCTTCTGATGGATCTGCAGGAAGAATTCGACCTAGCCTATCTGTTCATCTCCCACGACTTAAGTGTCGTGCGGCATCTCGCGGATGATGTGATGGTCATGTATCTGGGAAATGTGGTGGAGGAAGGAAAGCGGAATACGATTTTTGAAAACACCACACATCCCTACTCGCGGGCTCTCCTGGCGTCGACACCTGCCGTTAATCCCGCACATCGCCATGCACGGGTGCCCTTACGGGGTGAACTCCCCTCACCCCTCAATCCACCGCCAGGTTGTGCTTTCCACCGGCGTTGCCCCTACGCAACTTCGATTTGTTCGCAGGAACAACCTCAATTGGAGCAGATAGCCGATCATGCGGTCGCTTGCCATCATGCTGCGCTGGTATTGGAAAATAAGGCGCCTCTAAAGGAAGAAGCTGGTGTTGTTTGAGATTACTAGCGATTGAGCCTACCGTCCGGTTTGAACGCATGGAACACGAAGGCGAAAGTCAGATCATAAGCAACTTCGACACCGTCGCGCATCGCTGTAATTTGACCAATATCCTGGCCGTCAGCGATACGGCGACTATCCAACGCTGAGTTCATGCCGGGTTTCCATTCAAGAACCAAGTTGTCGGCGTTGATCGTGCCTGCTTTTTTCAGACTATCTAAGCTCCAAGCCTCTTCACCTACGACAACCACGTAAGCCATGGGCGCAATTCCTTTAGGGTATCCGCCACGATAGAGGAAAGGCACGGATGCGCTATCGTACCCACTGTAAGGGTTGGCGCCGTAAGGTCTAAGGTCCGGGTTTTCTGGCACCAGGACCAACCCGTCCGGGCGGCGTTTCTTGAAGCTACCATAGGATTCTAATCTTGCCGGCAGCACAGCGAGTTGCTTGCCCGTAAGGTCGCCGACGATCGCTTCTCCCAAAAACTGTTGCCACCAGCTTTCGGTCTGCCTGTCATACATTACGAGATCGGAGTGGCGAAGTTTCCCTGTCGTGCCGAAGTCCAATACTTTCCCGTCGATACGACGATCAAAAACAATCGCTGCGTTGCAGAGAGGGCAATAGGTCACAGCTACAGGTATCTCACCAATCGTATCATTGACGATCTCATGCCAGGTAAGAACCCGTAGTGGATAGGCCTTTGCCTCTCCGTTGACGATTAATCCGATTACCGGTTCCGTTTCGGCGATGCCTTCGATTTCCGCTTGCGGTTTGAACTTAGGGTCGTCGATGGCAGGGATGCCATCTTTCGGCGGCCCACCGGATATCACCTCGCCCAAATCAATCGAGGTTTTGGTGAAGTCGGTATCGGGCCACTCATACGACCATGACGATGGGTCGTTCTGAGCAGCGGCTGCGCTAATTCCTGCTGTCGAAAGGAACACGAAGGCAAAAAAAGCTCTTGCTACTCTTTTCATGCCATCAGACTGTCGTTCGCAGCATTCACGCACAAATCAAATACTTGCGATGCCTTGTCAAAACCAAGCTTGCATCGAAGCAGTCATTGCTCACACTGTGAAAACTAAATCGGTTTAGGTTTTTTGCATCCAAGAATTGCTGCGTTTGGTGTGTAGCAATCAAGATCATTGGCGAGGGGACAAAATGCAATACAAGAACCTTGGTAAGTCGGGACTCAAGGTTTCCAGGATTTGTTTGGGAACAATGATGTTCGGTGACCAAACAGAATTTGCAGAAGCGCGGGATATTGTCTCGGATGCGCGTCAGGCAGGGATAAACTTTATCGATACAGCCGACGTATATAGCAGGGGCAAGTCCGAAGAGATGGTAGGCCGGTTGATCGGCGAAGATAGACAAAATTGGGTTCTGGCGACCAAAGTCGGGAACCCTATGGAGCCAAAAGACCCACTCAGCGGCGGCTTAACTCGGCGATGGGTGCATCAGGCGGTTCGCGATAGCTTGGAACGATTGGGAACCCGCTGGATTGATGTTTACTATTTGCACTGTCCTGATGCGGATACCCCCATCATGGAGACGCTCTCAGCGCTTAAAGAATTGTTGGATGCAGGCCTCATCCGCTATTGGGCTCTGTCGAATTTCCGGGCGTGGCAAATTGCCGAAGCGTTCGCTGCCGCGAGTGTTCTGCGAATGCCGCCGCCAGTTGCCTGCCAGCCTTACTACAATGCAATGAATCGGATGCCCGAGGTGGAAGTACTCCCCGCTTGCGCACACTTCGGTATTGGCGTGGTTCCCTACAGCCCATTGGCACGGGGTGTTCTAACTGGAAAATACGATCCGGCTGCAACTGCGCCTTCTGACACTCGGGCCGGACGTGGAGACAAGAGAATGCTGGAATCGGAGTTCAGAAAGGAATCAATGGAGATCGCCCAGGAGATCAAGAAATACGCCGAGACGCAAGGAACCACTCCAGTTGCCTGGGCGTGTGCTTGGTTGCTCGCCAATCGCACAGTATCTTCAATCCTGGCCGGGCCGCGAACCTTTTCGCAATGGCAAGGATACAAGGAAGCGCTGGACTACGAGTGGAAAACAGCCGATGAGGCTTTTCTCGACGCAAGAGTTCCTGCTGGCCATCCGTCCACTCCCGGCTTCACAGACCCGCGTTATCCCCTGACCGGTCGGCCGGTCTGATGCCAAGGACAGAAAATAATGCAGAACAAGAAAGAGCTTAAGATCGCCGTCATGCCAGGTGATGGAATCGGTTTGGAAGTAACGCCGGTTTGCGTGGAGCTTCTACAGAAAATTGTCCAGGGTATGGATTCCGTATCGCTCGCATTCGAAGAATTTCCTTCAGGTGCCGCGTGCTACCGGGACACTGGTGAGTCGCTTCCGGCACGCACTTTGGAACGCGCGCGCGAATCTGATGCAATCTTGCTGGGGGCGATGGGGTTGCCGGACGTTCGCTACCCTGACGGCACGGAGATTGTGCCTCAAATTGAAATTCGAGAGATACTTGGCCTTTTTGCCGGCGTTCGCCCAATCCGACCGTTGCCGGGACTACCCGTGCCGCTGGCAAGTCCGAGTACAGCAGAAATAGACTTCGTATTGATACGAGAACAGACGGAAGGACTGTTTGCCGAACGAGGCAAGACGTTGTTCGAGCGCCCAGAGCGTGCCACAGATGTCCTGCGAATCACGCGTGAAGGATCAGAACGGCTCTTTCGCTTCAGTTTTGACCTTGCATGTGAAAGAAAAGCCGCTGGGTTTCCGGGCAAAGTGACCCTTATTGATAAGGCGAACGTCCTTGGAACAATGGCATTTTTCCGTGAAATCTTCGACGAAGTCGCTGAGGATTATCCAGGTATCGTCACGGAGCGCTGTTATGTGGATGCCATGGCCATGAACATGGTGAAGAGACCATGGGATTATGACGTGATGGTTTCCGAAAATATGTTTGGCGATATCCTTTCGGATCTGGCCGCGGCTTTGGTAGGCGGACTGGGAGTCGCCCCTTCAGCGGATATTGGAGCAGATAATGCAGTGTTCCAGCCTTGTCATGGGACGGCGCCGGATATTATGGGGACAGGCAAGGCAAACCCAACAGCGATGATTCTTTCGGGTGCCATGATGTTGGAATGGTTGGGAAACCGCCACCGTCTTCCAGAGCTGAGCACGGCGGGGCGTCAGCTCCATCAAGCTGTCGACCGGGCATTTGCTGATGGAGCTCTGTTACCTTTTGAATTTGGCGGACAATGTGGCACTCAAGCGATCGCCGATCGCGTTGCGCAGGAACTTGATGCGCTCCGTTCTTAATTACCTCTTCCTATCCGCCCTCGTTAAGTCAGACGGAGACGACTCATGACGAACAAGCAAAAGATCCTCGTTGGAAGAAAGCTTCCAGACGCTATCGAGGCGAAGCTGTCGCGTGACTATTTGCCCCTGTTCAACAGTGACGATCACGTCTTTTCACCCGATGAGCTCATTGCCAAATCACAAGGAATGGACGCCATTCTCGCTTGCCATTCAGAACCTCTAAACGCCGAGGTGATCGCCCTGTTGCCTGACACTGTTCGGTTGATCGCAAACTTTTCGGTTGGCGTAGATCACGTCGATCTGAACGCAGCAAAAGCGCGAGGAATAGTTGTTACAAACACCCCGGACGTACTTTCTGATGCGACCGCGGAGATTGCTATTCTTTGCATGCTTGGCGCGGCTCGGCGCGCTAGTGAAGGCGAGCGATTGGTGCGGTCTGGACATTGGAACTCTTGGAGCCCTGCCTTCATGGTGGGCACACAGATTACGGGTAAACGTATAGGCATTGTGGGTATGGGACGGGTTGGCCAGGTGTTGGCGCAGCGTGCGTCGGGGTTTGGGATGAAGATACACTATCACAACCGCCGCCCTCTGCCGAGTATAACCGGGTTCAACGCCACGTTTCACCCGCAGTTGGAGGAAATGCTTCCGCTGTGTGATGTCCTATCTCTCAATTGTCCAGCCACCCCAGAAACGCGCGGACTGCTAAATCGCGCACGGATAGATTTGCTGCCGGAAGGCGCAATTGTGGTCAACACCGCGCGCGGTGCGCTTGTCGACGACGAGGCACTGATTGCGGCCCTTAAAATCGGAAAAGTTGGGGCTGCCGGACTTGATGTGTTCAACGATGAGCCAAACCTTCATCCTGGTTATCGTGAGCTGGATAACACCTTCCTATTGCCACACATCGGTAGCGCGACGCGGGAAACGCGGGACGCAATGGGCTATCGCGCGCTCGAGAATATAGAAGCTTTTTTCTCAGGAAAGGAACCGGTCGATCGCGTAGCCTAATGCTTATATTGCTTTAGGATTACTGATCGCAACACGTGCAGTCGTCTCTTCCATCAAGACGCTGTAGAGGTCTGGTGTAAGCGCTGTATTATCGCTGCGCAGCTTGGCTACCACAGCAGCATCATCGCTAAACCCGAGCACCTCCAACCCCTTTCGCCGATGGTTGTGAACTGCGTTTGCTTGCTTCAGTTCGCGTAGCGCAATACCTAGAGCATTGGCGATCATGAGCATTTTGTAGCGCTCACGCTGTTCACTTTGCGGGATGATCTCTTCACTTAAGGTTCGTTGCGCTTCAACAATGAGTGCTAAAGCGTCTGGGCGATCTTCTGACACGTAGACCCCTTTCCTACTCGCAGACCCTACGGGCGCGTCATCCGAAGAATCTGCAACTCCAGCTCCGCAGCGATGCGGCCAGTAAGCGCTAGCTCAAGCGATAGCTCTTCCCCGCGGTGGTGCCGCGCACCTTGCTGTAATGCGATAACGGCCCAGCGTATGTGGGCCATAATCTCCCAAAATCGTACCACGCCGTCGTCCACAACGGTCCCGGTTTCGTCTTGATAGCCCTGATAAAAAGCTGCTCGGCTTGAAATTCCACCTGCCTCCAGGTCCGGCCTCCCGAAACGCCAACAAGCCGCACAAAACCAACCTAAATCGCTATTCGGGTCACCCCAGGCTGCGAACTCCCAATCCAGAATGGCAACCAAGCCATGATGATCGAGCAGTAAATTGCCGGTCCTGAAATCTTGGTGAATTAGCACCGGTTGTGATCGATCCTCTGGAGCATTTTGCAAACACCACGACATGCCCCACTCCAGTGCTGGACGGGCCTCATCCAGCCGGTCCAGAAAAGTCCTATAATCTTCTATGGCCGTAGCAACCGGACCAGCGCTTGGAAGTGGAAGAAAACACAGATCGTTGCGAGGCGGGCGGATGCTGTGGATGCACCCGAGCTCGCGGCCCAACCTATAGCCGAGTTGCTCTCGATCTCCACCAATTGACCTGTCTTTCACAACCTTTGGTCCCAAGGCAATACCTTGAAGGAAAGGCATAAGATAGAAGGGCCTACCTATGACCTCTAAATCATTACAAAGCAGTAGTGGCTTCGGTACGGTGACGCCGGCGTCTTCGGCGGCCTTCAGCAACGCAAACTCCTGGGCACGTCCGTGGCTCACGTCCAGCGCTGATAGAGAGTCAGTACGAAGAACCAGATCTTGCTTGCCGTTAATCGAACCGCCGTCAAAAACCGTTGTAAGCTTCCAGTTTTCCTGAATGGCTCCGCCCGATAAACGTGACAAGGCTTCGATCCTCACGCTTCTCGCCCCGGTGGCACCGGCAAGATATTCAGCAAGTGACTCTCGACGGTTTGGTAGATCGTCGGTTTGTAAGTTTATTGCCATCCCCAGAAATCGGTCCCCTCTTGCATTAGAAAACGACTCAGGACCATCCGATGCACTTCCGACGCGCCGTCAACCAATCTCGCCTGGCGTGCGTAGCGATACATCCACTCAAGTGGTGTGTCTTTAGAATATCCCCGCGCGCCGCATAGCTGGATAGCTGTGTCGACAGCCTGGTGCAGAGCGTCAGCCACTTGAATTTTGGCCATGGATACTTCCTTGCGGGCAAAATCACCCTGATCAAGTTTCCAAGCCGCTTTCATTGTGAGCAACCGGCCAATCTCAATCTGCATGGCAGCGCTACCAAGCAAATTCTGAATACTTTCCCGGTCCGCCAAACGTTGCCCGAAGGATTCCCGTTTCTCAACGTAGGTGGTGGCGATTTCCATCGCCCGACGCGCCATTCCAAGCCACCGCATGCAGTGTGTCAGGCGCGCTGTTCCTAACCGAATTTGGGTAACCTTTAGGCCGTCACCAATCCCCATCAATCTATTTTCGTCTGGGATCTCCAAGCCATCGAAAAGAAGTTCGCAATGTCCACCATGTTCCTCAGGACCCATGATTGGGATTCGCCGCACGATCTCCCACCCTGGCTGATCTCTGTCGAAAAGGAATGCTGTCAGGCCTTTGCGTGGATCATCCGAAGTTTTGGCAATCAGGATGAAATGCTGTGCGACACCTGCCCCCGTTATGAACCATTTGCGTCCCTTGACGATCCAGCGTTTGCCGTCACGAACGGCCGTGGTTTTCATGAGGGTGGGGTCAGAACCGGCGCCGGGCATTGGTTCTGTCATTGCAAACGCAGAGCGAACTTCACCATCTATGATAGGTTGCAACCAACGTTTTTGCTGATCCTCTCGTGCAATTTTCTGGAGCAGGATCATGTTACCGTCGTCGGGCGCTGCAGCGTTGAAACATATCGGGCCAAATATTGATCGCCCCATTTCCTCATAACAGGCGGCCATTCCTATCATTGAGAGACCCTGGCCACCTCGGTTAATGGGCATTTGCGGTGCCCAAAGACCGGCGGTTCGAACTTCCTGGCGTAATGTCTCAAGAACACCTAAGCGGATATTCTCATGCTCGTCGTAGTTTGCGGAATCCCCTTCCAGGGGTATGACCCGCTCCTCAACGAAACCACGTATTGCAGTCCGCAGGCTCTCATCTTCAGGGCCCAGCTTGAAGTCCATCTTGGTACTATCCTTTTATCGCTTCACAAGGTCGAACTGTGACCACCATCTACTACGAGCACGGCTCCTGTCATATATGCGCCTGCATCGCTTGCTAACAAAAACAGCGGACCCTCCAGATCTTGAAAACGCCCAAAGCGCCTTTGCGGGATGGCTTTTCGCAAATGCTCGCCGGCTTTGCTATCAAGAAAGTCTTGATTGATATCGGTTTTGATGTAGCCCGGTGCCAGGGCATTTACACGGATTCCATAACGGGCCCACTCTGCTGCCAGTGCCCGCGTCAGATTGATGAGGCCGCCTTTGCTCGCGCAGTAGGAGGCGACCTGCTGAGAGCCCTGCAAACCTAAAATCGATGCAATATTCACTATGCTACCACCCTCGCCATGGTCGCGCATTGCCTGTGCAGAAGCCTGCGCCGTCAACCATGCACCACGGAGATTAGTGTTGATGACCCGGTCCCAGTCATCTAACGAGGCATTGAGCGCTGAACCATCTGCAACGACACCAGCATTATTGATAACAATCCGCAAAGGGCCAAGTTCGGTTTGTGCAAGTTCGATCGCTCTTTTCACACTTTCGGGATCGGCAACATCCATACCGACCGGCAAGGCCCTGCCCCCTTCGGCTTCAATCCGTTCGGCGAGGTTTGAGAGGCGCTCAACATCCCGTGCCCCCAACACAACCTTTGCGCCAGCTTTGGCAAGTGCCTCCGCAAAATATGTCCCCAATCCACGGGATGCACCAGTAACCAATGCCACACGCCCTTGCAGGTTCCACAAAGGATTGATCATAAGGCTGCAGCCCTTTCACGGAGTTCGAATTTCTGAATTTTCCCTGTTGAGGTCTTAGGCAAAGGGCCAAAAACAACACTTTTTGGTACTTTGTATCGGGCAAGATGGTCACGGCAAAAGGCGATGATATCATCGGCAGTCGCGGCCGCTCCCGTCTGGAGCGTTACGAACGCACAAGGCGTTTCACCCCATTTTTCATCAGGCTGAGCGACCACGGCGGCTTCAAGCACGAGCGGATGGCGGTACAAAACTTCTTCTACTTCCAGGCTGGAAATGTTCTCGCCACCTGAGATGATGATGTCTTTGGAACGATCCTTGATTTCGATGTACCCATCGGGGTGCTGCACACCGAGGTCACCTGTATGAAACCAACCTCCCCGCAGGGCCTGTTCGGTAGCCGAAGGGTTCTTCAAGTAGCCTTTCATCACGGTGTTGCCCCGTAACATGAGCTCGCCGATAGTCTCGCCGTCCCAAGGCGTCGGTTCAAGCGTGTCCGGATCCCGAATCTGTGCATCCTCCAGAGTGACGTACTTTACACCTTGACGCGCCATTTTTTCAGAGCGCCCACGCAGGTCCAAACTGTTCCAATTATCTTGCCAGGCGCAAAGCGTGGCCGGACCGTAGCATTCCGTCAGCCCATAAAGATGAAGCACATTAAACCCGGCTTCCTCCATGCGCTCAATTACAGCGCTCGGTGGAGCCGCGCCGCCCGTCGCTATCTTAACATTGTGAGAAAAGAGGCGTTTCAAGGACTCATCCGCATGAGCCAATAGCGTCAGAACAATCGGAGCGCCACACATATGGGTTACCTTGTGCTTTCCGATGAGAGGATAAATAAGTGCTGGGTCTACACGGCGCAGGCACACATGTGTGCCACAAGCGGCTGTTACCGCCCATGTATAAGTCCACCCGTTGCAATGGAACATTGGCAAAGTCCAAAGGTAGACTGTGTCCGAGGTCAAATTGAAACTGATGAGGTTTCCAATGGCATTCAAGTAGGCGCCGCGATGATGATAAACCACACCCTTTGGGTTACCGGTAGTGCCGGATGTGTAGTTGAGTGCAATACCCTGCCATTCACTTTCCAGCAGCGGAAAGGCCGCATCAGTTGCACCTTCTGTTAGGAATTCTTCATACTCCACGTCGCTAAGCGGCGCTCCGCCTTCGGCATGTGAATCCTCGATATCTACTACAGCGGGCGGATTGCTCATCAATGCGAGTGCCTTGCTGATGACAGGGCTAAATTCGCGGTCCGCAATAAGAAGCTTTGCTTCACCGTGTTCCAAAATGAACGCAATACTCTGTGCATCCAGGCGGACGTTCAAAGCGTTCAATACGGCGCCTGCCATGGGGACGCCATAATGCGCCTCGAGTAATGCTGGAATGTTGGGCGCCATAACCGCAACGCAGTCTCCACGCTTTATTCCGCGGCTTTTCAATGCGGCAGCAAGTCGAATGCAGCGCTTTTCGAACTCACTATAGCTAATGGTAATTTCGCCGTGGATCACCGCTGCCTTGTCGGGATAGATCATTGCGGCCCGTCGGAGAAACGAAAGTGGCGATAGTGCAGTAAAGTTTGCGCTGTTTTGTGGCAACTGCTGCTCAAAAATACTTTCGCCTGGTCCTGCGCTCATGAACTTTCTCCAACGATCTTGCGATAACATTGCCGATAGGTCGGCTTGTAATTGCCTTAGAGTGTGTAACAAATAGCAACGCAGACGCCACAGTCCAATGCGGGCAATTGAAAGGATGCGACGATGCGAATCGATATCTTCTCCGACACGATATGCCCTTGGTGCTTTATCGGAAAGCGTAGGCTGGAGAAGGCAATTAAATCACGAGGAGAAGAAATTGAGATTCATTGGCGCGCTTTTCAGTTAAATCCGGAAATGCCTTCCGCCGGGATGGATCGGACGGAGTATCTTGAGAGAAAGTTCGGAGGGCCAGAGGGCGCATCACAAGTTTACAGCCGAATAGAAGAAGTCGGTCGTTCGGAAGCTCTGGATTTTGCCTTTGACCGAATTTCACGAACTCCGAACACCGTGGATTCCCATCGTTTGGTTCGCTTTGCGACTAACATTGGGAAGCAGGAAGAACTGGTTGAAAGGCTTTTCCAGGCCTATTTCACTGAGGGAGCCAACATTGGTGACCGGAAGCAGTTGGCCGAGATTGCTGTTGAAGTTGGGCTAGACCGTGCCGAGGTTGAAGAGTTTTTGGCAGGTGAAGATCTGAAGGAAGAAATCCTCGCTGAGGACCTGTTTGCCCGCCAGCAAGGAATTCAAGGCGTCCCCTGCTTTATCTTCGACGGCCGCTACGCTGTCTCAGGCGCTCAGGATCCCGAGGTATTGATGAAGGTAATGGATAGCCTGAACGCCGCTGCTGCCGAACAATCAGCCAGCGAATAGTAGGTTAGGCTGCAACTAGGGCAGCTAGTTGGCTAATGAGGTTGCGTACACCCCGGAGGCGCTCCCGTGCACCCGGCCAACCTCGCCGATATACGAGCTTGTGGTCGGGGCGCAATTGAACGGTTCCCACCTGTTTGGAAATAAAATCGATCAAGCCGCCGGGATTTGCGAAACTATCTTGGTGGAACGACAGCACAGCACCTTTTGGGCCAGCATCCACCTTTGCTACGGCGGCGTGTCTGCAGAGTTGTTTGATTTGCATGATTTCGAGCAAGTTCTCGACTTCCTCGGGAATAGGACCGAACCGGTCGATTAGTTCCGCTGCAAATGTTTCGACCTCTGGCGTGTTTTGTAACTCGGAAAGGCGGCGATAAAGTCCCAAGCGCACATCCAAGTCGGAAACGTAACTATCTGGGATAAGTACGGACGTGCCGACATTGATCTGCGGACTCCAGGTAACCTCGCCATCCAGCGATCTAAAGCCTTCGTCTTTCACTGTGGCTACGGCTTCCTCAAGCATCTGTTGATAAAGCTCCACGCCCACTTCCCGAACATGCCCAGACTGTTCTTCTCCCAGTAAATTGCCGCCACCTCTGATATCCATGTCGTGACTGGCCAGCGTGAAGCCAGCCCCAAGATGATCGAGTGTCTGCATGACGTGCAAGCGCCGCTCTGAGGTTTTGTTTAAGAGGCGACTAGCTGGAAGTGTAAGGTAGGCATAACCGCGCAGCTTTCCACGCCCTACCCGGCCCCGTAATTGGTAGAGCTGGGCTAAGCCAAACATATCGGCACGGTGAATGACGAGTGTATTGGCTGTCGGTATGTCCAGTCCCGATTCAACGATGTTTGTCGATAAAAGGACATTGAAGCGACCCTCGTAAAAGCCACTCATTACGGCTTCTAGTTCTGTCGCGCTCATGCGTCCGTGGGCAACAGCCAAACGAACCTCGGGAACTAACTTATCCAGGCCATCGGCTAGTTGCTGGAGGTCTTCAATTCTTGGGCAAACATAAAAAACCTGCCCGCCGCGATTGTGCTCTCGCAGAATTGCCTCTCGAATGATGACGTTGTCATAAGGCAAAACGAAGGTTCGGACTGCAAGGCGGTCGACGGGCGGTGTTGCGATCAAGCTCATTTCCCGCAAACCGGACATAGCCAGTTGAAGGGTTCGGGGAATGGGTGTAGCCGTCAGCGTCAATACATGGACATCCGCGCGTAACTGCTTCATCCGCTCCTTCTGTTTGACGCCGAAGTGCTGCTCCTCATCAACGATAACCAGCCCTAACCGTGGAATTGCTATCGACTTTGCTAAGAGGGCATGGGTGCCGATAACGATATCCAATGTCCCTTTTGCCAATTCATCTTTAACCAGTGTCGCATCGCGTTGACTTGTCAATCGTGAAAGCATTCCTATGCGAACCGGGTAGCCTGCAAAGCGCTCAAGGAAAGTGCGATAATGTTGACGCGCCAGAAGCGTAGTTGGCGCAACGATGGCAACTTGTTGGCCCGACAATGCAACTAAGAAAGCTGCTCTTAGGGCTACTTCTGTCTTGCCGAAACCAACATCGCCGCAAATTAAACGATCCATGGGCTTGCCAGAGGCGAGATCTTCGGCAACTGCAGCTATCGCAGATAGTTGGTCATCAGTTTCCGGGTAGGGAAAACGCGCGCAGAAATCTTCATAAGCTCCAGCCGGAATTTGGACGGGATCTACGTGATGCAGGGCGCGCTTCGCCGCGACAGACATTAGCTCTTTTGCTATTTCCAAAAGTCGTTTTTTTACCTGAGCGCGCCTCGCCTGCCACTGACCCTGGCCTAATCGGTCCAGTTCAATTTGCGCGCCATCCGAACCATAGCGTGACAGGACATCAATGTTCTCGACCGGAACAAACAACCTATCACCGCCGTGATACACCACTTTCAGGCAATCATGTGGGGCTCCGGTTACATCCAGAGTGACCAAGCCTTCGTAGCGCCCAATTCCATGATCCATATGAACCACGAGGTCGCCTTCGGAAATACTTGAAACTTCTCGAAGGAAATTGTCGGCTCTGCGCTTCTGAAGCCCGGAACGACCGATTCGCTCGCCAAGCAAGTCTTGTTCGCTAATAAACAGCTTGCCATCAATTTCAAAGCCATGCTCGTTCCCCAATGGAATAGCAGCAATGGCGCCCTTTGGAAGATCCTTCACCTCTTGCCAAGTATCAATCGACACCACAGAAGTAAGGTTATGTTCGTGAAGCAATCCGGCTAAGCGTTCTCGGCGCCCCGGTGTGGATGCCGTCACCACCAGTTGGTGGCCGGAACCAGCAGCGACCCGCTGTTCCCTTTTTAAACGTTCATAAACCGCGGTGGAGCCGAGTGCACGCTCTTCAGCAAAGTTCATGCAGGGGCTGCCACCGAGCGATACTTTCACATGTTCATCTGTATCCGGTGCCGCAAACTCGTAAAGTTGTCCGCAGGAAAACTGTGCCAACCTGTCGCGAACTTCTGCATCGCTTAGGTACAAAGAATTCGGTGGAAGCGCATGGTAGCGGCCGGAATCGGCGGAGGCTTTCGTTTCAATCACCGGTGTTTGCTGTCGCGCTTGGTAGAAATCAGAAATTGTTTCCAAGCGTGTTTCCCGAACTTCATCAAAGCGTGGATCCAACGTGATTACCGCAGTATCTGGCAAGTAGTCAAAGACCGTATCCATCCGCTCGTGAAACAGTGGCAGCCAGTGTTCCATCCCTTGGTACAGTCGCCCTTCCGAAACCGCTTCGTATAAGGGGTCACCAATGCCCGTCGTTGCAAAAATTTCTCGATATCGCGTGCGAAAGCGCCCTTTGCTAGCTTCGTCTAGAATAAGTTCGTTGACTGGCATCAGGGTAAATTCCGGACAGTTACCTTCCGAAATCTGCGTCAAAGGATCGAAAGGCCGTATCCGTTCTAGTTCATCACCAAAGAAATCCAACCTAAGCGGCAACGCTGCGTTGGACGGGTATATATCCAGAATGCCCCCTCGAACCGCAAACTCCCCGGGTTCGCCTACCGTATCGACCCTTAGAAATCCGTTTTCTGTCAGAAAGCTCTGAAGATCGTTGGTTCCAATCCGGCTCCCCTTTTTCAAATGAAGGAGGCGTCCATCAAACAGGCTTGGAGGTGCGACGCGTTGCATTACGGCGTTGACCGTGGTCAAAACAACTAAATTGCTGTCCGAGCAAAGGGCCTTTAATCGCGAAAGAGCTGATAACCGCTGCGCGACGATGTCTTTGTGCGGACCAGCACGGTCATAGGGGAGACAGTCCCACGCAGGAAACTCTATAACCTCCCTGTTTGGTGCAAAGAACCTGATTAACTCAGCAAGGCGGGCTAATCGCGCATCGTCTCGCGCAACATGAAATTGAACACCCTCCACCGGTACTAACGGGCTTTCTCCGGCTAGAAACCAGGCATCAGGGCCTTCGAGTGCATGTTCGAGTATCCATGCGACACCCGGCGTAAGAAAATCTTTGGGCATCCTAGATCAACTTTTTGTCTGGAAGGCTAGCAGCCACTTCATGACTGGTGAGTTGGCATCATCGGGGATCGCTTCTTGACCTGTTAACCATCGAACTAAAGCCGGGTCAGGCAAGCGAAGGACAGCCTCGAAGTCATCCATTTGGCTGTGATCCATGTTGGCTAATTCGTTATCGGCAAAAGGGCCAATCAGCAAATCAGCTTCTTTGGTTCCACGATGCCAAGCACGGTAGCGAAGCCTTTTGCGTCGCGTATCTATGTCGTCATGGCGAAAGTCTGCATCAGTCATTGTCGCTCAGTCCTCATCTCGGGCTAGGATATAAAGCGATAGCGTTACGCTGTCAGCGTTCAATCTGCGCCGATGAGGAAGTATCTTGCGACCTGAACCGCTTTATCCGCTTTTCGTACCCCTTACCAACCTACCGGGAATCGGTCCTCGGTTCGCTAAACTTTTTGAGCAACTAGCCGGGCCAAAAGTGCTGGACCTGTGCTGGCACCTTCCCATTAATGTAATTGATCGTCGGTACAGCCCAAAAATTGGCGAGGCTGAACCCGGGCGCGTTGCCACCTTGCTGGTTCGTGTATGTGAGCATCGTCCCGGCGCAAGCCGACGCCAGCCTTACAAAGTTGTCTGCGAAGATGAAACCGGTCGTGTTGAGTTGATTTTCTTTCATGCCCGCCCGGATTATTTGGAACGGATTCTTCCTACCGGCAAAGAAGTTGCGGTATCCGGCAGGTTTGAGCTTTTCAATCACCAGGCGCAAATGACTCACCCGGATCATGTGGTTAAACCGGATGAGGTTGGACAACTGCTTCGCTTGGAACCGATTTATCCCCTCACCGCTGGGCTACCTCAAAAAACTGTGACCAAGGCCATCAGGATGGCTCTACGGCATGTACCCGTTCTTCCTGAGTGGCTTGATCCGGTATTTGTTCAGAAGCGAAATTGGCCGAGTTGGTCCGATGCTTTGCTCCAAGCTCATAATCCAGAGAACAGCAGCGATGTAGAGCCAGGTTCGCGCGCCCGGCAACGATTGGCTTACGACGAACTTCTTGCCAACCAACTGGCGCTTTTGATCGTACGAAAAGCTGCACGGCGCACACCCGGCAAATCTTTGAAGGGAGACGGGTCGCTCCGATCATCCGTAAAGGAAGCGTTACCCTTCTCGCTCACCCGATCACAAGCGGAAGCGGTTATGGAGATCGAGCGAGATCTTGCCAAACCATCGAGGATGCTGCGGTTGCTCCAGGGTGATGTTGGTAGCGGCAAGACCGTGGTTGCGCTTTTAGCGATGCTCATCGCCGTCGAGGCCGGGCAGCAGGCCGCCTTGATGGCGCCAACGGAAATATTGGCGCGCCAACATTATGAAACCCTGCGTCCACTCACTGCGCACCTTGGAATTGAGGTTGTTCTCTTGACCGGTAAGGACAAGGCGAAAGACCGGCGGCAAACACTTGAAGCAATTGCGTCTGGCCGGGCAGCAATCGCGGTTGGCACCCACGCTTTGTTTCAAGACGGCGTAGATTTCAGCAAGCTCGCGGTGGCCGTGATCGACGAGCAACATCGGTTTGGCGTTCATCAACGCTTGATGCTTGCCGGCAAGGGGAAGGATGTGGATGTCCTCGTCATGACAGCAACACCAATTCCGCGAACCCTTATGTTGACTGCTTATGGTGATATGGACACCTCACGTCTTCTAGAAAAGCCGGCTGGACGTAAACCGGTCGATACGAGAACCTTGGATATAGAGCGACTATCTGAAGTCGTAGATGGTTTACGACGGGCAGTAGAGAGCGGTGCGCAGGCGTATTGGGTTTGTCCGCTCGTTGAGGAATCCGAAACCAGCGATCTGGCCGCGGTTGATCAGCGTTATGAGACGCTCCGAAAGGTTTTTGGAGACCGAGTAGGACTGGTTCACGGGAGGATGAAAAGCGCGGAGAAAGACTCGATCATGGCCGACTTCAAAGCTGGGTCGTTGGCTGTCCTTGTTGCTACAACTGTGATTGAAGTGGGCGTCGACGTACCGAATGCAACAGTCATGGTCATAGAGCACGCTGAGCGATTTGGGCTTTCTCAGTTGCATCAAATGCGCGGCAGGGTTGGACGCGGCGGTGATCAGTCAGTTTGCCTGTTATTGTATCAAAAGCCTTTAGGAGAAACTGCGCACAGGCGCCTCGAGATCATGCGTGAAACCGAAGATGGTTTTGTCATTTCAGAGGAAGATTTGAGACTAAGAGGTGCAGGAGAGGTATTGGGCACCCGACAGAGCGGCATGCCTTCGTTCCGTGTCGCCGATCTGACACAGCACGATGATTTACTTGCGATTGCCAGAAGCGATGCCAAGTTAATTGTCGAGAATGACAGCTGGATGGACAGCAAGCGCGGAGCAGCATTACGCACCCTCCTCTATCTCTTTGAGCGCGATGCTGCGGTACGCTATATACGATCAGGTTGAGCGATTGTTTTACGCCCGCTTGCGGGCACTGGAGGTTGTTTGAGCTTCTTGGGGTGCGTCCGATGACATATCTGGTTCATCGTCCCCGTCATCATCGGCTCCATGGTCGGCAGGTGTGATGATTCCCCCCGAAATCACCATTTTCAGACCTTCTTCAACGCTCATATCCAGGAGAATGGTTTCCTCTCTGGGAATGAACAGCAAAAATCCAGAGGTTGGGTTTGGTGTTGTAGGCAGGAAGACATTGGCCATTTCCGTTTGTGTCACGTCCTGAACGTGGCCTTCGGTTTGGCCCGTAATGAAGCCGATTGCCCAAGACCCGCGCCTTGGATACTCAATTAGCACCGTATCGCGAAAGGCATTGGACTGCTGGGCAATGATGGTTTCAATAATTTGCTTTGTCGCTCCGTAAATCGAACGGGCAACCGGCAATGTTCCTAGCATGCGGTCGGCGGTCCGGACCATTACTCGACCAAGGAACCCGGCGGCGGTCATGCCAACCAATATCAATCCGGTGAGAAGTACAATGACTCCAAGACCGGGAATGGAGAACGGTAAGTAATGTTCCGGGTTCCAGTTTGCCGGTATGAGAGGTACAACTCTGCTGTCTATAAACCCGAGAAACTCCCACCCAAGCCAAGCTGTAATGCCGAATGGAACAGTGACCAAGATACCGGTTAGGAAATAGTTTCGCAGCCGTGTCAAAAGCCCGCTCCTGCGCACCTCAGTCACTTCAGGCTTCAGCATTTCTTTGGAAAGACGCAGGTCTGCTTGTTTTGAGTTCTTTGCGCTGGCAGGTGGCATGACGATGCCGCCCGACACTACAAGCTTAACACCGGCCTCTACGGACATATCAAGGTCATGAACCTCGCCTTTTGGGATGAACAGTAAGAATCCCGTCGTGGGGTTTGGGGTGGCCGGAATAAAGACGTTGATGGTGGTCGCATCAGTTAATCGTTGAACTTCCCCCTCGGTTTCACCGGTTACAAAGCCGACTGCCCAACTTCCTTCACGCGGATACTCAACCAAGACAACGCGCCTAAAAGCAGAGGTTTCCTGATTAATCAGAGTTTCAAGCACCTGCTTGATGGAGCCGTAGATACTACGAACAACGGGAACTCGATTGAGCAAATTTTCACCGAACCTCATGATGTGCCGGCCAATGTAGTTGGCAGCAAGGAAGCCGATAAAAGTCAGCCCAAGCAGCGCAAAAAGGACGCCAAACCCGGGAATGTCGAAGGGTAAATTGAAAAACTCGACGAGGTATGTTTGTGGATCCCAGCGCGCAGGAACCAACGGCTCGATCTTATCATCCACAAAGGAGATGAACTGCCAGATAAGCCAGAGCGTAATGCCGATCGGCGCTGTCACCAGGACGCCCGCAAGTAAGTAACGGCGCAAACGGACAACAAGCGGATTGCTCGCCTTTACCGGGCGCGATCGGCGCTTGCTCTTGGTATCTCGTTGAGTATCACGAGGCGAGGTCATTACGTCTTTTCACCTTAAAAAAAGGATGCGCTTGATATTGTGATTGACGTCTTTGTGTTCCAAGCAAATTCACGCTGGTCCAAAAAAATGCTGAAACGCTTGAAGCGTTCCACCGGGAGCCTCTTCCGGAACAAAATGACCACATTCGAGCGCGTATCCTCGGACATCGTCCGCGCGTTCGCTCCAAACTCCCAGAACATCATAAGTCCGCGCCACAACTCCTTTCGCCCCCCAAAGGACAAGCAATGGGCAGGTGATTTTACGCTGGATATCGGCTTTATCATGCTCAAGGTCAATTGTAGCTGCCGCTCGATAGTCTTCACAGCTCGCGTGAATTGTGCGTGGATCGGAGAAACAGCGCTTGTACTCTGCCAAAGCCGGGCCTGAGAAAGTCCCTTCGGTTCTACACCACTGACCGAGTTTCTTCTCGAGATAATACTCAGGATCGGCGCCAATCATACGTTCGGGAAAATCAAATGGTTGGATAAGGAAGAACCAATGATAATAAGCTGTGGCAAATGCCATGTCCGTTCGTTCATACATGGTGAGCGTCGGAGCAATATCCAACACGGCAAGTTTTTTAACTCGGCTCGGAAAATCCAAGGTAAGCCGGTGGGCGACTCTCGCTCCGCGATCGTGTCCGGCTAAATTAAAAGTTTCAAAATTAAGGTAAGTCATGACCTCGGCCAGATCCGCAGCCATGGCCCGCTTGGCATAAGGGCTGTGATCGTCCGCGCTGGCTGGTTTTGATGATCGTCCATAACCGCGAAGATCGGGTACAACGACCGTAAAACTACTGGCAAGATCAGAGGCTATTTTTGCCCACATTGCACCTGTCTGTGGATAGCCGTGCAAAAGTAACAACGGTGGGCCTGAGCCACCCAAACGGACCAGAATATCCGCTCCATCGGTATTGACTACTTGCTCAGAGAAACTTTCGAACATCAGATTTGCTCTCACCGCTACGAAGACGGGTTAACTGAAATCGTCGCATAGAATTGTCGCCACACGTCAAATGAAGCGTTGTGACGCCGGTTTTAGTGCAGGCTAACAGCATCTGCGACCAATGGGCGCTTGAAATGCGGGTCCGACCATGTTCCATAAGGATTTCTTTGATCACACCGGGAGGCTCACTTAGTGACTGGGACTCTGATACTGCTACGCCACGGACAAAGCCAATGGAACCTTGAGAACCGATTCACCGGTTGGGTCGATGTGGATATTACACCACAAGGGCGTTTGGAGGCCGAAGCGGCGGGTAAGCTCTTGTTGGAACAAGGAATTCAGATCGATCGAGCTTTCGTTTCCGTCTTAAAGCGCGCCATTAGGACGCTTTGGATCACACTCGACGAAATGGACCAGATGTGGGTGCCCGTCGAGCATAGTTGGAAGCTTAACGAACGTCACTACGGCGCATTGCAAGGACTAAACAAGCCTGAAACAGCAGCTAAGTACGGTGAAGATCAAGTTCTGATTTGGCGTCGCAGTTTTGATACACCGCCTCCGATGATGGCAGAGAACGATGACGGACATCCTGGAAAGGATAGACGCTACAAGAATATACCGATTGAGAAACTGCCTGTCGGTGAAAGTTTGTCGATGACTCTTGATCGTGTGTTGCCCTACTGGCGCGCCCAGATTGAACCACACCTAGCTGCAGGAGAGACCATACTCGTTGCGGCACATGGAAACAGCATCCGTGCGATCGTCAAACATCTAGACGGCATGTCCGAGGAAGAGATAACAGGCCTGAATATTCCAACAGCGGTTCCATTGGTTTACCGATTTGGTGAAGCTTTGACCGTCTTGGATAAGCGTTACCTTGGGGATACAGCGGCAATAGAAGCCGCCGCTTTAGCCGTTGCCAATCAAGGTAAAGCAAACAATGAGTAAAGAACGCAGAATATCTTTTAAGTCAATTGCTCTGGCTCTCACGCTGGGCATCTTGCTTGTCGTTTCCGTCGTGGGGGCATATCGGATTTGGGTCTCGATGGACGGCGGCGAGATGAGCACTCACGGGTTCATTGCATTGATCGGCGGCAGTATTCTAACACTCCTCGTAGGCGGCGGACTCATGGTTTTGGTGTTTGTGAGCAACCGAAGCGGGCATGACGATATTGTGGCCGGGATGCCGTCGTCTAAGAACGAGGACAACGACCGCTAGTAAACACGAACTACAAAATTACTATGCTATTTTTAGTAGATTCAAAATACAAAATTGAGCAATTCAACGATAGTTTTGTGAAGTAGCGCCTTTTACCCTTTTCGTTTCATCTCGGCATGAGTGGCTCAAATTGCGCTGCGAAGAACCGAGTTATCAAGAAAGCCTGGGTATGGGGGCGTTGCTAATGGAACCAACCATCCAATTCAAAGGTACAAAAAACAAGCTCGCCTCGGGGCGTTATGATTGATACGACCGTAAGCAGATCATTCGGCTTTTTCCTTGGTGAGACGTTTGGAAGACTGCGGCGGGACTATCGTGATGATTATCACGACGCGCTCATTCGTATTGTCCTAAGCTTTTTCTTCGTTGTTTCATCGCAACATTTCGAGACGGCATTCAAAGGCGATCCACTAGCGCTCAGCGCCTTTACATCGATAGCATTCGGCTTTCATCTTGGCGCTCAGTCCGTGTTTCTCCATCTCGTTTGTCGTCCAAACAATGGTAGGTTTCGGCAAGCGGCCGCCTTATTCCTCGACACCTCAACTACGCTTTTTATACCCCTTCTCTCGCCAGTGGTTGGCTTGGTACTTGTACCCTGGGTACTTTGGTCTTCACGCTTATTCTGGATAAAGGTGCGGCTGGAACAGGACACAGGTGACAAAACGCCCGTCCCACGGTCATCAGTGGTACAAGAACAAATTGTCACTGCATCTCATGACCTTAAGGCGCCCCTCGGCGGTATAATCAGCACTGTCGAGGTTTTGCAAGCCACAGAAATCAGCGACGAACAAAGGCAACTTCTGCGGTTGTTAAAGGCTTCCTGCAGGGTCCTTAGAACCTGTGCGGATCAGGTACTTGATGGAGATCGCCTTTTGAACTCAAGCCTGACAATCGATCGAACTAATGACGATCTACGTTCACGGCTCAAGGATATTACAGATGTTGGCCATGCGCTGTCGTTGGAGAAAGGGCTCAACTTTGTCTCCTACATTGCGCCTGAGGTTCCCAAGATCTGGTTCGGTGATGGTACAAAGCTTGATCAGATCTTGATTAATCTTATTGCCAATGCCGTCAAGTTCACCGACCACGGGTCTGTATCCTTAACCGTTAGCCTGAAGAAGTCTGGAGCGCGCGGTAGGTGCCATGAATCCATTCTTCGCTTTAACGTGAAAGATTCCGGGATCGGAATTTCTCATAGGTCGCAAAAAAAGGTGTTCGAGCGGTATGTACAGGCTAAAGAACACCACTGTCAGCACCCGGCGGGGCATGGTCTCGGGCTCGCGCTTTGCCGAGAAACTATAGCGATCATGGGCGGTGAACTGAAGGTAGATAGTATGCTTGGTCAAGGCACCGCGTTCGAGATCGACCTACCCCTATCGAAAAAGCCCACGGGAATTGAAGGTGATGGGGGCACTAGCAAAAACCTATTCGTTTTGAAGCCCCGGCCCCTTGTCAAAACCCGAAAAATTCTTGTTGTTGATGACGATCCCTTCACTAGGCGCGTTTACGGCTTCATTGCGAAACAACTCACCGCACAAATCGACTTTGCGTCAACTGGTAAAGGCGGTCTTAGAAAAATAAAAACTAAACACTACGACGTGTTATTGCTTGATCAGAACTTACCGGATTCAAACGGCCTTGAAATCGCGGCGCAGATACAAAGCATCGACCAATCTATCTACATAGTCCTTGTGACCGGAGATATGGCCGTCACTTTCCCCTCAATATGGAAATCGGTGGGAATTCGCGCTATGTTCGAAAAACCAATTGACCGCCTCAGTTTGCAAAAAGAGCTAACAAGGCTGCTCGATGAATCTCACTGAAAACGCTGCCGACGCTAGCCAGCATTAGTTATCACAATCACTATATAGAGCAAAGATCGGCGAAGCACTCGCTATATGTTGAAAGATACTTTACACGACTCTTTGCAACAGCCCAAGATCGCGGGTGATTACGAGGCAATAAACCACCGCTTTGTAACACGATCTTAAGACCTAGTGTGGTCTATATACATAGTGGTAAAGCCATCGGCGAATGGCACGCCAAGATATAGAGTTGGAGACCGCCGAGCGCATTATGCCGTCAAGCGACCCGTTTCATGATGGGCTAATCAGTTGGCTGGTTAAGCGGCTAAGCAATCGTGCTGACAGCGAGCACGAGCAAGCGCTGATTCGTGTTGTGTTTGGCTTTGTGACGATTGCCTACTGCGGCGGCATCGTGCTGGCGCTTGGAATGTCTCCGCCTTACGTCCCCGAAGTGCGATACCCGATGATCATTGCCAGCACAGGCATGGTCGTAACGATCGCCATTTTCGCACACATTGTTTGGAAGCCTGCCCCCTCCCCGGTTCGGCGTTACTGCGGCATGGTTAGCGACATGGTGTCACTGACCGCATTTCTGATTACGGGTGGCGCTTTTACAGCTTTTTGGTACCCAATTTATCTTTGGGTCGCCTTTGGAAATGGTTTTAGGTACGGCGAGCAGTATCTGCTGGTTTCGACAATTAGCAGCCTGGTTGGTTTCTCCTTTGTCATCGGCATGTCGGATTACTGGTTGGCGCAACCAGAGTTGGCTGCCGGACTATGGTTGGCGCTGATTATATTGCCGGCTTACGCGTCCACCTTGATGGCGAAGTTACGTCGCGCGAAAGCACAAGCAGAAGAAGCTAGCCGTGCCAAGAGCCGATTTCTGGCAAACACGAGCCACGAACTACGAACACCGCTAAATGCTATCATTGGCATGAGCGAGTTGTTGCGTAGTACTAATCTGGACCAGGAACAAAAAGAGATGGTCCGTTCTGTCACAACGGCAGGACAATCGTTGCTTGCACTTATTGACGATATTCTGGACATCTCCCGGATTGAATCGGCGAAAGCTTCGGTAAACGTTGAGAACATCGACCTCCACAGCGTGTTTAACGCAGTGTATGAGATCATCGACAATCAAGCGCGCAGCAAGGGTATTTTCTTTGAAGTTCATATAGACCCCCGTATTCCCTTTGCGTTACGCGGTGATGCTCAGTACCTGCGTCAGATCCTCATCAATTTGTCGTCCAACGCGATAAAGTTTACCGACCAAGGCGGCGTGCTTGCCGAGGTTCGCCTTTTGGGAGGTAACGATAAGCGGGTGCATTTGCGCTTCGAGGTTTCCGATACCGGCATTGGCTTGCCACCGGAAGCGCGCAGTCGAATTTTTGAAACCTTCACGCAAGCAGATGATACAACCACGCGCCGCTACGGTGGCACAGGTTTAGGATTGGCAATTTCTCGCCAGCTTGTCGAACTGATGGGCGGCGAAATTGGCGTCGATAGTGTTGTCGGCAAGGGCAGTACCTTCTGGTTCGAGTTGCCGTTCGAACTATCCGGGATCGAAGAGGAAGACGCTGATTTGACCCTGCGTGGTCATGCGGTCCTGCTATCCTTCTCTCGGGCGACTTCCGGCTTAGCAACACAGTTACGGTCTCTCGGGTTGGCCGTAACACAATGTCAGGATCCGAAGGTTGCTGCAGAGCACCTATCAGAAGGTTGGGCTGGCGATAATCGACTCCCGCAGGTATTGGTCCTTGATGCTCGGAAGATGCCGGGTAACGCTGTATCAGCAATAGCTGCGGGACGTGCAGTAGGAGTCAGCGTGCCAAAGGTCTTGATTGCAAGGGAGATGGATAGCTTGCGCTCTCTTGCCGTCAAGCGTCAGTTTATTGCGGTGATCGCGACCCCGGAAGACAGAATCATCCTGAGGAATGCGATTCATGCGGGCCTGAGTGCAGACCGCAAGACGGAAGCCTTCTTGGAACCCACGGGTGCGGTTGAACAGGCGCAGTTGGGTCAAAGAACCGCTACCGCTTCGTTTGCGAACGTGGGACAGAACCAAACTTCTAATCAACAAGCCACTGGTACAAAGAACAACAGCACAAGTGGCGTATCTCCTACGGTCAACCAGCCTGTCGCCGACGCTCCAAGGCGGCAGCTTTCGATTCTGGTTGCCGAAGATAACCCCATCAACCAACGGGTCATTGGCATGACGTTGGAGCGGGCTGGCTTCAAAACGACATTGGTAGGCAATGGTGAAGAGGCCCTTGAGGCAGTCGATAACAGTAAGTTTGATATCATTCTCATGGATATGCATATGCCCGGGATGAGCGGGATTGAAGCGGCTAAGATGCTCCGAATGGAACGATTGGGCGGCCGTCAAATTCCGATTTTGGGAATCACCGCTGATGCTACGTCAGAGGCGCGGAATGCGGCGTTGGAAGCTGGGATGAATGCGTGTCTCACTAAGCCCATTGAGCCTTCTCGGCTTGTCAGAGCGATAGAAGAGTATGCCTTGCCCGAGGATGGCGAGGAGCGACCACTGGGTGCGCCGGAAATGCTAACCGGTAAGATTGTAACGCATCCGCGATTCAATGGGCGCGAAGAGTTGCCTGTACTAGACAACGAGATACTGGAACGCCTAGTTGACGATGAAGAGGGCCGTTCTTTGGTGATTGAGTTGTCTGATGCATTTGATGCTGATGGGAAACGTCTGGTGACCCGTATCAAGCTTGCAGCCCAAAGTCAGCAGTACAAAAAGTTCATGGAATTGACGGGGCATTTGCACGAAACGGCGCGCAGCGTCGGCGCTATCACACTTACGAAGCGCCTCGAGGATATTCGGCGCCTGACACCACGACAGTTTGAATCACGTTGTGTTGGGCTAGCCGAGCAAATATCCCTAGATTTCCAAGCTGCACGAGCGGAAATTCAAGCTTTTGTAGAGCGGTTTGAGGATTAAAAAAGGGCCGCTGCATGCGACCCTTTTTAACGGTTATCCTTTATGCCCTCATCTGCCGAGGCGGCGTTTGTCTTGGGCTCCTGCCAAGCGCTCCATACGGCGAAGGTCTGAGTCGGTCAACGTAAGTGCAGCGTCGACCCAGTCCACTGTGATCTCATAGAGTTCTTCATACGATAAGGGATTGATCCGTTGGCGTGCGCGGTAGACCGCAATATTTGCATTGTGCCGACGAACGTTACGGCTCACGTAGTCCATTACGGCCGTTTGCCCTGTTCCATCCTCAACGATCATGTCGACAAGGCCCAGTTCATAAAGCTCTTCTGCACTGTAAACCTTGCCGCTGAAGATCATGCGCTCAGCTTGCGCTGGTCCAATCCGCCTGGAAATTAGGCTGTAGGCGCCCATTCCAGGGAAGAGATTAAACAAGACTTCTGGAAGACCAAACTTTGCACTCTTTTCCGCAATGACAACGTTGCCAGAGATTGCTGCTTCGAACCCACCACCCAATGCGTCTCCCTGAATGAGGGAAATCGTAATGACAGGAAGTTCGAGATTCACCGCATTCGCATAAACCACATCTACGCAGTTTGTTGCATAAGCAAGGAGATCGCCTCTTCGACCCTCTCTAATCAACTGTGCGAAAAGCTTCAAGTCACCACCCAAGTTGAACACACCCGGTACGCTTGATCCCCAAACCATGTACTTGAACGGAATGGAGGAAGCGTCGCCGCGTTGATAACAGTGGCGAATGCCTTCTTGCAGTTGTCTTGCTTCATTGGCTAAGCCGGGCGTAACGCTCGGGCGACCCTTAGGTGACATATAACACCAGAGGATTTGACTCTCTTCGTCCAAATCGACTTCGACCTGTTCGTAATCCTTGGTCTTGGCAAGCCAGCCAATCATCCGAGGCCAAGCTTTTGCCGATTCAATCCTCTGAGTTGCCTGATCGGATACTATTCGAGGTTCTTCTCGCAACTCACGTTTGAACCCCTGATGCTTTTCAGCGGGTGCTTCCATTGCCCAGAATACTCCCGGTACGGGTTGTTGTTAATCGTAGGTTAAGAGAAAAAATAAGATTGTACAAATAGTTTTAGATAAGATTAATACTTATTACTAAAGCCTTAACAGTTTTGTTAAGACTTTTCCAAAATTTAATATTTTATTAACTATTCTAAAATCAAACTGTTCTTGATTCGACGACCTTTCGGTACCTCACCAAAAGTAACACCAAGATTTTCGGGAGTATTATAGAGACCGATGCGCGGATGCGTGATTGGATTACCGGAGTTCGGTGCCTGAACCCTTCCTCATTTGGGCGTTGGCCGTTTCCATTTATCCAAGGTTCGTGCACTGGTGTATCCAAGGTAACCTGTTCCAAAAAGCCACCACACCGGCTCAGGAATGGCATTGAGCAGTTCAGAAACCGCCTTGGCTGCAGCCATAACCTCTTTCGGGTAGAACACACTCAATGGCGCGCCAAAAAAGATCAGGAACACAAGCACAGCATACATGAGGTAGAGGAAGGTTGGGCGTGCTCGGCTGGTCCAGGGGTCATCACTTCTTGCTTCGGCCAAAATCGCGGATAACTGAATCTGCATATCCTGTAACCGGCCTTTTTGATCCAACTGAATTAGTTTTGCATGAGCTGCGGCTTTTTCTTCTTCGGTTTCAAATAGGTTATCAATTAAGTCGCCAGCCAGTTTTGCGAGGGGGCCTACGAGTAGCGCTGGTATCATTTCTTCCTCTAGTCCTTTTCTAGTAGCTCCAAATCCAAGGCCGTTTGCGTGTGTCATTGCCTGGTAGGTCATCTAGGTGAATGAATCTGCTCGACACAGGTCCCTTTTGTTGGAGGCCTATACCGGTAAAGCCATGGGCTAAAGACGCATCCAGCAAGTCAAAGGCCGCACTCCCATAAATGTGGACATCGACAGCGCGCCCTGTTGTGTGCGGCCCACTATTTCCGGTGCTGGAAACCCGCTTGTTGTGTTCCGGGCTGCGGTAACCGGAAGTCACGATTAGGGGCCTGCCGAAGGCCATTCTTAAGGCTTCCAGGTGGTCCAAGAAATTCTCGTCAATCCTTAGAGGGCTTCGTCCCTCTTCCCATTTTGAGGAACGCTCGGCGAGTTCCCGAGGTGAAAAATGAGGCCATCGCCATTCGATTGGGTCTGCATCAATCCAGGATGTTAGATCAATCAACGGACGCCCCCCTTTGTTCCAAACTGCGAAGTCGCGTTTCATGATCGGCTAGGTTCTGTCGAAGGGCGGATAGTTCAGTGCGCGAAACACCCTGCTCCAGCTTGTTTCTCAACTCCCCCAGTTGTTCGGCTAGGTATTCGACCCGCTCCTGTAGGCGAATTGTTTCCTCTCGTCCCTGGGTTACAGTAAGGCCGACCCATCCGACCAGGCCTACCAGGATCGAAGCCAGCAGTGTCTGAGCGTGTCGCTCAAAGTTTGATCGCTGCGTCGCGCCGCTTGGTGCCTCAAGCTGCGATGGTTTCATAGAAAATCTCCATAAAAAATGCCGCTCTGGAATAGCGGCATGCTTTGGTCGGTTTAGACGGCCGATGTTTGAGCATTTAGGGAATGGGCCAACCGGGCTCGATGTCATAGGCGTCGATGGATGTAATGTCATCCAGAGCAGCAAGATTGTCTTTGTGCCGCCAGGATGCTTCATAAACAGCCGAAACATGACGCTGCACCGCAAGCCCGAGCCGCACCATTTCCCCGGTATCGATGGTGTGGACATGATCCATCGCATCACGAAACAGGAATGGACCAGCACCGTTTTGAGCCGCTGTGACCAACCCTAGAATATTTCGGAAGTCACGTTCCCCGCGAACATCGACAGGAATTGAACGGCCTGAACCTACATCGATTGAGATCGTACCTGGTTTTGCCTTTGCCTCTCGCAAAGCATGAATGGCTACGATTTTAGTGTTGCGCCGCTCCTCCAACGGAATCTCACGCTGAACTAGATCTCCTGACCCGGCATTGAGACTAAAATCCCAAACTTGGTTAGCGGTATCGGCGAGCCAGGCTTGCCAAGTTGACACGTTGATTTCGAAAGCCTCAGCAGGAATCTTCGTTTCAGGATTGCTGATCTCGGTGTATGGAGGTTCGAAATTTTCATCCCGCACGATGACGGTTGGGGGTTCGAAGTTCGGGTCGGCTATGAGGATTGTTTTCTGATTCTGCGGACCAACTGGCTGGTTGGGTTCATATCCGGGATTAGGTGCTTGAACCGTTGGCCAATCACCTTTCGGTTGGGGACGAGGATCAAATCCATGGTCGATTACCGCGACCACCGGCCAATCACCCTCCGGCGTCGTCGCTTTATTGAACGATGGGTCTACAATTTTGATCCGACGGGGGCCGTGCACATCATCTGAATAGAATCCGATGACGCGCCCTACCGTGTCTACTCGAGCGTAGTACCTGGACATTTTTCCTCCTCAGTATCCTATTGAAAGGCAAAAGGCGCTTGTGTTTGGGGCTTCCGCGCCTGCAGGACCCTGCAGGGAAACGCCAGATGCAGTTACTGCGGCAACTACCGCATCGCCGCCAGTTTCACCTGTTACCACTCCAAACACGGCATTGGGGAATGTCATCGGGAACGCCGCGAATTTTGGAACGCCTCGGCCCGCAGCGGCGTTCAGCCACTGCAAAATCAATCCGTTGCCGAAGACTTGATACCCCGGATCGGCGAGCACACCTTCTCCCCCGGTCAACAGGGGTTGGCCATTTATGGAAATAGAGCCATCCGCGTTCAGCGAAATCTCGTTACGCAATGTTCCGGCGCCTCCAAAGAGCCGCAGGGATAGCCCTTCCGTAGCGCCGTCATACCGAATTTCACTTCGCACAGCACCGCCACCGCCACGCAAGACAAAAGCGCTCTCTCCATTGGCGACCGGCGCCTGTGCGCTAATTTCCGTTAGCGCAAGTAGCGATCCGTCGTTTTGACGGCGCGCTAGCGTGTTCGCGGTCGGTTGATCACTTTGGATGAATCCATGCAGTAAATCAGCATCCAATCCTGAACCGCTACCGTCATTGTGTTGACCCCAAAGTTTTAACCCACGCCAGAAAAGGTCCCCTTGATGTTCCAATCGCATAGCGGTCCAATTGTTTGGGTCCGCCGGATCATGCACCCTGAACCGCGGCTTTTCCGGCTCCCCTACAGGTGTCCACCAACTTGCGGCAACAGTGCCGTCGCCACGGGCAATTTCTATGATTCCATTGTCGTTCGCCAACCTAAGATTCCCGGTTAATGTCCCACCGGTCACGGGTAAGAATCCCGAGGCACCAGCAGCCCAGGCATTTAGTGTCGTGGGGGTTACCGCGCGTTCGCTATCGCTTCCACTATCCACCTCAGCTTGCGTTGCAATTTCTATAATCCCCTTCTCCGTCGTGCTTGCATCAGGCACGTTTCCGGGGTTCCCGGTATCAAATGCTAAAAGCTTGCCATCATAAAAAAGCCCGTCCGAATCTGAACGGAGGATCTTCGCCGACGGTGTGATCTGAAGGGCCCAATTGCTGCTGGTACCAGTCTCATAACCAAGCATTAAGGTTGGGGGGACCGGCCCGGTCTCACCTTCGTCTATAAGCCGCAGGTTCCAGTCGGTGTTGCTTGATCCCGCGCCACCATTAAATCTGACAATCGCTTGATCTGCTTTAAAGGTGACATTGTGATTGAAGGTCTGTTCCCCTAGGAAGAGGTTTGCATCCGCCGCTCCTAGCTTGGCGAAGTCAGCACTGTCACGTCCATCGAAGAGATCAGCATCAAGCCCCGATCCTTGCCCGCCTTCCACCGCAACCGCGACCCCTCCTGATGCATCGAGAGTGGCACTAAGATTCGAAGCAAAATTGAGCGGCTTGTTGACGCCGATCGTACCTACGAAGCTTGCATCGTCATGTACTGATAAGACGTCGGTGATCAGCGATTCTTTCGTTACGGCCTCTGGCGCACCCAGGTCATCAAATCCAAAAAGTTTATTTGCCCTAACGATTTCATTTGGCAGCAGCAGATCTTCGCTTTGATCGGTCTCTGGAACCTTAATGACACGGCTTAACTGCTCTTGAAGTTGTTGCTCAGCCATCGCTCTGTGGTCTAACACTCGTTCATGTGACTCAGCGGGGAAAGGGTCTCCGGCTGTGTACTCCGCATCTTGTGTCAAAGGTACAATCCGACGGATAAGCACGAGGTGTTCGTCTTGCGGGGGGCTCGTAAATGTAACTGATGCGCCTGCCTCACCCTGCATTTCTAGAAGCACAAAGTGACCATCCGTAGCATCTAACAGTGATTCGGTTTCAGTTCCGTCAGGTGCTCTCAGATTGACTTTAAGATGTTCAGCTTCCAGTACAGGAAAGGGGAAAAAGAAGGTATCGGTGATTCCGTTACCTTCATAAAAAATCTTGTTTGTTTCGGTTGTAACCGACATGCCTTTACTCCTGGGTGGTGACGATTTCCGGAGCCGATTCGAAGGTGGCTTTAGATTTGGACTTGTCGCCCGACATTTGACTTAATCCCCTAGATCGGATTGCTCTGATGGCATCAAATTCAAAGGGTTCCCGCGGGAATGTGCTTCTATCCTGTCTGTTTCCGCGTAGCAGAAGTTGCCCCTGAGAGCCGAAAAACCCGAGATAGCCGAAGCCACGATTTGCTACAGGCGATTTCTCCAGGATTTCCTTGGCAGAAGCGGGTTCGTCATTTTCTTGTTGCGGGCTACCGTTTCCGAAAGCGGCCAAGTCGGACTCGTCTAAATCTTTTAAAAAATGATCTAGCGTTTCGGCGCTCAGTCCGCCTCGTGGAGTAATGATGGGATGGCCACGGAATAGAAAGATACCTATGCCGTCGGGCCCAATCGCACCTGACACTTGATGAAGGGCAGCCACCATCCTTGCTGGTGAAACGCCTTCCAGGCCGAAAGCTGTATCCTGAGATAGCAACGCCGCTGCTGCTATCCAGTGAGCTTCCATCAGCGCTGGGGCCTTCTCAGAAATGGCCGTAATCTCAGGCGCGTCCTCTTGATCCAGCTTTGGAAGCTTCAGAATCGCCTTGCTTGCGCCGGAAGTATCTTGAAGACCTCTGACTATCGCTAGTGACGTTGCGGGCTGTAACTCAAGACGGGCCAGGGCCACAGCGAGCGCCGGTCGGATTATGAACATCCGATTGGCAATGCGAGCGGTCATTGACTCACCGAAGCCAATGCGAAGCGCTGTCAACGTGGCATGAAGCGCTTTGGCATCAGCGGTGCTCAGCAATTCTATGAGCTGCCAGATTTCAGTGCCATCAAGCGGCGTCAGCTCGATCTCAAGGATTGCGCCGAGACGGTCAATTATATCTCCCCGTTCCCGGAGGGATTCAGGCGACGTGAAGTCCAATGGCTTTGGTGACTCTTCTAAACCCATCAGTGCCGCCGCCTCGAGCGGTTGGTTTTCCAAACGCTCTCGAAGTCGGTGATGTAATCGCAGCTGTTTGACTAATTCGCTTCGCTGCTTTTGGGTCTGACTTGTCTGAGCAAGTTTGCGCCGCAGCGCCGCGCTCTGACTATCAAGCGGTTGAGAGAGAAAAGCTCTCGCACTCGCGACGAATCGAACCGGTTCAGCATCAAGCGATTGCGCATCCTCAAGGGAGGGATTGACGAGCAGGGCGTCTACGTCGTCAACTGCGGCCTCGCCCCTGCGTGCGAAGGCTTTGGCTCGATGCTCTTCTTCCTCAACTCGGCTCGTAGCCGCGGCATAAAGATTCTGCCGCAATGGCGACGGGAGTATAGCCTTCAACGGTCCCGACATAATGGCGTTGACGGCCGTCCGGGGTGCTCGTTCAATCAGCGCCAACGCGGCAGCAAGCGCGATCTGCACCCTGCCACTGTTTAGGAAGCGTGCGGTTTCCGTGGCTGTTAGGCCCATACTCTCGGTGAGCGCCTCAAACTCACTCAGAATGCTGGCGAGCTCTTCTGGTGTTTCTCTACTTAAATCGCCTTGCTGCTTTAGGATGGCAGCGACTTGATCAAGCCTCGCGCTGATTCGGCTTCGAGAGATTGCCATTCTTGCTTGCGCGGACAAGGCTTCTCGGAGCCGCGACAGAGAGGGCAGTTCGACGCGCTCATTCTGATCGATGGCGCCGTCCTGTATATCGCTGACTTCCTGATCAAACGCCTCGAGCAGTCGCTCGACCGCGCCATTTGTGCGGCCTTCGGCTATATCGCGTCGAAGGCGATCGGTGAAGGAATTGCGTAATCTGCTGAGCACCTCTGCCATGAAGCCCGCCTGTTCGAGCCTTTCAATGGCATCTAACGTTCTGGCTTGCCGCTTTACATCAACATTGTTTAGTGGTGCCGATTTGAGAATTGGAAGGCGGCGGCTGTGCGTGCGCTCACCTCCACGTGCGGGGTCTCGGTTTGGTGGCGACGCTAAAGCTGCGCCGGCCCCCTTTATAGGGATCGACGGCATTGCTGAATTTCCTTTGATGGGTTGCATGGGATCGAACGCCTAACGTACGACCTTGGACTCCGCAAAGCGTACGAGGCGGCGAATCATGTGTTCATCGTTACCCAGGCCGCTCTGTTCCAGGAGGGTAATCGCTTCCGGGCTCACTTTGCGGAGTAGTTCACGGACCATTCCAATCCGCTTTTCAAAACCTTGATCACCCCACTCACCGCGCAAGCGCCGTTCAACAGACAGACGTTCTTGCTCTAGTTCTATGGCTGAGAGTTCTTGTTCCATACGCAAGTTATGGAGAGAGGAGATCGCTTTGGCTGTACCGATGGGTAACCCTACTTGATAAAACCACTCGCGGGCTTTCTTCTCCAGATTGGAGTCATGATGATCTCCAAAGGAAATCAGATACTCGTCGGGACTGCCTGGTGCTGCCGGTTCTGCAACAGGGTTCTCTTCTGGAGATTGGCCCATATCAGTTTTATTGGGGTCGCTTACGAGCTCGTGTTTCAAAAATGCCGGAGATTCCTCCTCAGACATCTCAGATTCCGTCGCTTCATTTTGGCTACGCTTCAAGCGTTGAGCCGTCTTATAGGCATCGAAGACTGCCCGCTCGTTGTCCTCGTCGCTATCAAACCGAAAGGTCATGAACCTAGTACTCCTTCTCAATATTCAGATAGGCGCGATCGTCGCCAACAACGCGGGCGCGAAACTTGAGCTCATGGGCAAGCTGGCCGCTATCCACGAAATGACTGCTGTCGAGCTTCAAACCGACTTGCAAAAACGCGAGCCGTAAGTGACGCAGAAGTGGATCGCCGTAAGCAGGGTGGCTAGCGCGAAGCCATCCAGGTTGCTCTGGAGTTACCTCGGCAAGCTTCCGGCCGAGCTCTTCTAATTTTCTGTAGCTTTTGGCGATTGCGGCAACGCCGCGTTCTATGTCACCGGCCAGAGATTCGCGTTGCTGTGCCAGGCGCCGAGCCTGTTTGAACTGTTGTTTTCTTTTGCTGAGCGCAGCCTGCTCGTCCTGCTCCCGTTCAAGGATTGCAGCGCCGTCAAGGGTCCTTTCGGCTAGTTGCTGCTGTTCTAAATTACTCCTGATGTCTTCGCGGAGCCGTGATAATGCAAGATTAAGTCCCTCCTGTGCTTCAACTGCTACCTTAGCCGCTAAGCGATTTTCTTCTTCACGGAGCAACCCCAAAGACCGCTGCAAGCTTTCCAGCGACTCTTGCTGTTCTTTGATAACTCTGGCCCAAGGTTCTAAGCCGTTGCTGGTTCTGCTTTTTGAGTTCATTTAGGCAATCCCATTATAGAATGTACGATTCACAAAGCGCCGGCGACACCGCTCCCGATCTGGAGAAAATCCCCGAGTAGACCTGCCCCGATCCCGCTTTTGGTTTGATTGGCGCGAAACAAGGCCTCTTGCGCACGCAATTCAGCGCCACGTGCGTTTATCTCTCCTTCAAATTCTTTCGTGAGCGCTTCTGTTTCAGCCGCCACCGCCAGGTCTTCGATAACGGCCAATGGTGTGCCGGCAAGCTGCAACCCACTACGCCCGATGCTAGATCGCTGTCTCGCCAACGCCCGGCGGCCTTGCTCTCGCTGTCCGACTGCAGCAAACCCAGCGGCCTCCCGTGCCAGGAAGGCATTTTGCTTCTCGATCTTGGCTTGATGTTCCTGAAAACCAGCCTGTGCGCTGGCCTGTTGGGCTTGGGAAATAGCACCTACTGCCGAACTGGCTGCGCTTAGACCCGCCGCTATTATCGGCACAATTTCTACCATTTACACCTCCTTGTATATGCGTGAATAGAGTGCGTAGTCTCGTCCTTCCGGCGAATAGGCACGCATCCTTGCCGCCTCCAGTTCAAAGCCAAGCGCGCGGATCCAACGGTGACCTTGTTGGAAGGAAACATCGACATTTGCTTCGATGCGGCGGATTGTCTGGCGGTCAAGGAAAGCCTGAACCGCACGATGTAGGGGTAGAAAGTGCCGTGGCCCCATCGCGCTGAGCAACGCCCATGCGAGTGCGCGATGGGGATGGCACATCACAATTCCCGCCGCCGCTTTTGGTGTTCCTTGGTGCAACGCCGTGAAGGATGGTCCCGCCTTTTCCAACAGCGCTCCATACTCTGGTGTGAAATAGGAAATCATGTAGCTTTGTGCCTCCTGAAGCTGCAGATGCTCCAGGTGCCAACTTTCAAACTCGACGATTTCCACGGACTATCTGTCCTGCGTGACGACCTGTGGGAAGATGGCAACGACTGTTGCAGGCAAGGGCAAGTGTTGCTGGAAATGCACGTGCCCCTCGGTTTCATACCCGCCCGGCCAAATCATAGCCTGGCTATCGCCTGTGAATGGTGTTGCCGGGCTGTTCATCGCGGTACTGGGGTTTCGATAGTTGCTGATTGGTACCGGGTCCAGAACTTCGGCGGATGGTCCAGCCTTCCCGCCACTCGTTTCGAATAACCGAAACACAACCTTGGTAATCCGTTTGGTCTTACCTTGAGCGGTTCCATCCGCCGCCCCCGCCTCAAGGCGTAAGGTTTCCAGTCGCGCGATACGCGGCAGCCCAGCTTGTATGACCGCATCGGTAATTGGGCGTTCGAGTTCGACGGTCCCGCCAGTCACTTGCCGTTGTGGATGGAGGGCGCCGTCAATCAATAGACTTACGGTCTGGCCCTCTAAATGGTCCAGTCCCCCCACCCAATTGACCGGCTCATTCGATTGAACGCGCAACGAACGCCCGCTATCGCTGAACAGTGCACCGGTAAGGTTGTTTCCGCCGGGCCAAGGTCGTCCCAGGACTTCGACGTGCCGGCGTAATTCTCCATTAATCGTGCGCCGGACCACCAGCCAGACTTCATCAAACGAGCCATCGACTGATGGGATAACCGCAACGCTCTCCACAACGGCGGGTTTGATCCCCTCGGCATCTGCGTGTCCGCCAAGAGTGTGGCGATGCCACCCCAGGACTTCCTGGTCCCGCAAATAGGTGAATCCCAGCAGCGCACCATCATTGCGCACTGCCCAAAGGACTGAGTCTGGCGATTGGCTGTAAGCCATGGCCTGAATGCCACTTTCTGTCACATGTTCGGCCAGAATCGTCATATCTGGCGCCTTGAAACCATCTGCTTCAAATACGAACGCCATTTCTCTCAGTTTTCGCCGATCACGCTGCAGGAACAGTGCAACATTCGCCACCATTTCTGGCGGTACCGGGGCACTGCCATATGTCGAGGTGCGCTTGGCCACAACGTTGGATGGAGACAGTGCCTCATTGAGATCGGAAGGGCGCATTACCCACTCCCCACCTGTTGTGCCGATCAAGAGCCCTTTGTCCGATGAGCGGAGCCAGAGAATTTCATTGATCTGCTCGGCACTCAATGTGAACGCAACGGCATGGTCGGCCAGGACAACGAGGTCGGGATCGCGATCAAGAAAGTTACCGTAGTCGCCGGTTCTTGATCCGTCGATGCGTTGTGGTAGAACCGGCACACCTCCAAAGAAAAGACGATCTTCAAAGAACGTCAGAGTAGAAGGATATCCGGTTGTCTTAGACCAAAGTCCCAGAGCCCAGTCGGTGCTGGCCTCTAGTTCCCCGACTAAAAACCCATCAGCGATATCAGGCCAAAGGCCAGTAACGGGCTTTCGAACGTCCGCGCCTTCTGAAAGGACCATGGTGTCTTCGGATACCTGCGCCAACAGAAAGGGGTCGCCGTGCTGCCCATAGCCATCGGGAACTTCGCCAATCGAAAGGCCTCTGGTGTTGTCGCCACCGTCAGGAGGTAGCGGTGGCGAAGGTTCTATCGGCAGATGAAGCGTCAACTTCATCCCACCTCGAAATCCCTTCTCTAGGAATTTATTGCTGCGGTCATAGAGGCGGTCACTATGTGGTTGATCGACGTTGTCCGGATTGCCTTCGACGAATTTCACTTTGCCGTCGGATAGATTGTAGAACGGCATCAATTCCTGGCGCCCATCCTCGAGTTTCTGGACGTCGCCGGTAACTGTTTGTGAGTCGACAACCTCAACAATTCTGACAAAGCCATCATGCAGGCGTATCAGGCGACCTTCATCGCCATTCAAAAATCCATTTCCGTTGTTAATGCCATCCTTGGAAGAAGCTGTAATTGTAACCCTACCGAAACGACCGTCAGCCAAGAGGGTTGTATCGCTGTTGTTGGACGGGAGGAAAGGACCCAAAACCGATACGTAGGGTTCAACGGACCAGCTTAGTCGACCAAACCGTTTTAGAAGTAATGGCTGGTGTTTTGCATGCGTGAAGTAAACCACGTCAGCGGACTGCACGAACTGTACACGTTCAAGTTCGCTTTCTTCAAATGGTAGCGGTACCTCAAGGGGCTTATTACCGGTAAAATCTACACTGCGGACCACGATTTCCTTCGTACCGACGGTTTCGAAGAGAATCTGCAACAAGGGTGGATATTGACCGCTATCAGGCTGTGGAATTTCAATGAGATGGCTACCGGGTGCCAGCACACGCCGAAGAAGCGAAACACCGTCGTCCGCATTCATGACTTGAAGTGCAAGGCGTGATTCCGGACCACCTTCTAACGCCACATCAAGCAGATGTAATCCCGAGGGATCCTTTGATTCGACCGTTTGAGAGACGGCTCCAACAGTCAGATCCCCGTCACTGGTTTTCCCGCCGAGCAACCTCAAGCCACCACCAGGTATAGCCTCGGCAACGGCGCCCTCCTCCAGCACAACCTCCCAACCATCCAGTCCGGAAGCAAAATCACCGTTGGACAATGTTGCGGCGGCAGCCGGCAGGTCTATTCTTGCGTAAGGGTTGTCTGGATCAACTGGCAGGGGACACAACGCCGGATTGTTGCAGTAAAACCGGAGCGCCGTCGCACTGAGTTCGAGCATCAAGGATTCATCGGCCGCAAATCGGAAGGGAATGAGCCGCGCTACTTGATTCGCCTTCGTTAAACCGACAAAGCGCGTACCAGGACGATGCGTTGCGGGGCCTTGCGGCCTAATAATAAAGTTTTCCATCAATCGCACCGCATTGCGGTACTTGGCAAGGTCTGCTCGCCCGTCAAGCTGCGGACCCCATTCGCCGGCGGTGAAATTGGTGAAGGCAAAAGATGCTTTTGGCATATCAGAACCTCGCGCGTATCCAGGGATCGCACTCGGCTTCTTCCGCTGGATTTTCCTGTGCATCGATACTTCGGGCCCTGATGAGCGCCAATTGGTACCCCTCACCCGCCGCTTGCCGTTTGCTGTTTGATTGCGTCAGTGCTTCTGCAAGTTCCAGAGCCAAGCGAGCGGCTAGTGCTTCTTGAAAGAGGCTATCGAATACATTCGGATCCTCCACGCGTCGGACGTAACTGATGCGCAATGCCCCCTCAAAATTGCTAAGAACGCGACGCCCTTCGATTCGCCACGGATAGTTGCCATCGACCCAAAGCACCCGGAGGCAATCGGTGGGTAGTTCGAATTGGGATTTAAAGCCCCAGACTGGCTTCTCCTCCAGTGCAGCCAGTTCTGCGCGTTGCACTGCGAAGTTCCACGGATGATCCCGCAAGACCGCATCTCTGGACACTTCATAAAGGCGCGCGCAGGCACGGGCGCGCTCGTTGTCATCAGACAGGGTGAGGATTGGGCGATCTCCAAGCTTAGTGAGGGCCCGATTGCAGATTTCCACCGGTGAGGTCATCGTTCCGCCTTTCCTGGACTAAGGGCGCCGTATTTTTGGCGTCAAACCGATTGTTCGGTCTCGGGGATGGGTGGCCAGGGTTGTTCGAGCAAGAGCTTCTTGAAATTCTCGAGCATCAGGAAAACGGCTTCACGCGTAAGGACCTCTGAATCAAGCTGTAGCTTGAGATCAAAATCCCCGGCATCAAAATCCTGAACAATTATACTGAAGTGAGGTGCTCCCTCGAAGATACGGTAGGTTAGGAGAGCCATGTTCAGAGCCTTTCTAGAATCACATCTAATGAAAAAAGGAGCGCCACCTGGGCGCTCCTTTCAGTGCATCAAGTCTTTTCCCGTCCGTTTGAATCAGAGACAGGGAACCTCAACCACACGGCCTTCTTCCAGCCGGGTCGCGCCAAAACTACCTTTGGCATAAACCTGTGTGGCATAGGATTTATCGTCGCGCTCGGTGATCCGAGTCTCGATATCGTTCCAGACACCAAGATGCATACCTGTGCGCGACCACGCGGCGCAGCGGCGATGGCCGCTGGCATTAACTGGAAGACGTTCGGTATGAATGAAATGAAAGCCCATAAAATGGCTGATATGGCCATCGACCAACACTGGCTTGCTATTGAAATCCGTCGAAGCTACCTGAACTTCATTCAGTAGTTCATCATGCTGTTGGGCCGTCATTGCCAGGTACAGTTTTTCATTCTCGACATCAACCTCATTCGCCATTAGCAGCCGCCTTGCGGCTCGTAGCTTGGCCACATTCATGCCTGTTGCGCTGGCTGCACCGATCTTCACGTCAAGGGCCTGCGACGAAGGAAAAGTCACGTCCACATCACCGTCTTCGCCGGTTTTTGACGTCGCGAAGAATGCGCTGATGATTTCATCATCCATAGCACGCCCAAGCGCCATTGCACCGTTGATGGCGTAGGCAGACTGAAAGTCACCAATCGTTTTTAACTTATCCTGATCGTCGATCAGATCGGCCCATTCATAATCCTTTGGGAAAACCCACCGCGATTCATGCGGCGTTTCCACCAAAGGTGTGTTGCCATGACGCTGGGTCCTAAGCTGGGCGCTCACCTGACCAAGCTGCGTGGCAACGCGGCCGGTCTTGCCCCGATAGGAATCGGTCGTCACTGCTTTGCGAAGCTTACTTCCCCTCTGCTGGAGTAGAAACTGGACTGCATCCTTGTAGTCTTGCACAAAGGATTTATTTACTTGGTTCGACATCTGTCCTTGTTCTCCTACCTCGTCGAATTGCTTTTTTGATACTTAGAATCGGAGGATTGCCCAGGTACCTGGAGACATGGCATGGGAACGAGTGAACGAGCGTTCACTGCGCGCTATTTCGCGTTTGTTCAGGTTGGATCACTCCTAAGGCTTTGAGGGGCAGCCATCAGGCCCGCGGTCTTTCCCGCCGTCAGGCCGGTTTCCCGTGGATCAGGAATTCTCCGACAGAGTTCGTGAAAGGGTTATCCAACGGCTAGAAACCGTATCGGTTTTACTTTGATCAAATAGCCGATGGCTTTGTGTTTGCTCGTTTTCACAGCTCGGCTTTGACGGCAAGGATTATGACCTTGGCATCCTCCGCCTGTACCGTAGCTGCAGATTTCTCCCATTAAGATCACTCCTCCGGATAGGCATGGCGATAGAGCTTCCTGCGAAGGTCCCGGTATTCGGTGTGACGCGGGTGATCACGGTCCAGCAACGCCTCCGTTGCTTGGGTGTCACGATGCAGTGAGTCCAATTGAGCCCTTGCCTCTGCGGGATCAGGCTTGAATCCCGGCTTGCCACTACCTTCAACGCGATCCTCACTGATGGCTTCGCCAACAGCGGAGAAAAACTTTAGCGCTGATTTAGATCCCATCAGGGTCTCAAGGTGACTAACAACCTCTCCATCAGCGAACCGGTGAACAGCTCTCATGGCAGCGCGATGTTTTTGCTCAAACACGCTCCCCCATTCCTGACGCATCTCGTGGTCGAGTAGTTTTTGGGCCTCTTCCTGGCTGATTGCCTGCTCTTGGCCACGTGCTTGAACCATTTCTTCCCAAGCGGACTTCAAACGTACGGCTTGCTTTTCGCTAAGGCCGATCTGATGAGCGGTGTTCCGAAACCACATCTCTGTGTGGGGGTCTATTTTAACTGTCGTTTCGGCGTTTAGTTTGTATTCCTCCGGCGTAGCTGGTCGTCCTAACCGGTCGTAAAGTTGCTCCCAGGAAGCCTCGTCTTCTCCTTTCGGGACTGCAATCCTTTCAGCTCCAATGAGCTTTTGGGCGGCCACATAGGATTTTGCTAGCGCAGCCACATCCTTGAACCGCGATAGACATGGTTCATCCCTGATGTTCTCTGGAACTCCGTTTCGCCAGTTATCGCCACTGGCGGGAGACCGCTCTAAAAGGCTCTCTTCAATGTCAGAAGAATCTACACCATTGTCTACCGGGTTTCTGGCGCTATCCGTCATGTTCCTGCCCTTCAATGGTTTCAACCATCCTGTAGATATCCTCTTCGCTGGCTTCGCAATGGCTGAGGATCCGATTGAGAACTTCCAATCGCCCCACATTTCTAAGAGTCTCCGCTTGGCTTGCCGCAAAGGGAGTGTCGGTTGCTCTGCAAAAACGACGAAGGTCCGCCAGCACCTGTCGAGCGTTTCGGGTGTAGCTGCCGCCCTCCGTCAAGAACAGTGCCCGATAGGATCTGCGCCTACGGAAAAGCAATTGCGCCAGAACATTCGACAGATCAGGCATTTGAACCTCCCTGAAGGCGAGAGATTTTCTCCAAAGCCGACGCAGTGCCTGGCGCCGCGGTTACCACTTCTTGTAGCTCTGTGGCTTGCTTGCGCTGCGCGCGCAGCGATTCACGCGATTCGACAGACCGAATGACCTTTGCGGATACACCGTTGGCCTCGGCAATAACCCGGCTAATCTCATCGCCGTCAAAGTTGTCCATGATATCTGGCGCAAACTGCACCATGGGTAGCAACGCCTCCGCGGTTCTGGCAATTGCCACTCCTTCTTCCGCCCGCTGTGCCCTGCTCAAGGGGCCATCATACTCAATGCGGTACTCGCCTTGCGCTTCGATCAGCGCAGGCGGCAGTGGGGGAAGTTTGCCGGTGCGCTGAAGTATTGCGAGCTCTCGCTCGATCATGGGACCCAGCGCTTCCGACTGTTGGCGTCCAACAGCAGGCCCCAGAAGCGCCCCTTTTTCCTGTGCACGTTGGAGAACTTCCGTTGCCGTCATTCTTGGTGCATCGACCAGTATCTGAAACAGCGTCACCAGGAAGGCGTCGTTTATCACACCCCGCTTTTGTTCGGTCATTTGCAAGCTAAACTGAGGTTGAGAACCGGTCGTGAGAGGGTGAACCAGCTGCCGTCCCTGGCCATCAACGCCGCCAAGTTTTAGTGCCCCGGGCCGCAGGCTAAAGCGGCTGAGAAGGTTGTCGTCATGGAGCAGCAATGGAGGATCCACTAGCCGGTGAGCGGCCCGCGCATTCGTCTTCTCCATTTCATTCAACATCTTGATATCAGGTAGGGCGAGCATCGCTGGCGACCGGCCGTATGTCTCACGTGGAGCTGTCACGTATCGGCTCACCATGAATGGGAATTCCTCAAATCCTCCCTCCGAGACAATGTGTTGCGGCTCACGAAGCAGCACTACGCTCGCAAAAGGCATATGCAGTTTGTCCTGCCGCTTGGGATCACGTTCTTCTCGAGGATAAACGGCATGTAAGAACGTGAAACGCCGGTCTGGGTCCATTTCCGCCGAACGCAACAAACTTTCTGGAAGATGCGAATCCTGCCACCGTTGCCGCGCTTGCCGCGCCGTCATTTCAAAATTACGGAACAGCGTATCCACGCGACCTTGGTGGTTTTCGGCAATCAAACATTCTCCAAGATGCAAAGCGCGGTAAGAAAGGCCGCCGCCCAATCCCTCTTCGACGTTGAGTACACCTGTGCCGAATGCGCCCAGGCTCATATAAACTTCGTGCTGCTGGCTTGCATAGTTTGCGCTTGGGCTGTAGCGCTCCCGGAATAGGGTATCTGCGGCTTGGTCGTACCAACGGCGAACGCTGGGGTTTCGATTTAAAGAGTCGTCATTTGCTTGAAGTCTATGCCATCGGGCACCTCGTGGTGTCAGCATCGCCTCCATCGCGGCGGCAAATCTCTCCAATGCAAGCGGTGCCGTAGCGTCAAGGATCTTTTCAGTTCTCTTAGTTCCGGGTGATCGACGGATGCTGAAGTCCGCTTGTCTGGGAAGCACACGTTCGGCGATTTCCTGCCAAAGGCTCTCCCAATTTTCTCTCTCCGCGGCCAAAATATCATGGCGCGCTATGAGGGCTTGTGCCGTCACTGCCATCTTCGCTTCCTTCTTTGTGTCTTACTGGTGCCGGGTTGATCGGCAGAGAAATGGCCGCGTTCCGGTTGGAAGCGGCCTTGTGTCTCGATTTTTGTTTTTTATGTGCGCCTGGCGGCAGATACAGGCGACCGCTTACTACTGTCCCAGGAGGTCCTTGCCGTTCCCGCCCCCTGTTACGCCCAGGCCGCTCGTCAGAATAGTGCTTTGGCGTCCGCCAGCAAGGAGTCTGCGACGGCGTTCATCCGACCCCGCCTGCCGTGCTTCTTCATTGGTGCGTACCGGCGGGGCTGGTGGTAGTGGCGGCGTCGGCGGAGTCTTTGGCTTCGAGAAAAGGCCGGACATTATATGATCCTTTCATTCTGCTTCAGTCTGAGAAAACACGTTCATCGATTTCCGCAGTTCTTGCGGCGCTAAAACGTGGCTTGAACTTGCGGACTGGTTCGGCATGGGTAAGCGCGGCGGCATCCCCGGCGTCGGGTGAGAACCCAAGGCGCGATTTGATTTTATCTTTTCCTTCAAGGAGAAGACGTCCCGATGAATCAAAGCGATGGCCGGGTGCACAGATATGCCGATGCAATTCCTCGTCATCGGCAAGATCACAGCCCCCGGGCTCATTGAGGTGGTCGCGCAGCCGCCCCCAAATTTCAGCGCGCTTGTTTGCGTACACCGAATCATCATTGGCCCGGCCTGCGAACTCGACACCAAGCACAACGTCACCAAATCCCAGTTCACAGAGGCGATCTACAACCGCTGAGCCATAACCACCTGTTGCATCGATGAAGACTCGATCCGGTTGGATCCGCTCAATCTGCCGAGCAACTATACCGGCTATTTGCATCAGATCCCGGCTATCGATTCTTTGATTTATCCGATGTCCATAACGCCGACCGTGTCGATCTATGACTCGGGTGAAATCACCACCGCCCCTGGCAACGTCCACCCCAAGCACTAAGGGAACCACTGGGCCCGGTTCCGGAAGCTGTGCCAAACGTGCCTTCTCAACGATTTCGGAGGATATGAAAGACGCCCCGCTATCGCTCTGGAACGCTTCTTGGATTGAACCCGGATATTCCTGTTTGAATTTCCAGCAGAAGGTCTCCGGCGAGGTTCGGGTTGCCATTGCGAGTTCTGCATTCTTGCAGTAGGCCCAATAAATCTGATCTGGTGACAGTTGATGGCGTTGCCCATAGCTTTCGAAAGCCGTTGGCGGTCGCCAATTCTTCGGTGGCACCCGACGATAGAAAGGATCGAGATACCAGGGCAAGAACACCAACTCATAGTCGCCAAGGCCCTTCTCGGCCGATCGGCAAAGATCATAGAACAAGCCCCCACTGCCGTTTGCAGTGCTTTCCAGCCAAATCTCAGAGTCATTGACTTCAGGAACAGCCTGTAGGGCGCCTGCCATGTGCTCCTCTGCGTTGGGCCAGAACGCAACTTCGGAACCATGGAAGTACTGGATGGTGTCCGAGCGCCCTACTCCAGGCGCTTTGGCCGTCGCAACCCGATATCCGCTATCTAGGTCCTTAAAAACCAGTTCATGAAGGTTTGAAGCCCCGGTGCGGGGACGAACCGGCCGTGGGCAACTTGCATGAAACCGTTTTGCCATCGTGAACAGGTTTTGAGTTGCCTGATCGCGATGAGTGAGGATAAAAGCTCTGACACCGCGACGATGGCTTGTTTTCCAGTAAAGCCGCGCTTCTATATAGGTGGACACACCCATCTGGCGCCCTTTCAAGACAAGGAGCCGGACACGTCCGATACGTCCCAATTGCGCCTCAGCGTGTTTATGTAGAAGTTGTTGGGCCCGGTTGAACTGCAATTCCGTCGCGCCACCGGCTTTGGTTCTAATTTTCAAGCAACGCCTGGCGTAATGTAAAAGATCATCGCGCAGCCGCCGTCGAATGATCGCTTCCTTAGAGTCCAATCCTGCGCTCATGAAAGTTCATCCAGAGCTTCCTCATGAGATAGCGAAAGCTGGCCACTGTGATCGAGACTGGCCAAACGAGGGTGGATGTAAGGCGCGGCTGCCTTAGCCATATCATCTCGCCGTTTCACGTCGGCTCCTTCGTCCGATAGTACCGACAGCATGTAGCCGAGCGGTGTTACACCTTTAGTACTGATAACAGTCGTTCTCTTGCCCCTGTCCATGTGTCTGGTAGGGCTATCGGTATTTTTTGATTTGGTCATTTCCGGTCCCATCGGTTTATGCGCACAAAGGCGATTTCTCGCTGGGCATTTCAGCCGCAATCTTCGTGTTTACGCGCCGGCTTGCTATGGATATACCGAGCCACACAAAGCAGACAGATCGCCAAATCCCTGTCCCGCCCTGGAATCGAGTCCGTTGCGATTATCGATGTAGGGGTGTCTGGAGCGGCACAATCCGGAGGTGCTTAGGATAAAACGCCTAGAGGCGATAATTATTTTCCGGACACTCTTCGCCGTGCCTTGTAAAGTACTATAGGTTATCTAGATTGTCAACCAGTTTTGTTGCTTCATGGTAAAAATCTTGTAATGCATGACGTAGAATGACCAAGGAGCCACCTTTCACTAGACCATACCGGCGATCAATCTGGCTGGCGGACGCCCCATCAAAGATAAAACTTTCGACGATCTCCAGCTTGGTAATTTTTGCAAGATTGCTTCTGATTGCTGGTGTTTCCTGGAGCAGACGAATCCAGGGTAGCCACACCTTCAGCGCAATGACGGAGTCTCTTCCTTCGAGCCGCTCTAAGGGTTGCAGATAGGATTTTCGAACCTTTCCTGTCAGCAACCGCGAAGGATCCACCGAAGCACCGGCCATTCCTTTCCTTACCTTGAACCAAATGGGCACGAGACAATCGATTGCTTTGGCCTCCTCTTCACTTGCCTGCCCTGACATCCGCCACATCGCAAGCCAATCCCGCCGAAGCTTGGACCTTGTTTGTGGCGTGGGCATGTCGCCAGACCCCCACGGTTGCTGCGATATTGGGCTTTTGAGCAATCGCTTCGCTTGCCTTTCGGTTGCTCCCAAAATTTTATGAAATTGATCCATCCCGACCTTGGTACTAGCGGCCCCAGCTATCACTTCACTGTTCGCCAAAACGCGCGCACGACATCGCTTACGAAGCTCTCTTAGTTCTTTTTGCACACCAGGAAGGTTCAGTAGCAGGGCCACGTTAGCGATAGCCAGCAAACTCCCAATATCCTCGGCGTAGTATCTGACGTAAGGCTCCAAGGAGCAGTCACCTATCTCCGTGTCATATAAGAGTGGCTTGGACATCAAATGCCCCCCAGTGCCTGTGACGCCGTTGTCGCCATAGAGCCTTCAGGCAACGGTGAGACGGTCTTATTCATTGATTTGAGTGGCTCAAAAACACGGCTTAGATGGGTTTTGCACCACGCCGTGCCTTCGGTCGCAGGCGCACCGCATTTGCAGGTATCGCTCCAATGCGGGTCCCCATCAATCCACTGGCAAGTTGCTATGAATGGTTCGCTGTCTAAAGCAGCAGCGCGTTCTGCAGGTGCCGGCAGCACAAGTGTGTTTTGCACGACACTAAGTAGATGCCCGACATCAAAAGCAAATCCGGCATCCACTAACAAACCGGCGTATATTTCGGTACCAGACACGAATGTGAGGCCCAGATTCTTGAATTCATGCATAGGGCGCTAATCCCTTATCCTAGTTTTATAGCAATTGTTGGCCGATATAATAAAAGAAACTTGTTGTTTGTTAACTATGTTTTTTGTAAAGATTTTCATCAGGTAACGTTGTAGGAAAGAAGCCATGACAAAACTTGCTGAAATCGTTCGCCAGCGCCGGCGCGAGATCGGTCTATCCCAGCCGCAACTGGCCCGGCGCGTCGGCGTCTCCGCCCAAGCTGTCCAGCAAATGGAAGCTGGGGAGGTTCGTCGCCCCCGCTATCTCGTGGAACTAGCAAATGCTTTAGGTTTAGAACCTGTTGCGTTGCATGAGGGTCGCAGAGTGGTGATGGGGCCTGGCACCGATTCAGACACGCCGCTCATGTCGCCTCACCGTGGCGAATTAGGCGGTTTGTCGGAGGCGCCACGTGGTAACGCTGCTTTCCCGCAAGCAATGGGTGGCGGCGGCAGAGATCTTCCTGTCTACGCAAGCGCCCAGGGCGGTCCTGACGGTATGATGGTGAGTTACGATCCTATCGAATGGATTGAACGCCCTGCACCACTTGCCGGTGTGCCGAGCGCATTTGCGATGTATGTGGTTAATGATTCGATGGAGCCGCGCTACCGGCAAGGCGACCTTCTTCTAATTCATCCGCAAAGACCGGTTCGCCGAGGTGCGGATGTGCTTTTGGTCATGCTATCTGATATCGATGATCATGAAGCTTACATAAAGGAACTGGTTTCCGTCACAGTAGATAACGTGACTCTTCGCCAACTGAATCCGGATAAAACATTTTCGGTGCCACGCGATAGAGTTGCTGGCCTGCATCTTGTCGTTGGTGCTTACTACGGTTATTAGCCCGTAGTAGAAGCAGTCTTGCATTGCCGGCTGTTTTAAGCACTATGTCGCGTATAAATTGACTATTACTCTTCCCCACCGGAGGTTTGCCCGTGTCCCGGATTGTGTATGTAAACGGTGAGTTCTTACCCGAGGAATCCGCGACAGTTTCGATTTTCGATCGAGGTTTTCTTTTTGCCGACGGCGTTTATGAAGTCAGCCCGGTCTTGAAAGGCCAAATGTTTGACAACGACGGGCATTTGGTGCGGTTGCAGCGATCTCTTTCCGAATTGCGTATCTCTTTGCCGATGCCTGTTGACGAGATTGTGGCTATCCAGAACGAACTGATCGAAAGGAACCGGCTCCAGGAAGGCATGATCTACCTTCAAGTGACACGCGGAGCCGCTGACCGGGATTTTGCGTTTCCGAAAGACGCAAAGCCGAGCATCGTCCTATTCACTCAAACGCTTAGCATCCTCGATAGCCCGAAGGCGAAGAAAGGTCTCTCGGTTATAACTGTGCCAGACATTCGTTGGAGCCGCAGAGATATCAAGACGGTCGGTCTGCTGGCCCAATCCCTTGCTAAGCAAGCCGCACTTGATGAAGGCGCCGATGATGCCTGGATGGTGCAAGACGGATTTGTAACCGAGGGCTCGTCCAACAATGCCTTCATCGTTACGCAAGACGGGAAAATCATTACGCGGAATCTCAGTAATGACATTCTTCACGGCATAACCCGCAAAGCTGTGTTAGCGCTAGTCGAACGTGAGGGTTTGTTGCTTGAAGAGCGCGCCTTTACCCCAGAAGAGGCCTACGAAGCTGCTGAAGCTTTTTCAACCAGCGCGACAGGATTCGTTATGCCGGTGGTTAAGATTGATGGCAGGATTCTGCACAATGGCGCCCCAGGTCCCGTCTCTGTTCGCCTGCGCGGTCTTTACATCGAAGCCGCAATGGCACTGATTGACGCGGCTTAGTTGTTGCGAGGCTGTCGCCCTACCTTTTCCGCTATAACGGCAGGAACTTGTCGCCAGGAGACGAGCAAGCCCTCGCATCCTGTAGCAGGTTAGGGTCATGTTTATTCCATTTTGGTAGAATTTCGTGGCGCTTCACGTACGACACCCCGATTGGATCCACGCCCTTGGCCAAGCGGGAGCAAAATCCTTTGCGTTGATTTTCGCGCTTGAGTCGCTAAATCGGGCGCTGCTTTCCACCATCCTGCCCTTGCAGGTGCTCAAGGTGACCGGTAGCGCCACGGACCTTTCCTATCTGTATTTGGTTGTTGGACTTAGCGGTCTGGTGGCCAACCTTTGCATCGTTTCACTAATCCGCTTCATTTCTAGACGGGGTGCCTACACCATCGGGTTAATTTGCCTTGCGGCCGCGCCGCTTCTGATCGGTACCAGTATGTTCACCGGCGTCAGTTTTGGCATGTTCATTCGTATATTTGGCACTGCCTGCGGCGCGATTTGCCTAAACCTCTATGTATTGGATCACATAAAGGGGCGGGCTTTGAATGAGATGGAACCGATCCGGTTGTTGTTCAGTGCCGCAGCCTGGACGCTTGGGCCATGGTTGGGGGTGTACCTCTGGTCCATAATGGAATGGCTTCCATTCATCTTGAGCAGTATCGCCGCGCTGATTCAACTCGCCTACTTCTGGTATTTGAGACTACGCGAAGGGAGCGTGATCGTGCCGGCGCGGCAAAAGCCGGAAACTCCCTTTGGCAGCATCATTCCCTTCATCCGGAGAAAGCCCTTGCGACGCGCGTGGCTTATAGCGCTCGGCCGTTCGGTTTGGTGGGTCTCCTTTTTCACTTATCTACCGGTTTTCGGCGTCGAATCCGGACTCTCTCCGGAAACATGCGCGCTTCTGGTATCGGCGGCAAATGGCCTTCTTTTTCTTGTTCCGGTGCTCAAACGCGTTGGTAATTATCTTGGCATACGCCGCGCACTGATTCTGGCCTATGCGTTCACCGGCATCATCAATATTGCAGCTGGCGTCGCGGCCTGGTTCTCGCCCTTCTCGGCTATGGCGCTATTGTTGTTCTGCGCCTTGTTCGTAGTGTTGCTTGATATCTATGGAAACCTGACATTCCTTCGCATGGTGAAGCCACTCGAGCGGACACGCATGACGCCCATATTCATAACCTATCGTGATGTCTCCGATATCGTAGCACCAGCGGCAGCAGGCTTGGTTTTGATTGCCCTACCCTTGCCTGCTTACTTCGTCCTGCTTGGACTCTACACTCTGGGCATGACTCAGATCGTACGGAACCTGCCGCGGCGCTTTTAGATCAGCCGGGGAAAGAGAACGGCACAGACCTAGCGTACGTTGTTGAGTTCGATCTCCAGGTCAACAATCTTATCGTGGTCGCTGTTGCACTGATCTGCCTGATTCTTGAAACGTCTCTCAAGCTCACGCAAGCGAACCAAGGCATCGGTCGTCCTGTTGCGGCTAAGAGCGCTGTGGATCGCATAGAAGATGATGTGGCCAAAAGCCACGATCAATGCAACCAAGCCTAAATCGAATTTCATCTTTCCCTCCCACTCACGTCTAGTGCTTCTTTATTGTTCGTTTGATTATCGTTTATTTGCGAAAAATTTTAAACAAATGTCTTTTTGTTGTTTAATTTTGTGTCGCTTATCCTGAACAGAAAAAGGGCGGCCCAATTACTCGAGCCGCCCCATTCACACGATTAAGCGCTGGTTCTACTGGACGAGTGCGTAGCGATCATCCGTGAACAGCGGGGTTCCGCCAAACCCACCGCATCCTGCTGCGGAGAAATCAGTTTGTGTACCGCCTCGGAAATCAAGTTTATCCGAGATTACGAGGAAGCAATCGGCGCCACCGGCACCCTGGTTCACATCACCCCGGAAAGACCACCAGGCATTCGGTGTATAGATAGCGCCAATCAGATCGCTATTGGGAGTCCCGGATATCTTCCAATCATTGGGATCAGCACTCTTCGGGTTCGTGATGGCCTCCCAGATAATGAATCCGCCAAAGGGGCTGCCACTCGCGGCATCCGGCGCCGTCAGGTTAAAGCCGGCATTACCACTGCTGGAAACGTAGGAATCTGCATCGCCACCGGTGTCGACCATGACGATGGTAACCCCGGCCGTGCCGTCCAGTATGACGGCGTTTGTATCCAACGGACCATCAAGCATGACATAGGTTCCCGGCGCCATGGTGGCGGTACCGCTCCCAAAGTCAGTTATACCGCCGCAGTAAACACCGGGAGTCAGCGCTGTTCCGCCGGTAATAGCGGTCGGCGATCCAACGGAGCCCGAGGTACATTGGAACCCGGAAGGCGGGCTCACCTGGTCGTAGCTCCCCCCTGCCGGTGCATAAGCGATATCCTGCAGCAGTTCATGGATCGGATTAAGACCCGAATAGGGATTGCAGTTCGGTGCGCAACCAGCGCCTTCAACTGGCTCCGGGTTAACGACGCCAGTCTTTCCGCTGTAAGCACCATCGACGTTAAAGGTACCGCCGGTAATCGTAATGTTGGAAGCGCCTCCGTTGATTTCTGCCGCAGCAGTCGGGTGGTCGGATGCGATCTGAATATTACAATCTGTGGCATTGATGTCGTTGTTGCCGTTCATATAGAAAGCTGCGGCATCATGCTCATTCAAGGCAACCACGCAATCCTGAGGCGGACCGCCACCAATCACGTTGGCCACGGCGTCGACATTGATCTCCTGATCGCCGAACCCGATGGCTTTGGCGAAGAAAAGCTGGACCGTGCTGGCGCCACCGTCACCAAGCGAAACGCTGGCGCGCACTGCCGTCGGGTCCGTGCCTGTAACGGTGAAGCAGGTCGCCGGATAAACAATACCCGAGCAATCCCACACACCGCGTTCAATCACGATGCTGTCGATGTTGATACCCGATCCGCCGCCAATAGCCAGGTTGGCGCGCGCGGCCGCGAAGCCGGCATCCTCAACTTCTTTTTGCGTGCCGCCGTCAACCAGATAGCTGCCGGCGAGTGCTGCTGCGTCCGCGGCAGCTTGTGCGCGGCTGCGGTTGGAGAAAATATAGGATGCATCGATCGCCAACGCGGCAATCCCCAGCAGAACCGGCAATAGTACCGTGACCCAGATAAGGACCATCCCGCCATCGCCTCGCAGGAAACGACGAGCCAAGCTTCGCGGATAGGTCCGCGGCTCGTTAGGATTCTTCGTTACCATAGCTAGCCTCCGCTGTAAGGGTGCCACCGCCGCCGAGAAAACTGATGTTGAAGAACAACAGATCATTTAGCGGGATCGTTAAACGAACAAGGGATGCACCCGATGCATTCTGATCGGCCACCACACTGAAATTTCCAGGTAGCGCGCTGACTTGATCACAAACAACTCGCTGCGCAGTCGTTGCCGCCTGACCGCTGGCCGACGCACAGGTGTTGGTATAAACGCCACCGCCACTCGTGACACGGCCAACAGACATCTCGCGTGCGGCAAATCGAACAGCGTCCTGCATTTGCACATAGGAATTGGCGATGAAGCCTAACTGGATAATGCTGGATACCAGGATGATGAAAAGCGGAACGGCAATGGCCGCCTCTATCATGACACCACCCTGACAAGTGGCACGGAATCTCTTGAGCTTGCGTATCATCATGGCTGCACCACCATGGCAGAGAAGCTCTCAATGTAGCGACCGCCCCCCAGTAGGCCACGGAAGTCAATGAAAACCACGTCACTTAACAGAACGCGGGCATAAACACGAACCGTTTCGGCCGTATCATCCGTCGTATCCGATCCGGTACCGCCGTCATTGCCTGCATAAGTCCCGGCTTTTACTTCAAAATCTCCAAGCAAGCCAAAAAGGTTCGTGTTCGCGATATAGTCGCAAGCGTTGCTCTCGACTGAATTTGGGGCTACCGACGTGCAAGTGGTATAGGTATCGGCAGTCGTGATGCCGCCCCCCATCGATGCAAATCGTACGGCTGCTCGTGTGGCGCTCTGCAGAGTTGCATCGACATAAAAAGCGAAAGAAAATTGCGCTATCGCTATAAATGTAATGATTAGCATAGGAGCGACGAGCGACAGTTCGATAAGAACCGCGCCTGATTCACGCCTCCGAAACCGGTCGACTAATCCAAGTCGCATCACACAGTCACTCTTCTCAATCTTCATGATTTAGGGTGGTTTCTCACCACCTTCTAACCATTTTCTTATAATCTAAAATATAAAATTTTATCTATAACCATCAGGTTTTACGCAATATTCCTATGATTATTGCAGCGACTCCGAAAAGAATTCAAGAAATTACTTTTATTACCTGATGGGTCTTATTTTGTTTCGCGGAAATGTTCCCTGAGGCGATAACCAAAATCGCCTCGCGAAACGCAGTCATCAACAGGTAGCTCTTTTCTAGCACAATCTTACATATTTTAACAATCATCCGCACAAATCACTCAAGCAAAAACCAAGGATGAAAGCTGGCACTCGCATGTAAGAAAAACCCCCGGCACCTTAAGATGCCGGGGGTTTAATATGGTGAGCGCGGAAGGGTTCGAACCTTCGACCCGCTGATTACATACCACTTCGACTTTCGCCGCCCCTCTCGGGTTCGTGGTCTGGACTATCCCTTCACCTTGGCCGAAGCTTTAGGTGGGCGCCGTCTAGTCTCTACACCTTCCTCTTGCGAGGCTTGGCTCGGGATTGCCGTTGCTGGAATGCGGACGGGTTCCCCGAATTTGACGCCTGTTCACCGCTACGTTTCCGAAGACGGGCTCCCAATACTAAAAGTCAGCTGCTCTACCACTGAGCTACGCGCCCTAAAAAGGCCTGCCGTCTGTAAACCAGTCGAGGGTTTGAATCAACGGCTTGAACGGGAAAAATTGTGAAATTCAGGCGTTTTGTTGGCTCACGAATCATCGACACGGGGATCTGTCTTGTTTCTTAATCCCCAGAATCGCCACGAAAACGTTCTTCCAGGCGTGCTGCAACAAGCGGGCTGACAAAACTTCTGATATCACCACCCAGCCTGCCGATTTCCTTAACGAAGCGGGATGAAATAAACTGCTGCCGCTCCGACGCCATTAAAAATACGGTTTCAATTCCCGGGTCTAGGCGTGTGTTCATCGCCGCCATCTGGAACTCGTACTCGAAATCGGATACGGCACGCAGCCCGCGGATTATCAGCTTGGCTCCGACACTTTGACAAAAATGCATCAGCAGATTATCGAAGCGTCGAACTTCAAGGACTGCATTGCCATTGCCAATCTGTTCGAGCTCTTGGCGCACCATTTCCAAGCGATCGTCGGTCCCAAACAAGGGCCCTTTTCCCTCGTTACCGGCGACACCGACGATTAAACGGTCAACCATCCGGGCTCCACGTTTGATAATATCAAGATGCCCGAGCGTGATAGGGTCGAACGTTCCCGGGTAGATTCCTATCAACTCCTCCCGCTGCATCGCTTAATCCCCCTGCTCAGGTTCATCGACGTCGATTTCCGGGGCTAATTCTTCAGATTCACTGGATATCTCTTCGAGTGAGGCACCATCCTCGGTTTCGTCTTCATCCTCTTCCTCACCACTCTCACCCAAGCGGGCAACCGACACGACCCGTTCATCTTCACCAATCCTGAACAACGTGACTCCCCGTGTCGTACGACCGGCAATCCTTATTCCCTCCACTGGCATGCGGATTAGCTTGCCACCGTCCGTTACCAGCATTAGCTGATCGTCTGGTTCGACCGGGAAAGCAGCAACAACTGTGGTTTGTTTTTTCCCTCGGGAAAGGTCGAGGTTGCCAATCCCTTGCCCGCCGCGCTTTGTCACCCTGTATTCATAAGCGGACGTGCGCTTTCCAAATCCATCTGCTGCAACAGAAAGTACAAATTGTTCGGCCTGTTCCAGCTCCGCTATTCGGTCGGCATCCAATTCAACGCTCACCTCATCAACACTAGGCGTGTCGCTGTCGTCTTCAATGCCATCTGCCCGGCGTTTTGCCGCTGCATAACGCAAATAGGCCGTCCGCTCCTCCATTTCGATCGCATTGCTCGCAAGGATTGACATGGAGATAACTTCATCATCCTTGCCCAGCTTGATTCCGCGAACGCCTGTCGAACTGCGGCCCGTGAAAACACGCAGATCGGTAACATGGAAGCGTATAGCCTTTCCTTTGGCCGTGGCCAAAAGCACATCCTCGTTATCCTCACAGAGCTTTACGGAAACCAGGTATCCGCCACCCTCTTCATCAAGCTTCATGGCAATTTTGCCGTTCGACCTGATATTGGAAAAATCGGAGAGCTTGTTCCGTCGAATGGTTCCTGTGGAGGTCGCGAAAAGAACGGACATTTCGTCCCAGAGCGTCTCGTCCTCCGGCAAGGCCAAGCAAGTCGTGACAGCTTCACCCTTCTCCAAGGGCAACAGATTGACGAGCGCCTTTCCTCGCGCCTGCGGCGTGCCAACCGGCAGCCGCCAGACCTTCATCTTGTATGCCATTCCCCGCGAGGTAAAAAACAAGAGCGGTGAATGTGTAGAACAGACCTGTACCTGAGCTACGAAATCATCGTCGCGTGTCGCCATTCCCGACCGGCCCTTGCCGCCGCGTCTTTGCGCACGGTAGGTCGAAAGGGGCACGCGCTTGATGTAACCCCCATGGGTAATTGTTACGACCATCTCGGCACGCTGGATTAAGGATTCATCATCTTGATCAAAGGCGTGCTCGTCGATCTCGGTGCGCCGGGGATCGGCGTAGCGATCCTTGATATCCTGAAGTTCGGCGCGCAGGACCTCCAGGAGCTTCTCGCGCGATTCCAGGATGGCCAGGTACTCTTTGATCTGCTCGATCAGCCCCTGCAATTCCTCGGCGATCTTTTCCCGTTCCAGGCCGGTCAGTTTCTGCAGGCGCAATTCCAGGATGGCTTTTGCCTGAATCTCCGATAAACGGTAGGTGCCTTCATCGCTCACCGCCCTCCCCGGCTCATCAACAAGCGCAATCAACGGGCCAACCTGAGCGGCCGGCCAGTCCTTTGCCATTAATTCCTGACGGGCGGTTTCCGGGTCGGCAGCCGCACGGATCAAGGCGATGACCGGGTCGATGTTGGCAACGGCAACCGCAAGTCCAAGTTGGATGTGCGCGCGTTCGCGAGCCTTGCGCAACTCATACATCGTGCGGCGCGTAATAACCTCTTCGCGGAAGGCCACAAACGCGGCAACGATGTCCTTCAGCCCCATCAACTCAGGCCGCCCACCATTGAGGGCCAACATGTTCACGCCGAAAGACGTCTGGAGCTGCGTAAAGCGATAGAGCTGGTTCAAGACCACATCGCCCATAGCGTCGCGCTTGAGGTCCACCACGACCCGCATCCCATGGCGATCGCTCTCGTCCCGCAACTCGGCAACGCCTTCAATCGTTCCTGCACGCACGGCCTGCGCTATCTGCTCAATCATGCGAGCCTTGTTCACCTGATAGGGAATTTCGGTGATAACGATGGACTCACGATCACGTTCGCGCAGCTCGATCTCTGCCTTACCACGGGTTACGACGGAACCGCGTCCGGTATGGAAGGCATCGCGTATGCCCGTGCGCCCAAGAATGATGCCGCCTGTCGGGAAATCCGGGCCCGGAATGAATTCCATGAGCCGATCCACGGAGATATCCGGATCGTCTATGTAAGCAAAACAGCCGTCAATTACCTCCCCAAGATTATGGGGAGGAATATTTGTCGCCATGCCGACTGCAATGCCACCGGCGCCGTTGACCAAAAGATTGGGAAACCGTGCCGGTAGAACCGTCGGCTCGCTCGTGGACTCATCGTAGTTTGGCGCAAAGTCCACCGTTTCCTTGTCCATGTCCTCCAGCAGCGCCTCCGAGGCAACGCGCTGTAGCTTAGCCTCGGTGTAACGCATCGCCGCCGGGCGATCGCCGTCCACGGAGCCAAAGTTACCCTGTCCGTCAACCAGGAGCTGTCGCATTGACCATGGCTGGGCCATACGCACCATTGCGTCGTAAATCGCAGAATCGCCATGTGGGTGATACTTACCCATCACATCACCGACGATGCGGGCCGACTTACGATAGGGACGGTTCCAGTCGAAACCACCTTCCTTCATCACATAGAGAATGCGGCGGTGAACAGGTTTCAGGCCGTCTCGAACATCGGGCAAGGCGCGCGCTACAATCACGCTCATCGCGTAATCGAGATAGGAGCGCTTCATCTCGTCTTCGATAGTGACGGGCGTGATGTCGAATGCAGGACGCTGCGGTATCTGGTCGCTCAAAGGTCTGGTTTCCGGTCTGGTTCTAGAGGCTCAATCGCGGGCCCTCGGGGAGGTAGGAACGGCATCCGAATCGGCCCCAGGAGGCGCTCCTTAAAATCGCCTGAAAATATAGCAGAGTCATTGCACTGCAACAACGCCAGAAGGCGATCCGGAGCAAGGTGTTTTTTCCCACGCGCTTCAAGCGTGTCTAACTGCGATCCAGCCGCATATCGATGTGCTCGATTCCGGCATCGTCATAGGGATCGGAGACCCTGGAAAACCCAAAACCCGCATAGAATTTTTCCTGCGCCGACTGCGCGGACAAGTGCACGGAAGAACGTCCCCACCGGCGGGCTATCTCCTCAAGGGCCGCAACCAGCATCCGCCGACCGTACCCTCGACCGCGTGCGCTCGGGGCTAAAACGACCCGGCCAATTGTGACCGACCGCCCTTGTGCGCCGGGCAACAAGCGCAGCGTACCGATAATGCGCTCTTCCCGATCCAATAACAGCAGATGAAGCCCAGCCTGATCCTGGCCATCTATATCCTGAAAAAAGGAACGCTGTTCTAAAATGAATACATCGGCACGCAGCTTTAAAAGTGCGTAGAGCTCTTCCTTTTCAAGCTCGGCAAATTCACGCCAGAGCAGCGAGCACATGATCCGAGCAATTCTCTAGAATGGAATCTCGTCATCAAGGTCCCCGCCGGACGAACCGCCGGACGCAGATGACGACCCCCCACCCGACGAGCCGCTGCCATAATCATCACCGCTATAGCTTCCGCCACCGCCGCCCTCGCCGCGTCCGTCGAGCATCGTCAGTTCACCACGATACCGTTGGAGCACGATCTCCGTCGTATAATTTTCCTTACCATCCTGGCCGGTCCATTTACGTGTTTGCAACTGACCTTCCAAGTAAACCTTCGCGCCCTTCTTGAGGTACTTCTCAATGACATCCACCAATCGGTCATTGAAGACCACGATGCGATGCCATTCTGTGCGTTCTCGGCGTTCTCCGCTCTGTCGGTCACGCCAGGTTTCGTTGGTTGCGAGAGTGAAGTTTGCAACCTTGGTGCCGTCGTTCGTGGTACGGATCTCCGGGTCTCGGCCGAGATTCCCGATTAAAATTACTTTGTTGACGCTTCCGGCCATGACGTACGGCACTCCCCTTGAAACACATTGCTTAGAAATACGAGCCCTATAAAGGCTCGCCGAGAGCGCACTCTAGACCGGAGAAGTGGGCCCTGTCACCCGTGAAGGCGCAACGAGAAAATAAAGTGAACATCCAGGAGTGGCAATGCCTCGCTGCTTGCGCCATATTGCCTCTAACAACGAACCCATACCTTATAGCAATCGGAACCAGGTGCCTTGAGCGAAAAGCCAACGTCTGCCCCCGTCATCGCCGTGCGAGGGGCCCGCGAACATAATCTTAAATCCGTCAATGTTGATTTACCGCGCGAGAAACTCGTGGTCATCACCGGTCTGTCGGGATCAGGCAAATCGTCCCTGGCTTTTGACACGATCTACGCAGAGGGCCAAAGACGCTATGTAGAATCCTTGTCAGCCTACGCTCGGCAGTTTTTGGAACTTATGCAAAAGCCGGACGTCGATTCTATCGAGGGCCTTTCTCCCGCGATATCGATCGAGCAGAAAACAACGTCGAAAAACCCGCGCTCTACAGTGGGTACCGTGACGGAAATTTATGACTATCTGCGCTTACTCTACGCACGGGTTGGCATTCCTTATTCACCGGCGACCGGCTTGCCGATTGAAAGCCAAACAGTCAGCCAGATGGTTGACCGTGTGATGGCCTTGAAGGAAGGAACCCGTTTGTACCTACTTGCACCCATCGTGCGAGGCCGGAAAGGGGAGTATCGCAAGGAACTTCTGGATCTCCGCAAGCGCGGATTTCAACGTGTGAAGATCGACGGCGAAATCCACGATATCGAAAACGCGCCGGAACTGGATAAGAAGCGCAAGCACGATATCGAGGTCGTCGTGGATCGCTTGGTGGTTCGCGACGGTTTAGAAAGCAGACTGGCGGATTCCTTTGAGACCGCTCTTACTCTGGCCGACGGTTTGGCTTTCACCGAGGATGCGGATTCAGGCGAAAGGGTGACCTACTCCGCAAAATTTGCCTGCCCGGTTTCCGGCTTCACGATCGACGAGATTGAGCCCCGCCTCTTTTCCTTTAACAATCCCTTTGGCGCTTGTCCCGCATGTGACGGTTTGGGGTCCACGCTCTACTTCGATCCCTCCATGGTGGTGCCCGAGGGTAATCGTTCGTTGCGACAGGGAGCCATCGCGCCCTGGGCGAACTCCACCTCTCCCTATTACAAGCAAACGCTCGATAGCCTCGCCAAGCACTACAAGGTTTCAGTCACCACAAATTGGGAGGACCTTCCGGAAGCGGTACAGCACGCCCTCCTCTATGGATCCGGCGGAAATCCAGTCACGCTACGTTACGACGATGGGCTGCGCACCTATGAGACAAACAAGCCATTTGAGGGAATTATTCCCAACATGGAGCGCCGGTGGCGAGAGACCGATAGCGACTGGGTGCGCGAGGACCTGGCGAAGTATCAATCCAATCGTGCCTGCGAAACATGCAGCGGTTACCGACTGAAACCAGAAGCTCTTTCCGTGAAGATCGGCGATCGCCACATCGGTGAATGTGCCGAACTGGCCGTTGCGGAGGCGGTCAATTGGTTTCGCGGATTAAACGACCACCTGACGCCTAAACAAAAGGAAATCGCAGAGCGAATTCTCAAGGAGATCAATGAGCGTTTGTCTTTCCTTGAAGCCGTCGGTCTGGATTACCTAACCCTAAGCCGGGCTTCGGCAACACTTTCGGGCGGTGAGAGCCAACGTATCCGTCTTGCTTCGCAAATTGGTTCGGGGCTGACAGGGGTGCTTTATGTGTTGGATGAGCCCTCCATCGGACTCCATCAGCGCGACAATGCTCGGTTATTGGAAACCCTCAAACGGCTTCGGGATCTGGGAAACACCGTGATCGTCGTTGAGCACGACGAGGATGCTATCAGGTCCGCCGATTATTTGGTGGACATGGGGCCTGGTGCAGGCGTTCACGGCGGCGAAGTCGTGGCTCAGGGATTGCCGGAAGAGGTCATGAACAGCACCGAACGGAGCCTCACGGCGCAGTATCTCACCGGAATCAAGGAAATTCCCTTACCCGAAAAACGCCGCAAAGGGCACCGAGGTCAGAAAATACTCATACGGGGTGCGCGTGAACATAATCTGCATTCCGTAACCGCAGAGATTCCGCTCGGCACCTTTACCTGCGTCACAGGTGTCTCCGGTTCTGGCAAGTCAACACTGGTGATCCAAACACTCTATAAGGCGTTGGCCAGGCGTTTGAACGGTGCACGGGAGATACCCGGCGTCCACGATGCTATCGAAGGGTTAGAGTTCCTCGACAAGGTAATCGACATCGATCAATCACCGATCGGGCGCACCCCTCGCTCCAATCCCGCAACTTACACCGGCTGTTTCACGCCCATACGGGAATGGTTCGCCGGCATGCCTGAAGCCAAGGCCCGGGGTTATAAGCCAGGTCGCTTTTCGTTCAATGTAAAGGGGGGTCGATGTGAAGCATGTCAGGGCGACGGCGTTATCAAGATCGAGATGCACTTCCTCCCGGATATCTACGTTCAGTGCGACGTTTGTAAGGGACATAGATATGATCGAGAAACATTAGAAATAAAATTTAAAAACAAATCAATAGCAGATGTTCTTGATATGACAGTTGAGGAAGGCGTAGGGTTTTTCAAGGCAGTTCCGAGCATTCGGACTAAGTTGGAAACCTTGGAGCGCGTGGGCTTGGGTTACATCAAGGTTGGTCAGCCAGCCACAACACTGTCGGGGGGCGAAGCTCAACGTATCAAGCTTTCCCGTGAGCTTTCCAAACGCGCGACCGGTCGCACTCTCTACATTCTGGATGAGCCGACCACCGGTCTCCATTTTGAGGATATACGGAAACTCCTCGAAGTCCTTCAAGCACTTGTCAATCAGGGCAATACCGTCGTCGTGATTGAACATAATCTGGAGGTTATCAAGACGGCTGATTGGATCGTTGATCTTGGACCTGATGGCGGCAGCAAGGGTGGTCACATCATCGCGAGTGGCACGCCTGAGGAAATCGCCAAATCCGCTGAAAGCCACACCGGCGCTTATCTCTCTCCCTATCTGGGTACGAAAAAGGCGCGAACTGATGCCATGAGGAAGCGAGCGTGATGCTTGTATTCCGTTTGTCGTTCCTTACTTTATGCCAACCATGAATGACAAAATCATGCATCACAGCGATGACCCTGAGGACCTGCGTGATTGGCTTCTAAGTCAACATGACAGCTTTGGCCGCGGGACCCTCTTTTTCGATGCCTTCGCCCGGCAATTGATACTGCGCGGGGTCCCCGCCGACCGCATGACTTTGCACATGCGACAGCTGAACCCAGGGCTGCGGGCTCGAAGTTTCCATTGGAGCCGCGACTCAGGCGGTGCCATTGAAGTCAAGCGCGGTCACGGCGTCGAAAAGCATGAAGATTACATTCACTCACCCGTGCGCGATATCTTCGAGGGCGGTGATACGAATAAGGTGATTGAACGGCGACTCGATCGCCACAAGGATCCCAAGGATTATCCGGTACTGTTGGACTTGAAGCACCAGGGCTATGTCCATTATCTGATGTTACCTGTGCCCTTGTGGATTCTAGGGCCCGCGGCGCTTTCGATAGCAACCCGTCACACGGATGGTTTCAGCCAACGCCACCTCGACATTCTGGAATCGAGTTTGAAAGCCTTTGGCACGGCGCTCGAGTTGCAGGAAACAAGGCGTCTGGCGCGAACCCTTCTAGACACCTATGTCGGCCACGATGCCGGCGAAAGGATTCTCCGAGGTTCGATTCTTCGAGGTGACAGTGAAGCTGTGCATGCCGTCCTCTTTTACTGCGACCTTCGCAACTTCACACCGCTTTCCGAATCCAAACCCCTGCCGCACGTCATTGAATTATTGGACCGCTATTTTGAGACGGTCGGTAAGTGTTTGACGGACGCCGGCGGTGAAATTCTCAAATTTATCGGCGATGGCATTCTGGCTATCTTCCCCTGCCCCGAAGGGCATACCTATCACTGCACCGCTTGCAAACAGGCCTTGGGGGCTGCTCAGGCGGCTCAAGCGGCCATGGCAAAGCGCCGGAAAGAGGAAGATGACTTCGATCTGACTTGTGGTATAGCGCTTCATGTCGGGGATGTGCGCTTTGGTAATGTCGGCACCACGGATCGTTTGGATTTCACGGTCATAGGCCCAGCGGTGAACATGGTTACCCGTATTGAGCCATTCAGCAAGAAAACCAAGGACCGCATCGTCGTGTCGGCAGATTTTGCGGAACGCGAATCCGATGTGAACTACCGCAGTTTAGGCAAGTTTCCGCTCAAGGGAATCGGTGATTGGAAGGAAATTCTAACCACTGAATCCGCTAGCGCTGCTGATTAGAAATTTTCCGGAGCCTGCCCCGCCGCCTTTGCTATCAACCGCTGAAAGTGGAGCGTTGGCGTATCCATCACAGGAGAAAAACACCCCCCGTCAAAGGCTGGTGATACCCGCCCTTGCTGTAAACGCTCGACCAAATCGATGTCTTCGACAAAGACCTCACGCCAGCGATCGCGCGTCAAGGCCCTGATTGCAGGGAGGTCAGGCTGTTCCCACGCTTCTTGCAAATAATAGATGTGCAGACGCTCCACAGTTTTTTGAGAATCCTCCACATCAAGGATCATGACATAAAAATGGTCAGCTTGAATGCCGAGTAAGACGTTGGGAAAGAACACAACATACTCAGCCAGTGCCTCCTCCTCCTCCGTCAAACCCGGAAACTTCGGCAGGCTCCAGGCGTTCGGCAGGCGTGCGTCGTATTTGGTGCTGCCTTGACCGGAAAAGTTTTCACCGAATATATGATAGTGATCTTCAAGGCGGGAGTAGCTGTTCAATCCAGGATGCACCCAAGGCAGGTGATAGCTCTCACAATAGTTTTCGACTGCTAGTTTCCAGTTGGTGTTGACTGGCAATGAGAGTGATGAATCCTCGCTTCCGCCATACCGCAAATGCCTCATGTCCCAACGCTTCCAGCGTTCCGACAGCGGTGCGGCTAAAGACGAGAACTCCGGCGCATCGCCGGAAATGTTCACGAAAACCATATCCCACCAGACAACGGCGCGAACCGGCTTGAGACCCTTATCGTCGCGGCTGAAGCCTGCAACACGGTTTTGCCCAACGCCCCCCACATGCGGGGTTGCTTTGAGCTGCCCATCCAAGGCATACGCCCAGGAATGATAGGGGCAGCGAAGTGCAGGTACGCCTTTGCAAGGCGCATCGACGAGTTTAACGCCACGATGGCTGCATACGTTATGGAACACCCGGACCACGCCGGTGCGGTCCCGAAGTACGACAAGCGGTTTTCCGGCGACGGAGACCGGCTTCACGTCGCCGGGTTCGGGCACCTCGGAAGCGACAGCCACGCAGACCCACTGCCGCGTAAATATTTTATCAGCCTCTCGAGCGAAGTACTCGCGATCATGGTAGCAGGCGTTCGGCAATCCGCGTGCGAGCTCGGGAGCCCTGAATAAGGCTTCCACCGTATCATTGGAGAGCAAGGCATCATCTGGCATTCCGACCTCCGGTCACGCAGGATCTTCCTGCAGACTTGGCTAGGAACAGCCCCTTGTCCTGCTTGTGGGCGACTTACTCGCGTCGCGAAAAGAACCTTAGTCACGGTCCGCCATGGCCAACATGGCATGCAGCAGCACATTGCACCCGGCTTCCGCATCTTCCGGCGTTGCACTTTCAATCTCATTGTGGCTGATGCCATCGGCACAGGGGATGAAGATCATACCGGTGGGTGCGACCTTTGACAGATAGACGGCATCGTGTCCTGCACCACTGACAATCGCTCTATTGCTGTAGCCGCATTGTGTCGTGGCCCGCGTCACGGCCGCGACACAGTCGCGATCGAATTCCAGCGCCGGAAATGACCAAATTTTTTGCAGATCCAGGTCTAAAGAGTGCTTGTCGGCAATCGCCCGCGATTCTGCTCGTATTTCCTGATCCATGAGCGCCAAGGCCTGATCTGAAGGATGACGGAAATCAACCGTGAGGAAAACCTTGCCGGGAATAACGTTCCTGCTGTTCGGATGAACCTGAAGCATGCCCACCGTCCCGCAGCCACCGGGATTATGAGCCTGCCCAATTCGGTTTACCGCCTCAATCAGTCCAGCAGCCCCTACAAGGGCGTCTCGTCGGACGGGCATCGGCGTTGTGCCAGCGTGAGATTCCTGACCGGTCAGTGTGATCTCATACCAAATCTGCCCCTGCACTCCGGAAACAATACCTATCTGCTTACTGTCGGCTTCCAGAATTGGTCCCTGCTCAATGTGCGCCTCGAAATAGGCGCCGACCGGATGACCAAGCGGCGCCGTTCCCAAATAACCAATGCGGGTCAGTTCACCCCCAATGGTCTTACCATCCTTGTCTTGCTTTCCGTGCCCCTCCTCCAAAGAGAAGGTCCCTGAGAAAACGCCTGATCCAATCATCGCCGGTGCAAACCGACTTCCTTCCTCATTGGTCCAGACGACAACTTCAAACGGGGCCTCGGTTTCAATCCCATTGTCATTCAATGTACGGATGACTTCTAGTCCGGCGAGAACGCCGTAGGCGCCGTCAAATTTGCCACCGGTCGGCTGACTATCGAGATGGCTACCGGTTTGAATGGGCGCTCGCTTGGGATCCAATCCTGGACGCCGCGCGAACATGTTGCCCATGGGGTCTACTGTGACGCTGCATCCTGCTGCTTCGCACCATTCCCTAAAAAGGTCTCGGCCTTGCTTGTCCAGGTCGCTAAGGGCCAAACGACAAACGCCGCCTTTTGGCGTTGCGCCGATTTCCGCCATTTCCATCAGGCTGCGCCAGAGTCGTGTACCATCTATGCGCAGGTTCTTGTTGGGCAAAGCTTCCTCGCTCATCATCGCTCCCTTTCAGTCTTTGCTGGGCAATGCTAACAAGTGCCCCCTGATCGGGAAATCCTCATTCCATGAGGACTTCACGAGACAGGATGCAGCTACAGGAGACCATCATGAAAGAAGCACCCAAGGCGGTTCATGTCGTAGGCGGCGGACTTGCTGGCAGCGAAGCTGCCTGGCAGCTGACCCGTGCCGGTGTCCCCGTCATCCTGCATGAAATGCGTCCGGTCCGTAAAACCGATGCCCATCATACAGACGGGCTTGCGGAGCTGGTTTGCTCCAACTCCTTTCGTTCGGATGATGTCGAGTACAATGCCGTGGGCCTGTTGCACGAAGAGATGCGCCGTTGCGATTCGCTCATCATGCGCGCTGCTGAGACTGCGAAGGTTCCGGCGGGCGGCGCCCTCGCGGTTGATCGGGATGTTTTCTCACAGGCCGTGACCGCGGCCTTGGAGGCGGAGCCTCTTTTGTCGATCCAACGTGAAGAGGTTGCCGGGCTACCACCGCAGGAGTGGGACTCAGTAATCCTTGCAACCGGCCCCCTCACCTCACCCGCGCTGGCCGAAGCCATTCGCGATGCCACCGGCGAGGGTTACCTCTCTTTCTTCGATGCCATTGCACCGATTGTGCACAAGGACAGTATCGATCTTTCCCGCGCTTGGTACCAATCACGCTACGACAAGGAAGGACCGGGCGGGACAGGTAAGGACTACATCAACTGCCCCATGGACAAAGAGCAGTACGAGGCTTTTATCCAGGCATTGCTGGACGGAGAGAAGACTGCATTTAAGGATTGGGAGGAATCGACACCCTATTTCGAGGGCTGCCTACCGATCGAAGTAATGGCCGAGCGTGGCAAAGAGACCTTGCGTTTCGGTCCCATGAAGCCGGTTGGATTGACCGATCCCCATCGCGACCGCCGCCCCTATGCGGTCGTGCAATTGCGCCAGGATAACCGCTTGGGAACCCTCTATAATCTTGTGGGCTTCCAAACCAAGCTGAAGTACGCCGAACAAGTGCGCATTTTTCAGATGATTCCAGGCCTGGAAAACGCTGAGTTTGCGCGTCTCGGCGGCATCCATCGCAATACGTTCATCAACTCACCACGGCTGCTTGATGGTACCTGCCGATTGAAGGTGGATCCCCGCTTGCGGTTTGCCGGCCAGGTTACCGGCGTGGAAGGCTACATAGAGAGCGCTGCGATCGGACTTCTTACAGGTCGATTCGCAGCATCGGAAAGACTGGGGCAAGACCTATCCCAGCCTCCGGCAACAACTGCCTTGGGCGCCTTGCTTGAGCATATAACCGGCGGTGCGGAAGCCGAAGGCTTTCAGCCAATGAATGTAAATTTCGGCCTATTCCCACCGCTTGACCCACAAACGGCCAAGCGCCTGGGAAAGCGGGAACGTAAACGCGCCTACAGCCAACGTGCCCTGGCAGACCTCGGCACATGGCTGTCAGGCGATCGTAGGGCCGCCGAGTAATTCAGAAGCGGTTCAACAATTTGGCCACCAGTAGTCGCCAGGCTCGACTAGGTGGATTGATCTGAAGTTTGCCATTAAAGGGATCGTAGCCGTATCGTGCGAAACGCTTGATATGCAAGTCCGCGATCCGCGCGAGAGACAACTGCTGTATCACTTGTCGGGGAAGATGCTTAGCCTCGCGCCGCGCCCTTGTCAGGTTTTCTTGGGCGACCTGAACATAGGCCTCGACGATTCCGGCCAGCCCCCGACTGCCGTTTTTTGAGTCCTTGCCTGACAAGGTCAGGTCGTCACGCGTCATGCCGGCCGCTCGCAGGTCCGTCATCGGTAACATTGCGCGCCCTTGCGCTGCCATGAAAGGAACGGCACGCATTATGCCGATGATTGCCCAGGCCTGTCCGACCTGACGGGCAGCCGACCAAGCTTCGGCCTCATCGGGCGCTACCGTTCGGACCGCGAGTTCTTCTATCAGGCCGCCCGTGATCTCGGTATATCGAAGGAATTCTTCCCGATCGGCGAAGGGTTCGGACTCCAGATCTGATTCGCGCGCGTCGATCAAGGCATCGAAATGCGCGCGGGGCAGTTCCAAGGACCGTATCGCCTCGTTCAAAGGTTGGATCACAGCATGACGCCGCGGCGTGCCGCTGTAGATACCCTCAATCGCCTCACGCCACCATTGCAGACGTATCTGCCCTAGCATCGGCTCGGACACACTTTCAGCCGTTCGCGCGATCTCAAGATTGAAAGCGTAGAGCGCCAGCAAAGAAGCTCGCGTCCGCTCCGGTGCCAGAAGAGTGATCAGATAGCGATCATGATCCAGCCGGCGTAGCTGGTCACTGCAATAGGAAAGGTCGTCCGTCAGGGTCATGGCCACAAGCTAGAAGGACACGGTCGGGCAGCCAAGAGGATAAAAGGCGGCGCATAATGTATTTTTCATGTCGTGACGGGTTAACATCTGAGGGAAAAAAGCTTATCTGATGTGTGTAATTCCTGAACCGATCCGGAAACGGGTCGGCTTCCAAATTTGTTTAACCTTTAAGGGGGAAGAGATGGCCTTCGAGCTTCCGCAGTTGCCCTACGCTAAGAACGCACTGGAGCCGCATATCTCCGCGCAAACTTTTGATTTCCACCATGGCAAACACCACAATGCTTACGTGGTTAAAACCAATGAGCTGCTTGCAGGCACCGCTTTGGAAGGCAAAAGCCTGGAAGCCGTGATCCAATCCGCCAAGGATTCAGGCGATAACGGCCTGTTCAATCAATCGGCCCAGATTTGGAACCACACGTTCTTCTGGAATTCCATGAAGCCAGGCGGTGGTGGCGCGCCAAGTGGTGCGATCGCCGAGAAGATCAACGCCTCCTTTGGCTCCTACGAGGAGTTTGCCAAGCAATTCAAGGCCGCCGGTGCCGGGCGTTTCGGTAGTGGTTGGGTTTGGCTGGTTGCTGAAGGCGATAGCGTTAAGATCGTTGCATCCTTGAATGCTGATACGCCGTTGGTGACGCCCGGTCAGACGCCGCTCCTGACTTGCGATGTATGGGAGCACGCCTATTACCTGGATTACCAGAACCGCCGCCCGGATTTTCTTGCAGCTTTCCTGGACCATTTAGTGAACTGGGATTTTGCAAACGCCAATCTGGCGAAAGCATAGCCCAAATGGGTTAAAGAGTTATGGGAAGGGCGTCCAACGGGGCGCCCTTTTTCTTTTGGTCTGAGGGGTATCCATCACACGCAGATGTGTCTGGCTATTACAGGCCCATTTGCTTCTTGTATTAGTGAGACCCCAGCAGAAGTTACTCAGGAGAACGAGATGAATCGACGCTGGTTCGTGAAGTCCGGGTTACTTGTCAGCGGCCTCGCAGCAATGCCGCGCGTGGCTCTCGCCGCCTTGACCCCGACCCCGCAACAGACCGAGGGGCCCTTCTATCCGCGAGAGCTCCCTCTTGATCACGACAACGACCTCCTAAAAATAGCCGGCAAATCCGGCAGGGTCATGGGGACACCGTTACACTTGTTTGGCCGTATCCTGAACACCGATGGTGCTGCAATCGACGGGGCCATCATTCAAATTTGGCAGTGCGATGCCAAAGGGATCTATCATCACCCACGCGACCGCGCGGCCGGACGCGATCCGAACTTCCAAGGCTTCGGCGAAACTCGCAGCAATGTCGAAGGCGCATGTAGATTCCGCACAATCAAACCCGTGCCCTATAGCTGGCGGGCACCCCACATCCACCTCAAGGTATTCACCCCAGACGGTACGGAAACGCTCACCACGCAGTTCTATGTCGCTGGAGACCCCGCGAATGAGCGTGACGGTATCTATCGCGCGATCGCAACGGAAGCTGAGCGAAAAGCGGTAACGTTGGAAATTGCGCAAGCTCCCGAACTAGGTGGGAATGCTCTTGCAGCTCAATTCACCATCGTGATCGGATAGCGTTCAGCGAAAGGGCTCGATTTAGCGGGTTTCAGGTCGCGGCAGGATCAACGCGGCCGCCACCCGCCGCTCCTCCGCCAGAAGAACGTTGTAGGTCCGGCAGGCAGCTCCGCTATCCATGCTGTCAAGTACCGGTCCCCGCTCGCGAACCGCCAACCTCAGTTCTTTTGGGGGCAGTACACCTTGAAGGCCGCAACCGAGTAAAAGTATTTCCAGGTCGGATGTATCGCCGAAAAGAGGTTCCAGTCTATCGATGGTGAGCTCGTCCATCGCTGTGACGTCCCATTCCAAGACGCGGTCCCGCATCAGGAGCACAGAGCCGGCATAGAGCGTGCCGGCGATACGAAACCCCTCGGCTCCGTAGCCTTCGATCAGCTTCCTGTCTTTCGGCACCATCGGACTGATGTCCATGACATGTGCCTCCCCGGAAAATTATCTAGGACGATGCTTCGGCCGCTTCCTCGGAAACCGCGGAACGGCGCACGCCTACATAGACAAGCAAAGGCACGGCCAAGCCAATCGACGAGTAAGTACCGATAATCACGCCCCACACCAACGCCAGGGAGAATCCGCGGATCACCTCGCCACCGAAAACCGAGAGTGCAACAAGCGCCAGCAATGTCGTTAGCCCGGTAATCGTGGTACGTGAAAGCGTCTCGTCGATCGATCGATTCAAGACCTCGGCCAAGGGCATTTTCTTGAATCGCCTGAGATTCTCTCTGACTCGGTCGGCTATAACCACCGTATCGTTGATGGAGTAGCCAGCCACCGTCAAGACGGCGGCGACGCTGGCCAAATTGAATTCCAATCCGGTCAAGGCAAAGAACCCAATCGTGCCAATAACATCATGCATCAGGGCAATCAGAGCGACCACGGCGAACTGCCATTCAAAACGGAACCACACATAGATGGCTATCCCAAGAAGCGCCAACACGGTTGCCAGAATGCCCGCCTCGCGAAGCTCCTGACCAACTTTGGGCCCTACCAATTCGACACGGCGATAATCGACAACCACATCGCCAATCGCCGATTTCACCTTCTCGATGGCCGCTTGCTGTGCTTCTTCCTCGCCCGGTTGCCTCTCGATGTTGATGAGAACATCGGTTGGTTCACCAAATTCCTGAAGTGTTACCTCGCCCAGGCCCAGCCCGCCGACGCGCGACCGCAGATCAGATAGGTTGGCCGCACCTTCCGTCCGCACTTCGATCAGAATACCGCCTCGGAAATCAACGCCCAGGTTCAAGCCCTTTGCCATGAAACTGCCCAGCGATGCCAAGACGATAAGCGCCGCAAAACCGAAAACAAACCACCGGCGCTCAATCATGTGGAGGTGCATGTTGGTGGAAAGACGTCGGATAAGAGCCATTTTTTTTAATCCTCCGCCCTTCAGATAGCCAAGGTCTGCGGCCGTCGCCGGCGCAGCCATGCCACAATTATCAAACGCGTCACCATGATGGCCGAGAACATTGAGGTCACAATTCCAATGGCCAGAGTAACGGCGAATCCCTTGATGGGACCGGAGCCAAAGTTGAACAACAGAACGGCGGCAATCAATGTGGTCAGATTCGAATCGACGATGGTCGTAAGCGCGCTGCGAAATCCCGATTCAACTGCGGAAACCGGGCCACGCCCATTCCGTACTTCCTCGCGAATGCGTTCAAAGATAAGGACGTTCGCATCCACCGCCATGCCAATGGTCAACACGATACCGGCGATTCCAGGCAACGTCAGTGTCGCCTGTAATCCCGACAATGCCGCCAAGATCAAAACCAGATTCGCGAGAAGTGCGATGTTGGCAAAGACCCCAAACAGTCCATACGCTGCGCCCATGAATATGATGACCAGAATCATACCCAGAACTGCGGCAATCTCACCGGCGCGAATGGAATCGGCGCCAAGGCCGGGCCCTACTGTCCGCTCCTCCAGGATGGTCAAGGGCGCAGGCAAAGCGCCGGCGCGCAGAAGCAGAGCCATATCCTGAGCTTCTTGGACCGTGAAGCGTCCGCTAATAACGCCGCTTCCGCCGAGGATCGGCTCACGGATAACCGGGGCGGAGATAACCTTGTCGTCGAGTATGATCGCAAAAATACGACCTACGTTTTCCCGTGTGGCATCGGCGAAGCGTTTAGCCCCTACTGAATCGAACGTGAAACTGACAACCGGCTGACCTTCCTGGAACGTGGGTTGGGCATCGGTCAAGGTATCGCCACTTACCATCACGCGCTTGCGCACGACATAAAGCTGAGAATCCAAGCCATCTCTCTGTGAGGCACCCGGGAGCACCTCCGATCCAGGTGGAATGGCGTCGCGGCCGGGAACGATTTCACTGTCAACAAAACGGAAGGTCATCTTGGCCGTCTGCCCCAGGATATCCTTAATCCGCTCTGGATCGTCGATCCCAGGAAGCTGTACCACGATTCGATCGCTGCCCTGACGTTGGATGGAGGGCTCCCGCGTTCCCGTTTCATCGATGCGGCGACGCACGATTTCAATGGACTGATCCATCACCGTCGCCTGCCGCTGACGAATAGCCTCCTCGGTCAGCGTCAAGGAGAACGCCGCCCCGTCCCGTCCAATCTGGAACCCTTCACTATAGTTGCGGAGCAACGCACTCACTCTGTCGCCGTCGCTACTTTCGCGAAGCGTGAAGGATACCCGGTCTCCTTGCGCGCCAAGGTCCGTGTAACCGATCTTATCTGCTCGCAGAGACAGCCGGATCGCATCCACTAGGTTCTCGAGCTGCTCCTGGATTACCGCATCCATCTGCACTTCAAGCAGCAGGTATGATCCGCCACGCAGGTCGAGACCCAAATTGATTTGCTGGTTGGGCAACCAATCCGGAAGAGCTTCCGCATCGTCCTTGGGAAGGAGATTAGGCGCTGCGAACCCCAATCCCAACAAGACGACCGCAATAATCAGGATCGATTGCCAACGTGGTATATTTATCATGGTTGCTCTATCCGGCTTACCTGAACCCGATCATCATTGGTGACCGGTGTTATTACCCCCCAATCAGATGCTTACTCGCCGTCTTTTCCAGACGGTGTCTTGGAAACCACATCCGTTATGGTCGCGCGCATAACCCGAACCTTCACGTTCTCCGCAATTTCGACCTGCACTTCGGCATCGTCAATAACCTTGGTCACGGTGCCGATGATGCCGCCGGCTGTCACAACACGGTCGCCACGGCGTAATGCTTGCACCATGGCTTTGTGCTCCTTCATCCGCTTTTGTTGCGGGCGGATCAAGAAGAAGTAAAAAACAACGAAAATGAGGATCAGCGGCAAAAAGCTGACGATATCGAATCCAGCGCCCCCGGCTGGGGCAGCCGCTTGGGCGTAGGCGGGAGAAATCAACATGTTCGACTCCTAGGTTCGCAGGCATTTCAAGTCGGGCGGACTATAACCCCCCATAGAGGAAATGCAATGCTTGCTGAACAAAGCGGCCATGCTGCGGCCTCCCGCCGATTGACCCACTTTTAGCAGAGGTCTAGGCTCCCGCCGTTTCGATAGCCTTGAGGAGATGGGACGAGCGATGAATGACCCGCAAGATGGCACCTTGGTTGCCGTGCTCACACGCATTGCGGAGGCGCTGGACCGTTTAGCGCCAAGAGCACCGAGCGCCGCTGTCGATCCGGCGGCCGAAGCGTTCGTTTGGCATGCCGACGGAGACTGGCTTGAGCCCGTCGAAAAGGTAAACCGCGTGGAGATCGAGTTGCTGCAAGGCATCGCCCGCCAACGCCAGATACTGCTCGACAATACGTTGCGATTTGCGCGAAATCTTCCTGCCAACAATGCCTTGTTGTGGGGCTCACGTGGCATGGGGAAATCTAGTCTTGTCAAAGCTGTACATGCTGAAGTTAATAAAATAAGAGAAGAAAACAGCGCGACTGCGCTTATCCTGGTTGAAATTCATCGCGAAGATATACCGAGCCTACCCAGGCTGCTCACCCGTCTTCGGAGCGAACCGCGCCGTGCCATCCTTTTTTGTGACGACCTTAGCTTTGATCAACAGGACGCTAGCTATAAATCGCTCAAGGCGGTTCTGGAGGGCGGAATTGAAGGGCGCCCAGACAATGTGATTTTCTATGCCACGTCTAACCGGCGACACCTGATGCCGCGGGATATGATCGAGAACGAGCGCTCCACGGCCATCAATCCTTCAGAAGCGGTGGAAGAGAAAGTCAGCTTGTCAGACCGTTTCGGGCTATGGCTCGGTTTCCATAACTGCGATCAGGATACCTACTTTGCCATGATCGAAGGTTACGCCAAGAGGTATGGCCTGGAAATCACCACGGAGGACCTCCACAGCCAAGCGGTCGAATGGTCAATGACGCGCGGTAGCCGCTCGGGGCGCGTTGCTTGGCAGTTTGTTCAGGATCTAGCGGGGCGCCTCGGAAAGAAGCTCGACTAGCGGGTTTCAATGCAATCAGCGTTGCGATGTTTGAGTTGGGAGGTAGCCGAGTGGGTCAACTGCTTGACTGCCCTTACGAAGCTCGAAATGCAGTTGCGGCGTTCCAACCGCACCGGTAGCCCCCACAAGGGCGATGCGTTGACCGCGCGCAACCGTTTGCCCGCGACTAACTAACAACTTGGCATTATGGGCATAAGCCGTGACCCATCCGCCGTCATGCTTGATAAGCAGAAGATTGCCGAACCCTTTCATCTCATTCGATGCATAGGCGACCACCCCGTTCTCGGCGGCTACCACCTGCGTTCCCGCGGCGGCGGCAATGTTGATACCGTCATTATGCAAGCCGCCGGCTTTCGGCCCGAAGGTGGAAAGTAACTTTCCTGCGACGGGCCAAACGAAGCGCCCTGTGCTGCTGGGAGGCTGTGGTAGCGGTGCGGGGGTTGGGCGCGTGGCACTCGTCCCCACCGACGCTTGCGCATTGGATGCCGGTTTGACGCTCGGTTTGGCGACCGGAACAGCTGTCAGGTTGGGCGCGGTTTCACCGGTCGTAGGCACCGTGGATTGAGGCACGGTACTGCCTACCGTACGGTTCTGCTGAGCATCATCGCTCTTTGGGATCACCAACCGTTGGCCTACCTGGATCGTGTAAGGCGCCGTCAGACCGTTCGCGCGGCTAAGATCCGACGTCGTGATGCCATACTGCCGAGACAGGCCGTAGACTGTCTCGCCTCGGCGGACCACATGAACGGCCGGTGCAGGTAGGCTGAGGCGTTGCCCGGTGCGCAGCAGATAGGGTGGCTGCAATCCGTTCCGCTCGATAAGCGCGCGGATTGGAAGATTATAGTAACGAGAAATCCCAAACAGCGTCTCTCCTGCCACCACGACATGTTCGTTTGGTATGGGTAAGCGTTGCTGTGATGAAGCATTTACCGGCTGACTGCCGCCATAGACAACCGGTGCCGGGCCGTTGCTCCGGCTACAAGACGCCAGGAACAGACAAGCTAAAAGCACGGTCGGTCTAAACAGCCTCTTTAACTGCATAACGGGCACGCTCCGGCAGGTGTCGCGAATCGGGCGCTGCTTCAATCTCTTTTGATGCCAGACTTACTCGGAAGGGTCCAGTATTCGGGTATCGCCGATTAGGCGGATTTGATGGCCGATGCGCGCGGAAGACCGCGAACCAATGGGACAAAACGCACTGTAGTCAGGTGCTCTTCCTGTAATCCGCTTGGGCCTCGAATCAAACGCACCACCTCTTGTTCCCGGTTCGGTCGAGCAAGGGGAACGACCATAACGCCGTCCTCCCCCAACTGATCAACCAACTTCCCCGGAATGTCCGTCGCTGCCGCCGTCACGATAATGCGTTGAAATGGCGCCTGCTCGCTCCAACCCAAATTTCCGTCGCCGACCCGCGTTGTAATGTTGCTGATCCGTAGTTGATCAAACCGGCTTTCCGCAGTCTTCAACAGCTCTCGATAGCGCTCTATGGTGTAGACGCGCCGGAACAATCGAGAAAGGATCGAGGCTTGATAGCCGGATCCGGTGCCAACCTCCAGAACCTTGATCAGGCGATTTGGTCGTAACGCCTGAGTCATCAGGGCGACAACGCCCGGCTGACTCAACGTTTGGCCGCAACCAATTGGAAGCGTCCGGTTCTCGTAGGATTGGTCCTGAAAGGGTGCCGGCACGAAGGTTTCACGCGGAATACGCTCAATGGCCGCCAACACTGCCGTATCAACGATACCGCCTCTGCGTAGTTCCATGATCAGCCGTATCTTGCGGGCTTCCAGAGTCATTGCATCCTTTCCCTAAGCTCATCGAGCATCGGCGAGAAAGTCAGGTCAAGGTGAAGCGGTGTTACCGAAATATAGCCCGCAGCGACGGCTGCAAGGTCGCTCTCGTTTTCCGTTGTACGATCACTCAGGTAGCTGCCAATCCAAACATAAGGACGCCCGCCGGGATCTATGCCTTCAACGACGTTGGTGGCGTCCTGCCGCTTGCCTTGGCGACAAATGCGCAAGCCCAATACATCCTTGGGCTCCCGGTCTGGAAAATTCACATTCAAGAGAACTTCAGGGTGGCAAGAACACACCGCAAGTCTTGAAATAATATCGGGTCCTAGTTCCAGGGCGGTTTGCCAGCGATAGGGATTATCCCCTCCCCCTGCCATGGAAAACGCCATGGAACGGAAACCCAGCAAAGCGCCCTCCATCGCTGCTGCCACGGTACCCGAATAGGTTACGTCTTCACCAAGATTGCTGCCAAGGTTTACGCCTGAAAGGATCAAATCCGGTTGTTTCTGATCTTTCAGGATCGATCGCGTTGCGACCAGAACACAATCGGTCGGCGTGCCATCGACGGAAAATCGCCTCTCCTCCAACTGACGGACCCGAAGGGGGCGCCGCATGGTTAGAGAATGGGATGTTGCGCTCTGTTCGACATCAGGGGCAACAACCCAGACATCGTCGCTCAAGCTCTCCGCGACCCGCCTCAAGACCTTGATTCCTTCGGCATGTACACCATCGTCATTTGTGACGAGAATACGCGCCTTGGATAGGTCTGGAAGCGGTTCAAGCACGTCCTGTGATCCTTTCCAGCCCACCCATCAGTGGGCGTAAAACTTCAGGGATGGTGATGCTGCCGTCTGCTTCCTGGTAATTTTCCATCACCGCAATCAAGGCCCGCCCGACCGCAACTCCTGAACCATTCAAGCTGTGGAGGAAGCCGGTGCCTTTGTCTTCCTTGCTACGGAAACGGGCTTTCATGCGACGCGCTTGGAAATCGCCACAGTTAGAACAGCTTGAAATCTCGCGGTAGGTATCCTGTCCAGGCAGCCAAACCTCGATATCATAGGTTTTGCGGGCGCCAAAGCCCATGTCTCCGGTAGACAACACGACGGTACGATAAGGTAGCTCCAGCAGGCGCAGGACTTCTTCTGCGCACGCTGTCATCCTTTCATGCTCGGCTCCGGAATCCTCGGGCAACGTGACGGAAACCAACTCTACCTTCTCGAACTGGTGCTGGCGCAACATCCCGCGGGTATCCCGACCGGCCGCCCCCGCCTCTGACCGAAAACAGGGCGTCCAGGCTGTAACACGAAGCGGTAACTCACCCGCATCCAACATTTGACCAGCGACCAAATTCGTCAGTGGCACCTCTGCGGTAGGGATAAGCCATCGGTCATCGGTCGTTCTAAACAGATCTTCGCCAAACTTAGGGAGTTGACCAGTACCAAACAAAGCCTCGTCACGCACCAGATAGGGCGGCGCCACTTCAAGGTAACCGTGCTGCTCAGTGTGGAGATTGATCATGAACTGGGCCAGCGCCCTATGAAGCCGCGCGATCGCACCATGCAAAACAGTGAATCTGGCACCCGCCAGACGGCCAGCCTGCTCGAAGTTCAACCCACCGAGCGCTTCGCCGATTTCAAAATGCTGCTGCGGTGTAAAGTCGAACTGCCGAGGGGTACCCCACCGGCGTATCTCAACATTCGCCTTCTCATCATCGCCGACCGGCACATCTTCAGCAGGGATATTAGGAATTCCCGCCATCAACTGATCGAGCGAGTGCCCGGTATCCCGCTCCTCGGCTTCCAATTCGCTCATGCGTAGCTTCAACTGCGCGACTTCTTGCACTTCAGCCTCAGCGTCCTCGCCTTTGCGCTTTTTATCTCCGATTAATCGAGATATCTCGTTTCGACGGGTTTGCAGTTCTTGTAATGCTGTTTGCGTTGCGCGGCGGCGCTTGTCCAAAAGCAGCAAATCCCGGGACAGAGGCGAAATGCCGCGCTTCCCCAACGCGCTATCGAGGTCCTGTGGGTTCTCGCGAATCCATTTGATGTCGAGCATAGATACTTCGCTTTGGCGAATCGGGTTTAAAATGGTGACTGGAAGGCCTTATAAAGCCCCGAAGGCGCTGAGGTCTAGAGAAGAAGCACTGTCTTTTCAGCCATCTGACCGCAGCAAGCCGGAAACATACGGCTTTTTATCAATCGGTGCCGGTCTCGTCATCCAACTCCCGCTCCATTTCCTCCTCACGTTCTTCCCTTTTCTTCTCAACGAGTTTGGCCATCCAGATGGACACCTCATAGAGAATGATAATCGGAACCGCGAGGCTAATCTGGCTTAAGGGATCGGGAGGTGTAAAAATCGCAGCGACAACAAAAACACCAACAATTGCGTACTTCCGTTTGGCCCTCATTCCCTCGGAACTAGCCATGCCGACGCGCGCCAACAAGGTCATGATGACCGGCAACTGAAAGCATAGGCCAAATGCAAATATCAACTTCATGACCAGGGAAAGGTATTCGTTGACCTTCGCTTCAAGCTGCACGGCGAGGCCACCCTCGTTTGCCGGAACCTCGAAACTCAAGAAAAATTCCCAGGCCATCGGCATAATCGCGTAATAGACCATCGCGCCGCCGATGAAAAAAAGAATTGGACTGGCAATCAGGAAAGGCGCCAGCGTGCTTTTTTCATGCTTGTACAGCCCTGGCGCAACGAACAACCAAATCTGCGAGAGAAAAATTGGGCAGGCGATGAAGGCGCCGAAGAAGAAGGCGACTTTGACGTGGGTAAAGAACACTTCCGTCAAATCCGTGAAGATCATCCTGCGCTGATGTTCGGGTGTACTCCGTTCAAGCAGAATGTCCGCTAGTGGCTGAACCAGGAAGTTGTAAAGTTCCTGTGCAAAAAAGAAGCAAATGACAAAGAAAACAAAAAGCGCGATCACGCTGTAGAGCAGCCGCTGACGAAGCTCTATCAGATGCTCTAGCAGAGGCATTTTGTTCGCGTCGGCGGAATCGTCGCTCATCTATTGCTGCCTCAGGATTCGCCCTTGTCGGGCTGTTTGGATTCGGACTTTTGCTCGGGGGCGCTAGTTGGCGCGGCTTTATCCGCCGGTTTAGGCGCCTCCGCTTCCGGCGAGCTCGGTTTCGGAGAGGATTTCAACGCAGCGGCGCTGGTTGTCTTGTAAACAGGCGCCTTTTCGACTTTCGATTCTTTGGCCTCATCGCCGGGCATTGCCTCTGCATCTTGTTGCAGGCTACGCGCTTCTTTAGCGACATCGCCGGTAGGGTCAACGGTGTCTTCCAGTATTTTCTTAGGGTTGAGATTGCTGGCACCTTCAATCGACTTCCGTGCCTCGCTAAGCTCGGACTCCCTGATCATGTCATCCAGACCGGATTGAAAGTCCCGCGCGACCGTCCGAATTTTTCGGACCCAGTGACCGACGGTGCGCATCGCGCCCGGCAAATCCTTAGGGCCGATCACCACGAGAGCAATCAGCGCGATGATCGCCATCTCGGTCCAGCCGATGTCGAACATGGATGCCTAAGTCCTCAGAATGCGTGGCATTAACGCCGACGCAGCGTTGCCTACAGGGCACAAGCCGTGAAACAAGATCAGCCGTTGGCCGCCTTCTTCTCGGTCTCTGATTCGCTTTCGCTCGAAGACGCGTCGGTCGTCGTTGCCTCGTCGCTCTTGATCGCCTTCGGAGTTTCGCTTTCGGCTTCGGCTTTCTTCTTCTCTTCTTCCTTCAAGCCTTTTTTGAAGGCATTGATTCCGGATCCCATGTCTTTCATGAGCTTCGGAATCTTTCCGCCGCCGCCAAACAACAACAAAACAACCGCCAGAACGATCAACCAGTGCCAAACACTAAAACTTCCCATCGGGGATTCTCCCTGAGCTTACCGCTGCATTCCTGCAGAACGGAACAATACCATGATCCCATGCGAGCTCGCTGGCCCGCTTCATACCCTATCTAGCAGTGCTAAGAGGGAAAACAAAGGCCTGACTGCGATCAAGTTGGATTTCAAGACGCTCACCTTCTTGTGGCAGGAAACGCCCAGGCACACGTGCGTGGAGATGGAGATGACGCCCATCGCCGTTACAAACACTGAGATGAATCAAGCTTGTTCGCCCCAGCAGCCGTGCTGCCAACACCGTTGCACTGCCTTTTCCTTCTGGCGAGCCAGCCCCTTGCCCAGCCATCAATTGCAAAGCTTCCGGACGGATGAGGACTTCCACGGCGCTGCCCTCATCCAATTTTGCACAGTCTAACCGCCCGAACGGCGTATCGACCTGCCGCTGTGTGACGGTTCCCTCAAATCGGTTGGTATCTCCCAGGAATGCCGTCACGAAAGCATTTGCCGGTCGAAAATAAAGATCGGCAGGTGTGCCGATTTGCATCAATTTCCCGCCCTGCATGACGGCGATCCGGTCCGCCATGAACATTGCTTCCTCGGGATCGTGCGTTACGAGAAGCGTAGCTGCGCCCACTTCTTTGAGAACATGCAAGGTCTCGTCACGGACTTGCCCGCGCAGGCGTGTATCCAACCCTGAAAAGGGTTCATCCAAAAGCATTACGCGCGGCCTTGGCGCAAGGGCTCTTGCCAGGGCGACGCGCTGTTGCTGACCGCCTGAGAGTTGATGTGGGTAAACTTGGGCACTGTCGGCCATCCCGACTAGCTGCAAGCTCTCCATCGATTGAGCGCGGCGGGCCTCAGCCCCCAATTTCTGCAGACCAAATCCTACATTCTCCAGGACGCTCAAATGGGGAAAAAGTGCGAAATCCTGAAACACCAAGCCGACGTTACGGGCCTCGGGCGGATCGTCCCTTCGGCCATCTGCAACTACTGAACCATCCAGGCTTACCTTGCCTTGCTGCAAGCGCTCAAGGCCCGCCGCTACGCGCAGGGCTGTCGTTTTCCCGCAACCGGACGGACCAAGCAGGCAAACGACCTCCCCAGCTTCGACGGACAAGGTCAAGCCATCAACGGCATGCAGACTGCCATACCAATGATGTACGGTCTCGAGAGATAGCATGAAGGGACTGCTTTATCCTATTGTGGTGCAAGCACGATGCGATGTTACCGAAAGTATGCCTAAAGATAGGAAGAAAGTGACTTCAATACGAGGATTCCCTTTCTTCATCTTCGTTGTCTGACGCGTCGTCCTCCTGGTCGACGTCATCACCGATGTCAGGGGTCTGGATATCCGCGCCAAAATCCTCGGCAAGCGCGATATCGACCTCGCTTTCATCCAGTTCGTCTTCCTCGAATTCATCATCCGTGTCTTCAAATCGGCTACGAGACCTTTCGCCCATATCCTCTGCGTCGTCGGCATCCATAACGGCTGTCAGCATCCCCCGAGATGTAAGTGCGGTCAGGGCTGGCCGTTTATCGAGCAGGCCTGCAGCCTTGAGTTCCTCGATACCGGGAAGTTCGTCGATGGCCTCAAGCCCGAAGGTATCGAGAAACGACTGTGTCGTGCCCCAAGTCACCGGCCGCCCTGGTGTGCGCCGTCGCCCGCGTGGTCGAATCCAACCGGCTTCCAGGAGCACATCGAGCGTGCCTTTCGACATCGCCACGCCTCTGATTTCCTCGATCTCCGTACGCGTCAGCGGCTGGTGATAAGCAATAATGGCCAGGGTCTCAACCGCAGCCCGCGACAATTTGCGCATCACGGTCTGTTCGATACGCATGTGCGGCGCCAAGTCCTGCGCCGTGCGAAATGCCCAAGCTTCACCCACCCTTTGCAGAACGACGCCCCGATTGGCGTAACGCGCCTTGAGATCCACAAGGGCCGTTTCCAAGTCAAGGTCATCGGGAAAATGACGCTGTAGCTGCTTGACCGTCATGGGATCCTTGGCTGCAAACAACAGCGCTTCAAGCAATCTTAGATGATCGTAAGATTCAGTCATTTGCTCGTAGGTTTGCTGCGGATGAAGAGTGGGCCAAAGGTACTGTCCTGTCGGATCTCAACCTTCCCGGTTTTTGCTAGCTCTAAGGACGCCGCGAAGGTAGAGGCGAACGCAGATCGCAGTACCAGATTATCCCTTATATCCGAAGGCAGGAACGATGTAAGGCTGTGCCAATCCGGAAGGTTCCCCAGGAACCGATTCAATCGTTGAATCGCTTCTTCGACGCTGTAGAGATCGAAAGCCTGAATATGGAGGCTGGTCGCCTTGACCCTGACATGGTGCCGACTATAGGCCCGTAGCAAATCAAAAAGCGTGACTTCGTACTGGGATTCCTGCACGACATCGATGGGTTCTGGTGCGCCTCGTGCAAAGAAATCCTGTCCTAACCGCGGACGCTCCATCAACTGTTTGCCCGCGTTTTGCATAGCTTCGAGCCGCTGCAGTTGGAATCGTAAGGAGGCAGCCAAGGCGGTAGCGCTCGGCTCTTCCCCATCGTCCTTTAGCGCCGGTAAAAGCAGGCGCGACTTCAGGTAAGCAAGCCAGGCTGCCATCACCAGATAGTCTGCAGCCAACTCAAGGTTGATCGCCTGTGCGCGGCGAATGAATTCGAGATATTGATCCGCTAGTTTGAGCATGGAAATCTGGAGGATATCAACCTTCTGATCCCGCGCCAGTTCAAGCAGAACGTGGATTGGCCCTTCGAAGCCCTCCAAATCCAGACGTAATTCGTCTCGCGTTGCACCGCGAACCTTCTCAGGGTCCTCGTTGAATGAGTTTGTGCTCTGTTCGCCGTCACCCGCCATAAGGACGCATCACCTCTATCTCAGGCGCTTACCAACAAACTTTCAAGCCGCGCCAGCTCCGCTTCGACATCGAATGTCGTTTGTCTTTGCTGACGCAGCGCTTCGCCCCGCGCGAGCCTGGTAAATGCAGCGCTTTTCAGTTCATCACACCCCGCGGCGACATCTTGCATCTCTGAAATATCGCCATTGCAGTGCAGAACTACATCGCAGCCGGCAGCCAAGCTGCGTTCGGCCCTCAACTGATAATCCCCCCGCAGCGCTTTCATGGATAGATCATCGCTGATCAACAGTCCATCAAAGCCTAGTTCATGGCGGATCAGACTGACAACCGTTGACGATTGCGTCGCTGGGTTACCGGAATCCAAGGCTTCATAAACGATGTGCGCTGTCATCGCCCAAGGGGCCTGATTGAGGGCGGCAAAGGGTTTGAAATCCTGCTCGCGAAGGGTCGCGAGATCTGCGGCAACGCGCGGCAATGCCATATGGCTGTCCTCGCTCGCCCGGCCGTGCCCAGGAATATGTTTGATAACCGGCAAGACACCGCCATCCAACAATCCGTCGCACACGGCACTCCCGAGATCACCGACCGATGCGGGCGTTGTGCCATAAGCGCGATCGCCAATGATGTCGTGAGCCCCTTCTATACGCAAATCCAAGACCGGAGCACAACTCACTGTAATGCCCAGTGCCAATAGCTCTGCCGCTTGTAATCTGGCATTGGTTCTAGCGGCTTGGCAGCCGACCTCTGCATTTGCGCGATATAGGTCGGCAAAACGTGCCGCAGGCGGCGCATCGCGCCAGTAGGGCGGTCGCAACCGCTGCACGCGCCCCCCTTCCTGATCGATCAAAACAGGCGCATGGGGATCATCGATACAGCTTCGCAAAGCGTCGATAAGCTTCTTCAACTGGTCGGGATTTTCAACGTTCCTTGCGAATAGGATAAATCCCGTCGGACGCACCTCCCGGAAGAATGCCCGTTCGTCCGCGGTCACGCTTGTGCCGGAACAGCCGAAGACTGCTGAGAGCATTATACCCGTCCCGTGTCGCCGCCCCTCAGGGGGCCACCACGATGCAAGGTTGGCCGCGACCCTTTAATTGCGCGCAGATATCACTGGCGGTTTCACGGCTTGGCAATGGGCCTCCCTGAATTCGATAGAATATCCCCTTGTCTTGAAGATCGACCCGCTGGATATCCAGCTTCAAGCCACCAAGCAAATCCTTGTTAGCTTGTTGTACCCTTGCCCACTCCGACCGGGCGGCATCTTCTGTCTTAAGGGATGCAAGCTGGACTTTGAAACCGCTAACTTGGCCAACCTGCGCCAGCTGCTGTGTCTGCGGATCGGCGGCCGGTGCAATTGGCGGTTCTGACGCCGTAACCTCCTCAGGGGCGTCGGCAGTGCCCTTGGCATCGGTGTTGGCCGCATCAAGTTCAGCCATCTGGATCAAAGATGCGATGGGATCGCTGCTCTCGCTTGCAGCGGCCTCCTCTGCATCCGAAACGGCTTTGGCTGTCGCCGTTGCCGACTCCACCATCGGCGCGGGATCTTCGGCGGGTTGGACGATCATAGGTTCCTCCGGCGGTGGTATGATGCGTTCGACCTCCTGACCCTTGGAAGTCTCATTCAAAACCAACGCGTCCTGATAGGGAACCGTCAGGCCACCACGCTCGCTCGGCGCTTCTTTTTCCGGTGTCTGATCAGCGGCGACGACAGGCACCTGACTTTCCGCAATCTCCCCCGTACCCCAATTGTACGCATATACAACAAGCGCACCAAAACCGCCGAGCACCAAAAGCAAGCTGCCGATCCGGATGCCAGATCGCAAGAGACTGCGGGATCGGCGAGCCGCCTGCTGCCGCGAGATATCCTCCTCGCTTATGACCGGGCGATCGAGGTCATCCACTGATTGCCAGCCGCGCTCATAAGGATTGGAAGCCATTTCTACATCTCCTCGACCGGCTCCACGCCCATCACTGCTAGCCCGGAGGCGATTACCGTTGCCAATGCCTGAACCAATGCAAGGCGAGCCCTCGTCAATTCCGGCTGGTCGTCAAGCAGGAAGCGAAGCTGTGCATCGTCCCGCCCTTTGTTCCAAAGCTGGTGGAAGGCCGCCGCTAGATCGTAGAGATAAAACGCCACACGATGCGGCTCGTAAGCCTCAGCCGCCCCTTCCACTACTTTGGGCCAGCCTGCCATGACCTTGATCAAAGCAAGCTCTTCGGGATCGGTCAAGAGATTGTAGGGCGCGGCGAGCATACCCACAGTATCTTGTGGAATTTCAGGCATTTCGGATGCGGCATGTCTGAGCACCGAACGACAACGAGCGTGCGCGTACTGAACGTAAAACACCGGATTCTCGCGACTCTGCTCCATAACCTTTTCCAGGTCGAACTCAAGGTGCTGATCGCTTTTGCGCGTCAACATGATGAAGCGGAGCGCGTCCTTGCCGACCTCGTCGATGACATCTTGCAACGTGATGAATGTACCGGCCCGTTTCGACATCTTCACGGGGTCGCCGCCACGCAGCAGCTTAACGAGCTGGCACAGAACTATGTGCAGTGTCCCCTCTCCCTCGGTCAAAGCCTTGACCGCGGATTGCATGCGCTTGATGTATCCGCCGTGGTCGGCGCCCCAAACATCGATCTGCAACTTGTAGCCGCGTCGGAATTTGTCCAAGTGATAGGCCATATCCCCGGCAAAGTAGGTCCAGGTTCCATCAGATTTCTTGAGGGGACGATCCACATCATCGCCAAAATCCGTCGACCGAAAGAGCGTCTGCGGGCGAGGCTCCCAATCATCCGGCTTCATACCTTTCGGCGGCTCCAGCACCCCTTCGTAGATCAGCCCGCGTGCTTTAAGGAAGCTGGCCACCTCCTCGACACCGCCCGCTGCAACCAATGCGCGCTCCGAACTGAATTCATCCTGATGAATGCCAAGTGCCGCCAAGTTGTTCCGGACCTCAGTCATGAGTGCGTCAATTGCAAAGCTCCGGACACGTGGAAACCATTCCACTTCCGGCAATGTCACCAGGGAATCACCTTCGGCTTCTGCCAAGGCCTGACCAACATCCTTCAGATAATCACCGGGGTAGAAACCTGGCGGAATCTCTCCGATATCCTCGCCGAGCGCTTCGCGGTACCGCAGATAGGCCGACTGGGCAAGCGTATCCACTTGGGTGCCTGCGTCGTTGATGTAGTACTCTCTACAGACGTCATAGCCGGCTTTTTCCAGGATTGCGGCCAAAGCATCGCCGACGACCGCGCCGCGGGCGTGTCCAACCGTCAAGGGACCTGTGGGGTTCGCAGATACGTACTCAACGTTCACTTTCCGCCCACCACCGAGCTCGCAACTACCGTAGTCGGTGCCAGCCTGGATAATTTCACGCAGCCGCTCCTGCCAAAAGAGATTGGAAAGGCGTAGATTGATGAAGCCCGGGCCTGCCACCTCGCTGGCCGAAACGTCCGGCAACAATGCCAGGCGCGCTGAAAGCTTCTCGGCAAAAGCGCGCGGGTTCATGCCCGCTGCCTTGGACAAGACCAAGGCCGCATTGGTTGCCACATCCCCATGGTTCGTATCGCGCGGCGCTTCTGCGGAGACACGCTGTAGATCCAGGTTTGGCGGGACCTCGCCCGCCGCCTGCATTTCGCCTATCACAACATTAATTTTTTGAGAGAAGTAATTGAAAATGTTCATGTATCTACTATCGAATAGAGGTCGAAGAGCTTCTTGTGCTCCTTAAGGGCATAGGAATCGGTCATCCCGGCGATGTAGTCCCCAACGAGCCGTGCTGCTGCGATCTTATCGACAGAATTTTCCGCGCGATCACGCCATTCATCAGGCAGACATTCCGGCTCCGCCAAATAGCATTCGAACAAATCCCGCACTACTTGTCTCGCCTTGCGCCGTGTCCGGTTGACGCGGAAGTGGCGGTACATACGCTCGAACAGGAAGGCGCGCAAGAGCTTCTCCTGTTCACGCAGCGGCTCGGAGAACCCAACGACTGGTCTACCAATCGTGCGCACGGCATCAGGGCTATCAAGGCCAGCTTCAATCGCCCGCCGCCGGGTTTCCGCAATAAGATCATCAACCAGAAGCGTAATCATGCGCCGCACGCCTTCATAGCGCAGCCGTCTGGGCGCCAGATCAGGGAACTGCCCGCGCAACTGAGCAAAGATGTCTCCGACGCCTGGAACGCATTCTAGGTCCGACACCGAGAACAGGCCTGCTCTTAGTCCGTCATCTACATCATGGCTGTTGTAAGCAATATCATCGGCCAGCGCCGCGACCTGTGCTTCGGCGCTTGGGAAGCCGCCGAGTTCCAGCGACCATTCGGCATCGAAGGCTGCGATTGACGCACGGACCGGTCGCTGGCGAGCACCTCCCAGTGGGCCATTGTGCTTGACGATCCCCTCCAGTGTCTCCCAGGTCAGGTTCAAACCGTCATAAGCAGCGTAAAGCCGTTCCAGTTCCGTCACGATACGGAACGTCTGCTCGTTGTGATCAAAACCGCCATAGGGCTCCATCGCCGCATGGAGAGCATCCTCACCAGCATGCGAAAACGGCGGATGTCCCAAATCATGGGCGAGCGCACAGGCTTCTGCTAAATCCTCGTTAAGTTCCAAAGCGCGGGCGATCGAGCGGGCGATTTGCGCGACTTCCAAGGAATGCGTAAGGCGTGTCCTATAGTAGTCCCCCTCATGAATCACAAAAACCTGTGTCTTGTACTGGAGCTTGCGAAAGGCACCAGCATGCAGAATCCGATCACGGTCACGCTGGAAATCCGAGCGTGTTTGACTGGTCTCTGCGGGGTAGCGTCGTCCCCTACTCTGTTCAGGGCGGCAGGCCAGTGCCGCTAATGATTTTTCCGTCATGGCAGGCAAGCTACTCTCTCCGCAGTCTCCGGGTAAACCGGCATTTCTATGATGCCCCTTGGACAGTTGCTATCTAAGGCTTACATTAAGGGCAGTATTGTAGCGGAGCAGCCCCCGAATGAGCGAAATGACGACGGTCCAACGAGCAACGCAGAGTCTTAGCCTGACCGAGAACGCCGCTAAGCGTATTGCTTGGCTGATGCAACAGGAGGAGCAATCAAACCTGATGCTACGCATTGCCGTGTCAGGGGGTGGATGCTCCGGTTTTCAATACGGCTTTTCCTTCGATGATAGTACCAATCCGGACGACGTGACCTTTGAGCGCGATGGTGCCAGGGTCGTGATCGACCAGATGTCGCTGGAGTTGTTGAGCGGGTCCCAGGTCGATTTCGTCGAGGATCTGATGGGGGCTTACTTCAAGATCGAGAACCCGAATGCAACGGCATCCTGCGGGTGTGGAACGTCTTTCGCAATTTAGATCGACCGCTGCCGTTCAGTAGCTTTCCTTCTGACAGAGCAATGAGCAATTGGTAGGATGTAGTCGGCGACCCCGTGGGGCCGCACGGCACCTAGTCTATTGATTTCTGTAACCTCGGGATTCCACGCAAATGGTTAAAGTCGCCACCTGGAACGTCAATTCGATAAACGCACGGCTGCCCAATGCGACAGCCTGGATCAAGCAAGCAAAACCCGATGTCCTGTTGTTGCAGGAAATCAAATGCGAGGCCGACAAGTTCCCGCTGCTGGAGATTCAAGCGTTGGGCTATCACTGCGCCATACATGGGCAAAAGAGTTACAACGGTGTTGCGATCCTTTCGCGCGATCCCCTTGAGATTACACAAGAAGGCCTGCCCGGTGACCCGGATGATCAGCAGGCGCGATATCTGGAAGCCAGGACCGCCGGTATTCGCGTCGCCAGTATCTACCTGCCAAACGGCAATCCCGTGGACACGCCGAAGTTCCAGTACAAACTGGATTGGATGGACCGCCTCAAGGTTCATGCCGCCACGCTCCTGAAAACGGAAGAAGCCATCATTCTCGGTGGCGATTACAACTGCATTCCCGAACCACGGGATTGCTACGACCCAAAGGCATGGGCCGGTGATGCGTTATTCAAACCGCAGACGCGCGAAGCATTGAGGGAAATTGTGGCGCTTGGATATTACGAGGCCTTCCGGGAAATCCATCCCCAGCGGGTTGCTTACAGTTTCTGGGACTATCAGGCCCGCGCATGGGATGCCGACCATGGCATTCGCATTGATCATCTGTTGTTGTCGCCGCAAGCGGTCGATCTTCTGGAGGACTGCGATATCGACCGTGAACCACGCGGCCAGCCAAAGGCGTCAGACCATACACCCGTTTGGTGCACCTTGGCCGCCTAATGGCATTTCTCCCGCTCTTCGACCGCAATCCCCGGATCCGTATTGAGCGCCCCTGGATTACCTATGGACTGATTGCGCTTTGCGTCCTGGTATTTCTCTACGAGATATCCGGCAACACCCGTGAGTTTCAGCGGGTGGTATTCACCTATGGCACAATACCGGCGGTACTCTTTGGCGACAGGCAACCGGCCGCGTGGATGTTGACGCCTTGGCTAACCGTCCTGACATCCATGTTTCTGCACGGTAGCTGGTGGCACCTCATTGGTAACATGCTGTTCCTGCGCGTGTTCGGTGATAACACCGAAGACGCCATGGGACATGGTCGATTTCTTATCTTCTATTTGCTGTGTGGTGTTGGTGCGACTTTGGCACACGCCGTTGCTCAGCCCGGTTCCCTGCAGCCAATGGTCGGCGCGAGCGGCGCGATCTCCGGTGTTCTGGGAGCCTATCTACTACTCCATCCTCGCGCCACGATAATGGCGCTGGTCGGCTGGCTCGTCATTCCCGTTCCCGCGTATTTGATGCTCGGAATTTGGGCACTGTTTCAGCTCTTTTCGGCCTTGGGTAGCGGCGGCGCCACCAGTGGTGTCGCCTGGTGGGCGCACGTCGGCGGCTTCCTGCTTGGCATGGCCCTCACGCCCCTATTCAAACGTGCGACTGCTCCTTATGGCGGTATCTACGGCTTGAAACAGGGGGTGCAGCTGCGCAGGCGCAAACACCAGGAAACGCAAAATCCCGGAAACGATGAACCCGAGAGTCCCGGGCCATGGGGATAGGGCTTACTCGCCGCCGTAACGGGCCATTAGTTCCGCCACGCGTTCGGCTGGCACCTTCTCGAAAAGAATAGGCGGCACCTGGAAGGGCTGACCCGCTTTGATGGCAGTCAATTCTTCACGAATCGCGCGCCCTGGCCATTCCGGATTATCTTCCAGCCCCAAGCTTTCAAGGAGCTTTCCCGCATTCTCAGGGATTACCGGATGTGCAAGGGTCGCAAAGAGCCGAATCAAGTTGATGGCCGTGCGAACGGATACCGCCGCTTGATCACGATCCGTCTTGATCGTTGTCCAGGGTGCAGCATCGGTCAGATATTCGTTCCCCAGAACCCAAATAGCTCGAAGGTCGGAAAGCGCCTTTCGAACCTGTACGGCTTCCATGTTCTCCGCATAGCTGGAGATCAGTCGTTCCAGGCCGCTCGCGAGCTTGGCTTCCGCCGCCCCCCATGTGCCGCCGTCTGGCACCGTGTCGCCAAACCGCGCCGTTGTGAACTTGAGCGTCCGGTTGACGAAGTTGCCCAGAACGTCAGCAAGGTCCTTGTTGATGCCATCGACGAAACTCTGCCAGGTGAAGGAGCTGTCACTACCCTCCGGCGCGTTGGCCATCAACCAATAGCGATAGTAATCCGACGGGAACTCCTCCAGCGCCATGTCCATGAAAATTCCACGCTTCTGGCTGGTCGAGAATTTGCCGCCATAATAGGTCAGCCAATTAAAACCTTTGATGAAATCAACAGCCTTCCAATCCTCCCCTGAACCGAAGAGCGTGCAAGGAAAGCTGACCGTGTGAAACGGCACGTTGTCCTTAGCCATGAACTGCAGGTATCGCAGATCCTTCGCCTTGCCATCCCACCAGCTACGCCAGTCTCTATTCTCCGGGTCCAGGTCGGCCCATTCTTTGGTCGCGCCGATGTATTCGATAGGCGCATCGAACCAAACATAAAAAACCTTGCCCTCAAAACCCGGCCGATCAACAGGTACACCCCAGGACAAGTCGCGCGTGATGCAGCGGTCATGCAACCCCTCGTCCAGCCATTTCAGGGCAATCGAACGTACCAGATTTGGCCAATCGTGCTTGCTGTTGATCCAGGACCTCAGTTGATCGACGAAGCTGCTTTGCAGCAGGAACAGGTGCTTAGTTTCCCGAACCTCCAGATTCTTCGATCCCGAGACCGCTGACCGAGCATCGATAAGGTCGGTAGGTTCCAGCAGTCGCGTGCAATTTTCACACTGATCGCCGCGCGCCCGTTCGTAACTGCAATGTGGGCAGGTTCCCACGATGTAGCGATCAGGCAGATAGCGCGCATCATCCACGGAATAGACCTGACTGATGGTTCGCTCCTCGATATGACCATGCTCGTCGAGTTTCTTACAGAAATGCTGCGTCAGCTCCGCATTCTGCGGGCTGGAGCTACGCCCGAAGTGATCGAATGAAAGTTGGAACCGCGCACCGATCGCTGCCTGGATGGTATGCTGCTCACGGCAATACTCTTCAACCGACTGCCCCGCTTCCAGGGCTGCCAGTTCAGCCGGCGTACCGTGTTCGTCGGTTGCGCAGATGTAGAGCACGTCATGGCCACGCATCCGCATGAAGCGCGCATAAACATCACCGGGCAGCATGGAGCCGACCAGATTTCCCAAATGTTTTACACCATTAATGTAGGGAAGCGCCGATGTGATGAGTATGCGAGCCATTTCAATCCTTGTTCGTCAGCGGCAAGGCTGTCGCTATGCCATAGTCAGTGAAAACGCGCCAAGCTATAGGACAAGCTGCCGTCGACCGCAACGGATTGCCAAAGATACCCTCGCGTTTAGCTTGTCCTGGATGATCCCGGCATCAAGCGAATTCCCGGGCGCACACGCCGATACGCAAGAGCTTCATAGTCCACTGGATTGGGCCCGGGTGATGCCGCGACCAGCACCTTTTCGGCAATCGGTTGGAAGTCGGCCCGAAAATGAACTGAGGATTTCAAGGCCAATATTCCCATGGACGACGGTTCGATTCCAACAGTCCTGAACATGGATTGATCCGCAGCTTGAATCTTTCGCGAGCCAACGATGACCTTGACGCCTGATATCTCAAGCAAGGCGGTTTTCCCAAGATCGATGTTTGCACCTTTGTAAAAAGGTCCCGTTCCGACCGTCTTGCCGTCAGACAGCGCCAAAACCTTGAAGGTGCCCTCCAATGGCGTAACGCCAGGCCATCCCGACTTCCCGCCCAGGCTCAGGCGTATATCTGCCCCGACACCGGCATCGTGCGCCCCGGCGGCCGATGCTGGATCACAAAGCACACCGACGACGGCCCTCTCCGCATGCTGCGCGACCAGTTCTTTGAGTAACCCCGTCGTGTCGCCGTTGCCGCCGGCCCCGGGATTGTCTTGGGTATCGGCCAATACCACAGGGCGCGAGGCGGCGGCACTAATCTCACGGGCCTTGCTGACGGCATCCGGTGCTGCAAACAGGTCGCCCGCAAACTCGGCCTCTCGGGCAATTACCGCGTCACGGAACTCCTCGGCAACTTTCCAAACACGCGCGGAATCCTTGCCGTACGCCACCACGCTGGCTCCCACGTGGTAAATATCTGCTGGCGAAAATCCACAAGCAAATGAAAATGATATCAATTTATTTTCATCTATTAGATGAGGAATTTTCTCATAAAGGCTTTTCGAAGGGTCAATAAAAGTACAGCCCCCGGTCAAAGGAATAAGGAAAGGCAATTGCAGAAACGCTTTGTGCCAACGCTCCTCTGTATTCAACAACGCCTCCAACCGCTCAGCCGCACGCGCCCCGGTCGCGGCCATGTCAACGTGTGGATAGGTCCGATAGATTTCTAAGATGTCGGCCAAATCCACCATTTCCGGCGTCACATTGGCATGCAGATCCAAACTCACCGCCAAGGGCACATCCGGTCCCAGCAGGTCGCGCACGCGCTTTAGGATCGCTCCCTCGCCATCTTCCAGATGCTCTGTCACCATGGCGCCATGCAGATCGAGATAGACCCCGTCGAGCCGCCCGGCTTTTTTCAGATCCTCTAAAAGCATTGCAACAATACGTTCGAAAGCATCCTCGGTAACATGAGCCGACGGAGGTGCGGATGCCCACACAAGCGGCAGGATCTCATGCCCCTGATCCTGTATGTATTCTAACGCACCTGCGACCGGCAGATTTATCCCCGATACCACCTGCGCCATACCTTGACCCCGGGTCAACGGCGGCCAGGCGTCAGCACGCTCGAAATCCTCGAACGTGGCCTTTGAAGGGGCAAAGGTGTTGGTCTCGTGTTGGAAACCGCCAACGGCGATGCGCATGGATGGGTATCCTTGTCCTGATCCGAAAAGAGCGTCAGATTAGAAGTCTGCTTGCCCCGAATACAAGTGCCGAAAAGGAACGCTATTCATTGCCTGCCCGGAAATCCGACACAGACGTTGCCATCATCGGTGCTGGCGCGGCAGGAATCGCTGCAGCGCGACGTTTACGGCAGTTAGGCGTCGACTATTCATTGCTGGAAGCGCGGGACCGAGTCGGCGGCCGCGCGCATACCATCGAAATCACACCTGGCGTGTTTCAGGATCTGGGCGCTCAGTTCCTTCATTCCGGTAGCCAGAACCCCCTGGTACCACTCGCTCGCGAACAAGGCTTCACTGTCCCTGGCATCACACCCGACTGGTCTCGGCGACTTGCGCCTACGCCCCTTGATGACGCCGGCATCAAGGAGCGCCAGGCGGCCATCGAGAGCGCATTCATTGCGGTGGATCAAGCCGGCAAAAAAGGCCTCGATGACGCCATTTCAAACCATCTGGGCAGCGCTGGCGCCTGGGAAGGTTTATTCCGCGCCATTATCACCTGGCACAGCAGTCGGGAGGCCGATAGCGTCTCCACCCTGGATGTAAGCCGCTATCTCGACACCCACGAGGATTGGTCGATTTTGGAAGGCTACGGATCCCTCATTGCCCACTTTTCACACGGATTGAACGTGGCACTTTGCAATCCGGTGACATCTATCGAGCGCGATCCCACTAGGTTCCGGGTAGAGACCCCAAACGGAATTCTGAATGCGCAACGTTTGATTATCGCTTTGCCGGTCAATGTACTGCGCAATGGTCTCCTTCGAATGGAGCCGGGGTTTCCCGAAGAAATACGCGAGGCTTTGGAAGCCGTGCCCATGGGGTGTGCGTTGAAAGCGGTATTCACCATCGAAGGGCGCGATAGTCCCTTTGGTCGGACCAGTTCGGCTGTCGGAAAGGACAGCGACCAAAGAACCGGCGCGTATCTTATTCGCCCACAGGGCTATCCGTTGGTTAACGGCTTTTACGGTGGCGAGAATGCACGTGCGCTCGAACAGTCGGGACCCCAGACCATTGAAGCAATCGCGCGGGAAGAATTGAAGGCGGTTTTTGGTGGCGAGGCAGGTAAATCGTTGACCTTTCGCTGCTCAACGACGTGGAACCAGGATCCGCTATCGCGCGGCGCATACTCCGCCGCCTTGCCAGGCTTGGCCGACAGAAGGCTCTTACTGGCCGAGTGCTTCGACGATCAACTCTTCCTGGCTGGAGAGCATTGTTCCATCAACGCTTTCAGTACTGTGCACGGCGCTTGGGAAACCGGATTGCTGGCCGCCGATCGGGCCGCGGCAAGTCTTGCTTAGACTCTCAAGGAAGTTCCTCGCAAGGCGTTGAATCCGTGAAACACGAGCGCCGTCACAATAACAATCCCACCAATGAAGGTCATATCGCTGGGAACCTCACCCACCGCCAACCATGCCCAAAGCGGTGCGAGGACCAACTGAAGTCGGCCGACCAGTGCGACCTCCCCCGCAGGTACATAGCGAGTGCCAGCGGTCAAGAAGGCGTACTGCAGCCCCAACTGCACGACACCCATTGTGCAGGCTACGGCAAGATCATGCGCAGAGATCACGAGCGTATCGGCCATAACCGTCGCTGCGCACAAGGCGAAAACCCCAGCCAAACAGGTGGCCGGCCGCATATCGTTACGCCGACCGGACCGCAGCGCGACCAACGCAATGGCAAAGGTGGTGATGGTGAGCAAAGCCAGACCAATTCCGAGAATTCCGCCGCCTGTCAGGCCATCACCAACCATTACGGCCACGCCGACAAGTGCTAAACCCATTGCCATCCAGGTCTTCAAGCTCAATCGCTCTCTAAGCGCGACATAGGCAAAGAATGCGGCCAGGAATGGCGAAGATGCGCCGATGAACACGACGTTCGCAACGGTCGTGTTTAGCAGTGCGAATATGAACCCGGTAAAGGAAATACCCAGCATGACGCCCGCCAGGATACCCGGATAACCGATAGCCCTGAAGCGGGCCGGCAAGTTAGTTGGGCCGTGGCGAAAAGCGAGAAACCCGAGCATGAAGATGACGAAAGCGATTGAACGATAGAAGAGCAGTGTCCAGCCATCCGCTTCCTCGACCACACGGATCAGGAACCCGATGGAGGAATTGAAAAGGCTGGCACCCAATACGAATGCCAGCCCCCTCAGATAAAGTGGATCGCGCCCCTCAGAATCAGAGGCGCCCCCAGATTGGCCAGGATCAGAGATCGGCGTAGACATGTGTCTCCGCCCTGGCGCCCGGCTGCGTCACCGCGCCCTTCTCCGCATCTCCGACCGTTTGTGCGTACTTCCAGATTGCGCCGGAGTTGTAGTCGGTACCACGCGGCTTCCATGCCTTCCGGCGCTCAGCAAGTTCAGCATCGCTAAGTTCGACCGACAAGGTACCTTCATCGGCGTCGATGGCAATGATATCGCCGTCTTTCAATAAACCAATCGGGCCGCCAACCGCAGCTTCCGGACCGACATGGCCGATACAGAAACCACGCGTTGCGCCAGAGAAACGGCCATCGGTGATCAATGCCACCTTGTCGCCCATGCCTTGACCATAAATTGCGGCGGTGGTCGCCAGCATTTCACGCATGCCCGGCCCGCCACGGGGGCCTTCGTAGCGGATGACTAGGATTTCACCTTCCTTGTAGTCGCGGGCTTGGACGGCTTTAAAGGCATCCTCCTCACAATCAAAGCAACGCGCCGGGCCGGTGAACTTCAACTTCTTCATACCGGCGACCTTAACGATCGCACCCTGCGGCGAGAGGTTCCCTTTCAACCCAACAACACCGCCCCAGGAAGTGAGGGGGTTTGATGTCGGGCGAATCACTTCCTGATCCGTCGGGAACACCACATCGGCCAAATTCTCCGCAATGGTTTTGCCGGTCACCGTAATGCAATCGCCATGCAGGTATCCGCCGTCCAAAAGCGCTTTCATCAGGACCGGAACGCCACCAATCTCGAAAAGATCCTTGGCGACGAAGCGACCGCCGGGCTTGAGATCGGCGATATAGGGCGTGCGCCGGAAGATCGCGGCAACCTCGTGAATATCAAAATCAATGCCTGCCTCGTTGGCGATGGCTGGAAGATGAAGCGCCGCATTGGTCGAACCTCCTGAGGCGGCGACCACGACGGCGGCATTTTCAAGCGCCTTGCGGGTCACGATATCGCGTGGGCGCAGATTCATCTCAATCAGGTCCATGGCAGCCTTGCCCGATGCTTCGGCATAGGCGTCGCGGGTTTCATACGGAGCAGGCGCGCCCGCTGACCCCGGTAGTGCAATACCCATCGCTTCCGAAACACAAGCCATCGTATTGGCAGTGAACTGACCGCCGCATGAACCGGCCGATGGGCAAGCGACGCATTCCAGAGCATGCAACTCTTCGGCATCGATCTTCCCGGCTGCGTGGGCACCGACCGCCTCGAACACATCTTGAACCGTTACATCCCGCCCCTTGAAACGACCGGGCAGGATCGATCCGCCATACATGAAAACCGCAGGAACATTAAGGCGCACCATGGCCATCATCATGCCGGGCAACGACTTATCGCACCCGGCCAGCCCGACCAGGGCGTCATAGCAGTGGCCGCGCATCGTCAGCTCAACCGAATCGGCGATGACCTCTCTAGACACCAGCGATGACTTCATGCCCGCATGTCCCATGGCAATGCCATCGGTCACGGTAATGGTGGTGAACTCGCGCGGCATGCCGCCCGCCTCGTTCACGCCCTTCTTAACCACCTGGGCTTGGCGAGAGAGCGCTATATTGCAAGGCGCGGCCTCATTCCAGCAGGTAGCGACGCCTACAAAAGGTTTTGCCACGTCCTCTTCGGTCAAGCCCATCGCAAAATAGTAGGACCGATGTGGCGCTTTATCCGGCCCAATCGAGACGTGGCGACTCACCAGCTTCGACTTGTCCCATTTCTTTTTTCCGTGATCGAGTGGCATAGCGGGCCCTCCCTCGTTTCCTGCCAGGATATCTAAGCATTACATTGCAAGGCTGGAGACTATCGCTGCCTGCCTGACACCTCTACCGCTTTTTCCGCATGGAAAGCATGCAAGCAGGTTCCAACAAAATTGTCGTAGCCTAAACCTCTAACTTTCCGGTCGTTTCGTCATGCACCCAAACGGGCAACTGCATCCGACAGCTTCTGGCGTGTCTGTGACGCTTCCACCAACCGTTCGCGCTGTTCCTCAACGACTTCTTCGGGCGCTTTTGCGATGAACTGCTCGTTTGCGAGCTTTTTTTCGATTTTCGAAATTTCGCCTTCAAGCTTTGACAGATCGCGTTGCAAACGGGCGCGCTCGGCCGCCAAGTCGATGACATCGCCCAGTGGCATGACGAAGGTCGCCTCACCCACCACCATCTGAACATCGCCTTCGCCCGCAGAGGTTTCACTGTGAGTGAGCTTTGAAACGCGGGCCAGACGCCCAATCAAGGCCTCATTAGCGGTCAAGCGGGCTCGTGTAATATCGCTCGCGCCCTTAATCAGCAGTGGCACTTGCGCTGCAGCGGGAACATTCATTTGATTCCGCGTACCCCGGACCTCCGTGATCAACTTGATGAGCCAGTCTATCTCGGCCTCCGCCTCTGCATCAGCCAGCGTTACGGGCAACGCCGGCCATGCGGCCGAAATCAGGAGGCCCTCACCACCACCAGACAACGTTTCCCAAAGTTCCTCTGTTATGTAAGGCATAAGCGGATGCATAAGCTTGACGATCTGCGTCAGAACCCACGCTGTCGTTGCTTGGGTCTCGGCCTTGGCTACCAGGTCTTCACCGTTCAAGATTGGTTTTGACAACTCAATGTACCAATCGCAAAACTCACCCCACGCGAAGTGATACAGAATTGAAGCGGCATCATTGAAGCGATAGCTCGAAAGCGCCTGGTCCAGAGAAGACGCGGCGCTCGTCAGCTTGCTGACGATCCAACGGTTGATCGTCAAACTGTTGGCGGATGGATCATAGTCCGCCTGCAACGCTGCGCCATTCATCAAGGCAAAACGGCTGGCATTCCAAAGTTTGGTCGCAAAATTGCGATAACCCTCGATGCGGGGTTCGGCGAGCTTGATATCACGTCCGTTGGTGCAAAGAGCGGCCAAGGTGAAACGTAGGGCGTCACATCCATACTTCTCCACCACATCAAGGGGGTCCATCGTGTTCCCCTTGGACTTCGACATTTTCTGCCCTTCGGCATCCCGAACGAGGCCATGGATATAGACATCCTTGAAGGGAACCTCGCCCATAAAGTGGATGCCCATCATCATCATGCGTGCGACCCAGAAGAAAATGATATCAAAGCCTGTTACCAGAACATCACCAGGGTAATAACGTTCTACCGCTGCGGTGTCCTCCGGCCATCCGAGAGTCGAGAATGGCCAAAGCGCAGAGGAGAACCAGGTATCGAGCACGTCTTCGTCGCGGCGAAGGTCCACGGCCTTGCCATAATGGCTTGTAGCGGCCGCGGAAGCGGCCTCCTCCGTCATCTCGACAAATACCGTGCCGTCTGGCCCATACCACGCAGGTATCTGGTGTCCCCACCAAATTTGCCGCGAGACGCACCACGGCTGAATGTTCCGCATCCAATCGAAATAAATGTTTTCGTATTGTTGCGGCACAAAGCGGGTTTTTCCGGATTCAACCGCCTCGATACAAGGCCTGGCAAGGGTTGCGGCATCAACGTACCACTGATCCGTCAGGTAGGGTTCGATCGGAACGCCGCCTCGGTCACCATGCGGCACCACGTGAACGTGGTCCTCAATTTTGTCCACAAGCCCCAATGCTTCGAGATCCGCTACAACTCGCGCTCGCGCTTCGAAACGATCCAGCCTGCGGTAAGGTTCCGGAACGGAATCGTTGAGGTGTGCATCCTGATCAAAAATATTGATCATCTCCAGGTCATGCCGTCGGCCGACCTCAAAGTCGTTAAAATCATGGGCCGGCGTAATCTTGACGGCGCCGGAGCCCGTTTCTGGATCGGCCCATTCATCGGCGACAATCGGTATCCGTCGCCCCACTAGAGGCAGCACGACAAACTTGCCGATCAAATCAGCATAACGTTCGTCTTCTGGATGAACCGCCACGCCGCTGTCACCCAACATCGTTTCCGGCCGTGTGGTGGCAACGACGATGTAACGCCCTTCTTCCCCCTCGATCGGATACCGGAAATGCCAGAGATGGCCCTTCGTTTCCTTTTGCTGAACTTCCAGGTCGGAGATTGCGGTATGCAGTTTGGGATCCCAGTTCACCAAGCGTTTGTCGCGGTAAATTAGGCCCTGTTTATAGAGCTCGACAAACACCTTAACGACGGCCTTAGAAAGCCCCTCATCCATTGTGAAGCGCTCGCGTTTCCAGTCCGCGGACGCACCAAGATGACGAAGCTGCCGGATGATCGTGCCGCCGGATTCCTCTTTCCAGTTCCACACCTTTTCCAGAAACTTATCGCGCCCCAAATCGCGGCGATGGATTCCTTCCGCCGCGAGGTTCCGCTCCACGACCATCTGGGTGGCAATACCGGCATGGTCTGTGCCCGGTTGCCAGAGCGCGTCATGCCCGCGCATACGCTTCCAGCGGATTAGAATGTCTTGAATCGAGAAAGTCAGGGCATGGCCGATATGTAGGCTACCGGTCACGTTCGCCGGTGGCATCATGATCGTGTAGGGGGGCTGAGCCGAGTCCTCATGCGCCTCGAAGCATCCCGCCTCTTCCCAACGCGCATAATTCTTTGTCTCGACCTCTTTGGGTCGGTACGTCTTTTCCAGCACTGCTGCTGTTTCCTTTTTATACGAAACCAGAGATCAACAGAGTTAATGCGGCGCTGGGCCGCCACTCGTCAAACCTTTCTTACAGATTTTTTCTGATTTGGCCGGTTAGAGAGGACCTTAGTCGTCTTTGCGACGAACCATACGCTCAATTTCTTCGCGCACTATATTCTGCACGAGCGGAACGAGGTTTTCTTCCAACCAATCACGCACGTGGGGTACCAGAGCTTCCCGCACAACACCTTCAAGGGTGCGGCCTGATCCCAGTTGCGGGCCAATATCGACATGTTTCTCTTCGGATTTTGAGATGAAACTCGAAAGCGCAGCGGATCCGGCAGCGGCGGACAGCCGGTCATTCGGTCCGGGCGTTGGTTTTTCGCTGAACGAATTTCCTTCATGGGGCCGTTCGAAATCACTGTTCTTTCCGTCACTCACAGACTGTTCCTCGCTCACTTGCTCCCCATTGCCCTCGGTTCCAGACTCTGATGTAGGCATAGTCAAATCGACAACACTGCCGTCCTCTTTCACCACCCGCGTCAATTCGATAACAGGCTCGGGCTCGACGACTTGCCAATCTTCGGCTTCCACCGCCTTACGGATGGAATCGAGGATATCTTCCATCGTCGCTTCGCCTTCGGGTGTCGCTTGACTCATGGATACTCCCTATGGGCGCGCCCGTTCGGATCAAACCGTTTCAGCCGAGTCTCTACCCATTATTCTGCCAGTCGCCCCTCATGATTGCAAAAACAGCCTCGTTGGGCAGACCGCCGTTTACTGAATGGGCTGGACATCCGTTCCGTAAGCGCGGTTCCGAACGGCGTTATAATTCGCTTGCGGGTCGTAGAGCGTAACGTCCAATGCAAGGCCCTGGGCCGTCATAGATCCCATTGCAGCGATTGTACGGTACGCCGCCAACACCAAGTCCCGCTGCGCCGTCACTAGATTAACCTGAGAGTTTAGCAGCTCCTGCTCCGCATCTAAAACATCCAGGACAGTTCGTGCACCCACTAAGTTTTCCTGCTGGACTCCGTCGAGCGCTATACGATTGGCTTCCACCTCGGATTCAAATGACGTTGTTTGCGCCCTTGCGGTTTCCAAAGCCTCCCAAGAGGCGACGGCCTCCTGCCGAGCACGCCTGCGCGCTTGTTCAATTTCTATACGACGCTGGTTGGAGATCTGCTTTTGCTGCCGTACCTGGCTGGACACAAAACCCTGCTGGTAGATCGGCACAGTCAGTTCAGCTAGCACAGACGCTTGGGTCGTGTTGCTATCATCGACCGTCCGGTTCCGGTCGTGGCTCACACGCCCGACCAGATTAACCTCTGGTTCAAACTCCGCTTCCGCCGCTTCGACGCGATGCCCCGCTGCGCGTTGTTGGAACTCGGCTGCGACCACGTCCGGATTGCTAGCGAGAGCAACATCCACCGCGCTTTGCAGGCTGGCAGGTAAACTCATCGGGAGGGGAGGCTGCACGGTATCGCTGGGCGAACGGCCTATCACTTCTTCATAGACCGCAGCCGCCTCGGCCAATGCGCCCTCGGCTTCGATCCGATCGGAAACCGCCCGTGCCAGCCTGGATTCAGCCTGTGCTACGTCAGTTCTTGTCAACTCACCTACCGAAAAACGATCCCGGGTCGCTTCCAGCTGCCGTTGCAACACACGTTCGTTATTCAGATTCAATTCAAGAACAGAATTGGCTCGCCAGACATTGATGTAGGCTGCAACAGCATCCAGCAGCACCTGCTGCTCAGTCGATTTCAAAGACGAACGCTGCGCCTGAATGTCGTTCTCGGCAGCGTTGACATTGGCGTCCGTACGACCACCGGTATAAAGAGGTTGGACGATGTCCAGGCTTGCCCCAATCGGCAAAGTCCCATCGCTGTTCTTGCTGCTTCCACTGTCCGAATCAGTGTATTGGCCACCGGTATTAGCGTTCACCGTAACTAAAGGCCGCCACCCTGACAGGGCTTGCGGGACCGCTTCGTCCCCGGCCCGCAGATTGGCCCTGGCGGCCCGCAAGGTCGGATTGCTCTCATAGGCGGCAATCAGCGCTTGCTCCAAGCTTTCCGCCTTTGCTGCAGGAAGAGTAAAAGCGCCCGCCATCGTAAAAGTAGCCAGCGATAATGCCGTCAACATTGTAAATTGACTCAATCGGTTCTTCTTACTCACAGGACGAAGATCCTCTCCCAATTATCACAGTCAATATTTGGCCAAAGTGTTATCGATGCGGTCGGCCCAGGCAAGAATCCCTCCGGCGACATTGATCACATTTGAGAATCCTTGCTGACGCAGGTACTGCGTAACTTTCATACTGCGCCCACCGCTGCGGCACAACACGGCGACCGGCCGATCTTGCGGCACTTCCTTTATCCGTTCAATCAAGTGATTCATCGGTATATCAAGTGTTCCCGAGAGGCGGACAATCTCCAACTCCCAAGGCTCCCGAACATCCAGAACCACCAGTGAATCATCGCTGGCAAGCCGTTGCCGTAATTCTTCGACTTCCATTTCCAACGGACTATCTATCACGGACATCAGGTTCCTATCTTCAGAACACGAAACCAGGTTGCTTCTCAAAACCGGGCAATAGCGGCGTCGACGCATCAAATAAAACACGGCTGGAAATCGCCTTACCACTCCGTCGATACAGGGTGGCTGCGCCAACAGAGTTTTGATCAGTCCGAATAACGGTTACCAACCGCCCGCCGTCTGCGAGCTGATCAAACAAAGCCGCCGGCACTTCCGCAACGGCGCCAGGCAATAAAATCACGTTGTAGGGCGCTTGCTTTTCGTAACCGGCCTTTGGATCGCCTTTAAGCATTACCACATTCTCGATGCCAGCCTCGTTCAAGGCCTCCGTCCCCATGGCAATCAAATCAGCGTCTGGTTCGACAGCGACAACGGTTGCACCCAATATCGTCAGCAAAGCCGCGCAGTAACCGCTTGCACAGGCGAGGTCGAGAACCAGATCGCCAGGCTTTATTTCCGCTGCTTGAACCAAACGGGCAAGCACCATCGGCTCGATCATATAGCGACCGTTCCCGATAGGTAAATCTTCATCGATATATGCGACACCACGGCGATTTTCAGGCGCAAACAGCTCACGTGGAAGCGAGTCCATAGCATCCACGATTCTCAAATCACGAACCTTGTTGGTCCGAATTTGGCTTTCGACCATGTTGTGACGAGCAGCTTCAAAATCGATCATTGCAGCGTAACAGCCTGTCGGCGCTCCCAAGGCAAAAAAATGGTAGAGCCGTTATAGGCTGCCCCTGTGCCAATGACAACGGCGGGAAGCAATTCCCCGCCGCTATCACTTACGAACTGGCAGCGTTCAATCGACTTGAAGATTACGCATCGCTCGATTGATCAGCTTTTGATCACAGCGGCGTTCCGTCCGCGCATACTTACATGCTGCCACCACCTGATCGATAATGAATTTTGGCTGATAATTCGCGAGTTGAAGCTGTTTCTGTTCCAGGAACCCGGCCACCTCGCGAATCGTTTCATCGTCGATCACCAGTCCTGCTTCCGATGCAACACGCTGAAAGATCATAGCGAAATCTTCGAATGTTGGACCCTCGATACGTACCTTGTAGGGAATACGGCGGAGGAATGCCGGATCCATCAGGTCCTTCGGACTGAGATTGGTTGAGAAAACGACCAGAGCGTCGAAGGGTATCTCGAAAGACTTTCCCGTATGGAGCTTCAGGAAATCGATCCGCTTCTCCAGGGGAACGATCCAGCGATTCAAAAGGCTTTCCGGCGATATCAGCTGACGACCGAAGTCGTCAATCATCATGATGCCGTTGAGCGCTTTCATGTGCAGCGGCGCTTCGTAGAAGCCGCTCAAGGCATTGAACTGTAGATCCAACATCTCCAACGTTAGTTCGCCGCCGGCGATCACCAAGGGCCGTTTGATCTTGACCCAGCGCTTATCGATATCTTCGCGTTCGATCGATACGGTTTTGAAAATTGAGTCGACAGGATTCTCGGATTCAACCGCCCGGTGCAATGCAGGGTCGTAGAGCTTGATGATGTCTCCGCCGACCTCGACGCAGTGCGGAATGTATATCTCGCTCAGGAACATTCGTCCCATTCGCTCGGCGAGAGAACTCTTGCCGTTACCTGGGGTTCCGTAAAGCAGCACGGCGCGTCCGGAATTGACTGCGGGACCCAGTTCCTCAACCAGTTCTTCAGGGACCACGAGATCGCCAAAGCATTCATCAATTCGCTCTCGCGGTATCATCTCGTTTATGATGGATTGCTTGAGCACACGCTCGGCAAAAGCCTTTAGCCCGACTGGCGCCGGACCGACATACTTGTTTCGATCAAGCGCCTCGAGGGCAATCTTCCGACCGCTCGTAGTCAAAGTGAAACGGAACTGATCGCCCGCCCCCTCTCCCGTCGAGCCGAGGATCTCAACCATCCCGCTCGTCCGCATCTCCTCCATGATCTGCTCGACAATCGAGTAAGGCAGAAAGAGGGACTTGCATAACTTTGCTATCGTCTCGACCTTCAGCGAGATCATGGTCTTGAGGATCAGGGCCTCAATCACTGTTTTGCTGACGCCAGTCTCCGAAATGTTTTTTGGTTCTTTCGGGGCTTCCAATACAACGTCCGGAGTTTCTTGGGGGGTGGTATCCGAATTTTCGCTTTGAAGCTGCTCAAAATCACCCTGAGGCTGCGCTAGTTTTTGAGCGCCAAATTCGCTGGTCATTCTTACTGCTCCATCCCGAAGACTTCAATAAAGGTGCCACCATCTAGAAGTCGCGCCAGTCGTGCCAGCCTCGCCTCTTGGTAGCAGCGATGAAGCTAAAAGATAAAAGTTGAGATTTTCTTAATTGAAATACTAACAAAGCAAAAAATATCTGCTGTGCTGAAGGCGGTGCCCGCCTCTTCAGTCCCGCGACGCTCATGGTGTCCTGAAGAAGAAATGGAGGCCCGGGCCGGAATCGAACCGACGTACAAGGATTTGCAGTCCTCTGCATCACCACTCTGCCACCGGGCCGCCTCAGCGAGCGGTGAACAGGGATTAACCTCTCCCGGTCGGAAGTTCAAGCCGAGACTTACAATATTTCATCACGCCTGGATTACCGAAGGCTCCGCGCTATGTCATGATAAAGGCCCAAGGAGGAACCAGGAAATGAGACCTCTGCGTTTTTTGCTGCTAATTGCAGCGCTCATGTCGCCCGCTGGACTGAGCGCCCAGCCGGTTGGCGACTCAGATCGGCAAGCTATCCAGAGCACGATTCTCTCCCAGATCCAAGCCTTCCGACTAGATGACGCCGGCACAGCCTTCAGCTATGCGTCTCCTTACATCCAAGAAAAATTCCAAAACCCGGGCCGGTTTATCAACATCGTGCGCCGCAATTATCAGCACGTCTATCGTGCACAAGACGTCACATTTACAGAACTAAGTGTCGTCGAAGGGCATCCTATCCAACAGGTTCATCTGGTTGGACCCGACGGCACCGCGGTCATCGCCGCCTATATCATGCAACGTCAGGAAGACGGTAGTTGGAAGATTAACGGCGTCCACCTGAGAAAGGCAGATGATACCACCAGTTAGACCGACCACCGAAAGTCGTGCGGAATGGGTTTGCAAGCATGAATTCTTTTGCTATAAGCCGCGCCATCATACGGACGTTGACGGTATTGCCGAACGTCACTGATCCGCGGTAGCTCAGTTGGTAGAGCAGGTGGCTGTTAACCACCCTGTCGCAGGTTCGAGTCCTGCCCGCGGAGCCAATTTTAAAAGGGGCCTTCAGATTTTGGAGGCCCCTTTCTCATTCTTCGGCTCCTTCGGGCGGTGTTGCACACCCTTAACTATAATGGACCATCCTACTCTCTCGCAGTATCCTTAGCGTTAGGGAGAGGCTCATGGACCATCGCTTGGCCGCCGTTCTTGCCGCGGATGCAGTTGGCTACAGTCGCCTCATGGAGGCTGATGAGGGAGCGGCCTACCGGCTGCTTACCGAACGTCGGACTATTATCGAATCTATCGTGGACGAGCTTGGCGGACGGGTCTTTGGCACGGCTGGAGACAGTCTGATTGCGGAATTTCCAAGCTCCGTTACCGCCGTACGCTGTGCAAATCGAATCCAGACCGCGCTGCAAGATCTCAACAGGGACCAAAGCGCCGATACCAAAATGGAATTTCGAATAGGAATTCATTTCGGCGAGATGATCCAAGAAGGCGATAATCTGTTCGGTGAAAGCGTTAATCTTGCCGCTAGACTGGAAAGCTTGGCACCGCCTAGTGGAATCTGCCTTTCCGGCGCTGTCCACGACCAAGTGAAGGGAAAAGTTGATTTCATCTTCGCTATGGGGGGGCGCCAACGCGTCAAGAACATAGCAAAGCCAATCGAAGTTTGGTGCTGGCCGCCCGAACAAGCGGGCCAACTGCGCCGCAGAGGAACGAAGCCCTGGCGCCTTCCTATCGTTGCACTTGCTATCATTATTCTTTTGGGAGCCTTTCTGGGCTGGTTTACCGCGACCAGCGAGATCGATTTGCCAAACGGCCCGCGCATCGCCGTCCTTCCATTCGATACTTTGGAGCAAAATGCAGACAACCAGTACTTCAGCGAAGGTCTAAGTAGAGAGATTGTGACTTATCTCTCGAAGTTCTCGAATCTCTTTGTGATTGATCTGAGTTCCACACGCCAGTTGGGCACACGGCCTCAATGCACCCAAGTGCGTCGTGAATTGAGCGCTGACTATATTCTATCCGGAAGTGTCCAACGCTCTGGTGATTTACTAGCGGTGACGACGAGATTTACGGATGCGCGGACTTGCCAGGAGCTTGATTCCCCCGGCCCTTTCAGACGCGACCTCAGCATAGCTAACATCTTCGATATACAGCTTGAGATCGCTCAGAAGGTGGTCGCGCAAGTCGGTTCAGCCGATGCACCGCTGTTCGATACCCAGGTTGCCAATCGATTGCGGCGAGAAGCGCCCCAAACTCTCAAATCCTATGATTGCGTTTTGTTGTCCTATTGGTTCTACGAGACCTTTGAACCGGATCGTCACCGCAGAGCACGAGACTGCCTCAAGCAAACATTACAGAACGATCCGGACTACTCTCTTGGCTGGTCACGTCTGGCGTTCAGCTACATCGAGGCTAAGAAGTACGCCATCGACACGCCCGATGATTGGGCGGAGCTGGCGCAAGAGACAGCCAATCGCGCACTAAAACTCAACCCAGAGAATGCTGATGCCTATTACGCCTTGGCAATTCTCAGCCAAATGCAAATGGAAGACCGGACTGTCTTCCAGCAATTCGCTGATCGTGCCATCAAGTTAAATCCAAACGATGCTTTCGTGCTCGCCGACCTTGGCACTTGGATGGCCTACTCAGGCGAATGGGAGAAAGGGAAATCCTGGGTTCAGCGCGCTAAAATATTGAACCCGAAACATCAAAGTTGGTGGGACTATATTTGGCATCTGCACGCCTATTTGCAGGGTGATTATAAATCCGCACGGGATATCGCCCTGAAGGTGAACCTGCCGGATAATTACATGGTGCAGACAAGCTTGGCGGCCGCTTACGCAATGAACGGAGAGCCGGAAAAGGCAAAGCAAACACTTGAGCATGTCTTACAGCTTCGTCCGGATTCCGCAGTGACCCCCCTAACCCCGTTTCTAGTCAGAAACATGGATCCAGAGGTGATTGCCGCTCTCGCAGTTGGACTACGTAAAGCTGGGCTAAATTTCCCCGACGAGCCTACCAATACTAACTAAGAGTCGATGTTTCCGGCGTAGTCGGACCATCACCTTCCGCATTGCCGTCACCGCTCCCCGCCAGCACGATAACCGGCTCAACCTTCATAAGCTCTTCCAGCGGAATGTGGCAGGCGATGCTGTGGGTATCCGAGATATTATGAATTGGCGGAACTTCCGTATCGCAAACCTTGCCAATGCGCCGATGACAGCGCGTGCAGAAAGGGCAGCCCTTTGGCGGGTTCATCACCGATGGCAGATTACCTTCCAGAATGATCCGCTTCTTGCGAACCGACGTGTCGGCTATGGGGACGGCGGAAAGCAGCGCCTCCGTATAGGGATGATAGGGCGGCGAGAAAACCTCGTCGGTCGTCCCTTTTTCAGCAACGTGCCCCAAGTACATTACGACAACGCGATCCGCCAGATACCGCACGACGGACAAATCATGACTGATGAATAGCATGGTCGTGCGTGACTCGCGCTGGATCTCCATTAGCAGTTGGGTCACCGCAGCCTGGACCGAGACATCCAAGGCGGAAACGGGCTCGTCCGCAACGACGACTTTTGGATGGCCCGCAAACGCGCGCGCAATGCCGATACGTTGCTTCTGGCCGCCTGATAGCTGGCGAGGCTTGCGGTCGGCGAATGCGCGTGGAAGCTTGACCATATCGAGCAGTTCAAACATGCGTGCTTCGCGTTCCTGTTGGTCCTTCCCAATCTTGAATAGCTCCAGCACGCGGATGATTTGCGAGCCTATGGAATGGCTTGGATTAAGGGTATCAAAAGGATTTTGGAACACCATCTGAAGCGAACTCACGGTACCTGTTGAGCGTTTTTCGACAGGTTTATAGGTAATATCCTCCCCGTTGAGTTCGATCACGCCATCGGTGCCTGTTTCCAGGCCCAACAGGACCTTCGCCAGGGTGGATTTCCCGCAGCCGGACTCGCCGACAATGGCAACGGTTTCAGCTTCGCGCGCATCCATCGTAATACGTTCATTGGCTTTAACTGTGCGTTGCTTACCGCCAAAAATCTCGTTGGCGCTGACGGTGTAGTATTTCTTTAGCTTATCCACCTTCAAAACGACGTCGCCAGGCTCTACTTCGGCAAACTCCTTCGACGCGACAATTGGCGCTGCCCAATCGATGTCACTAATGCGCTCGCAACGGGAGGCATGGCCTTCCTCGCCCCCAATTGTGTGCATGGCTAGATTACCAACGTCACAAAGTCCGGCTTTGAAATGCGCGCAACGTGGGCCGAAATTGCAGCCAGGCGGGCGCTCATGCGGCAAGGGAAACTGTCCGGGAATTGGTTCGATTGGGCGCGCGTTCTTGTCGGTGCCCGGCAAGGGAATGGAACGGAACAGCCCTTGCGTATAGGGATGGCGCATTTTGTTGAAGACCTCGTCGACCGTGCCTGTCTCCACGGCCTCACCAGAATACATGACCGTAATGCGATCACAGGTCTCTAAAATCAAACCCAGGTTGTGAGAGATGAAGATCATCGAGGTGCCGAACTGCTTCCCTAGGTTCTTCACCAGTTCAATGATCCCAGCTTCGACAGTAACGTCCAATGCGGTCGTTGGTTCATCGAGCAGGAGCAACTCCGGCTTGGATAACAACGCCATAGCAATCACAATGCGTTGCTGCTGACCGCCGGAAAGTTGGTGCGGATAGGCCCGCATGATCCGCTCCGGATCAGGCAGGCGTACGGCCTCCAGCATCTCGATGGAGCGTTTCTCGGCCTCCGCCATCGAAACCCCTTCATGAAGGATGGGGACTTCGGTCAATTGAGCGCCAACGCGCATCGCCGGGTTCAGGCTAGCCATGGGCTCCTGATAGATCATGGCGATTTTTGATCCGCGCAATTGCGACAACTCCTCTTCGGAGAGTGTGCTCATGTCGCGGCCCTTGAACTTGATCGAGCCATCTACAATCCGGCCGTTCGACCCGAGGTAGCGCATAATAGCGAGCGCAACAGTTGATTTGCCACAGCCGGATTCACCGACAAGGCCCATCGCTTCGCCTGGCTGGACACTACAGGAGAAATCCATGACCGCCGGGATTTCTCCAATTCGGGTAAAAAAGGAGATCGAGAGGTTATCAATTTCCAGGATCGGATCACTCATCGCTGTATTCTCCTTCCTCGATCAGTCTCGCAATGATTCTTCCCGCAAGCCGTCGGCCAGCAGGTTGAGGCCAAGAACCAGCGATGCCAAAGCAATCGTCTGTGGCAGCACAATCGTTGGAACAATGCGGATGAATCCACGGGTCTGATTGATCATGGAGCCCCAGTCCGGAGACTCCGGGGCCAAACCCAGACCGAAGAAACCGAGCGTTCCAAGGAGGATCGTCGTATAGCCAATGCGAAGGCAGGCATCGACGATCAGCGGACCGCGGGCGTTGGGAAGCATTTCCCACAACATGATGTACCAGGACCCCTCGCCTCGCGTTTGCGCGGCAGCCACGTAATCGCGTGTCTTGATATCCATCGTCAGACCGCGAACGATACGGAAAACACCGGGCGATGACGCAAACACCACCGCGGCAAAGATGTTCAGCTCGTTCGGTTCCAGATGGATGATGCCAAGCGGGTCGAGGTCAAAGACCACGCCGATGTACATCCAGCCACCCAACCCGAAGGTAACCGCGAGCAGAATTGCGAGTAATCCGGCACGTTGCGCATAGCGGGTGTAGAACAGCATCGCAAAAATCAAAACCGGGAAGATAAAGAACACCCCCGCCATGAAATTCGGAATGGCGGTCTCTCGAACACCGGGCGTTACCAGCAGGTAGAACAACAAGATCACAGGGAAGGCCAGCACGAGATTGGCGATGAAGGAAAGAATCGCATCGCTTTTGCCGCCAAAGTACCCCGCCGGCAATCCCAAGGAGATTCCAACCAAAAAGGCCACCAAGGTCGCTGCAGGTGCAATCAGAAGCACAAAACGGCTGCCGTAAACCATGCGGCTGAACAGATCGCGCCCCAGGTTGTCCGCACCGAACAGGAATGCTCTGCCGGTCTCAGCTTCGATGGATCCGGGCGCCGCCCGTTTCAGCAGCACGAACTGCTCAATCGGGTCGAAGGGAGCAACAATATCGGCAAATAATGCCGTAAGGATCCAAAAAAAGACGATCCCAAGACCCACCATACCCACATTGCTATGATACAGCCGTCCATAAAGCCCCAACCGGTCGCGGTAAAATGCACTCGCGCCCATCAAGACTGCCAAGCCAAGCCACACCGGCCATAGCCGCGCTATGACGACGCCCCAGATCTCAAGGAAGCCTATGCTTTCCATTGAACGTCCCCCTAGCTGACGCGAATACGTGGATTGAGGAAGGCGTAGCCGATATCGGATATCAACTGCGTCGTTATCACAACGGCAACCGATACCAGCGAGCAGGCAAGCAGCAGGTTAATGTCGTTGTTGTCCGCGGCTTCCACCAAGGTCCAACCAAATCCTTTGTAGTTGAATAGATTTTCTACGATCACGACGCCTGTCAGCAACCAGGGGAACTGCAGCATGATAACGGTAAAGGGTGCTATCAGCGCATTCCTCAGTGCATGCTTGAAGACGACGGCCCGAAACGAGAGTCCTTTTAGCCGCGCGGTACGAATGTATTGGGAAGTCATTACTTCAGCCATGGACGCTCGCGTCATGCGCGCGATATAGCCCATTCCGTAGAGCGCCATCGTCATGACTGGAAGCGTAAAGTTCTCGACGGTTACGCTATCGACATTGGAAACCCCTTTTAGAAGCCCCAGCCAAGAGGCGAAAACCACGGTAAAGAGGATACCGCTCACATATTCGGGCGTTGCGGTCGTGCCGATCGAGAAAATAGAAAGGACTCTGTCAAGAAAACTGCCTTCACGCATACCGGCGAGAATTCCCACGATCAGCGCCGAGGGCACCATGATGATCATGACCCAGAATGCCAAAGTTCCGGTATATCCAAGCCGCTTGGGAAGCACGTCGTTCACAGGCGATTTGAAGCGAGTCGATTCCCCGAGGTCCCCGCGCGATGCATTGAACAGCCACTCGCCATAACGCACGAGCAGAGGCCGGTTGTATCCATTCTTTTCAAGCCAGCTATCAACCGCTTCTTGCGTCATGCGGTTGTTGTTCTGTTCAAGCGCCAATTTTTTCAGATTTGGCTCAAGGTTGACCAATGCAAATACCACAAGGGTAAGCACGATCATCGTCAGCGCAAGCACGCCAACCCGACGACTGATGAAGGTGAGCATCACAGGCCCTTTCGCAAAGAGACAGAAAAGCAAGAAGGGGACATCTGTCCCCTTCCCGCCTTCACGCTGACCTTAGCTTTCCAGGTAAACCTTTTCGAAATGCATCTCGAAGGTCTGGTGCATATTGCGTCCCTTCAATTCAGGCACGTTGCTGCAGAATAGACCACGCCAGTAAGGCTGAATCATAATGCCCGAGTCCTGGAGAATTTTCTCGATATCCTCCATCAGCACACGACGCTTGTCTGCGTCGAGAACCGCAAGAGCCGCGTTGATCTTCTCATCAAATTCCGGATTGCTGTAGGCAGTCTCGTTCCAGGCTTCCCCGGTCCGATAGGCCAAGGCAAGCACCTGCACACCCAGCGGGCGCGCATTCCAGTTGGTGGTCGAGAAAGGATACTGCGTCCAGTTGTTCCAGAATGATGAACCGGGAATGACGGTTCTTTTCACTTTGATTCCGGCGTCACGCATCTGAGCGGCAATGGCGTCACTGGTATTGCGGCGCCAGTCGTCGTCGATCGAGATTAGTTCAAACTCCGTATCTGCCATACCCGCCTCATTCAGCAAAGCCATGGCCGCTGCCGGGTCGCGCTTGATTGGCGGAAGCTTGAAATATTCTTCATGCATGGGCCCAACGTGGTGGTTCTCGGCCGGCGATCCGGCGTTGTTGTAACCCAAAGCGAGTACCGTCTCGTTGTCGACCGCCAGTTGGATCGCACGGCGCACGCGCACGTCGTCGTAAGGCTTCTGCGTGACGTTCATACGCGCAACGACCGTCGCCGCGGTGATCACGTTGGAGGTTTCGAGGCCAAGGCCTTCCATTATCTCAACGAAGTCGCCGGTCGTCTGATAGTTGGTGTGAATCTCGCCCGCTTCGAACGCCGCAATTTCTGCAGCAGGATCGGTCCCGTAATCGATGAACTCAATCCCATCAAGCAAGGCTTCGCCACCCCACCAGTTATCGGACCGGCTCAGGGTCGCACCCACGCCTACTTCGAAGGAATCAAGTTTGAACGGACCGGTTCCAATCGGGTTTTTGCTGAGATCGCCGCCATCCTTTTCGAAATTACGATGAACGATCAAAGCCGGATAGTCGGCCACGCCGGGAATGATGGAAATATCCGGTGCGGCAAGATTCAGTTGAACCGTGAAATCATCAACTTTGACGATTGCACCGCTACGCGCCTTTTTGGTGTCGGGGTCAACAAGATTGGAAAGGCGAGAGGCCATAGAATTGCCTTCTATCTCGGCTTCACACCAACGGTTCAGGTTGAAAACAACGTCATCGGCGTTGAAGTCATCACCGTTGCTCCACTTGACGCCCTTACGGACAAACAAAGTGTATTGCGTTACATCATCGTTGGCTTCCCAGCCTTCAAGGAGCCAAGGTTCGAAAACGAACTCTGAGTTCCAGCGAACCAAGGCCTCGCAAAACTGGCGCGCCACGTTCGCTCTTTCCGACCAGTCATAAATACGCGGGTCTTCGATCCCCTTGATGTTCATGGAGACCTTCATGACGCCGCCCTTCTTACCTTCAGCCGCAGCGGGCTTCGGAAGCGTCAAACCGAGCAGACCGTATGCGGTCGCAGCCGTTGCGCCGAAAGCTGTGGAGAGCGCGAGGAATTCTCGGCGGTCCATTTTCCCGGACTTAACCGTTTCCGCCATCGGCTCGATAGCCGGGTGTAGGCGGGCCCCGGTCAAAGTTTCGTTGTTAGACATTTCTTATAGCCTCCCTGGAGTTAGATAGTCGGGGCCTGTTCACTCCCCGAAGCTTCATTGAAGACGGGGTAACAGAGTCACAATATCGCGAATGCGAACGATCCTAACATGAGGACGACCTACGGCGTAAAGTCAAAACCCCAGAGCGATACTAGCTCCCACTTTCATACAAAATTACGCCTCGGTTTCTATGCCTCCCTAAAAGTACAAATCCAAACTGATTACAACTCGGTCAACACTACTGACTTAATGAACAGAATAGAAAAATTATGCCTTAATCTTGAATACTATTCGGCTGTTAAAACTGTTTTGATTTTGATTTCACTTTCCAGTGTTCTATGTACCGGGCAACGATCCGCAATTTCAAGCAAGCGCTGCCTCTCGGCATCGGTGAGATCTCCAGTAATTGTTATCTCACGGGCAACTAAGTCGATTTTTCCATCTTTTGTTTCACAGTCTGCGCAATCGGCAGCATGAATTTTTTTATGCTGCAAACGTACCGCGACTTTATCGAGGGACAGTTTTTTATGTTCGGCATAGAGGCGTAGCGTCATGGAGGTACAGGCCCCCAACCCGGCAAGCAACAGGTCATAGGGACTCGGTCCCCGGTCCAGACCACCACTGACGCTCGTCGGTTCATCCGCGATCAGACGATGTTTTCCGATTTCAATGTCTTGGGTGAATCGCCCCGCCCCTGAACTGCGTACAACCACAGTGCCTTCAGTCGATTCGACGCTGGTCCTCGCTTCGGTCGTGCTTGCTGCGATGTAGCGCCCTGCCCAGGCACTCAGAACTTGCGCAACATAAGCGGCATCTTCATGGCGACTGAGGAGATGATCGGCTTGGTCAAGCGAAACGAATGACTTTGGGTGCTTCGCCGCGATGAATATACGGCTCGCGTTATCAATTCCCACGGTGTTGTCGAGCGGTGCATGGAAAATCAAAAGCGCCCTCTTTAGTTCCGAAATACGATTTTCCAGCCGCTGACTGGCGATATCGTCCAAAAACTGCTTTTTGATCGTGAATTTGCGGCCAGCAAGGGTAACCTCCGCCTCACCAACCCGTTCGATCTCCTCCTGAGAGGCGCCGAAGTTATGGGCCACGTGTGCCGGATCGGCAGGTGCGCCGATGGTGGCCACGGCGCGGCATTCAGGAACATCCCCGGCCGCGGCCAGCACTGCGGCACCGCCCAAACTGTGCCCGACCAGTAGTGCTGGCGCCTGATAGTCGCGACGCAGAAAAGCAACGGCCGACAACAGGTCCTGGATATTGCTGGAAAAGTTGGTGTTGGCAAACTCACCGTCGCTGGCACCCAACCCCGTGAAGTCAAACCGAAGTACTGCGATACCCTGTTCAGCCAAGCCTCGCGCGATCCGCGATGCCGCAAATATGTCCTTACTGCAGGTAAAGCAGTGCGCAAACAAGGCATAGCCCAATGGTTCGCCCTGCGGGCTATCAAGCCGCGCTGCGAGGTTCTGTCCCTCAGCGCCGGTGAAGACCACCTTTTCACTTTTGGCTGCCATTTCTACTTCCTTCCAGGATCGAATTGCTGTTGCTCTTGGCCCTTTGCTACCTATGCTCGGAGCCAGCATAGCGTAAGACGGGATAGCACAAACGTGATGGATGACCCTCGAATAGAAATTCATTCCAGGAAAACCGGTTTTAAAGGCTTTTTTGCCCTAGCCATCTTTCGACTACGCCACCGCCGCCACGACGGAGGTTGGACCCGGGAGATCGAGCGGGAAGTGTTCCTGCGTGAACCGGTCGTTGCCGTTCTGCCCTACGATCCGGTGCGCGATACAATTCTATTGCTCGAGCAGTTTCGCCTCCCCGCGCATTTAATCGGCCAGGACGCCTGGCAGCAGGAGATTATTGCCGGGATCGTCGAAGAAGGCGAAAACCTGGAAGACGTAGCCGTCCGTGAGTGCCAGGAGGAAGCGGGATTCAAACCCCTGGCGCTTGAAAGGATCATGACTTACATGCCAAGCCAGGGTGCCTGTACCGAAGCCACCACGATCTTTCTGGCCCATATGGATGATGCCGGGCTGGGCGGAATACACGGCCTGGAAGATGAGGACGAAGATATTCTGGCGCGCGTCCTGCCATTCGACGAGGCCTGGGCCATGTTGGAAGAAGGCCGAATCCAGAATTCTCCGGCCATCATCGCCCTCCAGTGGCTGAAGCTTAACCGCCAAGACGTAACAAAACGCTGGAACACCTAGGCGGGCCGCGGTCAGCCCATATCCGCATATTCTTCGAACTGATCGATCGCAGCACGGTCATAACCGCGACTGGCCACTAAAAGTTGGCGTGTATAGGGATGCTCCGGCAAGCCACCACGCAATTGCTCCGCCGTCATTTCCTCAACGACGCGACCATGGTTCATGACCGCGAGGTGACCGCACATTTGCGCAATAACCGCCAGATTATGACTGACGAGCAGATAAGTCAGGCCCAGTTCCCGCCGCAAGCGTTGCAGCAGGTTCAAAACCTCGGCTTGCACCGAGACATCAAGTGCCGAAGTCGGCTCGTCCAACAACAGTAATTTCGGCTCCAGGATCAGCGCCCTGGCAATCGCCACACGCTGCCGCTGCCCGCCCGAAAGTTGGTGCGGATAACGATAGCGAAAGCTTGGACCCAGCCCCACCTCGTTAAGAACCTTCTCTATGCGCTCGTCGGCGTTGTCCAGACCATGAATAGCAACGGGCTCCATCAAGGTTCGATCAACTGTGTGGCGTGGGTGCAAAGACCCATAAGGATCTTGAAACACCATCTGCACATCCTTGGCGAAACCACGCTCACGCTTTGGCCCCAGATCACGGCCCGCCAGGTTGATGTTACCTGTCCACTCGGTAACGAGCCCACTGATGGCGCGCAGTACCGTCGATTTTCCGGAGCCGGATTCGCCAACCAATCCATAGCTCTCACCCGGCGGGATCAATAATGAAACGTCACGCACCGCATGGACCTGGCGATCCTTAGTACCAAAGACAACATTTAGCTTTTCGATCTGTAACATGCCTAATCCAACCACGCCGGATCGCGTTCCAGGACGGGGAGCTCAGCAGCAGGCTGGTCGACCTGCGGCAAGCAATTCAACAGGCCTTGCGTGTAGGGGTGCTTTGCCGCCGACAGGTTCCGGGCATCGCATGATTCAACGATCCTGCCCGCATACATGATGAGAACCCTGTCGCAGAAAGAGGCGACAAGATTGAGATCATGACTGATGAACATCAATCCCATGCCACGTTCAGTCACCAGATCATCCAGGATCGCCAATACTTGAAGCTGGACCGTCACGTCGAGAGCCGAGGTCGGTTCGTCTGCGATCAGCAGGTCCGGGTCCGGGATCAACATCATTGCGATCATGATTCGCTGACCCATACCGCCCGACACTTCATGGGGGTACAGCTGATACACCCGCTCGGGATTACGGATTCGCACGGCCTCCAGCATCTCCAAGGTACGGCGCTTGGCTTCGTTCTGGCCGACTTTATTGTGCTTCCGGTAGGCCTCATCAATCTGCCGCCCAACCGTCATCACCGGATTCAGGGAATACTTCGGGTCCTGCATCACCATTGAAATGCGCCGCCCGCGGATGGAGCGCATCCGAGTCGCATCGGCGTTCAATAGGTTCACGCCGTCAAACGAAATACGATCGGCGCGAACGACGCCTGGATAAGGGACCAGCCCCAGGATTCCCTTGCCCGTCATCGACTTGCCGGACCCTGACTCCCCGACAATCCCCACCTTTTCACGTCCGACGCTAAAAGATATGCCCCGAACCGCCTCAACAACGCCCGTTCGGGTGTGGAAATCGACAAACATCCTATCTACCTGAAGCAGCGGATCATCGGACATTCGCTACCCCCCACTACGCGGATCGAGCAAGTCGCGCAGCCCATCGCCCAGAAGATTGAAGGCCAAGCTAACGATGCCGATTGCAAGCCCCGGTAACGTTGCCACCCACCAGTGATCCAACAGAACCTTGCGCCCGGCGGAGACCATGGCGCCCCATTCAGGCGTTGGCGGCGGCGCGCCCAAGCCGAGGAAGCCCAAACCAGCAGCTATCAAGATCACCCCGGCCATATCCAATGTCATGCGTATGATCACCGAAGAAAGGCACATCGGCACAATGTGCCCTCGAATGATTCTAAAACTGGAGGCCCCCTGAATCTGGATTGCGGCAATGTAATCCGCCCGCCGAACCGTCAGCGTCTCAGCCCGGGCGATTCTGGCATAAGGCGACCAGGATGTGATGGCAATTGCCAGAATGGCGTTTTCCACGCCGCGCGGCAGTACCGCGACGAAGGCAAGCGCCAGAACCAAGCGCGGAAAGGCGAGGAAAATATCGGTAATCCGCATTAAGACGACATCGACCCAGCCCCCAAGATAGCCGGCAAGGGTACCGACTATCAGGCCGACAGTCGGCGCGATCACAGCAATAATCGCAACAATCATCAGGGTGATCCGGCTGCCATAGACGATCCGGCTGAAGATGTCCCTGCCCAATTCGTCGGTGCCAAAGATGTAACCCTTCTCGCCAGGCGGCAACAGGCGGTCGTCCAGCACTTGAGCAAAAGGATCGTGCGTGGCGATGAAGGGCGCGAAAAGAGCGACGAGCAAAAGCCCCAAGACAATCGCCAATCCCGTCACGGTCAGCGGGTTACGCACGAAATCCAGGGAAGCGAGATATACCTGAACCGCGCGGGCCTGCAGTCGCGACGTCGGCGTATCGCTCGTAAGCCAAGCTTTCAGACCGCCCTGCGGGTGCTGTGCCTTGGTATCAGGCATTTCAGTGGGTCCTAGGGTCGACCAGCTTGTAAAGCAGGTCGGACAGTAGATTGATACCAATGAAGGCCGCGCCGACAACGATCGTTCCACCCAATACGGCGTTCAGATCGGCCGAGAGCAAAGAATTGGTGATGTAGAAGCCGAGCCCTGGCCAAGCGAACACTGTTTCGGTCAATACCGAGCCTTCCAGCAAAAAGGCGTAGGAAAGCGCGACAACCGTGATCAGTGGCACCATGACGTTACCCAAGGCGTGATACCATATGACCCGACTTTCCGAGAGCCCCTTCACCCGTGCTGTCGTCACATACTCTTGGCGCAATTGCTCCAACATGAACGACCTGGTCATACGTGCGATATAGGCCAGCGAGAAATATCCGAGGACGGCGGATGGTAGAATGATATGGCTGACGGCGTTGTTGAAAACCTCCATGTCCCCGGCCAAAAGGCTGTCCACTAGGATCATGCCCGTCACGGCCGGAACAATGTCTTCATAGAAAATATCCAACCGCCCGAACCCGGCGACCCACCCGAGTTCGCTGTAGAAGACCAGCAACGCGATCAAGGCCAGCCAGAAGACCGGCAGAGAGTAGCCAAATAGTGCGACGAGACGGATCAGGTGATCAGGCCAACGCCCCTGATTGACAGCAGCGATAACACCGGCCGGAATGCCCAGGAACACACCGAAAATCGTCGCAACGGTCGCGAGTTCCAAAGTTGCCGGGAACACCCGCGCCATATCTTCAAGCACGGGCCGGGCCGTCAACAGCGATTTCCCGAAATCTCCGGTCAGCACCTTTCCGATATAGTCCAGAAACTGAATATATATCGGTTGATCCAACCCAAGTTCCTTTACGGCCTTGGCATAGATTTCCGGTGATGCGCGTTCTCCGACCACCACCAACACCGGATCGATGGGTATGACCCGTCCGATGAGAAAGGTAACCAGCAACAGGCCAAAGAAAGTCACGGCGACGGAAAGAATCGTGCTTGCGACAGCCTTCAGGCCCGGCAACCGGGAAGCGGGCTTCCCGGTTGCCGTTTCACGGCTTGATGAATTTTCAGTCACGGATCGTCCGTTGCGCCGATCAGTTCTTCGTTACGGTCCAGAAAAACACGTCGTGCGTAGCACCACCCGTCCGTAGACCCGAAACGTTGTCGCGTTCCGCTGTTTGAATGATTTGCTGGAACATGACGACGAACGGCGAGGTCTGCTGATGCTCCCGCTGGATCGTGCGATACATCTCGGCACGCTTGTCAGAATCCTTTTCCAATACGGCCGCTTCGGTCGCCTTGGTCATAGCCGGAATCTCCCAAGCGTTACGCCACGCAAGCTTGCCCGTAAGGCCCGCCTCGTCCGAATTATCGGTGTTGTGGGCAAAGGTATCGGCGTTCGTATGCGGGTCAGGATAATCCGGACCCCAGGCACCTAGGTAGATTTGGTGCTGGCGCGCACGGTACTGGGTCAGTATCTGCTTGCCCGTGCCCGTTACCAATTCGGCTTTGATGCCGGCTTGCGCCCAAACCTGCTGCAAAGCCTGGGCAACCTCCAGACGCTGCGGATCGGTACGCACGTATATCTGCACGTCGAATCCATCCGCATACCCGGCCTCGGCAAGCAAAGCCTTCGCTTTCTCAAGATTCAGCGAATATGGCTTTTCCTTCAACTCACCGAGATAGGTGAGCGGGAGGAAAGCCTGATGCACGGTGTACTGTCCACGCAGGAAGGACTGAGACATCCCTTCGTAATCGACCAGATACTTGAAGGCTTCGATCACCTTGGGGTTCGACAGCCGCTCATCTTTCTGATTGAGCGAGAAGTAAAGAATGCGGCCTTTCAGGTCATCTTCAACCTTGATGCCTGGCGTTCCGGAAATAGCAGCGATGTCATCGGGCGAAAGGTTGCGCGCGATATCAATATCGCCCTTTTCAAGGGCCAAACGCTGGCTATTGGATTCCGGCACATGCTGCACGAACACCCGCTTCATCGCAGGCGTTCCACGCCAGTAATCGGCATTCGCGTCCAAGACATAAGATTCGTTCGGCTTCCAGGATCGCAAAGAATAAGCGCCGGACCCAGCGGAGTTGGTTTTCAGCCACTCGTATCCGAAGTCGCCATCTTTCTCGTGTTCCATGGCCAGTTTCTTGTCGACAATCGAAGCCACTGGCGCCGTCAGACAATTGAACACAAAGGAAGGCGCATAGGGCTTGTCCGTCACAAGGGTCAACTCATAAGGGCCCGTCGCCTTGATGGTCTGCTCCATGTTCTCGGTCGTGAATCCGAATTGCGTCAAAATGAATGAAGGTGTTTTCTCCAGAGCAATCACACGCCGGATGGAGAACTCCGCATCTTCAGCGGTGATGGGGTTGCCGCTATGGAATTTGGCGCCTTCGCGAATCTTGAAGGTGTAGGTCACACCGTCATCCGCAACGCTCCAACTCTCTGCAATCCCCGGCACGAGTGGCCCCATGTTATTAGGATCGAGCTCCACCAGAGTGTCATAAACATTGTTGGCTAGGTCGGTGCCGGAAAATTCAAAAATCTCGGCCGGATCGAGTGAGACGATATCATCGATCTGCGCCGCAATAACCAGTGTATCTTTTGGGGTTTCAGCCGAAGCCGGCCCGCTCAAACCAAACAACAGCACGCCCGCTGCTGCAGACAATAACAGCCTCTTTATCATTTTCTGAACTCCCTGTTTTTCTTATTTGTTACCAGGCATTCGAAATGCATGAAGTATGGACAGCTTCAACGTGACTCAGCAAAAGAGTCAACCCGAAATGGGCACCCCTTGCCGCCCGCTAGCCTGCTGGCTAGTCTCTGTGGCAAAGGCATACTCTCCCCTCTCCCGGAGACCCACACAATGGATATACGAAATGGCTTCATCGGCACGATTGGCAACACGCCGCTGATCAAACTCAGAAAAGCGTCGGAAGAAACAGGCTGCACAATACTGGGAAAGGCGGAGTTCCTGAACCCAGGCGGATCCGTCAAGGATCGTGCTGCCTGGGCCATCATCAAGGATGCCGAGACCCGCGGCCAACTTCGCCCCGGCGGCGTTATTGTTGAAGGGACCGCTGGCAACACCGGTATCGGCCTGGCTCTTGTGGCACGAGCGCGCGGGTATCGCACCGTTATTGTCATCCCGGAGACGCAGAGTGAGGAAAAGAAGGAAATGTTGCGTCTCTGCGGTGCGGAGTTGGTCCAGGTCCCTGCCGTTCCCTACAAGAACCCTGAGAATTACGTGCACGTTTCGCGTCGCATTGCTGAAGAAAGAGCGGCTAGCGAGCCCAACGGCGCCATCTGGGCAAATCAGTTCGACAATGTTGCAAACCGGCAAGGGCATTACGAAACGACCGGGCCGGAAATCTGGCAACAGACCGATGGCACCGTGGACGGTTTTATCTGCGCGGTCGGTACTGGCGGCACGCTTTGCGGCACGGGCTTAGCCCTGAAAGAACGCAACAAGGATATCACGATCGGCCTCGCGGATCCCATGGGCTCGGCGATCTATGGTTTCTATGCGAACGGCGAACTGAAGGCCGAAGGAAGTTCAATCACGGAAGGGATTGGCCAGGGGCGTATCACAGACAATTTGGAAGGCGCTCCCGTAGACGAGCCGTTTCAAATAACCGACCAGGAAGCAATCCCCCAGGTATTCTCCCTGGTTGAGGAAGAGGGTCTGATTTTAGGCACATCAAGCGGGATCAACGTTGCCGGAGCAATACGGCTGGCAAAGAAGATGGGGACAGGTCACACGATCGTAACGATGCTGTGCGATTCCGGAACGCGGTACACCAGCAGACTGTTCAATGCGGACTTTTTGCGTTCCAAGGATATTCCTTTCCCTGAGTGGGTTGCTAATTTGCGAGATGGAGGAATGAAAGGAAACTGATCAATGACGGCACTCTTTCGGGAAGACTCCTATCTAAAAGAATGCACCGCTACCGTGATTGCAGCCGGGCCGGACGGTGTCTCGTTGGATCAAACTGTCTTTTATCCCACCGGCGGCGGGCAACCGGGCGACAGCGGCGTATTAGTTTTGGCTGACGGCACACAGATACGGGTTGTTGAAGCACGCAAAGGCGCCGGTCCGGACGATGTCCTCCACATTCTGGAGGAAGGTTCGCTACTGCCGAAACCAGGCGATCCGATAACTGCACGGATTGATTGGGATCGCCGCTACCGCCATATGCGCATGCATAGCTGCCTGCACGTTCTTTGCTCGTTGATCGACGGCGACGTGACCGGCGGCCAAGTAGGCGACGGCAAGGGCCGTTTGGACTTTAATCTTGCCGAGGCACCGGATAAAGAAGCCCTGAGCGAGGCACTCAATCGGGTCATTGCGGAGGACCACACGATCTCGCCCCGCTGGATCAGCGATCAGGAATTAGCCTCCAGTCCTGATCTCGTTCGTACAATGTCCGTCGCGCCGCCTACCGGTTTCGGCAGTGTCAGGCTACTGGAGATCGAGGGTGTCGATCTGCAAGCCTGCGGTGGAACGCACGTTGCGCGAACCGCGGAAATCGGCAAGGTTGTGGTTCGCAAAATTGAAAACAAGGGTAAGCAGAACCGCCGCATAAACCTTGCTTTCGACGAAGCATGAGCTCACAAGCAGCAAACGGGAAGCCTGCATGAAACCCAACAACAGCGCTCTAGTATCAGTGGCTTGGCTTTCTGAGCATCTTCAAGCACCAGATGTCCGTATCGTGGACGCCAGCTACTTCCTCCCTGCCGAAAAGCGCGATGCCCAGGCAGAATTCGAAGAGGCCCACATTCCCGGCGCCGTCTTTTTCGATATCGATGAGATCAAGGACGACAACAGCGATTTGCCGCACATGTTGCCGTCACCGGAAAAGTTTTCCTCCCGAGTCCGTAATTTGGGTCTGGGTGATGGCAACAGAATCGTGGTTTACGACCGCCTCGGCATGCGTTCGTCACCTCGCGTGTGGTGGACGTTCAAGGTCTTTGGACACAGCGATGTGACCGTCCTTGATGGCGGGCTTCCAAAGTGGCAAGCGGAAGGGAAACCTGTTGAGAGTGGCCCAATGCGATTGCCCGGTCCCAGGCATTTCACCGCGCGCAAAAACAGCTTTTTGGTCAAGGACAAAGACCAGATGATGCGCAACCTCGAATCCCAACGTTTCCAGGTGGTAGACGCTCGTTCACGGGGGCGCTTCGATGGCAGCGAGCCCGAGCTCTGGCCGGGCAGACGCAGCGGCCACATTCCAGGCAGTCTGAACCTCCCCTTCACCGACGTAATCGATTCAGCCTCCGGTGTTCTTCTGCCCAACCACTTATTGCTGGAGCACATTGAGAAAGCCGGAATTGATCTCTCAAAACCGATCGTCACGACCTGCGGATCGGGGATCACGGCGTCGGTCCTGGCCCTCGCCCTGCATGAGATAGGGCACAAGGATTTCGCGGTCTATGACGGCTCCTGGAGTGAGTGGGGTCTGGACAGCAGCGGAACACCGGTGGAGTCCGGCGAAATCGCGTCCAACTGATCACAGAGATCAAGTCGATGGGGCAAAGCGAGAAGAAATCGCTGAAGATTCGCAGGTATCGGGACACTGATTTCGATGCGCTGGTGGCTCTGTGGAAGAACCTGGGGATGCTCGCTTGGTACAACGATCCGACCCGCGATATCGGTCTGTGGCAAGCAAGCAAAGATGCGCAAATACTGATCGGCGAAGTCGATGGTGCTTTAGCGGCAAGTGTTTGCGTCGGGCACGATGGTCATCGCGGCTGGTTCTACTATCTAGCCGTCGCTGAGGACCATCAAAGGAAGGGATTTGGACGCCTCCTCGTCGATGCCTCGGAAGCATGGTTGAAGGCCCGAAAAGTGGCCAAGGTTCAACTCATGATCCGTCCAGGTAATCACAAAGCGCACAGCTTCTATGAAGCGATCGGATACGAGATCAACCCCTGCAGTCTGCGACAAAAGTGGCTTATCGATCGGGGAGAACCACCGGCCGATGCTAACCTCCACGATCGCATTGAGGTGACCATCACCTACCTGGAGATGACCGAACGTAAAGTCGCCTCACTCCAAACCCCACACTTGACCGGTCATCGCTTGGGATTGTTGCGGGCAGAGCGCCCGACCCTCTCGTTCTATAGATTCCTTTACAATACGGTCGGTCGGGACTGGCTTTGGTACGAACGGCGGCGCATGAGCGACGATGCACTTCGGGACATTATCGAGAACGACCTCGTAGAGGTTTTCGTTCTCTATGCCGAAGGTGTTCCCGCGGGCTTCTTCGAGTTAGATGCGAGGAAGCCGGGAACGGTGGACCTCGCGTTACTGGGCGTGATGCCGGAGTTCATCGGCCGCCGATTTGGTCCCTTCCTGCTTCACAGCGCCGTGGACAGGGCTTGGGAGAAGCAACCCGAGAAAGTGACCGTGAACACCTGCACGTTGGACCACCCTAAAGCATTGCCGTTGTACCAGAAGGTCGGCTTCGTGCCTGTCAGTCGCAAAACCATCCAAATTGACGATCCTCGTGAGAACGGCTTGATCCCATACTAAGGGACACCGCCGCCTTCCTTAGGATCCCTGATGGGTTTCCCGCGCCAGAAAGATTTATCCGTCAATCTGTAAACTTCGTCCAATTCACCGCCACCCCTATCGGGCCGGATATAAGTGATGATCTCGTCGATCATCATTTCGTCAATCGGCATTCCGGCGAAATCAGCAAGCCCCCGTATGAGCGACTCACGCAACCGCAATCCACGCTCATAGCTCACGAACGCCACGGGGCAATCCGTGTTCCGAACCATCGTCATGAGGAATCCGACTTGGGCAAGCGTATCCTCAATCGTTTTCATGTGCCCTTGCCCCGTTCTGGCAAAGGTGGTTTGCGCGGCCGCCTGTAGATCACGGAATACAATAATCAGGTGAGGATTTGGAAGAACGGACAACAGTTCGACGATGTAAACATGGCCATTCGGGTCCTTCCAACCCCAAACGTCGCGTTCTGCTGCTTTACGGGATGCTATCGCGCGAAGCTCATCGAACTTCGCCGCAATTGGTTTTCCAGCTCCGTCGTAAAGTGGCTCCAACTGCCTCGCTGTTTCGGTAAAATCCAAATCCTCATTGTTTGCACTTTCGATCCGGTCGCCCATCGGAAGACCCAAGAGGCGCAAACACCCAGCGACCATTGAGGTCCCCCCCCTGGGAACACCGAGCACCACATAGGTTCGTCGCTTCTGATCAGGAGCGGCAGGCCGGATTACCGTAACGGGCTGAATCAGGTGCGCAGTATCGGATTCCACGACTGGGTCATAGTTTATCAAAAGATGCCATGCGGCCTTGAGGCGGTCGGAAAAGCGCTGCGCCATCTCAGTCACATTCCGGTGTATAATAAGCCCGATCACGGGCACGCGCCTGAGCATCGATTTCACCGGAAACACGGTCAGGTCTGACAAAGCTTGCCAAGTCCTGACAGTCCTGCTGCGTCAATTCCAATCCGCAGAAGGAAGATAGGAGCCGCAAGAATTTTTCTGGATGACGAAGGCAGCGCTCGTAACTGATCAACAACGTCGGTGCAGATAGCTGCTCAATCGCGTTTACCATCGCAGTCAAGTGGCCGAGCGACGCTCGCAGCGACAAGGGATGATCCAATCCCAGGCGCTTGTGATTACGCTGCGCGACCGCATGCACATCCCGAAAGATATAAAGCAGGTGTGGGTTACGGAGCCTGTCCAGCACTTGCGGTAAAATCCGGAGTGTTTCGGGATGCTTCCATCCCCAAACCGGATGTCGTTCGTTACGATATTCAATGAAGGCCCGGAATTGCTCCAAACGCTCCGGCAAAAGATTTCCCGTACCATCCAGCAGCGGACGGCACTGAATCAGGTCATGGAATTCTTGATCTTCGTTGTTGGCTTCATTCAAGCGTTCTCCCATGGGGACGCCCGCTAAGCGCAAACAGCCGGCAACCATTGACGTGCCGCCGCCGCCCAGCCCCAACACACATAGCGTTCGTTCGGCGTTGGAAGTGGAAGGTCTTAGAACATCGCAGGGTGATTCTATCTCCCGTGACGCGCTCGCCTTGCTCTCCATCCTCGCTCCAGGCCCCCCTGGGTAGTGACATTGGAGGATTCCTCCAACATCGGCGTTTCCCGACTCCTTGCGGAGCTTCTTCTAACTAGTGATGCAGTATCTGACTGAGGAAGAGCTTCGTCCGATCCGACTTAGGATTGGTAAAGAACTGCTCCGGCTCGTTCTCCTCAATGATCTCGCCACCATCCATAAAAATCACCCGGTTCGCGACCTTGCGAGCGAATCCCATTTCATGGGTGACGCATAACATCGTCATGCCGGATTCCGCCAAGTCGATCATCACGTCCAGCACTTCCGAGATCATTTCCGGATCAAGTGCCGAAGTCGGTTCGTCGAACAACATGATCTCAGGGTTCATACAGAGACTGCGCGCGATGGCCACACGCTGTTGCTGACCGCCGGAAAGCTGCCCAGGATACTTCTTTGCTTGGTCGGGGATTTTGACCCGCTCCAAGTACTTCATCGCAGCTTCCTCGGCTTCCCGCTTTGGCATCTTACGGACCCAAATGGGCGCAAGCGTACAATTCTCCAAAACCGTCAGGTGTGGAAACAGGTTGAAGTGCTGGAACACCATTCCAACTTCGCGGCGAATGGCATCGATGTTTTTTAGATCGTTGCTCAACTCGATGCCACCAACCTGAATGCTGCCCTGCTGGTGTTCCTCCAGGCGATTGATGCATCGGATCATCGTGGACTTGCCCGAACCCGAGGGCCCGCAGATGACGATTCGCTCACCGCGGCGAACTTGTAGGTTGATGTTCTTAAGAACGTGAAAATCGCCATACCACTTGTGCATGCCGGCAATTTCGATAGCGACCTCATCGGAGATCTGCATTTCCGTTGTCTCGATGGCTTGTTCGCTCATCTTTCAGCCTCCTTGTGCTTAGCGCTTATGCCCGGTGTGAAGCTTCTTTTCCAGGTACAAGGAGTACCGGGACATAGCGAAGCACGATACGAAGAAGAAAAGGGCCGTGTAGATATACACCTCAGTCGACAAACCGTTCCATTTTGGGTCCGCCAATGCCGACCGCATGATCCCCAAGACGTCGAACAGTCCGATGATCAGCACGAGGGTCGTGTCCTTGTAGAGACCGATGAAGGTATTCACGATACCCGGAATGGATATCTTCAGGGCCTGCGGTAAGATAATCAGCCGCATAGCCTGCCAATATTTCAACCCCATGGCATCGGCGGCCTCGTACTGCCCTTTCGGAATGGCCTGCAGACCACCGCGCACCACCTCGGCGATATAAGCCGACGCGAAAAGGGTGACCATAATCAGCACCCGCAAAAGCAGATCGAACTCGGTCCCCGGCGGCAGGAAGTAGTTCAGCATCGTCGATGCGACGAACAACAGTGTGATCAGTGGCACGCCACGAATGAACTCGATGAAGGCAACGCTGACGATCTGCATAGCCGGGAGATTTGAGATACGGCCCAACGCCAGCAAAATACCCAACGGCAGCGAGAAGGTTATCCCCGTGATGCCGATAATGAGTGTCAGCATGACACCGCCGAACATCTTGGTCTCGACCAATGGAAGTCCCAAGAAGCCGCCCACCACCAGCCAAATGGCGATAAAGGGATAGGCTAGAGAGAACCAGATCATTTGTTTGCGTACCGGAAAGCGGTCGAACAGAACCGGTCCCAAAGCAACAAACAGCAGCAGGAAAGTAAGTTTCAAGCGCCAACGTTCCGCTTCCGGATAGAAAGCGTAAAGTGATACCTGAAAACGCTCGCTGATCACGGCCCAGCAGGCGCCGGTCCCCTTGGCAACGCACTCTTCTCGGTTACTTGCGTTAATCACCGCATCAAACACGAAGTAGTCCAATATCGGCGGCACGATCCGCCAAAGGATCGCGATCGCCACCAGGGTCAAGATCGTGTTCCCGATGGAACTGAACAGATTTTTGCGCATCCAGCCTATAATGCCGCGTGTCGCCAAAGGCGGCGGCATGTCGGGGTGCTGGCCGGGAGCGTAAGTCTGGGTATCCTGTAGATTGCTCATGACAGCCCCCTCACCTCTCTACCAGTTTGATGCGTTTATTGTACCAGTTCATGAAGAGTGAAATGACCAGCGAGAAGCTGAGATAAATCAACAGCACAATGGTCATAGATTCCATCTCGCGCCCTGTCTGATTGAGCGAGATACCACCGATTGTCGCCACGATGTCCATGTACCCAATGGCAATTGCCAATGACGAGTTTTTCGTCAGGTTCAGATACTGGCTGGTCAGGGGCGGTACGATCACACGAAGCGCTTGCGGGATAATGACCAGTTGTAGCGTCCGATTAGTCCGCAATCCCAAGGCATGGGCCGCCTCTGTCTGGCCGTAGCTGACTGCAAGAATACCAGCGCGTACAATCTCGGCGATAAAGGCCGAGGTATAGAGCGACAAAGCAAGCCACAGTGCCAGGAACTCCGGCTTCATGGCTACACCGCCAACGAAGTTGAAACCCTTGAGCTCAGGATAGCTCCAGTTCATCGGCATGCCGGTAACCAGGAATACCACAAACGGTAGTCCAATGATCAATCCAAGCCCGACACGGAACACCGGCAGAATGCGGCCGGTTTCTTCCTGCAGTTTGCGCGCATGACGCTTGTAAAGCACCGTCCCAACGATGCCGCCGACAAAGGCGATAAAAGTTGCCCAGAACAATGGTTCAGGCAACGGACTGGGGACATACAATCCGCGATTGCTCAGAAACACACTCTCACTGAAGAAGCTGGGAGACTGGCGGGGCACCGGCAGCGTGTTAACGACGATACCGTGAATCAGCAAGATGTGGAGCAGAACCGGAACGTTTCTGACAATTTCGATGTAGCAATAGACGATGCGGCTCATCAACCAGTTCTTGCTGAGACGCAGAACGCCAAGCACAAATCCGACGATGGTCGCCAGAATGATGCCCGAAACCGCCACAAGAAGCGTGTTGAGAATGCCGACGATCGCCGCGCGGAAATGAGTGTCGCGCGAGTTGTAGTCGATCAGTGTCTGATTAATGTCGTAGCTGGCCGGAGCTGAAAGAAAGGTGAAGCTGTACCCTTTGCCGATCGTCTCCAGATTGATGACGGCATTCCGGATTATGTAAAAGAAAAACCCGAATAGCAGTGCCACCGTCAGAATTTGAAGAATGACCGAGCGCGCTTCTTTGTTGTTCCAAGCTCGGGATAGGGCGCTACGGCTATCGACTATGTCTGCTGCCGCCATGACCGCATTTCCTTTGAAATCTTGGCGTTCTTTCTGTCTTCCGATGGCTGACTGTCATCGTGATGTGGCCCAGAACCAATCGCGGACACCACGACATGCGACGCCATCTCGGAACACTGAAGAACTGTGACTCAAAAAGTCCAAGAGGCGACGCAACCCAGATAAAGAGTTGCGCCGCCGTATCTTGAACCTAGGGCTCCGTTGATTAGCGGATCGGCGGAGCGTACATCAGACCACCTTCGGTCCAGAGCGCGTTCAAGCCACGCTCAAGCCCAATTGCGGTATCGGGTCCGATGTTACGGTCGAAAATCTCACCGTAGTTACCGACTGCCTTGATGGCATTCTTGGCCCAATCTTTGTCAAGGCCAACCATGGCGCCGAAGTCACCTTCGGTGCCGAGCATTCGATCGATATCAGGATTGCCGGTTGCCTTCGCCCCAAGCTCGTCAACATTGGCTTGCGTGACACCATACTCTTCAGCCGCGAGCAGAGCGTACAAAACCCAACGCGTGATATCACCCCAAGCATCGTCGCCCTGGCGTACTGCCGGGCCGAGAGGCTCTTTGGAGATGATTTCCGGCAGAATCACGTGATTCTTCGGATCGTCGAAGGTCGCACGCGTTGCAGCAAGACCGGAAGCATCCGTGGTGTAAACGTCACAACGGCCGGCCAGGTAGTTCGTGCGCGCTTCTTCGTTCGTCTCGATGGGGACCGGCTCGTAGTTCATGTTGTTGACCCGGAAGAAGTCAGCAAGGTTGAGCTCGGTTGTGGTACCCGTCTGAATGCAGACCGATGCACCGTTCAGTTCCTTGGCGCTGGTTACGCCCAGGTTCTTGTTAACCATGAAGCCCTGACCGTCGTAGTAGTTCACGCCCAGGAACGTCAGCTTCAGGTCGGCATCGCGGCTCATCGTGATCGTGGTGTTACGATACAGGATATCGCCCTCACCGGCATTCAGCGCAGTGAAACGAGTCTTGCCGGTGGTTGGTACGAAGTTGACTTTTTCCGCGTCGCCTAGGACGGCAGCAGCCGTTGCACGGCAGAAATCAACGTCAAAACCGTTCCAACGACCATTCTCGTCGGTAAACGCAAAGCCCACCAGGCCAGTTGTAACGATGCAGCTCAGCTGCCCTTTTGCCTTCACGTCGTCCAGTGTCGCTGCGTTTGCGACCCCAGTAGCGAGAAGAAGGGCTGCTCCTGCACCTAACAATGTTTTCTTGTTCATGGAGATAAAACCTTCCCTGTTTGTCCCTTGCCTTAAATCACACGCGAGCACCCCTCATCCCTCTCAGGTCAAGGATTGGTTCCCTGTGGGGCGAACTCACGCACAAACCATGGAACAGATGCACCTGAAAGGCAATAACCTAGACATTTAATTGCAATAAAATGATTTGTATGCCGAAAATTCCCGAAGTATCAAATGCTTGCGCAAATCAAAGTGTCAGTTCCTAGATTGAATAGCCCCTAATCACAACGACGTGAAACACAGGATATTTCCACAATGACAACCTCAAGAGTAGAATCTAAGCGCACACGACTCGTCCAAAGCGCGCGTCACAGCAGCGACTGGAACGGTGCTTTGAATGCGCCTCTTATGCGCGCCTCGACCATATTGTTTGATCGCCTCGATGAATATGAGGTGCGCCCGGAAAGAAGCAGCGGGAAGCTTTCATATGGCATCGCCGGCACAACAACTCACTTTGCGTTTCAAGAAGCCTTGGCCGATCTGGAGGGCGCCGCAGACGCAATCACGCTGCCATCGGGCCTTGCCGCGAATACGGTCGCACTGCAAGCTTTCGTGAGCCAGGGCGATCATATCCTGGTGACCGACAGCGTTTACTACCCGGCCCGACGTTTTTGCGACAAGATTTTGAAGCGCCAGGGAGTCGAGACCACTTACTATGATCCGACTATCGGCGCCGGCATCGAAGCTCTGATACGACCCAATACCAAGCTTATCTATATGGAGACCCCGGGATCGCTCACCTTTGAGATGCAGGACGTCCCCGCAATAGTTGCAGCGGCTCGTAAACACGGTGTGCGCACCGCGCTCGACAACACCTGGGCAACGCCCCTGTTCTATCGTCCATTGGAACAGGGTGTTGATTTGTCCATCCAGGCAGGGACCAAGTACATCGGTGGACACGGTGATCTGATGCTGGGTTACATCGCCGCAAATGAAGCGTCCTTCCGGGCAGTATACGACATGGCATTGTTCCATGGTCATTGTTGCGGCCCTGAAGAAGCGTACCAGGGATTGCGAGGATTACGCAGCATGGGCGCGAGGCTCGACCAGCACCAACGGGGTGCACTGGCGGTAGCGCGCTGGTTGCAAGAGCGCCCCGAGGTCGATCGTGTCTTGTATCCTGCCCTGCCGGAAGACCCGGGCCATGCCATATGGAAGCGTGACTTTGACGGGGCGACAGGCCTCCTTGGTATCGTCCTTGCGAAGCCTTATGCCCGCCGAGCCGTCGAAGCGATGATCGAATCCTATAGGTATTTCGGTATCGGCGCGAGTTGGGGTAGCTTTGCCAGCCTAGTCGTCTCGGGATACCCTGAAAGGCACCAAACCACGCGTCGCTGGGAGGCGACAGGGCCGCTTTTGCGTTACCATATTGGCTTGGAAGACCCTGATGATCTAATCAACGACCTAGCGACCGGATTCGAACGTCTAGAGCAAGCGAACAAAGGCTAGACTACAATGAGAGGCAGTAAGGAAAAAACATGACCGACAGTCCCGAAGGCCTCCCTCCCTCGCTCGAAGCAGCCATCAATTTCGACGAGCGCGGACTCGTTGCCGCTATCGCCCAGCAACAAGGCAGCGGCGAGATCCTCATGATGGCTTGGATGAATCGTGAGTCACTGTCAGAGACCCTCAAGACCGGCCAGGTTTGTTATTGGTCCCGTTCGCGCGGAAAGCTCTGGCGCAAGGGCGAAACCTCAGGACAAACACAGCATTTGAAGTCACTCAGCGTTGATTGCGACGGCGATACACTGCTCTTGACGGTCGAGCAGAATGGTGTTGCCTGCCACACCGGCCGACGCTCCTGCTTCTTCCGTCAATGGAATGGACAGAAACTAGAGGACGTCTTGCCGGTGGTACAGGATCCGGAAACGCTCTACGGGCGTTAAGAGCGAACACCGCACCACCGTCAAGATCTTTCGAAAACGAACTTTAAAGCCCGCGCTATTCTTTGGCCACGAACCCACTGGCGGTAAAACCAATGGCCTCAGCTTGTAGTCCGCTAATCCGATCATCCAGCCAAGGCAAGACATCTCCCTCGCCGATTGGCCACCAATGACGCACCGCCGCGCCAAACTGCGAATTTCGAGGGTCGCCAGCAATCCCGTTGTGATGCTCGATAGCCTCAATCTGGGTCAGTGCACGGTCGCAAAGAATCAGCTGTGACGCATCCATCGTAGGTCGGAAGATAGCGCCCGATCCCGGATTGCCGGCAACATTGGGTCGTTTGTACGAGATCACCGGTCCCGTCAGAGTATCCTCTACGACCGACATGTTGTCCGGAACGCCGTTTACGTAAAGTTGGAACCCGGCCGCCGATCCACTTCCGTCATAAGTCAGCAGAAAGGTCACAGCCGGCCTGGCGGTCCATCCAAACACTGATGATCCCAAAGCCCTTGCCCGCTGGCCCGCTGGAACATCGCCTTCAAACCGGCAATGAAAACGCCCGAACTCGGGACCACTTGCCAGGTTAACGGAAAGAACAAACCCGTGCCGTGTCGGGTCCTCTTCGGCAGTTGGCATGGTGGACAACAAAACCACACTGTCATTTTGCCAATGCCAGGCCATGTAGAGCCCTATGCTAAAAGCGCGATCACTCCGCAAGAGATCACTGGCTTCAATCGGCAACACCATATAGTCAAAGACGCCATTGAAACTGAGAGCCTGTTCATCCACGAACCCCAGCGCACTCGCTCTTGAACTGGCGAACATCGGTGCGGTGATCGGCGAGCGAACGGGACAGCCCCTCATGCGACATAGGGCACCAGATCCGCCCGAAGCCCGGATGGCGTACCTCCGCCGACCGCCATACGAAGTTGAGACGCGCAGATCTCCAAGTTTCGGACCTGTGCATCACCCTCGATAAACTCACCACCTTCGACCGGCAACCAGGTTGCCTCGTCGGGACCCAACATCTCCAACCGCAATGTTGCGCCATTGAATGTGCCGGACACCCGGAGGGTGAAACGGCCAGCCGCAACCTGGACCGGCGTCCCTGTCGCGACCTCATCTGCAAGAAGAATTGTAGTCATCTATCACTCCTGATACCCCAAGAAGACGCGTAACAAGACTGCAGCAGCCCCAACGTCTTCCGGACGTTTGTACCAATAAGCCATGTTGTTTTGGCTTCCGGCCCCCAAATGCGCATTCGCGCTCTTTTGTGACTCATCGAACATGAGCCACACCCTATATACAATAATAATAATAGGGAATAAACAATATTTTTTATCAATTTTTATAGGTTTTTTGGTTCGACGTATGGAAATGGCGACCCCGGCAGGATTCGAACCTGCGACCTAGTGCTTAGAAGGCACTTGCTCTATCCAGCTGAGCTACGGGGTCACGAACCCATTTCGTACAACCAGCACACTTGCCAGGAATTCCGCTAGTGGGTCCAGCGTCCAAGACGGCTGTAGGAAAAGTTGTCAGCATAGGCTTTGGGTTTGATCTTTCGCGCGGTGGGCTCGGATATGCTGTACATCAATCCTTGCTTTTCCGCGTAGGCGACCGCCTCTTCCTTGCTGTCGAACCACAGGCACACTTGATGTTTGGTTTCGGCACTCGATGTCCAACCCATCAGCGGTTCAATTTCGCGGCGTGCGCCCGGCTCGAATTCCATGCACCAGCGATCGGTACGCGCACGTCCTGACTGCATTGCTGTTTTGGCCGGTTTGAAAATACGAACCTGCATCCTGCTTCTTTCCTTGCAATCCTTGGCTCATGTCTTCCCCACCTTGCTGGGGTCCACATGATCCCTAACCCTATTGGTTCATTTACTTACGGGATTCCACGACTGCATGGCAAGCGCCACGGCTCCGCCGCGATTCCCACCTATCGACTGACCGTTCCTGCTTGCCTCGCCAGCTCACGTGCCGCCGCGACGGCCTCGGGCCCCCCACAGGCCCAAGCAAGCGGCGGTAGCTTGAGAATTCGACCGTACCCTTCCATACCCTGCATTGCCGGGTGCTCCAATAGCGCTTCCGCCTGCGAGCGCGACACACCCGGTTGCATTTGCAGCACCAAAAAATCCGGCCGGGCACTGATAAGGTCTTCGAGCGATAGATAAGGCCGCTCGAGATCGGCTGCCAGGTTCTCCATGCCCGCAGCGGACAGGAGTCGGTCGCCAATGGTCCCCGCCGTCGGCGTAAAGCCGTTTGGCTCGAAGAAAGCCGCCGTCGGTCGATCTGGACGATTGCCGACTTGCCGTTGCAACTCGGCTAAATCGGCGTCTAACCGCCTCGCGATCTCTAATCCGCGAGGGCCGACTTCCAGCAAATCGGCAAGCTCGGTGATCACCTTGGACGCCTCTGAGAATGATCGGGGTAACGGGATGGTCTCCACCCTGTAACCCAAGCGCTGCAACAGACCCGCGGTATGCGGCGTCGTGAAGGGGCCTGCCAGGACGAGATCGGGATTGAATGCGATAACTTCCTCGGCGCGTCCGTGATTAACGGGAATCCCCTTAACCTGATCGGCAATGGACGACAGCTGTGGATCAGCACTATCAGCGGCAACGGATAGAATGCGGTCTCGATCGACCAGTTGCAGCAGCAACTGGTCGATACAAAGATTCATGGAAAGAATGCGTTGTGGTCCAGATCGTGTTTCGGCGGCCGACAACTGACCCAATGATACCCCTCCTGCCCCGATCAGAATCAGGAAAAGCAACCACGAGCAAACCGATAGCCACCGCGGGCAATCAATCCGGCGAGAAACCGATCCGAAGGCCCACAAACGCCGTAAGGCCCGGGCCTCTGGTTTCAAACACGTCGATCTGTTCGGCATCCGTCAGATTCTCCGCACGAGCGAAAAGACTCACGCCCTCAGTAATATCATAGGAACCGCCGAGATTGACGGTCGTATAGGAATCGAGACCGACCCGTGTTGCCGGAAAAGTCGCAAAGTTCAGGTCGTCTTGCTTACCCTTGTGCACTAAACCCAGGTTCACGCTGGCACGACCATCTAGGAAGCGATAGTTGGCGTTGAGGCTACCCATATGGCGAGGTCTGCGAATCAGCTCTTGTCCGTTGCTGTCCTCACTGTCGGTATAAGTGTAGCTGGCCGTCAGACGCAAATCAGGCAAGGGGCGAATCGAGCCCGCAACTTCCAACCCTTTGATCCGGTTTTCACCAGTCGCGTTGAAGGCCGTATTCCCTGTACCGACGATCAAGTCCTCGATGGTCGAATCGAAATAGGTGACATCGACTGATGCGCGCTTATCCCAGAAGTTCTGCTCGATCCCAATATCCCAACCGATTGCCGATTCGGGCTGCAGGTTCGGGTTGCCCGTAAAGCCCGGCCCAAAACCGAAGAGCTCGGTCAGTGTCGGGTTCTTGACTGCTTTGCCGAAACTGCCATGCAGGCGCGTATCGGTTTCTGCGTAGAGGTAGGCCAGCGTGGCGCGGTAGGTCGTGCTGTCATCGAAAAGTTTTTCGTTCTGCTGCTGTCGAATGCTGCCCCCCAGGAACAGGCTATCCCACAGCGCCAATTCATACTCGCCGATCAAGGAGTTACTCGCCAGGGATTGATCTTCTCCGCCCGAAAGGAACGTTCCCGCCGCATCCTCTTCCAAGCGTTCAAACGCAAGGATGAGCGTGTGCTCAGCGTTTGCCACTTCCGGTGTGGCAAAGAAGATGTTCGATTGATAGAGGTATTCCCTTACCTGCCCCTCGGTCGAAGTGACCGGCAAAAAGAAGAAGGGGTCCGTCGTCTCGGTATCGATGTCGGAGATACCGGCCGCAACGATCTGTTCCCACTGCCCCTCGAACAAAGTCAGCTTAGCTTGTGCTCGCCCCGAGGCTTCAACGGTATCGGTAAAGACACCCGGCTCATCTTGCGTTGCAGATACGAAGGTGTTCGGGTCGAACACCAAGGGGTCAAACTCCACCGTCGCATCGCTATAGCGGCCACTTAAACTAACCTCGACAAACCGCCCTACATCGAACTGCAGATTGGCATTGATACTGGTGTTCTCATAGGGGTCCGTCTCCGAGACGCCGGGCATCTTGCGGTCCAGAGCAGAAACGCTGTCGCTATTAAGGCGTGTCGCTCCTAAATAAAATGAGTAGTTCTCTTCACTATGACTGACCGAACTGGAGAAACGGTAGCTTTCAAGTGTCCCAGCCTCCAACGTAGCCGACACACGAGATGGTCCGCCTTTCCTGGTGATGATGTTAATCACGCCACCCAAGGCTTCGCTGCCATAGAGCGCGGACTGCGGGCCGCGCAACACCTCGATACGTTCGAGATCAACCGCCAGAAGATTATCGAGGTTGAACGCGTTACCGCGAGACGGGTCATTGACGCGCACGCCGTCAATTAAAACCAACGTCTGATTTGCCTCCGCGCCGCGGATGCGAACTTCGGTCAAGGACCCCATGCCACCCGATCGGGTCACCGCTACGCCGGGAACTTCCTGCAGAACATCGGCCACCGATTGCGTCTGCCGATCCTCCAGATCATCGGCATCAATGACCGTGACGGCGCTGCCGACCCTGTTAGCCGACATCGGCACACGACTTGCACTGACAACGATTTCCTTACCCGGCGTACTTGGCGAAACTACATCGGAATCCTGCGCGGCCGCAGATGTTACATGGGCCAGTGAAAAAACTGTCGAGATCAGGCCTGCATAGAGCAGTGCTTGCTTATTGAGAGACATTGCTTCCCCCCTCCGGGTAAAAGGCATTTTCACGCGCATTCCAGAGGCGAGGGTTTAGATTGGAGAAAGCAACGAGCGGCCCGCTGTTCGAAGCTTGGATTCTGCAATCCGGGCCGTTATCCCGTTCGCGGACTCCCCCGTCCACCGACCGAAACACGACGCGACGGCAGGTCTCCTGGCTCACGGGTCTTAGCCTGTTACCCGGCCTTCCCAGTCCTTAAAACTTTGTGGACCAGTGGCTTATACGGATAAAGGCTCGCCGCTTACAGTTGCGGGGGCAGCCGTGGAATTGATTCCGCGCAATGATTCGCGCCTCGCACCACGTTCCCTCTTGCGTTTTCAGGCCGCTACAACCCGAAAAACCGTCACGCGATTGAACTTTTGGCCGTCTGGCCGGGGAATGTCAATCGCCTGGACGACACATAGTGGAAGGGCCGCGACCCACGCCTCAAGGACGTTCAGTTAATTCGATAGAGAATGAACTCCGGGTTTGTCGCTACGGGCGTCAGGTTCCAATCCGTCGGCGCATCCAAGGGTTGGCGTCCCAACCACAACAAATAGTCGAAGGTACCTGGCCACCCATCGAAGTACCGGGCCGCGCCATCCTGCCCCCACCCGGCTTCATTGGGCGCCGCCTTTGCGGCACGCTCAAGCAGTTCCAGCATTTTCGCAGGATAGGCTTGGGGTTCATTAAACACGCTCAACGGTGCGCGAACGTTTACGCGCGAGGTGTTAGTAAAAAGCTTGGGTTCGAAGGCCATGGCTTCGATAACCGCAAGGCTGCTGGAGTGATACAATTCGTTCCACACCAACTCGGATCGATCCTTCTCCGGCGGCCAAGCGGTTAAAAGCCAACTGCCTTCACTCATCCCGGCAAACGCTTCCGTCATCTCGCGCTGAACCCGATCAACGCTCGCCATGCGTTGCCAAGCATAGGACCACTGCCAGGCAAACAGACCAAGGAACAATATTGCAAGAAGGCCCCTCACCTTCACTGAGGCGACCGTCAATTGGCTACCCGCAAACAGCAAAAAAACGAAGAGTGCGGGAAACCGCAACTGCAGCAGGCTAATGCCCAGGAATTTTTCGGGGATAAACAGGACGAGAAGCCCCACAGCGATCACAGGTACCCTGATATCAGGATGCCACACCAGTGCCCCGGCTTGCCGTAGAGCAATAAGAATGACCGCCACGACCGCCAATACAATTATCCCCTGGAGCAAGTCGGACAGGCCAAAGGCGAAAGTGAAATTTATCAACATTGCCATGGGACTACCAAAGGAAATACCCCCGGCGGGAAGTCCGCCCAATGACAAGAAGGATATGATCAGCAAAGCCAGTGGCACCATAAAGAGGATGCTCTGCAACAGAAGTTCCCGCTGGCAGAACAAAGAGGCGTGTTTTGGCTGATGCAGGGCCCGTGCCACTTCGTAAGCGAGGACCATGTAACCCAACGCCAGGAAACCAAGAGCATGCCAGAACCATAGGACGACCACGAGAGGCAGGAAGATTGCTAACCGCAGCCAGCGGTTTCGCTGGCGAAAGGCTATCCATCCCGAAAAGCCGACGAGTGATAAGCCCACACCGGCAAGAAAATTGATCAACCCACCGGCAAGCGGCGCGCTGTACAACGCAGGCAGGCAGGCTAATGGCCAAAGGGACCACTGTCGGTACAGAACGAAATGTAGCAGCATGCCACCAACGGGAAGTAATGCGACGGCAAACACCGAAAAAACCGTGGCTGCGGTATAGACATTGATTAAGCCAACGAAGGGACCGACCAATAGATCCATAGCCAGATCAGGAATTGCCTGCTGGTTCAATTGATAGAACTGCTGCAATGCGGGTTGGTGACCGAAAGCCCCTTGAATAAACACCCTTGCAAGGTGATTGGGATAATCCCGCCCAATTCCCAAAGGATGGAAAGCGATTGGCGCCAACGCCAAAGCCAGCAGAAGCAACGAACAGAAAGGTCGCCCGATAAGAGACCCAGCGTATGCAATGTTTCGTTGTACAGCGCTCATCGGCGGCATTTCCATAATCGGTTCGACTAAGCAAAAAACAGAACGAAACCAATTGTTACAGTTTTGCATTCATAGACAATTTACCGAATCCTGCTTACTCTTTTCATTGTCCGAAAAACCATAGTTGGTTGTTTATGTCCACTCCTCGCTCTATCAGCATTGTTATACCTTTCATGGATGAAGAAGGCAGTCTCGAAGCCCTGATCGTGGCTATCAAGGCGGCATTGCTCGATTATGATTTCAATTATGAAATCTTGCTGGTGGACGACGGAAGTCGGGACCGCGGGCCAGAAATCGCTAAACGGTTGGCAGAGGAAGAGGCGCAGGTGCGCCTCATTCGCTTTACGCGGAATTTTGGCAAGGCTGCGGCGCTTATGGCCGGGTTCAAGGAGGCAAGCGGCGAATACATTGTCACTATGGACGCCGACCTGCAGGACGACCCCAAGGAAATTCCGCGGCTTCTCGATAAACTCGACGAAGGGTATGACATCGTTAGCGGGTGGAAGAAGGACCGTCAGGATCCCATCGGCAAGCGTCTTCCGTCAAAAGTGTTCAACTTCGTGGTTGCCCGAGCGTTCGGCCTCGAACTGCATGACATGAACTGCGGCTTGAAGATTTATCGCCGGGATGCTGCCGCACACTTGCGTATTTATGGCGAGCTGCACCGTTTCACTCCAGCCATGCTTTATGCCCTGGGGTTCAGAGTTGCGGAGCTCCCGGTTACCCATCACCCCAGGCTTCAGGGAAAGAGCAAATACGGTACGGCCCGGCTTGCAAAAGGCCTGCTCGACCTTGTGACTGTGATCTTGTTGACCCGTTACCGGGCGCGCCCTCTACATCTCTTTGGATTGATTGGATTGCCGCTCGGCTTCATCGGTTTCCTAATACTCTTCTACCTTACGGTCCTATGGTTTGCAGGGCTTGGTCCAATTGGCGACCGTCCTTTGCTGTTCTTCGGTATTCTTTTGATCCTGACCGGCACACAGTTGCTTGGAACCGGCTTGATTGCCGAGCTTGTTCTGGCCAGCGAAAACAATGCATCTGAACGTTATCTCGTGGCGGATCGGGTCGGGTTTCCCAGCCCTGATTCTTCAACCCCCACCAAAAAAGCCAAAGGAAAATGAAGGCTGTCCTGCGATCAACCTTCATCTGTTGCATGCGTATTTTACGCAAGCTTGCCGCAGCGATTGGGCTTCTCGGATTCTTGGAACGGCGACGGGCCAACCGCTGGTGTCTTTGGTTGCGTAGCCTGTTCGCCATTTATGACTTTGAAGACCTCTGCCGAGTCGACCTGCCCTGGTGGACACTTGAATCGGCAGATATCATCGAACGTTTCTTGAAGAATCGCGCCGCCGCTAGGGTATTCGAGTACGGCAGCGGCGCCAGTACCGTCTGGCTTGCCAATCGCGCCGCCGAAGTCATTTCCGTTGAGCATGACGCTGATTGGGCTGCAGAAGTCCAGGACGCGCTTATAGCAATAGGTGCGCACGCGCGTGTCCATTGCGTACCGGCGCAGCCTGCATCACCTAATACCGACCCGCGCCACCGCTCTGCCCGGGACGGGTATGAGGGATTGGACTTCGGCACTTACGTGAACAGCATCAATGATCACGAGGGCCGGTTCGATTTGATTATTATCGACGGCCGTTGCCGTGCCGCATGTCTGACTCCGGCCATTGAGAAGGTAAAGCCGGACGGCTTGTTGTTGTTCGACAACTCGGCCCGCCAACGCTATCGCCGGGCGATCGAAGGCTGTGGGCTCGCCCGTTTGGATACAAGGGGCCTGACTGCGTGCTTACCCTACCCTGATCAAACGACCCTCCTCTCGCCCTCCTCGGAAGTTATCGCAGGACTACGCTCCTGACACCGCCGCCGACCCTTACGGTGATCGCAACTACACTTCCAGACGGTTTTGCGGCAAAATCGGCCGATATCAGCTAGGATCGAAACATGAGCTTTCAGGCACAATTCGGATCGCCTGGAGAGACGATCGGCGGAGCCGTTTCCCAGACGACGCGCACCATCTCCAACTCGCAGCTACAAGTCGGAGATTTCACCTTAGATGTGGCGAACCCGATCGTTTGGGGTGCTGGAATCGTGGTGATCCTGTTGCTTTTCTGGGCAATGAAACGGTGAAACTGACCTGTTGCAGGAACGATCAGCTCGCTTCCGCGGTCAAAGCTTCACCGGGAGTTCCTTGGCTGGGCTCCCAACAATAGATGAAGGCCGGCGGAAGGTTGCGGAGGACCAAATTTCTGCGCTGAACTTTTCCTTGCAGATTAAGGGGGCGCTTCGGCAGGTAGGTAAACTGCAGGAAACCACTCACACGGGAATCCTCGAAAAGGCGTTGCAGGTTCCGCTCGAAGACAACCCGTCGCTCACCAAGGTTCACGACCGGTATGCAAGAAACCAAGTACGCCCGCTGGCTTGTGAACTTTGGAAGTTCGAAGCCATCGGCGCAGACATCGGCGGTTTCGAAACGCGCGAAAGGGCAATTTCTCCTAGCCTTGGCGAGCAGTCGCTCATCCAAATCCAGGCCAATGACTTCATGGCCGTCAAAGCTTCGGGTAACGGATCCCGTACCACACCCAAACTCTATGATCGCACTCTTGGCAAACCCCTGCTCGTCAATAATGCGCCGCATCCGCCGCCCTAGATATTTAAACGAGGGCGTGATGGAACCGGTGCTTAGGGGCGATCGTAAGAAGGCTTTGAAGAAGACCAATCTATCTTCAAGGGTCGTCGGATCGGGTAGCTTGGACGAAGAAGATCGCATAACGTGAGCGTCAGCCTTTGGGATTGTAGCAGGGTCGGGCTATCTTCCCGATTCGCTTAAGATTATAGCTCAGGATTGATAAGCAAGCAGCTAACCTGCACCTAGCGCAAGTTATAATACGCGGTAATACCCACCCCCACCAGGATCAACGCAAAAAGAATGACGCGCAGGATGTATAGCGCCTCTTTCCGCGCGACCTTCTGCCGCTGTTCCGCCTTTGCAAATTTTTTTCGATCGATCACCATGCACACAATTATCCATAAAATTTATGGAAATGCATCATCGCGTGCAGATCATGATAGAATTTCAAGCAAACGGGCGCGCGAATTGCGGATCGGCACTCCGGAAAAACATGAAGTGGTCGGGGAGACTGGATTCGAACCAACGACCCCCTGCTCCCAAAGCAGGTGCTCTACCAGGCTGAGCTACTCCCCGCCAGCGGCGGTTGTGACGCCTGTTTAAGCGCTCCGCCGCTCTCAGGCAAGAGGCCTATTCAAAGGTTGGATAAAGAAGCTGCGATCCTTCGGTAATTCCAAGCTGTTCCGACACGCCGGCATTGATCTCCAACACGGCTTTTACCGCCTGACCCGAGGCCACCGTTTCCAGGGAATGCGGTACCGTTCCCGACGCGATCTTCACGATCACACCCTGGCTATCCACGAAAAGCATATCCAGGGGAATGAACGTATTCTTCATCCACATGCTGATTTCGCGCGGGGTGTCCGTGATAAAAAGCATGCCCGAATCCGCAGCCATGCCGCGGCGATACATCAGCCCGCGCGCTTGCTGTTTTGGCGTAATCGCCAGTTCAATAGTAAAGGCGAACCGCTTGCCTTCCAGTGTTTCGATGACCAACCGGTCTTTCTCGAAATACACCTCTTCCGGGCTGCTTTGAGCCGAGGCCGCAGTGATCCAGAAAACGCCAATAAGAAGGGAAATTGATAGAAGCTTCCTAAACATGGCCGTAGCCTGCCGCGCTTTGATCTGCCTCGCAAGTGGGTTCGACTTCACTATCGTTTGTTTCCATCACATCAGCGCGGCTTTTGCCAAATCACGAATTTCCGGGCGCAAGGGCCCTTCGTTTGGCAGATCCGCGAGTGTTTCCATCCAATGGGACGGAGGGTTTCGCCCCTTGCTATGACGCCAAATCAGCGACCGAAGAATTCCGACAACCCCCTCTGGTAGCCGTTTCGGCACGTCAAAGCCGTTTAGAACGGCCCATACACCCGACCAGCATCGGGCCACCGCCCAAGGATTGTAACCGCCGCCGCCAAGCACGAGAAACCGCGGCGCAACACCAATCAGGCCCCTAACCGCTGCCCAGTGCGCCTGGTTCGACAATGACAGTCGGCTGAGCGGATCATCCGCCAATCCATCGCATCCACATTGTAGAACCACAGCATCCGGCTTGAAGCGATCGATCAATGGCAATACGACTGACTCAAATAAGAACCGAAACTCGCTGTCGTTAAATCCCTCGATAACCGGCAGATTGAGGGCTTGACCCCCGCCTGTGTCATTCAGGTTCCCCAGCAGTTCATCTTTCTTCATTGGCCATCGACCCGCCTCATGCATTGAGCAGGTGAACACGCGCGGCTCTCCCGAAAGCGCGATCTGCACGCCATCCCCATGATGGGCGTCGATATCCAAGTAAAAGACCCGGTCGCAGCCCTGATCGAGAAGGCTGAGGATCGCCAGGACCGGATCATTGAAATAGCAAAACCCGCTTGCGCGGTCGCGCAACGCATGATGCGTACCTCCCGCCGGGCTATGTACAATGCCGCCGTATCGCAACAAGCGACCCGCAAGCTGCGACGCACCGGCCGCCGTCGCTGGTCGCCGGAACACCTCCGGATAAATTGGATTCCCATTCACACCGAGATTGAATCGTTGACGCGCATCCGCATCGGCCTGCTGTTCCTTCTCAAGGCGTTGAACAGCCGCGATGTACTCCGGATCATGAAACCTCGCCAACTCCTGGGCGGTCGCCTGTGGGCTATCGATATAGGCGTCGTCGGACAACCACTCCATCGCACGACAAACATCGACGACGGTGGAGACCCGGGGAATCGACAACGGATGCCGACCGCCATAGCTGGAAGTCCGATAGATTTCGCTGGCGACCATGACCGGGTGCCGCAGGGGTTCGTGAGGTTCCTGTTTCAGTTCAGGCTCCCAGTTCGCGAATTAACCCTAAAACAGCCTATGCCAGAACGGGTCACGATCCTTGTCCGCCCAAACAAGTCACTGCTTTCTCTTGTCCCGCGCGCGGCGCCTTGCAATAGTCCGCCGTCGCCGCTGGTTCCGGGAACATATCTTGCAGACTCAGGCCGCCAAACACCATTCCAATGAACGTGCTCCAGACGTCCACCTGACCGATGGAACGCTTTCCTTTCAAGGTGAGCCGCTTTTCACCGGTCTGCAACTCACACTCCCTGCTGCACAAACCACATGCCTGCTTGGCCCCTCGGGAATTGGTAAATCTAGCTTGTTAAGGCTCCTGGCCGGGCTGGGCGATGCGGCAATGGGCAACGTGAGAGACAGTGATGGAGCTAGCCTCGAAGGCCGCCTTTCCTACATGGCCCAGCAGGATCTCTTGTTACCTTGGTTGACCACGCTTCAGAACGTTTGCCTGGGTCATAGATTGCGTTATGGGAAAGGTGGAGAAGACACCCGTACCGCAGAAATGCGCGCGCTGGAGCTCTTAAGGGCGGTGGGCCTTGCCGATGCTGCAGGGAAAAGACCTGCAGCGCTTTCCGGCGGAATGCGTCAGCGGGCTGCCCTGGCACGAACGCTTTTCGAGAACCAGCCATTTGTCCTGATGGATGAGCCATTCTCGGCAGTCGATGCCATTACACGCCTGGAGCTGCAAGAACTCGCGGCAAATTTGCTAAAGGGGCGGACCGTCCTTCTGGTCACCCATGACCCATTGGAAGCATTGCGGCTGGGGGATTCCATTCTGATTATGTCCGGACGCCCCGCAACGCTCGAATCCTTTCCTATTCCCGCCGAACCAACACCCCGGAACCCTAGATCCGTCGACATCCTGGCTGCCCAGTCGGCCCTACTGAACCGGCTCCTACTTGCACGAGATCGACCATGACCAGAATCGCCCGCAGTCTGGTGATCGCGGCCGTCTTGCTGCTTTTCTGGGAGGTTACCGTCCGCCTCACCGACGCACCCAGTTTCATTCTCCCCGGCCCTGATCAGGTCGCCCTGGCATTATATGAGCGTTGGCGTTTCTTGATCGGCCATGCCGGGATCACACTGATTGAAATACTACTGGGCCTCGGGATCGGCACCGTGCTTGGCGGATTTGCTGCGCTTTTGCTCGCCAGCGCACGAACCTTACGCCTCTGGCTGCTCCCGCTCCTCGTCGTCAGCCAAGCTATCCCGGTTTTCGCCCTAGCGCCGATCTTGGTCCTTTGGCTTGGTTATGGGCTTGCCTCCAAAGTCGCGATGGCAAGTCTCATCATCTTCTTTCCGGTAACGGCCGCCACCTTTGACGGCCTGCGCCGAACCGACCCGGGTTGGCTGGATCTGGCCGCGACAATGGGCGCCGGTCGCTGGTCGCGCTTGCGTCATATACGCATACCCGCAGCCTTGCCGGCCTTTGCCTCCGGGCTGCGGGTCGCCACCGCCGTAGCCCCGATTGGCGCCGTGGTTGGAGAATGGGTTGGATCGTCAGCAGGACTTGGCTATGCAATGCTGCAAGCAAACGCCCGAGGACAAGTCGCGGTTATGTTCGCTGCCCTCTTTATTTTAACTATTATAGCTGTCACGCTTTACAGCTTGGTGGATATAGCCATGCGGCGAATATTGCCATGGCAGCCGGATAGTCTGGATGCGAGCCGAAAAACTGTGTGAATATTGAATCAATGACTGATAAAGCAGACACCGCCGCGCGTTTTTCCAAACAGGCCGATGCTTATGCAAAAAGTCCCGGCCATGCATTCGGCAACGATTTGGATATCCTTGCCGCCTATGCCGAACCTGGGCTTTATCATTTGTGCCTGGACGTCGCCACCGGCCCTGGCCACACGGCGTTTCGCCTTGCTGCGAAAGCGTCCCTCGTCGTCGGAATCGACATCGCCGAGGGCATGCTTGCCCGCGCTCGAAAACTGGCGACTGAGCGCCAGGTCGAGAACGTCATTTTCAAGTACGGCGATGCCACGGATATTCCCTTCGGACCCGATACATTCGATCTTGTAACCTGCCGAATTGCGCCACATCATTTTAATGATATTCCGGGGTTCCTCCGCGAAGTGGGGCGCGTGCTGCGCCCTGGAGGCCGTTTTGTGCTGGAAGACAGCATGGCCCCGGATGAACCGGAAGTTTGCGCGTTCTTACATTGGTTGGAAGTAACCCGCGACCCCAGCCATGCACGCAGCCTCACCCGTGACGAGTGGCGGCATTCTATCGAGGCCGCCGGCCTGACGATAAATCGGGAAACGATTTACAATAAGGAGCATGATTTTGCGGATTGGCTCGCACGCATGGACGTCTCCAAGCAAGTCGTCGATGAGATCACGCAGCGCATTTTGACGGCACCCGCCGAACTGCGCTCTGCGTTATTTGCCGTTGCCGGCGATTCCGTAACGCTGTTGCGAGATCGGAAGCTCATTCTCCGCGCCGACAAACGTTTGTGAAACCGGTAATATCTGTCTCGCTGCTAGACGCTAAGCGGCCTTCGGAGTAGCTTCTGGTTCGTGAATCCAGCCTGCATCACCCTGGAGTAATGAAATGAGTTTGAAGACCATCCTTGTCCATCTCGCTAACGACGTAGAGCATCGTACTCGCCTAAAGGTGGCGCTCAAACTCGCGCGACAACACGACGCGAAGGTCTTTGCCTTGTTTATTCCTACCCCAATAGGCATGCCGGCGGGTATTACCGGGCGCGGCGCTTCGGCAATGTTTCTGTCCGAAGCCAGCCGGAATGCCCGTGAGGTCGCGGATAACCTTGAGAAAGAGTTCCATGAAGCTTGTGAACGCGACGGTATTGAAAATGCCTGGCTCGTAATAGAGGGCGATCATGTGGAGCTTATGTCGGAACATGCCCATACGGCCGACATCATTATCGCTGCACAGCCAATCATCGAACATCTTGAAGATCACTTTCGGACGCGTTTACCTGAAGAACTGGTGATGCAGTCTGGACTACCTGTGCTCGTCATTCCCAGAGGGTTTGATCCTGAAAACCAGATCGGCAAGAAAGTCGTATTGGCCTGGAAAGGCACACGCGAAGCCGTGCGGGCAATCCGTGACTCGATGACTATTCTTGCGAGCGCGGAAAAGGTTCTGGTTCTGACGGTTGGCGCTGATGCAGGCGATGCCCTTTCCAAGTTGGAAGTGATGGAGCATTTACGGCGTCATGGAGTGAACGGAGAGGCACGCAATCTGGCAGAAATTCCCGATAGCGTTGGCAAGGCGATCCTTGATTTCGCCGAAACGCAGGGCTGCGATTTGATCGTGCTTGGCGCTTACGGGCATACGCGCTGGCGTCAGATCTTGCTGGGAGGCGTTACCCACGAGGTTCTAGCCGACAGCAAGATCCCGCTCTTGATGTCCCACTAAAGGTGCGAGGCCGGTCTCTACAGGAAGAAGACCAGCGTCACCAAGCCGAACAGGGGCAGCAGTATCAGCCCGGACCAGGCCATGTAGCCAAAGAAGCTGGGCATCGCAATTCCCCGCTCCTCGGCGATTGACCTCACCATGAAGTTTGGCGCGTTGCCGATGTAGGTGTTTGCCCCCATGAAAACCGCACCGGCTGAAATGGCCAGCAAGGTCTGCGCCATCGGACCCATAAGGATATCCGCGTCGCCGCCAGCAGTATTGAAAAACACGAGATAAGTCGGCGCATTGTCCAGGAAACTGGAGAGAATTCCAGTTAGCCAGAAGTACATACTGTTCACGGGTTGCCCATCAACATTTACCATGTTCACCAACCCAGACATGGCGCCGTTGGTGCCAGCTTTGAGGATCGCGATAGCTGGGACAATCGTCACGAAAATGCCCGCAAAAAGCTTGGCGACTTCAACAATGGGGAACCAGGAAAAGCCATTGGCTTCGCGACTGGCCTTCGGAGTCATCTGCCAGGAAAACACAGCGATGCCAATCAGAAGCGCATCACGAGTCAGGTTCTGAAGCTCGACTTCGACATGATAGATATCGATCGCGACATCAGGACGCCAAACGCCACTCATCAAAACAGCGCCGATGACGCCGACCAAGAGCAATAGATTAGCGCTTCCCTCCAATCCCAACGCTTCTTCAGGCTCGGCGTTCTCCGACGCCGGTTCCTGGGGGGGCTCTTTCATCTCTTCCTTATTGAACAAATAGCTGTCCAAGAGGAAGTAGATCACCAGCAACAAAACCGACAGCATGACCATTGGCAGGAACATATGGGTCGTGGGCCAGAAGAAAGACACGCCCTTCAGAAATCCCAGGAACAGCGGCGGATCACCCAAAGGGGTCAACGAGCCACCGATATTGGCAACCAGAAAAATGAAGAAAACGATGGTATGAACCCGATGCTGGCGCCATTCGTTTGCGCGAATAATCGGTCGAATCAGCAACATTGCCGCGCCGGTCGTGCCCATCCAGCTCGCAATCATCGTTCCCAACAACAGGATACCGGTATTTACCACCGGCGTACCGCGCAAGCGCCCTTTCAGACGCACGCCACCGGCGACGGTAAAAAGCGCCAGAAGCAGAATGATGAAGGGTATGTACTCTAACAACGCAACATGCAGCAGTTCAAACAATGCGAGTTGCCAGCCGAACACCAATGTAAAGGGCAGCAGGAACGCCGCGCCCCAAAACGCCGATATCTTGCCGAAATTGTGGTGCCAGAAACTGGGAGCCACCAAAGGAAAAATTGCGATAGACAGCAGTATTCCAATAAAGGGGACTATCCAGAAAAGCCGCAGATCGGCGCCTTCCAGATGCGGCGCGCCGGCCGTCCCGTCAACCGCCGCCTGAACAGGCAGCATCGCAATAAACACAAAGACTGTTGCGAGGCCGAGCAAACGGCAGGTCGCCGTCATTCCTTTCCTGGTAGGCACACAATCCTCCCTATCACCACCCTACTACAATCACATAACTCACCGCCATTACGGGCACTGACCGTGCTCCGCGGGTCACGCGGCGCGGCAGTATGCATGATCACCACTTCCAGACCAAGGCGCTATGCATCGCCATCGGTCTCGCTCGTGCATGCGGCTCTAGAGCCAGCATACAGAAAACGACATACATTGCGTTTCTACAATCTTGCCACCCACAGCTTGAACAGCTAGGTTCTTGCCATAGCTCATCGATCCTGCGCGCTTGATGGGCCAAACAAAGAAAGCGCAGTTATAGGGAGGTTTATTTTAATGCTGCACTTCCGCAAGTTTGCGGCGGCCACGGTTGCTGCTGCTGGATTGAGCATCGCAGTCGCTGGCGCTGCTCAGGCCGACACGATCCGACTTGGTTCGGCGATTTCCTTGACGGGCAAGTATTCCACAAACGGTGCCCATACTAAGAACGGTTATGACCTGGCGGCAAAGTTACTAAATGACGCAGGTGGCGTTATGGTCGGCGGTGTCGCCCACAAGATTGAAATCGTTTATTACGATGACGAATCGACCCCCGCGCGCGGCGCACAGCTGGCTGAACGTTTGATCCAGCAAGACGGTGTTCAGTTTCTGCTTGGGCCCTACTCTTCCGGACTCACCAAAGCCATCGCTCCGGTGACGGAAAACTACGGCGTCCCGATGGTTGAAGCAAATGGTGCTTCGCGATCCCTCTTCACACAGGGTTACAAGTATCTTTTCGCCGTGCTTTCAACATCCGAACAGTATCTGACCAGTGCCATTGCTCTGGCGGCTGAGATCGCGGAGAAGGAAGGCAAGAAAGCTTCCGACGTAACAATTGCGGGCGCTTTCGAAAATGACCCCTTCTCGCAGGATGTGCGCGCCGGCGTGCTCGCGGATGCCGAGAAGTTCGGTATGAAGGTCGTGATTGATGACAAGCTTCCGCCGGAATTGAACGACATGTCGGCAACCCTGACCAAGGTCAAGGCGCTAAAGCCTGATGTATTGGTTGTATCCGGTCACTCCAAGGGGGCTGCACTAGCCATCCGCCAGCTTAGCGAAATGGGCGTTCAAGTCCCGATGCTCGCCATGACCCACTGTGACGCTGCCGACATCATCGGTCAGTTCGGGGCAGCGGCTGAAGGTGCGCTCTGCGCTTCCCAGTGGGCGCCAAGCCTCAGCTACTCGGATAACCTCTTCGGATCGGCGGCGGATTTCGCCAAGTTGTTCGAAGACACCTACGGCTACGCGCCGCCATATCAGGCAGCGGAATCCGCTGCAGCAGTGCAGGTCTTCGCTGATGCCATCGGTCGGGCCGGCACCCTGGAGGCGAATGCAGTACGCGACGCCTTGGCCGTAACCGAGATCCAGACCTTTTACGGCAACATCAAATTTGATGAAACTGGTAAGAACATCGCTAAGCCCATGGTGCTTTATCAAGTCCAGGATGGCGAGTTCCAAGTGGTCGCTCCCACGAAGTGGGCTTCGGCTAAGCTACGCTATCCACGGTAATAAGCACTCGATACGGTAGACCATAGGTACCCGGCCCCGCTCCCTTCGTCTGGAGGCGGGGTCGGTCCTTATCGGGTATGGAATCGTCACCGTCGCTGCCGGCGTGCCGTCGGTATGGGTAGACGTCTGGGAGACAGGCTCAACGCATGGATAACATCGACATCCTGATTCAAGCGCCGATCTTCAATGTTCAGCTATTGTTGGACGGAGTATTAATCGGCGCACTCTTCGCCCTGGCAGCCTATGGAATGGCGCTCGTCTGGGGCGTGATGAACATCATCAACATTGTCCAGGGAGAATTCGTCATCCTTGGAGGCTTCGTAGCCTGGAGTCTATTTCAAGTCGGCGTTCCACCACTTCTTGGAATACCGGCTGCGGCTTTTGCCCTCTTTATCCTCGGGTATCTGCTCTACAAACTCGTCATTTTCAGGCTGGTTGATCGCGATCTCTTTATTTCGCTCCTGGCGACGTTCGGGATGTCGATCCTGCTTCAGCAGTTGATGAACGAGGTTTTTGGCGCTGACGTGCAGACCGTCGATACACAGCTGCAAAGCTGGTTCATTTTCGACGGGATGGTGAGCGTGCCGCAGATCAAGTTGCTGGCCTTTGTCCTGACCCTGGTGATCGCTGTTTGCCTGGTTGTCTTCATGCGAAAATCGCGGATGGGCCAAGCGATACGCGCGACCGCCCAGAACGCCCGGGCGGCGCGGATCTTGGGCATTGATACTGATAAGGTCTATGCCACGACCTACGGCATCAACGCGGCGGTTTGCGGCGCCGCTGGTGCTCTGGTGGTCATGAGCCTGACCATCCATCCCTTCCAGGGCCTGGCGTACACAATTCGCTCCTTCACCATCGTCGTTGTTGCTGGGCTCGGCAATATTGCCGGTGTTGTCGCGTCGGCCTTTGGTCTTGGTGTGGCGGAGCAGTATGCGGGCTTTGTACTCGGCGCCGAGTATCAGTTGGCTTTTGTCTACCTACTGCTGGTCGTGATCCTGATGTACCGCAGCTTCATGCTGGGGCGGCAAAGGAAGTATCTGAAATGAGTGGCATCATGAGCAAAAAGAGCGGCCTGGAGATTGGCGGATTCATTGCCATACTGATTGCCGCCGTCGTCGCGCCCTTCCTTTTTCCGGGCTTACAAACCCAGTTGACGATGTTGTGGGTCATGATCCTGATCGCACTGACCTGGGACGTCGTTGGCGGCCAGATGGGGTACAATTCCTTTGGCAATGTCATTTTCTTTGGCTTGGGCATGTACACTACAGCGGTGGTCCAGGTCGGCCTCTTTTTCGACGTCGGAACCTATACCGATGCGCAGGGCGCCGCTGGGTTTGCCCTAACGACTGGGCAGTACTTCTCCGGCCTGGCTCTGGGATTGTTTATCTCCGCTTTGATTGGTGTTGTTTTCGCGGTGGTAATCGGCGCAGGGCTCCTTGGTTTGCGCGGTCATTATTTCGCTATCGGCACCTTGGGACTGGGTATTGCTTTTGGGGAAATTTTCGCTGGCTGGGATTGGGTTGGCGCCGGCTCGGGCATGGTTCCACCGCTTTTCCCCTCTGGGATCGGCTTACAGCCGAAGGTTTTCTACTATTTCATGATGGTTCTTCTGACGGTTGTGACGTTCTTCAGCTTGAGGCGGCTTTATGCCGGTCGCTTCGGTTTGGCCATCAACGCAATTCGCGATGATGAAGACAAGGCCGAAGCAATGGGTTTGAGAACCACACGATACAAGACGATCGCCTGGGCCATATCCGCCCTGTTCCTCGCGATTGGTGGCGGATTGGCCGGAAATGTGTTGGGCTTCATTGATCCGCGCGACAGTGCTTTTGCGGGCGCAACCTTCGGCGTCTGGATGGTGCTGATGGCGATTCTGGGCGGCAAGGGACTGCTCTGGGGACCGGTGGTCGGTGCAATCGTGTTCCATGTCACGCAGGAGCTGTTCTGGACCTATCTTCTCGGCTGGCAGCGCGTGGCCCTCGGGTTGCTGATCGTTATCATTGTCGTCTTCTTCCCGCTCGGCATTCTCGGATGGTTGCGTGAACGCAAACCTGAGCTTTTCGGCTACCGGGTTGAAGACGAAGAAGCCGCAAGCGAGGGGAATGCATCATGACTACCATGCTGAACGTTGAAAGCGTATCCAAACGCTTCGGCGGCATCATCGCTAACAGCGATATCTCGATGCACGTCAATCAAGGCGAAATCGTCGGTCTGATTGGGCCTAACGGCTCAGGCAAGACAACACTCTACAACTCGATTGTCGGCTATCATCCTATCGACAGCGGCTCCGTCCAGTTCGAAGGGCAGGAAATTTCCAAGATGCTGGTGCCACAGATCGCCCGTTTGGGCCTTTTGCGCACCTTCCAACAAACCCGAATCTACGGCGCCATGACTTGCGTCGAAAATATGTTGATCTCAGTCCCTCACAAGGAGGAGGGAATTTTTGCCCTGCTGCAGCGGCATCCCAAGGCGGACTTGGAGCGCTGTGACGAACTGATGGAGTTTGTTGGGCTCTACAGCAAACGTCATCTGATGGCGGGCTCGCTTTCCTTCGGCCAGCAAAAACTCCTGGAATTCGCGATGGCCTTGATGAACGAGCCGAAGATGCTGCTGTTGGATGAACCGACCGCCGGCATCAACCCGACGCTCATCAACGGCCTGTTGGATCGCCTTCTCCGGGCGAATCAGGAATTTGGCATCACTTTGCTGGTTATCGAGCACAACATGCGGGTGATCATGAACATTGCAAAGCGTATCTACTGCCTGGCGCATGGACAGCTTCTGGCAGAAGGCGGTCCAAACGAAATCCAGAATGATCCGCGCGTGATCGACGCCTACCTGGGAGCACATTAATGGCCAGCGAAACCGAAAGCGAAAAAAAGAAGCGGATCAGCGGCTATGGCACCGGCACCGTCGAATCGGTCATGTCGGTCGATCAGGTTGCCAAGGAGGCTCAAGCCCTATCGGAGCAACGTCCAGACGCTGCAACCCTGAGGGGCTACTGTAAAGGCGAGCCCTTTGTCACGATCGAAGGGTTGCGTGCCGGCTACGGCAAGATGGAGATTCTCCATGAGCTTGACTTGGTGGTCGGCAAGGGACAGTCCCTCTGCTTGATCGGCCCCAATGGCGCGGGAAAATCAACGATCCTGCACTCGATCTTCGGGTTTACTAATATATACAGCGGAAAGATTTTCGTTGGGGGTAACGACATCACCAACCTCAGCCCCAAAGAAAAACTGCGTGATGCGGGCGTCGCCTATATTCTCCAGGACAATTCTGTGTTCCCGGACATGACCGTCGAAGAGAACCTTCTGATGGGTGGTTACCTCAAGAACCGGCCGGCTGAGGCCAAGCAATCTGCCGACAGGGTGTTCGAGAAGTACACGCGACTAGCGGATCGTCGCCATCAACGTGCCGGCACACTATCGGGGGGCGAGCGGCGTTTGCTTGAAATCTCGCGCGCCTTGATCATGAACCCGGAAGTCTTGTTAGTCGATGAGCCGTCGATCGGGCTGGAACCCCGCTTTATCGATATGGTGTTCGAGATTTTGGCCGACCTGCAGAATGTCGAAGGCAAAACCATTGTGATGGTCGAGCAGAACGCCAAGAAGGGCCTGGAATTTGCCGATCTCGGTTATGTTTTGGTATCCGGCCAATTGGCGCTTGCAGGCACCGGTTCTGAGCTTCTGGAGAATCCGGAAGTCGGGCGTTTGTTCCTCGGCGGTTGACGCCTTTGCCCGTCCTCTTGGCGGTTGCAGTGATAAGGGTAGCGTCTTAGCCTAGATCATTGCGGCACCACGACACTGGCCACCTGGAGAGCAACCCATGCAGATGACCGGCGAAGTTCTTATCCCCGCCTCGCGAGAGAAAGTCTGGGACGCACTGAATGATCCCGAAGTACTGCGCCAGTCCATCCCGGGCTGCCAGTCGTTGGATCGGAGTGAAGACGGCGGCTTCGACGCGAAGGTCAAAGCCAAGGTAGGGCCTGTATCAGCAACTTTCGGTGGTCACGTCGTGCTTCAGGACTTGGTGCCACCGGAAAGTTACACCCTGTCAGGTGAAGGTAAGGGCGGCGCCGCCGGTTTCGCAAAAGGCAACGCCAAGGTAAAGCTCACGACTAAAGAAAATGGCACCCTGCTGAGCTATGAGGTCGATGCCAAAGTCGGCGGCAAGCTTGCACAGATCGGCTCGCGCCTGATCGATGGAACCGCAAAGAAGCTCTCCGATGAGTTCTTTGCGACCTTTTCCCAAATCGTTTCCTCCGGCTCCGGTGGTTCGACAGACGGGCTGGAGCAAGCTATAGGCGCCCATGCACAGGGACAATCCGACGATGGGTCACCCACGCAAGCCCCCTCGCATGCAGCCCCGCACACACCCTTGCATGCGGATCCCGATGAGGCGCTCGACAAGCAGGAAATCGAGGAGGCATTGGCAGAGGCTAAGCGCAAGCCGGGCCTTTCACCTTTGGTCTGGATTTCCGGATTGGTCGCCATCATCATTTTATTGATCGTAATGTTCGGACGCACCTGAACGACAACCATGACGCTGCCGGCGCCATTCGATTGGCAAATTGGACAAGCTGCTCAATTAACGCTTGCAAGTTCTTGACCAAAGACCCGAGGGAGACACACACTCACCCATCGAACTGTCCGCATGAATGACGGACCGAACAATTTCGCAGGACGTCCAAGGACGCCGCCTATGCTGCGCAAAAGGGAGGAAAATATGCCCAGCGTTTCCATGAAAGTGAATGGCAAGCAGGTGTCGGCGGAGGTCGAACCCCGCACCTTGCTGGTCAGCTTTTTGCGTGAAAATCTGCGCCTTACCGGCACACATGTCGGTTGTGATACCAGTCAATGCGGCTCTTGCGTCGTACATGTGAACGGTAAGTCGGTAAAAGCCTGCAGCATGCTGGCGATTCAGGCCAACGATACGGAAGTGACCACGATTGAAGGGCTTGCAGTGAACGGCGAATTGCATCCCATGCAGGCAGCCTTCCGGGAACACCACGGATTGCAGTGCGGCTTTTGCACACCTGGCATGGTGATGAGCGCAGTGGATCTGTTGCAAGAGAACCCGAAACCCAGCGAGACAGAAATTCGCGATTGGCTGGAGGGCAACATTTGTCGTTGCACCGGCTATCAGAACATCGTCAAGGCCATCCAGGCCGCCGCCGACGAGATGGGAGGGTGAGACAATGCCTGATTCAGGAATAGGTTCCTCTGTCCGCCGTCGCGAAGATCAGCGTTTTCTGACCGGTGTGGGCAAATATGTCGATGACATCAACCGAGCGGATCAGGTTTGGGCCGTCTTCGTGCGCTCGCCCCATGCTCATGCGGTCGTTAAGTCGATCGACAGCACCGCTGCCGTTGCCGCACCGGGTGTCGTTGCAATCTTCACCGGTGCCGATATGGCAGCCGATAGTGTCGGCTCCCTGCCCTGCGGTTGGACGGTCGTAGATCGCCATGGAAATCCGCATAAAGGCCCACCGCATTTCCCACTGGTTCGCGATAAAGTCCGCTATGTGGGCGACCACGTTGCCGTCGTGATCGCGGAGACCCGCCAGCAAGCCCAGGACGCGGCCGAACTGGTGGAGGTCGATTACGAGGATTTGGCACCTGTCGTTAATCCCGCTGGTGCGCTCTCGAATGATGCGCCTCAACTTCATGACGAGGCCCCTGGCAACCTCTGCTTCGATTGGGAGTTGGGCGACCAAGCTGCCGTGGACGACGCCATTAGCAACGCGAGCCACGTCGCAACCTTGAAATTGGTCAACAACCGGCTGATTCCCAATGCCATGGAGCCACGTTCGGCCCTCGCGGAATACGAGCCGGGTACCGGTAATTACATCCTGCATTCGACCAGCCAGAACCCACATTTGCTCCGTCTAATCCTCTGCGCTTTTGTGCTGGGGCTGCCAGAGCATAAGGTTCGGGTTATTGCGCCGGACGTCGGCGGCGGTTTTGGTTCCAAAATTTACTGCTATGCCGAAGAGACGGTATGCACCTGGGCCGCCAAGAAAGTCGGGCGACCTATCAAGTGGACCGCTGATCGCAGTGAAAGTTTCCTAGCGGACGCCCACGGACGTGATCATGTGACCGAAGTAAAGCTGGCGCTTGATGCAAACGGTAAATTCACGGCGCTCAAAGTCGATACGATCGCCAATATGGGCGCCTACCTGTCCAATTTCGCGTCCTGCGTTCCCACTTACCTTTATGCGACGCTTTTGGCCGGGCAATACACCACGCCGGTGATTTACGCCAACGTGAAGGCCGTGTTTACCAACACCGCACCGGTGGACGCCTATCGCGGGGCTGGTCGGCCGGAAGCCACCTATCTGCTGGAGCGGATTGTCGAGGTGGCTGCGCGCGAGACAGGGATCGACCCTGCGGAGCTAAGAAAACGGAATTTCATTCCGCCCGACGCCTTCCCCTACGCCACGCCGGTTGCCTTGACGTACGATACCGGGAACTACGGAATCGCCATGGATAAGGCCCTGGAGATGATTGATTACAAAGGCTTTGCCGAGCGCAAACGTCAATCAGCAGCCAAGGGTAAGCTTCGCGGCATCGGTTTTTCCGCCTACATCGAGGCCTGCGGCATCGCACCTTCGGCAGTCGTCGGTTCCCTTGGGGCCGGTGTCGGTCTTTGGGAATCCGCCCAGGTGCGGTTTAACGCCACTGGATCCGTATCGGTTTTCACCGGATCGCACAGCCACGGGCAAGGTCACGAAACCACATTCGCCCAGCTTACGGCCGAAAAGCTTGGCATACCTTACGAAAACATCGAGATCGTGCATGGCGATACCGGCTCCATCCCGATGGGTATGGGCACCTACGGCTCTCGGTCACTCGCAGTCGGGGGCTCGGCTATTATCCGTGCTTGCGACAAGGTCATCGAAAAAGGCCGCAAGATTGCCGCCCATTTGATGGAAGCCAGTGTGGAGGATGTCGAGTTCGACGGCGGCCAATACAAGGTCGCTGGCACGGACAAGTCCAAGACCATTGCTGAGATAGCCTTTACGGCCTACGTGCCGCACAACTACCCGGAAGATGTGGAGCCGGGCCTGGACGAGACGGCCTTTTACGACCCGCTCAACTTCACCTATCCGGCAGGAACCCACATCGCCGAGGTTGAGATCGATCCCGAAACCGGCGTGACCGAAATTGTCGATTGGGTAGCGGTCGATGATTTCGGCAAGGTGATAAATCCGATGATCGTTGAGGGGCAGGTTCATGGTGGCGTTGCGCAAGGCGTTGGCCAGGCGCTGCTGGAAGGCTGTGTCTATGATCCGGAAACGGGGCAACTTCTGACCGGCTCCTACATGGATTACTGCATGCCGCGCGCCGACAACCTGCCGCTACTGAAGGTCGCCACGACGGAGACGGCCTGCACCCATAACCCGTTGGGCGTGAAGGGATGCGGTGAGGCCGGTGCCATTGCGGCTCCGGCAGCATTAATGAACGCTATAACGAATGCACTGGGCTGCGAGATCGATATGCCTGCAACGGCGGAGAAAGTGTGGCGTGCGGCACAGGCTCGCGGCGCCCAGGCGGCAGAGTAAGGGAGGACAGAAGGATGTATCAGTTCGATTATAAGCGACCCGCCTCCCTCGACGAGGCCGCCAAGGCCCTGGCGGGTGCAGGCGATGGCAAGATTCTAGCCGGTGGGATGACATTGATCCCGACCCTCAAGCAGCGCCTTGCCATGCCAAGCGATCTTATAGACCTCGGCGGAATTGCCGAGATCAAAGGCGTGTGCGAGGAAGATGGCGCCATCGTGATCGGCGCCATGACCACCCACGCGGAGGTTGCTGCCAATGACCTTGTGAAAAGCCGCTTGCCCGCGCTAGCGGCATTGGCGGAGGGCATCGGTGACCCTCAGGTTCGCCATCGCGGCACCATCGGCGGGTCTGTCGCCAACAGCGATCCGGCTGCCGACTATCCCGCCGGTTTGCTGGGCTGCGGCGCGGTGATCAGAACCAACAAGCGCGAAATTGCGGCCGACGATTTCTTCACCGGCCTGTTTGAAACGGCGCTGGAGGAAAACGAAATTATTCGCTCCGTCGTGTTCCCGGTGCCTGAAAAAGCAGCTTACGTGAAGTTCGCTAACCCGGCCTCCCGCTATGCCATCGTTGGAGTTTTTGTCAGCCAGGGTGTTGTGGGAACCCGCGTCGCCGTGACCGGTGCAGGCCCATGTGCGTTCCGCGCAACGGAAATGGAAGCGGCACTTGCCGCTAACTTCTCGCCCGTTGCACTCAAGGGATTGACTGTATCGGCGGCTGATTTGAACAGCGACCTGCATGCCTCTGCCGAGTATCGCGCTCACTTGGTAAGCGTTATCGCAGCACGGGCGGTCGCCGCCGCTGCCGGTTGAACAAGGCCCCACCGTAAAGAAGAGCCGGGGTCTGCGTGGCCCCGGTTCTTTCTTTGCTGCCCCATACGCTGAAGGTTAGGCTTTTCCTACCATGAAGCGTCGCTGGAAAATCATCACCGGTTCTTTCGCTGTTCTGGCTCTGGTCCTGAGCGGACTGTGGCTGGCGCGTTTGACACTGGCTGAACGCCTTCTCGCCGAAGTTATGTCAGTCTGGCTAAAGGCAGATCATTTCAAGGTCAGCGAACTTACCTTCGATCGCCTTGTTATCAGCAACCTCACGGCTCCTGGTCTGTCCTTTGCGCGCTTGGAAGCCCAATTCAGCCTCGCCAGCTTGCTCGATAGCCGCCTGGAGAACCTCGCGCTTGAGGGCGTGCACTACCGCTATGCCAAGGACGCCAGCGGCACCACGGCGGAATTATCGCACTTCCCGGCCTTTCCAACGCTACCTGACCTTCCTCTTCTTCCTCCAATCCAGATAAGCAACGGCAGTATCACGCTAGAAACAACAATAGGTCCTGTAACAGTAACGGTATCTGGAAACGGCGATGGTCAGGCATTCTCGCTTTCAGGCAACGCTGTCAGCAATCTCGGCATGCTGGAGATCGAAAGCCAGATCACGTTGGATGGTAACCGCGTCACGGCGGCGTACCTGCATGCCAAAGGCGCGGATCTATCCTGGCAGGAAAAGGCGCTTGGACCGGTTGAATTCGCTGCCGAAACAAGTCCGGACCTAGGATTCAACGCGTCGCTAACGCTCGGTCCTCCAGAAACCGCCGGGACCATCAGATTACGCGCCCCTGAGTTCGATGCGGAGCAACCTATCATCCTGGAAAGCGACCTCAACTTTGACGAGGGTGAAGCAGTAACCAGTTTCGTATCCAGCTTGCTTCCTTTCCAATTGAGGCGTCTGTCACTAAAGGGAACAGCTCATCTCCAACGCGTTCCATGGGGTCTGCCAATCCCGCAGAGCCCTGGCACTTGGCAAACATTGATGGTCGAAAGTGGCCTTACCTTGGATTTGGAATCCAGCAGCCAAATGCGGGACCTCGCCAGCATTCCAGGCGCCTGGCGGAACAATCTCGCGGTCGCGGTCGATCGAGAGCAAATCAGCTTCAACACCGACACCAACGAAGGAAACGGACTGTCTCGGCTGACACTGGCCGGCACAATCAAGGCGTTGTCCGACGTTCCACGCTTCAGTCTTGCCGGTTCACTGGAAAGCACGGCGGGCAGCGCGATCCAATCGTTGCTTGCTTCCTATCTCGGCCGGGAAATGGAACTGAAGGGCACATTTGCTGCCGATGGATTGCTACCGGTTGATCCGACTGAGGCCCAGCCCGACAGCGATCTCCTCGCGGCCTATAGAAACCTGGAGCCTCATCTTCGTTTTACCGGAACATTTAAGAATCTTGCGATAACGGAACTCGCCCGAGTTTCCGGCTATACCGACGTAATACTGTCCGCAGACCGGACGCTCCTTTCCTTGGATTTTTTACCTGATACATCACTTTCTGTAACATCCATAACTGACTATATTGAAAGAGAAATAAGTATACCGTTCGCGCAGAGTAACCTCGCAATGCCTTTGGAGCCCTTAACCCTCTCGGGCCCATTGAGCGTCAAGATCACGCCAAACCTCACAGGCGAAAACCCGTTCGAGGTCATAAGCGATTTGGCCCTAAGTGACGCAGCGGGCCGACAGGTCACGATCCGTGGCCGCGTTCAGGGAAAACTGGGGCCGGGCTGGCGCCCTCTCAGTCTGGAAAGTAACGCCTTGGAGGTTGGCCTGTCTGGTTTGAAAGGCCTGCCAATCCCACTGCACACGATTACATACAATGGTGCCGCCAGTCATGCGTTAGGCGAAACAGCACTCAATGGCTCGATAGGTCTCATTGGCGAAGATTTGCACGGTGCTTTACCACTCCATGTCAAGTTTCAGAATGAAACGATCCTTCTTCGGAGCAGAGAGCCTGGAAGTCTGACGAGCAGTGCGCCCATCACCCTTGCCGGCAAACGAATTACCTTAGAAAAACCGTTGAACATCAATGATTTGAAACTGTCGGTTAAAGAAGGAAGCATCAAGGACCTCACCCTGGACGTACAAGCACCCGCGGTGCGCCTCTCCGGAAACGTTCCCGCGACGCAGGCAAGCAACCTAACGATGAAGCTATCCATGTCCGAAGGTGCATTGCTTTCAGAAGTTAAAATCGGGGGGCTTCAGGTCCCTGACCAGGAACTGAAAATTAACGGCCTACAATTTGCCGGTGCACTTGATCTGGAAGCTCTACCGCGACTGGCCGTTGGCAAGGGCGATGCGCGGTTGACCGCCGACGCCGTTACGCATCCGATCCTGGCTGGGCCCGCAAGGCTGAATGTCGCGTTTAAGCCGCGGCGCAGTGACAAAACGGACGTTTCCGGCGAAGTGTATTTCGCGGACCGTCTGGTAAAATTGGGGTTTCTGGGATCTCTTGCTGGCGATTATTCTCACCTTTCTCTCAGCTTGCCCACCACAGCCGTGGTTTTCGAAAGGGGCGGTTTACAACCTCTCGCAATTAGTCCCCTGCTCACCTCTCTTCGAGAGGTTGAGGGAACTGTGGCTTTGACAGGATCACTTGGTTGGGATGGCAGGAACCTGAAAGGCAAAGGGGCGGCAACCATCACCGATCTGGCGCTACGTTACGCCGATATGCCGCTGAAGGGACTAAACGGCACCCTGTCGTTCCGAGATATGATCAAAATCGCGACTGAAGGCGATCAGGAGGTCACACTGTCGCGCTTCGATCCCGGCTTGCCCCTCACAGATGTACGTTTGATTTTCTCCATCGAACCGGCGGCCGAAACCAGCGAGCCGACGCTGCTCATCAAGGAAGCCAGAGCACAAAGTCTTCTCGGCCCCCTGCTCTTGACCGATGGCGCCTACTCCCTCGCAAGCGGAGACGGCCGCGCTTCCTTGAGTTTCACCCGCCTGGACCTGAGCGCACTTGCCGAACTCATTGATGTCGAAGGGCTGCAAGTTACCGGTATCCTCGCGGGCCAGGTTCCACTGGCCTTTACCAGCGGCACCGTGACCATTGCAAACGCCAACCTGGACGACACGCAAGTTGGCACGATCCGCTACAACAACGAAGCGACTCGACAAGCCTTGTCGGGCGGGGGCGAAAGCGTCACTCTGATGCTCGATGCGCTGGAGGATTTTCAATACAACGACCTCCAACTCCATCTTGATAAGCCAAACGATAAAGAGTTGGTTTTCTCTATAGGGCTAGAGGGAAGAAATCCAAATGTTCTAGATGGTTATCCCTTCAGGCTTAATTTTAACCTTACGACGGATCCAACGTCTTTGTTGGCTGCTTTGCGGCAGGGCACGTCGATTGGTGAACTTTTATTGAAACGTTCGGGGAGATATTCCCTCTCGCCACCGTAACAATAGAATGACAGCATATGTGGATGAAGCGGGCACAGGAAAACTGGCCTAAGACGCCAGGGGATGGATGACGGTGCGGATGCAAAAATTTGCTGCGAAGCCCAGCGACGCGATAGTGGCGCAAGAGAGCAAGATACCGGCGATGAACGGGCTCGTGGCGGCCGGGTCGGTGCTGGCAGCTTTATTATTCCTTTCGGCCTGCACGCCGACCGTCAAGGTCGAGGCTCCAAAGGAACCCATCACCATCAATTTGAATGTCAAACTGGATGCTGAAGTCCGCGTGAAGCTCGAAGAGCAAGCGCGCGAAGATATTCAGAGCAATCCGGGAATCTTTTAAGGCGGCGAGGAAACCATGCGAAACGGCACATTCACCTCACGACGCAAGTTCTTGCTGTTCGGCGGCTTGGCTATCGCGGCCAGCACTTTGGGTCTGACCTATACCTTCAAGAAAGCTAAGGCCGACCAGCTTGACGATTTGCGTAAATCAGGCGCTGTCGGCGAACGCTTTGACGGATTGCTCGTAGTGCGCGATTCAGGCAACGCCTCAGCCAATAGCGTCGCCGCTCAAGTCAACGCTCAGCGCAAGGAAATTTACGCTAGTCGAGCCGCACAACAGGGCGTCACCGCCGAGGAAGTCGGTAAGGTCTATGCCGCACAAATTCTTCAAAAAGCGCCCGCCGGCACGTGGTTCCAGCGCGCCGATGGAAGCTGGGTCCAAAAATAATTCGCACACTGCGGTGGTCCGGCGCGTTGTCAGGCGTACCCTTGCCCCTATAGTCTCCTTCTCATAGGCAACATTGGTCCTTCGAGAGGAAAGTATGGCGGATGATTCTGCGGCGCACTGCGCCTTACCCGCGAATGTCGATGAGACATTGGAACTGCTAAAACGCGGGCAATACATCGGCGAGCGCAGTCTAGCCACCGTTCTATTTCTGGCAATAAAGCTCGGCCGCCCACTTTTCCTGGAGGGCGAAGCCGGGGTCGGCAAGACCGAGATTGCCAAGGTTTTAGCGAACGCCCTGGGACGGCCTTTAATCCGACTGCAGTGCTATGAGGGGTTGGATGTAAACTCTGCGGTTTATGAGTGGAACTATGCGCGCCAGATGATGGAGATTCGGCTGGCCGAAGCGGCGGGCGATCGGGATCGCGAACGTTTGGAGAGCGACATCTTCTCCAAACGCTTTCTCATCGAGCGCCCCCTGCTCCAGGCTCTGCGGCCCGGCATCGGCGGCGCGCCGGTTCTGTTGATCGACGAATTGGACCGCACGGATGAGCCGTTCGAGGCTTTCCTGCTGGAACTGCTGTCCGATTTTCAGGTCAGCATTCCTGAACTCGGCACTATAAAGGCGGCGGAAGCGCCGATCACCATCATCACCTCTAATCGCACCCGGGAGATTCACGACGCCCTGAAGCGCCGTTGCCTCTATCATTGGGTCGATTATCCCAACGCGGCGCGGGAGCTTGAAATCCTCAAGATCAAGGCGCCCGGGGCGGCGGACGCCCTGTCTCGCCAGATCGTAGCCTTCATCCAGCGCTTACGGCATGGAAATGACCTTTTCAAACTCCCCGGAGTGGCCGAAACCATTGATTGGGCCGATGCTTTAACCCAACTCGATAAAGTCGCTCTGGACCCGGAAACGATCGATAGCACGCTTGGCGTTCTTTTGAAGTACCAGGACGATATCCAGAAGATTCAAGGAAGCGAGGCCGCCCGTCTTCTGGATGAGGTAAAGCAGGATATGGTCGGGCTTCCCGGCGTTTAAAAATGACCACCCCAAATGGACAGTTCACAGCCGAAGAAGGCCGCCTGGCGGAAAACGTCCTCTACTTTGCCAGAACGCTTAGGGCTGCAGGGCTACCGGTCGGCCCTGGAAAGGTTCACGAAGCCCTGGGGGCCATAACCGCCGTCGGCATCGGCGAGCGCCGTGATTTCTATTGGACACTCCATAGCACCTTCGTAAATCGGCGCGATCAACAGGAAATTTTCGACCAGACTTTCCATCTTTTCTGGCGCAACCCAAAGATACTGGACAAGTTGAAGGGGTTGTTGTTGCCGGATGTGACGGCGGACGGCCTGCGCGACGCTGCCGAGCAGGAAATCAGCAGGCGCGTTGCTGATGCTTTCTCGCCGCCCCGTCAGACGCCGAAAGAGCCGCAGGAAAATGCGGAAGAAGAAATAGAAGTCGATGCCAGTTTCACCTATTCCGCTCGTGAACGACTCCAGGAAATGGATTTTGAGAAGATGTCGCTCGATGAATTGGAAGCGGCAAAACGCGCCATAAGAGCTTTGAAATTACCCTTGCAAGAAGTAAAGACGAGACGGTTCCGTGCAGCGCCGCATGGACGTCGAATAGACCTTCGGGCCTCGCTGCGGGCCAGTTTGCGTGGTGGGGGCGATCACATTCCTCTCAACTGGAAAGAGCCTCGCACACGCCGCCCCCCCTTGACCGTCCTTTGCGACATTTCCGGCTCCATGGCACGCTATTCAAGAATGGTTCTCCATTTCATGCACCACTTGAGCAACGACCGGGACCGTGTCCATTCCTTCGTGTTTGGAACGCGGCTTACCAACATCACGCGCCAGCTCCGCTACAAGGACATTGACGTAGCACTGGAAAAGGTGGGAGCCGAGGTTGAGGATTGGTCGGGCGGCACGCGAATCGGTGGGTGCCTGAAGGATTTCAACAGACAGTGGTCCAGGCGGGTACTTGGACAAGGGGCCGTCGTCTTGTTAATCACAGACGGATTGGACCGTGAAGGTGCCCGCGGCGTTGGCGAGGAGATGGAGCGCTTGCACAAGTCCTGCAGGCGCCTGATCTGGCTCAACCCCCTCTTGCGGTATGACGCCTATGCACCGAAATCACAGGGTGCCAGCGCGATGATCGGTCACGTTGATGAACTCCGCAGCGCCCATAGCATAAACAGCTTGGCCGATCTGGCCGCCGCACTTAGCGCCGACCCGCCGGCACGAGAGGAGGCCGCAAGCCAATGGATAGGAAAGTCGGCATGATCGAAGCAGATGTTCTGGCAACGGCCACGAACTGGCAAGACCAGGGACACAAGGTGGCCCTGGCGACCGTCGTGGCAACTTGGGGTTCCTCACCGCGCCCGGTCGGCAGCCAGTTGGCCGTAGATGAAACCGGCCGCATGGTCGGCTCGGTATCCGGCGGCTGCATCGAAGGCGCTGTCGTGCACGAAGCGCGTCAGATCATGGAAGGCGCACCGCCAAAGCTCCTGACCTTTGGTGTTACCGATGAGGACGCCTGGTCGGTTGGTTTGGCTTGTGGTGGCACGGTAAAGGTCTTCGTGGAGTCCTTGGTATGAAGCGCCTCCTGCTCGACAAGCTCTTGGAGGCTAAACAAGGCAAGCTGGAAACGGTCTTGGTTACCAACATCGAATCCGGCCAGCAGTGTCTGGTAATCGACGGCAAGGCCGTTGGCGACTTCAAGCCTGATGCCGAACTGTTCGCGGCAATTCGCAAGGCTTTACGGGACGACCGCAGCGGGCTGTACGAGGACCACTGGTTCCTGCAAGTCTTCAATCCCCCATTGCGCCTGGTTCTGGTCGGTGCGGTTCATATCGCACAAGCCCTGGCACCCCTGGCGCAGATGACCGGGTACGATGTCGTTCTGGTCGACCCACGCAAAGCTTGGGCAACCGAAGAGCGGTTCCCGGGAATCAGGTGCGTAGACTCCTGGCCCGATGAGGCCATGGCAGATCTGGCATTGGACCGCCGCACGGCCGTTGTCACCCTGACACACGACCCTAAACTCGACGATCCTGCCTTGCTCGCCGCCATCAAATCGCCCGTCTTTTATATCGGCGCCCTGGGGTCGACACGAACCCATGCCAAGCGCCTGATCCGCCTACGTGCGGAGGGCGCGAGCGAAGAAGCGCTCGCACGTATCCAAGGGCCTGTAGGCCTATCAATCGGTGCAAAATCGCCGGCTGAAATAGCCGTTTCAGTGATGGCACAGATAACCCAGGTCTTGCGCGCTGCGCCGCCTCTGACGCCGGGAGACACGGCCTGATGGACTTTTGCAAGGTCAATAGCCGCGATGCTGCCGGTTCATTGCTCGCCCATTCGATCCGCTTTGATAAATCAAACTTCAAGAAGGGTCGTAAGCTGAGTGAGGAAGACGTTACAGCCTTGCTCGCCGCAGGCATTGAAGAGGTCACCGTCGCTCGCATGGCGCGTGGAGACCTGCACGAAGACGAAGCCGCGGCCATGGTAGCCGCGGCTATTCGTGGTGCTAACCTGAATCAGACCGCAGCTTTTACCGGGCGCTGCAATCTTATTGCCCAGGCGCGCGGACTGGCAGTGATCGACAGAGGTCGGCTTGATGCCTTCAACTTGACCGATGAGTGCATCACCATTGCAACGGTGCCACCCTATGGCCTCGTCGAACCGCGCCAGATGGTGGCCACGGTTAAGATGATTCCCTTCGCCGCAAACGGGAAGATTATTGACCAAGCGATGCAAACGCTCGGCAATGAACCGCTGATCAGCGTCGCCCCGCTTCGAGCGCGGCAAATAGGACTGGTACAAACCGAACTGTCAGGTATGAAGGTCAGTTTACTAGACAAGACTTTTGCCGCCCTGAATCAGCGCCTAGCCCACCTCGACTGCCCACCAGCTGAAGAACGCCGCTGCGCCCACGATCCTTCCGAAATTTCCAGCGCCTTGAAGGAACTCCAAGCGGAGGGGTGCGAACTGCTTCTCGTATCGGGAGCGTCGGCCATCGTTGACCGGCGCGACGTTGTTCCCCAAGGCATCGCGCAAGCCGGTGGAGCGGTTCTTCACTTCGGCATGCCGGTAGACCCAGGCAATCTTCTGCTGCTTGCGGAGTGGGATGGCCTGCCGGTGCTGGGGCTGCCCGGTTGCGCCCGATCGCCCAAGGTCAACGGTTTCGATTGGGTTCTGGAACGCCTGCTCTGTGATCTACCCGTTGGATCTCGAGATATCATGCAAATGGGTGCCGGCGGCCTATTGATGGAGATCGCCCAACGACCCCTGCCGCGTTCTTTTGCCGTTGAAGGAACGCCTGATCCCGAACATGAGGGCCGTCCGCTGGCACCGCGGGCACCCAAAATTGCGGCGTTGCTGCTGGCCGCAGGACAGTCACGGCGCATGGGGCATGCCAACAAGCTCCTGGCGGACGTCAACGGCAAGCCTTTGGTTCGCCATGCAGTCGAAGCCCTAAAGGCCGCGCAGATAAGCGACCTTGTCGTCGTTACCGGTCATCAAGCACAAGAAGTTACAAGCGCACTCGCCGATATGGAGCTCGTTTTCGCCCATAATCCGGATTACGCCAGCGGCCTCGCTTCATCCCTAAAACGCGGATTGGCGAGCCTCCCCGGTCAGCCAGACGGCGTTATAATCATGCTCGGTGATATGCCACGCATTTCGACCGCCGTCATAAATAGCATCATCGCTGGTTTCAATCCGGTGGAAGGGCGCTCGATCTGCCTGCCGACGTGGCAGGGTAAACGCGGCAATCCAGTTCTGATATCCCGCCAGTTCTTTGCCGAACTGCAAACGCTCCATGGTGACGTCGGCGCACGACATCTGCTTAGCGATTATCCGGAGTTGGTAGCCGAGATCGCAATCGATGATCGCAGCATTTTGGACGATATCGACACACCCGAAGCCCTCGCCGCTCTGCGCACAGATTCGTGAATTTTTGTATTTCCCACTTGAAGAGTCTTAATGCCTCCACTTAATCTCATTATTGAGTGTGATATTCACTATTTCACGCATTTTATGCGTAAAATATGGAGCGGCAAAAATGTCGAAGATCTATATTCTGCACGAGAACGATGAGTGGTTGCCGCCTTTCCGGTCGGCTCTGGAATCTGCGGGCCTGGATTTCGAGGAATGGCATCTTGATGAAGGCATTCTATCATTCGATTCCCATCCGCCGGAAGGCATCTTCTATAGCCGTATGAGCGCCTCAGCTCATACGCGCGGGCACACCCACGCACCCTCCTACACCCAACATGTCCTGAACTGGCTAGAATTGAACGGGCGCAGGGTTGTCAACGGCAGCCGTGCTTTGTACCTGGAGGTCAGCAAGGTTGCACAGTATGCCGCGCTCCAAGCGGCGGGCGTCCGCACGCCACGCACGCGCATTGCCGTCGGCAAGGACGCGGTGCTCCCAGCAGCTCGGGCCTTTGCGGAGCTACCGCTTATCCTGAAGCCCAACCGTGGCGGGAAAGGCCTGGGAGTTCAGTTATTCCAAGATTTGGACAGCTTGGCCACTTATCTTGAAAGCCCGGAGTATGAGGCGCCTGTCGATGGCACTTGGTTGATCCAGCAGTACATCCGGCCTGCGGAGCCCTACATCACCCGTGCGGAGTTCATCGGCGGACGTTTCCACTATGCCGTACGGGTCGATACCAGCCAGGGATTTGAGCTTTGCCCTGCGGACGCCTGCGCGGTCGGCGACGCCTTCTGCCCGGCGACCCCAGATCAGGAAGAAGCACCGAAATTCCAGATTACTGATGATATTGATCCAGCGCTTATCTCGACGTTGGAAAAGGTCCTCGCGGACAACGGCGTTGAAGTTGCCGGTATCGAGTTCATCCGCGATATCGAAGGCAACATCTATACCTACGACATCAATACGAACACAAACTACAATAATGGAGCCGAGCGCTCGGCGAAACTTGCCAAAACCGGGCCGCAGAAACTTGCCGAATTCCTGGGCGAAGAATTGCAGCGCCGGGCGGCACAGGCCATCGCCGCCGAATAACTTTCTTCGCCGATCCTTCGCACATGAAAAAGGGAGCTCCATGGCTCCCTTTTTTGCATTCTCGAACTGCGGGACCTAGTTTCTGAACTCAGGGCTCTCCTGATCGAGAATCCGCAGCAAGCCATCGAAGTGAATCCGGCTGTAGCGGTCACGCTCTTCATCGAACTGTGTCTTCGTATGGCGCGCGAGGTTCTCCCCCATTAACCGCAGCGGTTTGCCGGTCGAATAAGCTAACACCTGTAGCTCCGCGGTGCGCTCCAGATAGTAAAGATCATCAAAGGCCTGATGGATGGTCGGCCCAACAACCATTACCCCGTGATTGCCCAACATCAGGACCCGCTTGTTGCCTAGATTGGAGGCAAGCCGCGCGCCCTCCTCCATATCATGGACCAATCCGCCGTAGTCGTTGTCGTAGGCCACATCCTGATAGAACCTCAGGGAATTCTGGCTGATCGGCAGAATCTCGGAATTTTCCAGTGATGTCAGTGCTGTTGCATAAGGCATATGAGTGTGCAGCACACAGGCAGCCCTCGGGTGCGCCAGATGAACGGCTGCATGGATGCAAAAGGCCGACGTCTCCGCATAACCATTCCCTTCGATAACCTCGCCTTTGGCATTGACCAGGAGGAGATCGCTCGCACGCACTTGTGACCAATGAACACCATAAGGCGACAAGAGAAACCGATCATCCATATCCGGAATGGCATAGCTGAAATGATTGCAGACACCTTCGTGATAGCCATAGCGTGCGGCAAGCCTGTGGGCGGCTGCCAGGTCAACCCGCGCTTGTTGGATACTGTCCATAGTACTCGTTCCTCCTTCGGCCAAGCGCGACGAGCCTAAGCCTGCGCGAATGCACCCTGCAAGCCGGAATAGCGAAAAACGTTGACAATTTTTCTAGTTTTATTACCATTATATTTGATAATCACTCTTTTTCGCCTATATTTTTTGCTTATCCCCTATTTTTCTTAAAGGTTCAGCGATGAAATTTGCAAAAAATACCGAGGAGCTAGCCGAGGAAATGGCCAAACGCCGACCCGACGGACGGCCCGTTCTCAGCCCGACGGTCATGGCCATGGTCGACCGCAATTCTAAAAACCCCTTCGATCCCGTCAGCCCGGGCGGCATGGCGTTCGAGTTCACCCGCACCATGACGCAAAAGGCCAAAAGCCCGACCCCGGATGAGGTTGGCCTGCGCTTCCGTGAAGAGATGGCCGAGGACGGCTTTGAGATTACAGACAAAGGCTTGGTTTTCGATCCGGCCAAGGTCAAGGACGATCCCGAGGGCCCACGCGTTTCTGCGCCGGTCAACTTGCGGGACGGGCAGCCTCTGCGCGCTCCCGGCACGGCGGCATCCAACACAACCACCTCTGGCAATGGCGCGCTGCCAAACGGCGCCAAGCCAGGGTCAGGACCGGCTGCAAGCTCGGCAAAACCTGCGGGCACCACCAGCACGAACGAGACGGCGTCTGACGATGCGCCGCCGCGCGGCGGCCCTGGCAACACAGCGGCTGCAAAACCCGCAGCCCAAAGCGCTTCTAACAACGGCGGCACAAAGGAAAACGCCTCCGGTAAGGAGACTTCCATCCAAATTAACCCAGAGAGGAATGCGCAGAAAAGCCAGCCGGGCTCTGGCGGCCAGCCGGGCTCCGGCAGTGAGCGGGATGATGTCGCCAGCCAGGCCTTCCCGAGAAAACCGGGGGCAGAGGATGCTGGACGAAATCCGCATGACCCCAACGATAGAGAGCCTCAACCAAGCAGCGACCGCAAGGCACAGGACGGACCTGACAGTCCAGCGTCCGCACAAGCAAAGCCAGAGGCGCAAGTAGACCAGCCGCAAAGCGGAGGAACGCCGCGCCCGGACGATGGGTTCCGGAATCCCTTCCCGGAATCGCAGAGCCTGCAGACACCTTTAGCCCGCTTGCCCCAGAGCAGCGTCGTCACCCTGGGCGATCAAAAGGCAAGGGAAACAGCGCCCTCCAATCAAAACGACGGCCAAAACGTCACCCGTCAAACTACGGACAAAGGCCCCTCGAATCGAGAAAGCGGTGGGCAGGGGAAAAGCGAAACACCAGCAACCACCGCTCCCAAGACGCCGCCGCCGATTGCAACTGCACTCTTATCAACCGATCAGCAAAGCAAACGGCCAAAACCACCAAACACCGCACAACCATCTGCTCTGAACAAACGATTTTTGGGCAATAGTGGTAAATTCGTCCAACAATTGCAGCAGGACATCGAAGAGGCAATCAGCGAAGCGCCCCCGCAAGGACGCAGGCAGAAACGCGAACGCCAAGAAAAGATTGCGGGTTTGATTGCCGAAGTCCTGGTCGACACTTCTGTTTTCATTGCTTCACGCGGTCGGGTTCCCGATGCCGTTGGCACGACAGAAGAACTGCTCAAAAGCGCTGGCGATCTTGCCGTTGTACTGCGCCGGGAACTTGGCGATAAGGAGGCCGCGAAGCTTCTAGAACGCTTCCTGGATCCCGACGCCGACGGCGTGATGGAGATAGACTTCTCGCAATCTCTGGAACAAAACCCTGAAACACAAGGTTTTCTCTTTGACCATCAAAGAGCGATTGAAGCGCAAATTATTGGCATCGACCCCACAACGCTGGAAACCTTGCCCGAGCCATCGCCCCTGCAGCAAACAATGTTGCGGCTGGAGGATGGAGGGACAACTACCGCAGACCTCCAAGGACGGGGCGGCCAGCGTACTGCACTTGCCAACACGCCCGCGTCTCAGCACCAGGCTCTACAAAGCGACAGCAAAATATCTTTTGAAAGACGGGGTAACAAAGTTTTCGCTACAGGAAAAATCAAGCATCGCTTGGATTACAACTTCAGCTCGAACAGCGATGATCTGATGACCGATCTTTACCGCGTGACCCTACGTGAACTGGGCTTGGGTGCGGATTTTGAAGTACGCTCGCGCGCTGAGCAGGATATGACCCTTGAGTTTGAGATAATAACCGACAAGAATGGCAAGCAAGGGTTGCGGCAGGTAACGAACCCTGAGTGGTCGGCGCTGCGACCGTCGCCATAGGAGAATACCCCTTTGCGGGGCTTGAAGGTAAAGGGGCAAGGATGGATGGCGGAGGATTCCGGTAAACGCGGAGCGGCAAAGAAGAAGCGCCGCTCCGCGTCAGCAGTCTGGGTCAGGCGGGTGGCCTTGACGCTATCGATCCCGGTCCTGCTGCTGACCGCCCTCCTCTTACTACCTATTGTCCCCTTTACGCCCTATTGCGACGATATACGCTATAACCGCGAAACTGGAGATTACAGCTACCAACGCCCTGTCGATTGGGAGTTAAGCGAGGATTTTCTATCCGCGCTAGGCGAGTACCTAGTGGATCAGGACTATTACTATATAAGATTAGGGAACAGATTCTTTGTTCCCTTCTCGCTATATATTCAATTAAATGACCCACCTCTAATAAAATTTCATTTGGAAGATTTCTATATAGAACCCATTACATATTTTCTTAACCGGAATGATGAAATAACTTCGAATGTTATTTTCTTTCTTTTGAAAAAGAAACTCGATGATTCCGTTTATCCACAAGATATGACTCCTTTTGGAGGGCCAGAAAAAAAAATCTATTACACAGAATGCAAGTTCATGCCGCTTGTCACCAAGCCGGGCGTATTCGACTAGCAAGAGCTGTAATCCCGGGAAACGAACGCTGGTTAGCCTGACCGCAGGCCCCTCGCCCGATCCGGGCTTTGATGGGGACCTTGGGGCGCGCTGAGCAGGATATGACCCTTGAGTTTGAGATAATAACCGACAAGAATGGCAAGCAAGGGTTGCGGCAGGTAACGAACCCTGAGTGGTCGGCGCTGCGACCGTCGCCATAGGAGAACACCCCTCAGCGAAGCTTGAGGACGAAGGGGGCAAGGGTGGATGACAGAGGAGTTCGATCAAAGCGGAGCGGCAAAGAGAAGGCGCCGCTCCGCATCGGCGGTCTGGGCCAAGCGCGTGGCCTTGGCGCTGCTGATCCCGGTCCTGTTGCTGACCGCCTTCCTCTTCCTACCCCTCGTCCCCTTTACACCTTATTGTAGTGATATACGTTACATCCGAGAAACTGGAGACTACAGCTACGAACGCCCTGTCGATTGGGAGTTAAGCGAGGATTTTCTATCCGCGCTAGGTGAGTACCTAGTGGATCAGAACTATTACTATATCAGATTAGGGAACAGATTCTTTGTTCCCTTCTCGCTATATATTCAACTAAATGACCCCCCCCTAATAAAATTTCATTTGGAAAATTTCTATATAGAACCCATTACATATTTTCTTAACCGGAATGATGAAATAACTTCGAATGTTATTTTCTTTCTTTTGAAAAAGAAACTCGATGATTCTGTATATCCACTGGACATGACCCCTTTTGGAGGTCCAGCCAGTAGTATCCACTACGGTCGCTGCAAGTTCATGCCGCTTGTCACCAAGCCGGGCGTATTCGATTAGCAAGAGCTGTAATCCTGGGTAACGAACGCTGGTTAGCCTGACCGCAGGCCCCTCGCCCGATCCGGGCTTGGATGGGGACCTTGGCGCGCGCTGAGCAGGATATGACCCTTGAGTTTGAGATAATAACCGACAAGAATGGCAAGCAAGGGTTGCGTCAGGTAACGAACCCTGAGTGGTCGGCGCTGCGACCGTCGCCATAAAGCAATACCCCTTTGTGGGGCTTGAAGGTGAAGGGGGGCAAGGGTGGATGGCGGAGGAGTTCGGTCAAAGCGGAGCGGCAAAGAAGAAGCACCGCTCCGCATCGGCGGTCTGGGCCAAGCGCGTGGCCTTGGCGCTGCTGATCCCGGTCCTGTTGCTGACCGCCCTCCTCTTACTACCTATTGTCCCCTTTACGCCCTATTGCGACGATATACGCTATAACCGCGAAACTGGAGATTACAGCTACCAACGCCCTGTCGATTGGGAGTTAAGCGAGGATTTTCTATCCGCGCTAGGCGAGTACCTAGTGGATCAGGACTATTACTATATAAGATTAGGGAACAGATTCTTTGTTCCCTTCTCGCTATATATTCAATTAAATGACCCACCTCTAATAAAATTTCATTTGGAAGATTTCTATATAGAACCCATTACATATTTTCTTAACCGGAATGATGAAATAACTTCGAATGTTATTTTCTTTCTTTTGAAAAAGAAACTCGATGATTCCGTTTATCCACAAGATATGACTCCTTTTGGAGGGCCAGAAAAAAAAATCTATTACACAGAATGCAAGTTCATGCCGCTTGTCACCAAACCGGGCGTATTCGATTAGCAAGAGCTGTAATCCTGGACAAAGCCGCCATCGCCAAGAGCCGGAAACAACAGCCCCACGTGACAAGAGGACAATTATTGTCGCCGCAAGCCTTGTCATACGCCACCACCTTCTGCAAGTCTGTCGCCAAACATAATCCGGTCGGTCAGGAGCCGTCCCCCAAAGTGCTTTAGGAAGGAAGTTGAAGATGGATGTACGCGCCGCTGTTGCCCTGGAGGCTGGCAAACCGCTGGAAGTCATGACCGTGCAACTGGAAGGCCCACGGGCTGGTGAAGTCCTGGTGGAAATCAAGGCAACCGGCATCTGCCATACTGACGCTTTCACCCTGTCCGGCGCCGATCCGGAAGGGCTGTTTCCAGCGATCCTCGGACATGAAGGTGCAGGCGTCGTGGTTGAGGTGGGTGCAGGCGTCTCCTCGCTTAAGCCAGGCGATCACGTCATTCCTCTCTATACCCCGGAATGTCGGCAATGCGAGTACTGCCTCAATCCGAAAACGAACCTCTGCCAGGCCATCCGCGAAACACAGGGCAAGGGTCTGATGCCCGACGGCAGCAGTCGCTTCTCGATCGACGGCAAGCCGATCCTCCACTACATGGGAACCTCTACCTTCGCCAACTACACGGTCTTGCCGGAAATCGCCCTGGCCAAGATTCGACCCGACGCTCCTTTCGATAAGGTTTGCTACATCGGTTGCGGCGTCACCACTGGTGTCGGCGCCGTCGTCAACACCGCGAAAGTTGAACCCGGGTCAAACGTCGTTGTCTTCGGCCTTGGCGGTATCGGACTGAACGTTCTTCAGGGTGCACGCATGGTGGGTGCAAACAAGATCATCGGCGTCGATCTAAACAACGAGCGCAAAGCGCTGGGTGAAAAGTTCGGCATGACTCATTTCGTCAATCCCAAGGAGGTCGAGGGTGACCTTGTCCCCTACCTCGTGTCGCTGACCGGTGGTGGGGCGGATTACTCCTTCGAGTGCATCGGAAACGTGAACACGATGCGTCAGGCTCTGGAATGCTGCCATAAAGGCTGGGGCGTTTCCGTCATCATCGGTGTCGCCGGCGCTGGCCAGGAAATTTCGACACGCCCCTTCCAACTGGTTACCGGTCGATCCTGGCGCGGTACGGCATTCGGCGGCGCGCGCGGCCGTACGGACGTGCCGAAGATCGTGGATTGGTACATGGACGGCAAGATCGCCATCGATGAGATGATCACCCACATCATGCCGCTGGAGGATATCAACAAGGGCTTCGATTTGATGCACGCCGGAAAATCAATTCGGAGCGTTGTTCTTTATTAATGTATTACTGGAATTAAATCCGTTATGGTATTGAAACAAATATCGGAAGCGAAATGCTTTGGAGGCGCGCAAAGCATCTTCGAACATCACTCCGAGCGCTGTAACGGCGCGATGCGCTTCTCGCTTTTCCAACCGCCCCAGGCCGTCAGAGGTGAAAGGCGTCCGTTGGTCACGTTCCTGTCGGGTCTGACGTGTACGGAGGAAAACTTTACCGTGAAAGCCGGCGCGCAACGAGTAGCGGCCGAATTGGGCTTGAATATCCTGGCGCCGGATACGTCTCCGCGCAATCAAGGCATCCCCGGTGAAGACGAAAGCTACGATTTTGGCTCAGGTGCGGGATTTTATCTTGATGCCACCCAGGCACCCTGGTCGGGTGCATATCGGATGTACAGCTACATATCGGTAGAGCTCCCGCAGGTCCTCGCGAAGAACTTTGAATCCATCGACCTCTCCCGCCAGGGAATCATGGGACATTCCATGGGTGGTCACGGCGCGCTTACGATTGGATTGAGAAACCCGGAAACTTACCTATCGATTTCTGCGTTTTCTCCGATCGTCGCTCCCAGTCAGGTGCCATGGGGGCAAAAAGCCTTCACGGGCTACCTCGGCGAAGACCGGCAAAGCTGGGCCGACTACGATGCTACTGCGCTTGTCCTTAGCGGGCATAGAAGTGGCGGTATCCTGATCGACCAAGGCGATGCCGACCAATTCCTGGCGGAGCAATTGCGACCGGAACTCTTTGCCAGTGCTTGCCAAACCGCAGGCCAGGAACTCGAGCTACGGATGCAAGCGGGCTACGACCACAGCTACTATTTCATCGCTACATTCATCGAAGACCATCTGCGCCACCACGCTACAGCGCTACTGTAATTCCGGATGGAATCTAAAAGCGGCCCCGAATCGGGGCCGCTTGCGGATGCTGGAGGTATTGTCAGTGCCGATTTGAATGTCAGTCGGCCGCCGTTTTAGCTTCCATTTTGGGCGCCTCAGCCTCGGGCTTTGAATCCTTTGACGGCGTATCTAACAGACCGATGTCGCCCGCAATCACGCCGCCTTTTTCAATTTGCAACTCACCATAGCGAATCTCGCCGCGCACTTCCCCGCCGGCCGTCACTTTCAACAATCCTTTGACCGTGAGTTTGCCATTGACCCGGCCAGCAACGCTCGCTTCGTCGAGTTCAACCTGCCCTTTGAACAGTCCACCTTGTGCGACTTCCATCACGCGGCCCGTCATTGATGCTTCGACTTCTCCCTGCACAACCAATGTATCACAAGCCCCAATTTCACCCTTAACTCGAATCGCCGGTCCGACGATCAAACGACCCGTTCCCTCCGGCTGGCTTGCAGAAGTCGATGAAACTGTTGAGCGTGATGTGGGCTGGATCGATTGCGGCAAGGTCGCTTCCTCTTTTGGTTTGGGACTGGGCGCGGGCGCCCGGGCGCTGGTTTGCGGAGCCTGTGGATTATCAGCCTTTGGGTCGTGCAACAAGGGAGCGCGCGCCGGACCTTGCCGATCGCGCAGGAATTTCAAAGGATCCTGTGCCATAATGCCTCCTGCATCTGAGTGTATTTCCCGAACCATGCAGCCTCAAGCTTACTCTAGACTTCCCGGGGGCTGGAAAGAGGCAATTTTAAGGCGGCCGTGAGAAATACTGCTATCTATACAATCAGGTATTTCTTCGTGTCGCGGCAATACCTGACTGATAAAACAATCCGTTAGCATCGGAACATTCCGTCACATCCTGGAAATCCTTTCCACTTTGTAGGTGAGAATCTCTACCCGCAAGGGTTAGGATAGCGTTCTGTCCATCACGTCACGCTAAATCTCAATCCAGGAGCCCTTCAGTGCCGGACGACCGACCTATCGACCTTTCTCCCAAGGTGTCCGACGAAATTCGCACAACCACTTGCTATATGTGCGCTTGTCGTTGCGGTATCCGCGTCCACCTCAAAGATGGCGGTATTCGTTACATCGAAGGCAACCCCGATCATCCGATAAACAAGGGGGTCTTATGTGCCAAGGGCTCCGCCGGGATCATGCACCAGGAAAGCCCGGCCAAGCTGCGCAAACCCTTAAAGCGCGTGGGTCCACGCGGCTCTGGGGAGTTCGAGGAGATCGAGTGGGACGAGGCACTGGGGATCGCAACCGGTTGGTTGTCCGCGATCCGCAATGAAGACCCCCGTAAGCTTGCCTTTTTCACCGGACGCGATCAGAGCCAGAGCCTGACGGCCTGGTGGGCTTCGCAATTCGGTACGCCAAATTTTGCGGCTCACGGTGGCTTCTGCTCGGTCAACATGGCAGCAGGTGGTCTCTATTCCATCGGCGGCAGCTTTTGGGAGTTTGGCGAACCGGACTGGGAGCACAGTCGGTTTTTCATGATGTTTGGCGTGGCTGAAGATCACGACTCCAATCCTATCAAGATCGGCCTAAGCAAGTTGCGTGCAAACGGTGCGAAGTTCGTCTCGGTGAATCCCGTGCGGACAGGATATTCCGCCATCGCTGACGAATGGTTGCCAATTACGCCGGGAAGTGATGGCCTCTTTGCCCTCTCCCTGGTTCATGAACTCCTGAGCGCAGGAAAAATCGACAAAGAATTCCTCAAATCCTACACGAACGCTCCTTGGTTGGTCATCGATGCTCCCGGCAGTAGTTCCCACGGCTTGTTCGCTCGCGACGCCGACGGAAAGCCCCTGGTATGGGATCAGAAACAGGCGGCCGCGTTACCATGGGACAGTGACGGAGTCGTGCCCGATTTAAGGGAAACCGTGACGTTACCTGATGGCCGGCAGGCAAAGCCTGTATTCTATCTCTTGGCTGAGAAGTATCTGACCGCGGAGTACGCCCCGGAAGCTGTGGCCGAGCGAACCGGCTTGCCTGCCGATACGATCCGTCGTATTGCCGCGGAGATCGCCGAAGCCGCGTTCAGCCAAACCGTGGTGATCGAGCAGCCCTGGACCGATTGGCGTGGCGTCCGTCATGAACGCATGGTCGGCAGACCCGTGGCCCTGCATGCCATGCGTGGTATTTCGGCCCATTCGAACGGTTTTCATACCTGCCGCGCCTTGCATCTATTGCAAATGCTGCTGGGAGCCATCGATAGCCCCGGCAGCTTCCGTTACAAGCCTCCGTTCCCGCAGTCCGCGCCACCGCCGGTCAAACCAACTGGCAAACCAGGCCAGGTGAACCCGCGACAGCCCTTGCCCGGTCCGCCGCTTGGCTTCGTGCAGGGCCCCGAAGATCTGCTCGTGGGACCGGACGGAAAGCCGCAGCGCATCGATAAGGCGTTCTCATGGGAGAATCCTCTGTCTGCCCACGGGTTGATGCATATGGTCATCACCAACGCGTGGAAGGGTGATCCCTACCCGGTTGATACCTTGTTCCTCTACATGGCCAACATGGCCTGGAACTCAGCCATGAACACCGGCGGCACCGTCTCGATGTTGACCGACAAGGATCCCGAAACCGGCGAATATCGCATTCCACACGTGATCTACTCCGACGCCTTCTATTCTGAAACGGTGCCCTACGCTGACCTTGTGCTGCCGGATACGACCTATCTGGAACGATGGGACTGCATTTCCTTGCTGGACCGCCCGATCGGCAGTGCCGAGGCCGCAGCCGACGCAATTCGCCAGCCTGTTTTGACGCCCGACCGTGATGTCCGCCCCTTCCAGGATGTGCTGATCCATCTCGGCTATCGACTTGGCTTGCCCGGGATGACAAACGAAGACGGCTCGGAAAAATTTCCGGAGGGGTACAAACAGTACATTACCCAGCATCAACGCAAACCAGGTATCGGTCCGCTTGCGGGATGGCGCGGCGAGAACGGTGATGCACAGGGTGTCGGCGCGCCCAACCCTAACCAACTCGATCGCTACATAGAGAACGGATGCTTCTGGCGGCACGATATCCCCGAGGAAGGGCATTACTTTAAATTCGCCAACCAGGCTTACCTCGATTGGGCGAAGTCCATGGGTTTCATGACGGAAGCCGCGCCTGTGGTCCTGCAGCTCTACGTCGAGCCCTTGCAAAAGTTCCGGCTTGCAGCAGACGGTCATGGCGATGTTCTGCCCCCCGAACGCGAGCGTGAACGTCTGCGCCGTTACTTCGATCCGCTACCCTTCTGGTACCCCCCGCTGGAGGATGAAACCCGGACAGCCGATGACTTTCCACTCCATGCCGTGAGTCAACGGCCGATGGCGATGTATCATTCCTGGGGATCGCAGAATGCCTGGTTGCGCCAGATTCATGGCCACAACGTGCTCTTCGTCCCGGAATCCTTAGCCCAGGAGCTTGAGCTGAAGGCAGATGATTGGGTTTGGGTTGAAAGCCGGCACGGAAAGATCAAAGCCCCAACAAAGATAATGCAAGGCGTGAACGCCAAGACGGTTTGGACCTGGAACGCCATTGGAAAGCGTGCTGGTGCCTGGAACCTCGACAAGGATGCGCCGGAAAGCACCCGCGGCTTTCTGCTGAATCACCTGATCGATGAACTACTCCCCGAACAGGGCAGCGGCTATCGCTACGCCGCGTCCGACCCGGTTACAGGACAGGCCGCTTGGTATGACTTACGAGTACGTATAAAAAAAGCTGAAAAACCAGGGTTCGAGGAAACCGCACTCAAGCGCAAAGCCTTCAAGCGACCTCCCGGGATGCCCAGAGCCCCCGAAACGGTGGCATATGGCAAAAAGGGAGGAAAGCGATGACCAGTCTCCCGACAAATCCCGGGCCGAAGAAACTTGGCCTAGTCATCGACTTGGACATCTGCGTCGGATGCCACGCTTGCGTGGTCAATTGCAAGGAATGGAACACAGGTGGCTATCCGGGACCGCTCACCGACGTTTCGGCCTATGGTACCGATCCTGCTGGCGCTTGGCTGAACCGCGTACACAGCTTCGAAGCAGGCGAAGGCTGCGACGGGCGCACCGTGCATTTCCCAAAATCTTGTCTGCACTGCGAAGAACCCGCCTGTGTGACGGTTTGTCCGACTGGCGCTTCCTACAAACGGTCGGAAGATGGAATTGTCTTGGTCGAAGAAGACAAGTGCATAGGGTGCGGCCTTTGCGCCTGGGCTTGCCCATACGGCGCCAGAGAGATGGACCCGGGCGAACAGGTGATGCGCAAATGTACGCTTTGCATTGACCGAATTTACAACGAGAACATCGCAGAAGAAGAGCGCCAACCGGCTTGCGTACGCACCTGCCCCGCCAGCGCCCGGCATTTCGGCGATCTCGGCGATCCCGAATCAGAGGTTTCTCGAATGGTCGCTGACAGAGACGGGTACGATCTGATGCCGGAAATGGGCTACAAACCAACCAACAAGTACCTGCCACCGCGCGAACGCAAACGGCCGAACACATCCACGCCCACGGCACAGCCCCTGGAGCCCATCGCAAGCGGCGGTTTACTCGGTTGGCTAGACCGCGTTCTGAGCGATTGAGGGACAAGCATGCATCCTGCACCTTCCATAATAGTCTTTACTGTTTTTTCCGGCAGCGGTTACGGATTGCTGTTCCTGATAGGCGTTCTTGGCGCAGCGGGCATGCTGCCGGCCGATAGCGCTTTTGGATTAATATCCATGATCATAAGCCTTGGCATGATCACCACGGGCCTTCTGTCATCGACGCTGCATCTTGGGCACCCGGAGCGCGCTTGGCGTGCGCTTAGCCAATGGCGAAGCTCTTGGCTTTCACGCGAAGGGGTGGCATCGCTGGTGACCTTCGCTCCTGCGTTGGCGTTGGCAATCGGGTGGGTGTTCTTCAACGAGGTGTGGACCTTGGCCGCGGTATTGTCAGCACTTGGCGCAGCTGTGACCGTTGGCTGCACCGCCATGATCTACGCGTCCCTGAAGCCTATTGCGCAATGGCACAGCGCCTGGACTCTACCGGCCTTTGTCGGCATGGCGTTAGCCGGCGGCGCGTTGCTTTTCTCCCTCATCACGGTTTTCTATGCGCCGCAAGGTAACTGGCCTATGGGACTCTCGGCGCTATTGCTATCCGTGGGCTGGACCATCAAAGCGGGCTATTGGGCGATTGCCTCCAACCGGCGCAGTCAGGCAACACCCGAGAGCGCCACTGGGTTAGGGCAGTTTGGGAAGGTGCGCCTGTTAGAGGCGCCTCACTCCGAAGAGAATTATCTGCTCAAGGAAATGGCTTTCGCGATCGGCCGCAAGCACGCCATGAAACTGAGGCGTCTGGCGATTGCCTGTGGCTTCGTCGCACCTCTGGTCCTGTTGTTGGCCGCCGATCTACTCGTTGTGCTCCCGGCCGCGCCAATCGTGATCGTTGCCGTGTTAATGGGACTTGTTGGCATCTTGATGGAGCGCTGGCTATTCTTTGCCGAAGCCAAGCATACCGTGACGCTCTATTACGGAGCACCAAACGCCTGAGGGAGCACGAGAGGGAAATGGACACTCCAGTCCCCAAGCTTGTTCTCATCGCCACGCCAATCGGCAATCTTGAGGATGTCTCGCTCCGCAGCTTGGCGCAGCTTAACGAGTTGCCAGCCCTTGCCTGCGAGGATACCCGACACACTGCGCGATTGTTGGACCGTCATGGAATCACAAAGCGCAAACGTCTGCTCGCTTGCCACGAACACAACGAGGCAAAAGCGGCAATGCAGATTGTGCGATTGCTGCAATCCGGCGTCTCGGTAGGTCTTTGCAGCGATGCGGGTACGCCCGGCCTTTCGGACCCGGGCTACCGTGTGGTGGAAACTGTTTTGGCCGCGGGATTTGAAGTGACCGCCCTGCCCGGCCCTAACGCCGCCGTCATGGCTCTGACAATATCGGGCCTACCGACCTCATCTTTTGTCTTCAAGGGTTTTGCGCCGAAGAAAGCAGGCCAGCGGCAGCGTTTCATCGAGGAAGAAGCATTGGGATTCCATACGCTCGTCTTTTACGAATCCCCACACCGCATTGCGGGATTTCTCGCCGATGCTCTCCATGTGCTCGGGGACAGACGTGCTGCGGTTTGTCTTGAGCTCACCAAGCTCTATGAGCGCGTACGCCGCGGCAAGCTTTCAGACCTTGTTCAAGCCTTTGACGCTGAGGAGACCAAAGGCGAAGCCGTCATCGTTATCGAAGGGCTCGATCGCAAGGAAGAGAAGCTACAGGCGCGTGCCGAACGCAAGGCGGCCAAGCGTGCGCGCTATGGCCTGCCCCCGGAACCGTCGGTGACCGATGAGGTTGCCGATGACTGAGGAACGCTTGCCGACGCACTTGTGGGTCGGCGCGAAAATTCGCTACTGCGATCAGCAGGCGATTTCGGCAATGGTGCGCCACAAGGGAGAGCGACAGAGCGGTGCTGTTATCCTGAAGCTCGATCTATTGGATGGTCGTTGCAAGGTTCTCACTCAAGCTCGCGATCTCGATGGCAATTTGGGGTGGATGGCTGCGTTTCGCGACGGCATCGTCAGCAATGCCGAAGGCGAGGAGTACCTGGCACGCAGCATCAAACGCGATCCGGATGTCTGGATTGTCGAAATCGAGCACCGAGACGGCTGGCACCCCTTTGAGGGTAAGGAAATCTAGGTTCAGCCGTTCGCGCGTTCAGGTACGTAGGTTCGCTCTTCCAGCGGTGTCGCCGCAACAGCATCCTGCAAAGCCTCGATGAAGTGACGCTCGGCGCGATTCAGGTGGGCGCGCGGATTGTAAACCATATAGATGTCGATTACCGGCGGATCCTCGTAGGGAGGCAAACGCCAGAGCAATCCCGCCTCTTGGTCCCGCGTCATGACATGCAGCGGCAAGGGTCCAATCCCAAGCCCGCCAATGATCATGCGGCGCACCTCTTCCAAGTTTGAGGACGTTCCGATGATGGGACCCTGCAAGTCATGACGCTCGCGCAGCAAAGCTACGGGGCGCAGGGCATCGGAAAGCTGGTCGGTCTTGAAGGAAACGTTCGGTTCGCCTCGCAAATCTGTTAACTGCAGATCGCTTCTGCCGAAAAAGCGATGTCGGGGGCCGCAGAAGAATCCAAAGAACTCACGGTATAAATGGAGATAAGGAAGGCGCGGATCCTTGTCGTGTACCAAACAAATGCCAAGGCTTGCCCGCTTCTGCAAAACAGATTCGACAACCACCGCACTGGTATCGATTTCAAGCGCGTAGGTTACTTTCGGGTGCTCTTGGTGGAATCTCGACAAGACCTCATCAAAAGTCGGACAGACCACATGGCTGGCTAGGGAAATCGTTATGTGCCCTGATATCTCGTCATGTACGTCGCGCAACAGAACCGCAAGGCGCGACACACTGCCATAAATTTCCACGCACTCCCGATAAAGCAGATCACCCGCTGGCGTTACCCGGAAAATGCTGGGCCCGCGTTCGATCAGTTGTCGAGCGAGCTGAGTTTCGAGACGCTTGAGGGCGCTACTGACGGACGGTTGCTTCAATAGCAGGCGTTCCGCCGCTCGGGTGATGCTTCCTTCCTGAACGATAACCATAAAGGTTCGTAGCAAATTCCAGTCCAACTGGCGGCTGAGGCGTTCCTTGCGTCGTTCTTCAATCTGGTTCACCCGACACCCCTATTATAGTTTCTATCTATGTCTAATATTCTGCTTATCTATTTGCTTTATATTATGAAGCCGGACGTAATCAAGGGACTTGGCAAGCGTCCGGGAGGATTCTTGTCGTTGTGAAACTGACGGGATGACGCCATGGCCTCGGATCGCAGGCCCAACTTGAACCCTATAATCTTGCTAACCCCGGCGATGGTATCCGTGGCCTTCTTGCTGGTGGTTCCGGTGGCGTTCGTCGTCGTTTACTCCTTTTGGCTAAGAACCTCCGTGGGTGGCGAGCAGCCAGGTTTTTACCTGGATAACTGGGTGGAGGTTCTGACGGACAGCTTTTACCGCGACATCCTTTTCAGCACTTTGCGCATTGCCGGGATTACGACGATCCTGTGCGCGTTGCTTGGATATCCGGCAGCTTTTTTCGTTGCTAACACGCGATTTCGTAACAAGGCGCTTTTGCTGCTGTTGCTAATGCTCCCCTTCTGGATCAGCTACATCATCCGCACGATGTCTTGGATCAACATCCTGGGTGTCAGCGGCGCGTTCAACTACCTGCTTGAGGCTCTTTCTTTAACCGATGAACCGCTGCAAATGCTCTACAACGAGGTCACGGTAATCCTCGGGTTACTTCATTTCCTGCTGCCGTTCATGATCCTCAACATATACGTCAGCCTGGATGGTATGGACCGCGATCTGGTCCCGGCGGCCCGCAGCCTAGGAACAACGCCCTGGCAGGCATTTTTGGAAGTTACCTTACCGCTGTCCATGCCTGGATTGGCGGCCGGCGGCCTGCTTTGTTTCGTGCTGGGGTCCGGCACCTATATCACACCGCTGGTACTCGGCGGTCCGACCGATGCCATGTTCGCCAACCTGATTTACGAGGCCATCATAACGCAGTTGAACTGGCCTCTTGGATCGGCGCTGTCCATCGTGCTGCTTTTGATTCTGGGATCGGTGGTGCTGCTCTACAACCGCTATCTTGGCCTAAACCAGTTGTACAAGAGCTTCTCATGAGGACCGGCGATGCAAAATAAAGGCTGGATAGCGCTCAAATCGTACACCGTGCTGGTATACCTCTTCATGTTCGCTCCGGTGACGGTCGTCGTGCTGCTGTCCTTCAACAGCAGCCAGTTCGGCGGCTTTCCGATCGAAGGATTGAGTCTACGTTGGTTCGAGGCGCTCTGGAACAATGCGGCGATCGTTCGCGCGTTTCAGACATCGTTACTTCTGGGCAGCTTGACGGCTTTGATTTCAACCGCCATGGGCATTCTCGCATCGTTGGCGCTGGTGCGTTACGACTTCCCCGGGAAGTCCTTTCTCAACACTCTGCTGATTGCACCTGTTCTGGTACCGGAAGTCGTGCTGGCCGTGGCACTGCTGCTGTTCTTGCGCTGGCTGTCGCTGCCCAAGAACTTCCTGATGCTGTTGATGGGACATGTCATCTTCACCCTGCCCTTCGTCATTCTTGTCGTGCAGGCCCGCCTGGTGGCCATCAAACGCGTCTATGAGGAAGCCGCCCTGAGCCTGGGCGCCAATAAAGTACAGGCTTTTATGCAAGTAACCCTCCCCTTACTGATGCCGGCAGTGGCCGCGGGGATGCTATTCGCCTTTACCGTTTCCTTCGACGACATCACCGGCACGTTGTTCTGGAAACCCGCGGGTGTGGAAACGGTCCCGACCCAGATTTTCTCGATGCTGAGAAATTCAATCAGCCCCGAAATCAACGCCCTGGGAACTGTCATGATCCTTGTGACCGTGGCTCTTCCTTTGCTTGGCGCCGGTTTGGCGCGGCGCCTTTCACGAACACCATCAAACTAAAAGCCCATGAACAGGAGGATAACCACCATGGACAACACGAAACGCTATCAACGGCTTCTAGAACGTTATCGCAGCGGCGACCTCAGCCGGCGCGAGCTCATGTCGCTCATTGGTGCTGCCGGATTGGCTTACGGCCTGACCGGCGGTCCGATGGGTGCACTTGGCAAGCGGGCGCTAGCGGCCAAACCTGATTCCGTGCGCTTCGACGGTTGGGGCGGTGTCGTATCCGAGGCATTCCGAAAGTACGCATTCGATCCCTACCAAAAAGCCACGGGCATCGAAGTCATCGATGGCACCTTTTCCAGCGGTGACGAGTATCTGAGCCGCGTCAAAGCGGGACAGCCCGGTGAGTTCAATCTCTTCCACGCCTCGGGTGTGTTCGATTACGCGCGCTACGCCGGTCTTGGATACGATGTGGTTTTGAACGAGGCCAACATTCCGAATCTCGAACTCGTCATGACTGCCCTGAAGGAGCCTTTCAGAAAGGTCACCAACGGCAATCTCTCTTGCGCGCCCTACGATTACGGCACCACCGGTCTAGCCTACAATACGAAGTACATCTCCAAGGAGGAGATGGAAGAAAAAGGCGCCAAGATCCTCATTGATGCGAAGTACAAAGGTAAAATCGGCGGTTGGGGCGACTGGCGGACGCGTGTCTGGTACGGCGCACTGGCAACCGATCAAAATCCAAATGACATCAAGGACATGGACGCCGTTTGGGACGCCATCCGGGCACATCGGGACAATGCATTGAAGTACTGGGGTTCCGGGGCAGAACTGATGAGCCTTTTGGCTGAAGAAGAGATCTACGTGACCGAAGGCTGGTCCGGTCGAATTGCCGCCCTACAACAACAGGGCCATCCGATCGCCTACCATGACCCGAAGAATGGTTTCGGTTGGCAGGAGTGTCTGATGGTTCTGAAGGGCAGCCCCTTGGAGGCCTGCGAAGAACTTTTGAACTTCATGCTGGAGCCTGAAGTAGCCATTGCAGTTGCCGAGGGCCAGAGCTACCCGCCGTCGCTCGACCCGACGAAAGTTGATCTGGGCGACAAGATTCCTTTGCTTCCGGCCTACGACGCGACCGGAACGCTAAGTCAGCTTACCTTTGCCGATCCTGCTTACTGGAACGGTAACGAGGCTGAGTGGTCGAAGACCTTCGGCCGCGTTCAAAAGGGATACTAGGGAAGCTAAAGGAGGGGGCCGCGATCGTGGTCCCCTTCCACCCGCTACGACACGCCCCTTTTTATGAGGATTGACAGCACCGTGACCGCATCTCAGCACGCAGTCGAAATTAAGGCCCTGGTGAAACGCTACGGCGAGTTCGTCGCGACCCGTGATATCGACCTCACGGTTGAAGATGGCGCGTTCGTCACCTTGCTTGGCCCCTCGGGCTGCGGGAAGACGACGACCTTGAAGGTTATCGCCGGTCTGGAGCAGGCCAGCGAGGGTGAAATCACGATCAAAGGCAAACGGGTCAACGATGTACCAATCCATAAGAGGAATCTCGGCCTCGTTTTCCAGAACTACGCCCTTTTCCCTCACAAGTCCGTCCAAGATAACGTGGCGTTTGGGCTTAAATACCGAAGTGTCAGCAAAGCAGAAGCAGCGGAGCGAGTAAAAAAGGCACTTGATCTTGTGCGCCTGCCGCATGTCGGTGATCGCTATCCGGCGCAGCTTTCCGGCGGGCAGCAGCAACGCATTGCATTAGCACGCGCCATCGTCATTCAGCCCGACGTCTTGCTGCTCGACGAACCGCTATCGGCTCTGGATGCCAATCTGCGCGAGGAGATGCGTGTCGAACTCAAGCGTATTCAGCGGGAACTCGGCGTAGCCACCGTTTTCGTCACACACGACCAGTCGGAAGCGCTCGCCATGTCGGATAAGGTCGTGGTCATGAACCAAGGCCGCATCGAGCAGATCGGTTCCCCCGAGGATGTTTACAACGCCCCCTGCAACGAATTTGTCGCCACCTTCCTTGGAAACTCGAACATTTTAGATGCCGAGGTCTCGGAGAAGAACGGCCACGAACTATTGCTTGTTGTGGACGGCGGCATGAAACTCACAGCGTTGGACCGCAACGCGTGCTTTGCCTCCGGTGATCGGCTTCGTCTCGTACTCCGTGCCGAGAGACTGAAACTTACCGCTCAAACCGGCGAATTCGACAAGGCATCTAGTCTGGACGCAACCGTCAAGGCCGTCGATTACCAAGGATTGGCGGCACGGTACTTCCTGCAGGCTGGACCTCACACGCTACAGGCAATAAACCCTATCGAAGGACGTCCCTTCGCCGAAGGCGCAGCGGTTAAGCTGACCGTCAGACCCGACGATTGCGTCCTGTTACCGACCACGGCTTGAAACAGATTCTAGTTTTGGAGTTGCACCAAGAATGAGTAGCACACCAAGCGGCCCCGACACTCGCAAGCCGTCCCACCTCTTCTATCAGAGCCGTCTGCGACGCCCGCTCGTTGCCCGCGCCGAGGGAATCTACCTGTGGGATCAGAGTGGAAAGCGATACATTGACGGCACCTCCGGCCCCATGTGCGTCAACATCGGATACGGCAACCCGCGTGTGAACGAGGCAATAAAGCGGCAGTTGGATCAGACCAGCTTCGCCTATCGGCTTCATTTCGAGAACGAAGCGGCCGAAGAATTGGCGCGTGAGTTAACCGCACAAATGCCAGGCGATCTTGATCGCGCTTTTTTTGTGTCAGGCGGCTCCGAGGCGGTGGAATCCTGCATCAAGTTCGCCCGGCAGTACGCCTTGGCAACCGGCCAGGACCAGCGACGGAAAGTTATCTCCCGGTTCCCCTCCTATCACGGCGGAACACTGGGAGCCTTGGCGGTCACAGGCTACGAGCCTTTGACGGCTCCTTTTGCGCCGATGATGGAATCCATGCCAAAAATCCCGGCGCCGACGACTTACCTGGATCGTGACAATCTGAGCCCAGAGCAACGCGGCCTGAAGTATGCCGATCTTCTGGCCGATGCCATAGAGCGCGAAGGCCCGGAAAGCGTTCTGGCATTCCTGATGGAGCCCGTTGGCGGCGCTTCAACAGGTGCCCTCGTCGCTCCGGATAGCTACTACGGCCGCGTTGCCGAGATCTGTAAGCAGTACGGTGTTCTTCTGATCTATGACGAAGTGATGAGCGGTGCCGGCCGCACCGGTCGATATTTGGCAGCCGACCATTGGGGCATCACACCAGATATCGTCGCACTGTCGAAAGGTCTTGGAGCAGGTTATGCGCCGTTGGGCGCGATGATCGCACGCACACCCCATGTCGAGGCCGTTCTCGACGCTGGCGGTTTCATGCACGGCTACACCTATGCAGGCAATCCCTTGGCTTGTGCTGCCGGTCGTGCCGTCCTGCATGAACTGCTGGACCATAACTTGATGGAGAACGCGACGCTGCGGGGTGAACAGATACAGGCCGGGCTCCGGCGTCTGGCTGAGCGATTCCCTTTCATCGGCGATGTACGCGGCAAAGGGCTCTTGGTGGCCTTCGAGCTTGTTTCGGACCGCGCGACAATGGCAGTTCTACCCAAGCAGTTGAACGCCTATCAGCGTTGCGTCGATCTGGCCCACGAGAAGGGACTTATCATCTATTCCCGGCGCACCCGGGGTGGGATAGAAGGCGACCATCTGCTTGTATGCCCTCCCTTGATCGTAACTGCAGCGGAAGTCGAAGAAATTTTGAGCATTATCGCCGACACATTGGCAACCTTTGCCCAGGAGTCCGGATTGCCGGACCTCGGTGTGCAAGCCGCTTGAACCAATACCAAGGGAGCCATCGCAACTCATGGCACAAAGCAAAGTCATAATCTCCTGCGCCGTTACCGGCTCGATCCATACACCGAGCATGAGCGAATATCTGCCGCTGACGCCGGATGAAATTGCAACTCAGGCAATCGAAGCGGCCGAGGCTGGCGCGGCGATCTTGCATCTGCATGCGCGCGAACCCGCAGACGGTAAGCCGACGGCCGATCCGAACGTTTTTATGCAGTTCTTGCCCCGAATCAAACAGGCGACCGACGCAGTTGTAAATATTTCCACGGGCGGTGGTCAGCATATGACCGTCGCCGAACGCTTGATGGCAGCAGAAAAGACGGCGCCGGAAATGGCCTCCTTGAACATGGGATCAATGAACTTTGGCCTCTTTCCTGCACTCGAACGCTTTACCGACTTCAAGTATCCCTGGGAGCGGGATTTCTTGCAAAACTCGGAAGATTTTGTTTTTAAGAATACTTTCAAAGATATCGCATATATTCTTAATACTTTAGGTAAGAAGAATGGAACGCGGTTTGAGTTTGAATGCTATGATGTTGGGCATCTCTACAGCCTGCGTCACTTCGCAGATCGCGGTCTGATCGAGCCTCCCTTCTTCATTCAATTTGTTCTGGGCGTTCTGGGCGGTATCGGGCCGGATCCGGAAAACCTGGTCCACATGAAGCGGATGGCCGACAAGCTCTTCGGCGATGCTTATGTTTTCTCGGTACTGGGCGCCGGACGGCATCAGATGCCACTGGTGACACAAGCCGCGGTTCTCGGCGGAAACGTCCGGGTTGGATTGGAGGATTCCCTCTACCTAGGTAGGGGTGTCCTGGCAAAGAGCAACGCAGAACAGGTTGCGCGTGTCCGAACCATACTGGAGAGCCTGTCCTTGGAGGTTGCCTCGCCAGATGAGGCTCGCGCTATCCTGAAACTTAAAGGTGGTGACACGGTCCGCTTCTAACCCGTTGTTATTCCCTGATACTCACAAGGCTGCTCCACCATGAAAATCGTCTATAGCGACGGCCATAGAATCCATTATCCAAAAAACTTCCTGGTGAGCGGGAGCCAGCAGCAGAATCCCGAAGTTCCAGAGCGCGCCGATGCCTTGATTTCATCGGTAAAGGACGCAGGCCATATCATTGTAACCCCAAGATCTTTTGGTGCAGCACCGCGAGGCGCGGTGCATTCGCCTGAATACCTTGAGTTTCTTGAAAACATCTACACCCGCTGGCAACGGATTCCCGATGCATCGCCGGAAGTAATACCAAACATCCATCCACAAGCCCGAGGTGCCAGTCTTGGCGTCGCTGGGTATCCCGCTTCCGCCGTTGGCCAGGCTGGCTACCACATGGCAGATACGGCCTGCCCCATCGGGGAAGGCACCTGGGAAGCGGCGTGCTTGTCCGCCGACATCGCGACACAGGCAGCGCAGTTGATCCTGGATGGTGCGTCGGAAGCCTACGCACTTTGCCGTCCACCGGGACATCATGCCTTCGCCGACATGGCCGGAGGCTTTTGCTACCTGAACAACTCCGCCATAGCCGCCCAATATCTCCGTGAACGCCTTGGGACTGTCGCCGTCCTGGATGTCGATCTGCATCACGGTAACGGCACGCAAGCCATCTTCTATGACCGAGATGACGTTCTGACGATCTCGTTGCACGCTGATCCGGTCCGTTTTTATCCCTTCTTTTGGGGCTTTGCCGATGAGCGCGGTACCGGTCGCGGTCTGGGTTATAACTTTAACCTTCCACTCCCAAGGGGAACAACGGGCGATAACTTCCTGAAATCATTACAAAAAACTACACAAAGAATCAGTGCTTTTGGCCCCAGCGCACTGGTCGTAGCATTGGGCCTCGACGCCCACGAAGCCGACCCGCTTGCAGGCCTTGCTCTGACAACCGACGATTTTGGCAAAGTCGCACGAGCCATCGCGGCGCTCGGATTGCCCACTGTTTTAGTGCAGGAAGGCGGCTATTTGACCGCGGCCCTTGGCGATAACCTCAAGACCTTCCTCGAAGGCTTCGCAGCAGGCCGCGACCGCGCATCCTAGGGAATCAGAAGCTGCCGCACCGTTGCGCCTTCGGCAAGCCTATCGAATGCACCGTTCAATTCGTTGAATCCGACCTTCTCGCTCATCAGACGGTCGATCGGCAGGCGCCCCTTGCGGAACAACCCGATGTAGCGAGGAATATCCCTGACCGGAACACAAGACCCTATATAGCTACCCTTTAGCGTCCGTTCCTCTCCAACCAGAGAAACCTGCTGGAGTTGCATCATTTTTGAAGGATGCGCCAAACCGGCGGTCACCGTTGTACCGCCGCGTCGGGTGATCTTATAAGCGAGTTCCAACGCCGGAACGGACCCTGCCATTTCCAGCGCGAAGTCCACGCCTCCCCCGGTCGCGTCCTTGACGGCCTCGACTATGTCCTCCTGATTTGCCAGAAAGGCGTCTGTGGCGCCAAGCTGCCGGGCAAGATCGAGCTTGGAGGCAACGAGATCTAGTGCCACTACCTGATCGGCGCCAACCAAGACCGACCCAAGCAGCGCATTGAATCCGACGCCACCCAGACCGATCACGGCCACCTTGCTTCCCGGCGTCACACCTGCCGTATTGAGCGCCGCGCCGACTCCTGTCAGGACCGCACAGCCAAACAACGCCGCCTGCTCCAATGGCAAATCCGGGTCGACCTTTACCAGTGAGCGCCGCGACATCACGGCGTACTCGGCAAAAGCGGAGACACCCATATGATGGTTGACCGGCTCGCCATTCAGCTTCAGGCGTCGCTGCCCCGAAAGCAGCACCCCTTCTCCGTTCACCTTTGCGGCAGGTTCGCAAAGCGCCGGACGCCCTTCGGCGCAAGGCAGACAATGACCGCAGGAAGGCACGAAGACCATCACGACGTGATCGCCTTTCCTGAGATCGTCCACACCTTTACCGACGTCGGCGACAATGCCGGCTGCTTCATGTCCAAGAGCCATGGGAGTCGGTCGGGGACGAGCGCCATCCATCACCGAAAGGTCGGAATGACAAAGTCCCGCGGCCTTGATCTGGACCAGAACCTCGCCTTCACCGGGTCCATCCAAATCAAGCTCCTCGATTACCAGGGGACGTGATTGGCTGTAGGGGCGCGCTAACCCCATCTGGTGAAGGACGGCGGCTTTGATCTTCATCTGTCGGATCTCCGGAGTGAATTGGTCTGAAGGACTCGCAGTCCCAGATTACCCTCTCTATGACGCAAATCTCAAAGACAAACCCTGTTCGCGCTATCGGCTCGTCATGTCCCTGCACATTGGATATCCTTGAACTGAGATTTAGCCGACGAGACAGGAAAGATTTAAAGAAGATGCCGCTAACACTTTACGAATTGGCCGGTGCTGACCCGGACCTCCGCTTTAGTCCCTATTGCTGGCGCATTCGCATGGCCCTGGTGCATAAGGGCCTGGAGTTTGAGACCGTACCCTGGCTTTTTACCGAGAAACACCGCCTGGAGCCGTCAGGACAGGGCCGCGTTCCAGTGCTTGTCGACGGGGATACCTGGATTCATGATTCCTGGACTATCGCCCGCTACTTGGAGGAAACCTATCCCGATTCCCCCAACTTGTTCGGATGCGATATCAGCCGGGGCATAACCCACTTCTTCAAGTTTTGGTCCGAAACCGTTTTGTACCCCGCAGTGGCGCGATTGATCGTTTCCGATATCCACGACTGTCTGGATGAAAGGGATAAGGGGTATTTCAGGCAATCCAGAGAGCAAAGATATGGGAAACGACTGGAAGAAGTCACCGCTGACCGCGACGCCAGGCTACCCGCTTTCCATGACCTTCTGACCCCGCTTCGCAAGACGTTGCATGAACAAAGCTTTCTCTGTGGCGAATCGCCCGGTTTTGGCGATTACATCGTATTTAGCGCTTTTCAGTGGGCGCGCTGTTGCTCGACGTTCGAACTGCTGACTCCCGAGGATGAAGTTGCTGAATGGCGTGAAAGGATCTCGGGCCTTTTCGGCGGCATGGCGGGCAAGGCGACCCGCGTCGCGACATCCAACTGAGCATTGTGTATCCCGGTTTGCCAGGCTGTATAACGAATCCGTGCCTTTTGCCGCGCGGCAAGCTGCGTTATATCTCCGGCCATTCGCGGCGCTAGAGAGGTTTCATGCAACACTTCGCCAACCCGGCCCGGTTTCGACGTCTCGCCGACAGGTTCCAGCCATGGATCGTGGGAGCTACCGTTTTGACACTGGCTCTGGGACTCTATCTATCACTGTTTGTCGCGCCGCCGGACTACCAGCAAGGCGAGACGGTGCGGATCATGTTTGTCCACGTGCCGTCGGCCTGGATGGCCCTTTTTATCTACCTGGTGGTCGCCGTATCAAGTTTCGTCGGTCTTGTGTGGCGGCACCCGCTGGCGCATCTAGCAGCGAAAGCAGCCTCTCCGATCGGAGCCTGTTTTACTTTCCTCGCACTTGTTACCGGTTCTCTGTGGGGTAAACCTATGTGGGGTACCTGGTGGGTTTGGGACGGCCGTTTGACCTCGGTCCTGGTACTGTTCTTCCTCTACCTGGGCCATCTGGCTCTTTTGAGCGCATTTGAGAACTCGGAACGCGGCCAGCGATCGGCGGCAATCCTGGCCCTTGTCGGGGTCGTGAATCTGCCGGTAATCAAGTTTTCGGTGGAATGGTGGAACACGCTTCACCAACCGGCAAGCGTCCTACGCCTCGACGGCCCTACGATCGATCCATCGATGCTTTGGCCCTTACTCGTCATGGCACTCGGTTTCAAACTGTACTTCGTACTTGTACTGCTGATTCGTATGAAGAATGGTCTTCTAGATGCCCGAACCCGAAGTCTCCGGCTCATGGCGATAGAAGAGGCCAGCCGAGGCCATCGACCTTAATCCCGCCGGTCTTCCCGGATCAGATCACTTGCCTTCTCTGCGATGACCATTGACGGTGAATTCGTGTTGCCGGAGGTAATGGTCGGCATAATCGAAGCATCGGCTATTCGCAGTCCCGCAATTCCCCGCACGCGCAAACGTTCATCGACGACCGCGGCGTCATCCTGTCCCATCCGGCAGGTGCCGACTGGATGAAAGATCGTCGTGCCGATCTCACCGGCCGCGCGCGCCAACGCCTCATCCCCCTCCACTGCCGGACCGGGCAAATGCTCCTCAGGCTCAAAGGCCTGTAGGGCCTTGGCGTCCGCAATCCTGCGAGTCAATCGGATCGCGTCTGCGGCAACTTGGCGGTCGCGCTCATGACTCAGGTAGTTGGGGCGGATCGACGGCTTCTCACGATAATCAGGACTTTTCAGGTGAATGGACCCACGGCTTTCGGGCCTCAAATTGCACACCGAGGCCGTAAATGCAGGAAACTCGTGCAGAGGGTCGCCAAATTTATCCAGTGAAAGCGGCTGCACATGGAATTCGAGGTTTGGCGTTTCGTAGCTTGGATCGCTCTTGGCAAAGGCGCCAAGTTGGCTGGGCGCCATCGTCAAGGGCCCGCGCCGGAACAGGAGATATTCCAGGCCCATCCCGATACGCCCGAACAAGCTGTTGGCGCGCTGGTTCAAAGTTACCGTGTTCTTAACCTTGTAGACGCAACGAATTTGTAGATGGTCCTGCAGGTTCTCGCCGACTCCCGGTAGGTCCAACACAACAGGGATACCTAGGTCCCGAAGCCTCTGCTCCTGACCAATCCCCGAAAGCTCAAGAATGTTCGGACTGCCGACCGCGCCCGCGCAGAGAATGACCTCCTGTGATGCCCTGACGCTTACCGGCGCACCCTTTAGCTCGAAGTTCAACCCGGTGGCCCGGTTTCCTTCAAACAGCAGATTTTGTGCCTGGGCATTTGTCATGACCGTCAGGTTTTCGCGGTTCGCTGCCGGGCGCAGGAAGCCCTTGCTTGCGGACCACCGTACACCGCGTTTCTGGTTCACCTGAAAGTAACCGCAACCCTCGTTGTTGCCGCGGTTGAAATCGTCAGTCTTGGGAATGCCTATCTCCGCTGCCGCCTCCCGAAAGGCATCAAGGATTTCCCACGTGAGCCGCATCTCTTCAACCCGCCACTCACCGCCCTGCCCGTGATCGTCGTCTGCGCCTCTGGACTGGTCCTCCGCGCGCTTGAACAGCGGCAGAATCTCATTCCAACCCCAGCCTTCGTTACCCATCTGCCGCCATAGGTCATAGTCTCGAGCCTGGCCGCGCAGATAGAGCATGCCGTTGATGGATGAACAGCCACCGAGCACCCGGCCCCGTGGATAGTTTAGCGACCGACCGCCGAGCCCCGCTTCGGGTTCGGTCTTAAAGCACCAGTCAGTACGTGGATTGTTCTGCGTGTAGAGATAACCGATCGGGACATGAATCCAGAAATAGTTGTCACGCCCACCGGCTTCGAGCAACAACACAGAGTTCTTTGGATCCTTGGAGAGTCTATTCGCAAGGACACAGCCAGCCGAGCCGGCCCCCACGATCACATAATCAAAGATCCCTATATCTTTGCGCTCGGCCTGCGTCATCGACTGCCTCTACTTTCGCATTTATTGTCTGGCATTATCATAAATTCAATCGAGTATGCGGCAAGAGCAGTTCAGGGGCCAAATTATGAAGACCGACGTGAAAGCGTTTTTTGATAACGCCACCAACACTGTTAGCTATATCGCTAGTGATCCGGAAACAAAGAAAGCCATCGTGATTGATCCTCTGCTTGATTTCGATCCGGCATCCTGTCGCACATCACATGAATCAGCAGACAAGATCATCGCCCACATCAACCAACAAGCTCTTTCCGTGTCCCTGATTCTGGAAACACATGTGCACGCCGATCATTTATCGGCGGGGCAGTATCTTAAAGAACGGCTTGGTGCACCCGTCGGCATCGGTTTCAACATCAAAGCGGTCCAGGTTGCTTTCGCTGAGGTCTTCAACCTTGGGCCCGAGGTCGCCAAGGATGGATCTCAGTTCGACCGTTTGTTTCAAGATGACGAATCGTTTCAACTCGGCACCCTGCCCGCAAAGGCACTGCACGTGCCCGGGCACACACCCTCATGCATGGCTTACTTGATTGGGGATGCGATTTTCGTCGGAGATACTCTGTTCATGCCAGATTTCGGTACCGCACGCTGTGACTTTCCAGGCGGCGATGCCGGACTGCTTTATCGATCCATTCAGCGGATCCTGGCCTTACCTGCCCAAACGCGAATTTTCGTCGGACACGATTACAAGGCACCCGGCCGCGATGTCTTCGCATGGGAAACCACCGTGGCGAAGCAACGTGAGGGCAATGTTCATCTGCGCGACGGCGTCACGGAACAGGACTTCGTCCGTACAAGGACAGAGCGCGACGCCAACCTTGCTGTGCCTCGCCTTCTTCTCCCCGCCGTTCAAGTCAATATGCGTGCAGGTGCGCTGCCAGACCCGGAAAGCAACGGCATTTCTTATCTGAAACTACCGACGAACACTTTCTGATGGCCACAGCCCTGACAGATCCGGAAGTCCGCCAGTTCGTGGAAAGATCGGAAGATTTCTTTCCGCAAGACGGATCGAACCTAAGCATTGACCAACAGCGGACGCTTTACGATAGGCTCTGTGCTGCTTTTGGCGCGCCGCTACCAGACCGTCTAACGGTGCACGACCTCACACTGGCAGATCGCCCGGCGCGGCATTATCAGCCGGATGCAGTTAGAACGACGGCTCACCTTCTGTTCTTTCACGGCGGTGGATTTGTTGTGGGGGGCATCGAAAGCCATGACAGTATCTGCGCGGAACTTGCCGTGGCGGCAAGCATGAACGTGTTCGCGCTGGATTACCGCCTTGCACCCGAACATTGCCACCCTGCCGCCTTCGAGGATGCCCTCGGCGCGTATCTATCCCTACGGCAAGAGAACCCGGTTATCGTCGCCGGCGACAGCGCAGGCGGAAATCTGGCGGCCGCTGTTGCTCTTGCAGCCAGGGACTGTGAGCAGCCTGCAACCGGGCAACTGCTCATTTATCCCACACTGGGCGGTGAGGCCCTTGTAGCCAGCAACCGCGAGGAAGCCGCGGCACCGCTTCTCACATCGCAGGATATGCAGTTTTACCAGGAGGTGCGGAGTGACGGGCCACCGCCGTATGACGACAAATTTTTCGCACCCCTCGCGGAAACCGATTATGGAGGGTTACCGCGCGCGGTGCTCTTTGCAGCCGAAATTGACCCCCTGCGCGACGAAGCAGTCCTGTACGCGGAACGTCTACAGGATGCCGGAGTCCCGACCAAACTCCATCGGGAAACGCAGCTCGTTCACGGGTATCTGCGCGCACGCGGCATGAGCTGGCGCGCCGCCGATAGTTTCAAGCGAATGGTGGAAGCGCTGCGCTGGTTGAGCGAGGAAAGTCCGCTTTAGTTCCCGGCCGATTCCATGGTCCGGTCCTCAAGCACACGTTCCAACCATCCAACTTCCATCTCCGGCACCGACGATAACAGCAGTTCCGTGTACTCATGGTGGGGCGGCTTGAAGATATCTTCCTTCGGACCGTCCTCGACCACCTCGCCCTGGTACATGACCACCACCTCGTCGGCGATGGCTTTAACCGTTGCAAGGTCGTGGGTAATAAACATGTACCCTAAATGGAACTCGGATTGCAGCCGATCCAAGAGCCTCAAAATCCCCTCCGCAACCAATTGGTCCAAAGCGGAGGTTACCTCGTCACAGATAATCAACTCAGGCTCGGCCGCTAACGCACGGGCAATGCAGACCCGTTGCTTCTGACCACCGGACAGCTCGCCAGGCAAGCGATCAATGTACTCACCCGGCTCTAGCTCAATCATGGAAAGAAGCTCGCGAAGGCGCTCCTCTTTCTTGCGGCCTTTCAGACCGAGATAGAACTCCAGTGGCCGACCAATGATATCGCGTATCCGATGCTTCGGATTAACGGCGGTGTCGGCGCTTTGATAGATCATCTGGACATGACGTAGTTGGTCTTTACTGCGCTGCTTGTAACGCGGCGGCAGGGCCGTTCCCTTGAAGAGGATACGTCCCTCATCCGGCGGCAAGAGCCCTGTAATTACCCGCGCCGTCGTAGATTTCCCGCTGCCCGACTCACCGACCACGGCGACCGTTTGCCCACGGTGTACTTCAAAACTTACATTCCGGAGGACCTGCACCGGCCCATAGGAGGCCGAGATATTTTCCACCTTGACGATTGGCACCTTGCCTTCCGATTCCGCAGGGTTCTCCTTGCGGAAGGTACGCACTGCCCAGAGCGATTTTGTATAATCTTCCTGTGGATCATCAAGCATCTCGCCGGTGGCGTTTTCTTCCACCAGTTCGCCATAACGCAGGACCATGATCCGGTCGGCCATCTGAGCCACCACAGCAAGGTCGTGGGTAATATAAATAGCCGCCGTGTTAAACTGACGGACAACATCCTTGATTGCGGCCAACACCTCGATCTGGGTCGTGACATCAAGAGCAGTCGTCGGCTCATCAAAAATAATCAAGTCTGGGCGCGAGGCCATCGCCATGGCCGTCATCGCGCGCTGTAACTGCCCACCCGACACCTGATGGGGATAGCGAAAACCAATGCTCTCCGGCTCGGGAAGCCGCAAACGATGATAAAGATCGATGGCTTCTTCCTCCGCCTCCGGCTTGGTGCGGATTCCGTGTTGGACCGGGGCCTCAGCATACTGGTCGATCAAGCGATGGGCCGGGTTGAACGCGGCCGCGGCGGACTGCGCGACATAGGCAATGCGCGATCCCCGATACCGTCTCTTTTCCTCCCGCGTAATTTTTGCCAGATCGACGCCATCGAAGAGGATCTCGCCACCGGAGATTCGACAGCCGTCGCGGGCAAAGCCCATAGCCGCCAGACCGATGGTCGATTTTCCTGCGCCTGATTCACCAATCAAACCGAGGACCTCACCGCGGTGCAAAGTCAGATCGATGCCCTTGACGATTTCGTGCCAGGTATCATCGGACCGCCCCTCGATACGAAGGCCACGGATGCGCAGTAGCACCTCCTTTTTCCCACCGCTACCGGCTGCCTTTGTCTCGCTCATCGGCATCAATCCTTCAGTCCGCTGGTTTTATGGAGGAACCAATCGACAACAAAATTCACACCAACCGTCAACAGGCCGATCGCACCCGCCGGAATCAAAGGCGTCGGGTCGCCAAAGGAGATAAGCGTTGCGGTCTCGCGCACCATCGACCCCCAATCCGCCGTCGGCGGCTGAATGCCCAAGCCGAGGAACGACAGGGCCGAGATTGTGAGAAAGACGAAACAGAAGCGCAGACCAAATTCCGCGACCAGCGGCGCCATGGCGTTTGGTATCAACTCGCGGCGAATAATCCAAACCAAGCCTTCGCCGCGCAATCGTGCGGCTTCAACATACTCCATAACCGTAATGTTGACGCCGACGGCGCGCGCCAAACGAAATACGCGCGTCGAATCAAGGACGGCAATGACAATGATCAGAACCGGGATCGCCGTGCCAAACACCGTCAGCAGCATCAATGCAGAGATCAGTGTCGGGATCGCCATAATTGCATCGACGATCCGTGAAAATACCAAGTCGAACCAACCGCCAAGAGCTGCGGCCAACATGCCGGTCAAGCCACCGATCAGAAAGGTCAAAACAGTTGCGGCAAGCGCAATTCCGACCGTGTTCCTGGCACCGTAGATTACCCGTGACAGCATATCTCTGCCCAGGTTGTCGGTCCCGAGAACAAAGTCTCCTTCCCATTGCATGAACTGCGACCCGACGATTTCACGCTCACCATAAGGCGCTATGACGGGCGCGAAAATCGCCACGAAGCCGTAAATAAGAATAATCAGGAGGCCAAACTTGGCGGACAGCGGGGCTTTGATGATCTCTTTTAAAATGGTGCTGAACATTTCCCAGGCCTCCTTATCTCGGGTGCAGAAGGCGTGGATTGGTTACGATGGCCAGGATATCCGCCGTTAAGTTCAGCAGGATATATACCGCGGCAAAAATCATGCTGCCCGCCTGGACCATGGGCATGTCACGCTTGGAAACGGCGTCTACCAACAATTGCCCCAGACCGGGGTAAACGAAAACAACCTCGACCACCACGACGCCAACGATGAGATAAGCCAGGTTCAATGCCACCACGTTGATGATCGGCGCCAAAGCGTTGGGCAAGGCATGCTTGAAAATGACGCGACTGCGCTTGATCCCCTTCAGGTGTGCCATCTCGATGTAACTGCTGGCCAATAGGTTGATGATGGAAGCACGTGTCATGCGCATCATGTGCGCCGTTACGACCAAAGTAAGGGTGATGGCCGGCAGCAGGGTGCGATACACCTTTTCTGCCAAGCTAAGGCCCGGACTTGAGACGTTCGAGATACCCGGAAAGATTCCCCACTTACTCGCAAAGAAATAAATCAACAGGTATGCCACGAAGAACTCCGGGAAAGAGATCGACGATAGCGTCAGAACGTTGATTGCTCTGTCAAAAAGAGAGTTTCGATAGAGCGCTGCCAACATGCCGAGAATCAGGGAAAGCGGAACCGCCATAATTGCCGCAAACCCGGCAAGGAACAGCGTGTTTCCAATACGAGAGCCAATCAATTCGGAGATCTCTCGCCCGGTCGACAGCGTTTTGCCCATATCGCCGGTCAGCATACCCCCCAGCCAACTGAGGTAACGCTCATGAGGTGGTTTATCCAACCCCATCTCTTGACGGCACACTTGCAAGGTATCCGGCGTCGCCCCCTGCCCCATGAGTTCCTGACAGGTATCACCCGGCAGGAGCTCAACCACGAATGCAATGGCTGCGGATACGATGAAGAGGATCAGGAGGCCCAGCGCCAAGCGCTGGGCCACCAGTTTGATCAACGCATTCATCTGAATACCCTTCGATGAATGCTTATGCGAACCACCAACGTTCGGCGTACTTCGAGCCATCCATCTCGAAGTTACCCGCCATCTTGTTGTATCCGAGCTTGTCGGATACAGCGAAGACATAGTTCGCAAACATCGGGACGATGACACTGCCTTCGTCACGCAGAATCTTCTGCATCTCGAAGTACATCTCGCCACGCTTCTTGTCGTCGATCTCAGCACGCGCCTTGATCAGCAGATCGTTGAAGCGATCATGCTTCCAGAAGCTATCATTCCAAGGTGCTTCGGCGGCATAAGCGGTGCTGAACATGAAGTCGACCGTCGGACGTCCGCCCCAATAAGATGCGCAGAAGGGCTTGTTCATCCAAACGTTGGACCAGTATCCGTCGTTGGGTTCGCGAATAACCTCGATATCGATGCCGGCCGGCGCGGCATGCTCTTTGAAGAGCACGGCGGCATCGACGGCTCCCGCATAAGCTGCGTCGGCAGCGCTGAGCTGGACCTTGATGTTCGAAAGTCCGGCCTGCTTCAAATAGAACTTTGCCTTGTCGATATCATAGGTACGAGGCTCAAGATCGGCTGCATGGAACTTCAGTGACGGGGAGATCGGGTGATCGTTACCCGCGATGCCGTGGCCCAGCAGAATCTTATCGACGATCTCTTGACGATTGATGGCATGTTTCAACGCCATCCGTACATTGTTGTCATCGTAAGGCGCGGTATCGGCACGCATTGGGAACACATAGTGCCTGAACCCAACCGTTTCTTCGATCTTCACGCCAGGCGTTCGGCCCAGCAAATGAACGGTCTGAAGATCGACGCGGTCGATAGCATCCACCTCACCGGATGTGAGTGCGTTGGTGCGAGCCGTTACGTCAATGATCGCCAGCATCTCGATCTCATCGAAATAGGCCGCATCTGACTTGTGATAGTTCGGGTTGCGCGTGAAAGATGCGCGCACGCCAGGCTCGAACTCTTTGAGGACATAGGGCCCAAGGCCGTTACCGGACGTAGCGTCGGCGACGCCATCCTTCGACGGCAGCATGGCGATGTGGTAATCGCTCATAACAAAGGGGAAGTCGGCATTACCAGCAGCAAGTTCGACAACCACCTGGTTCTTGCCGTCGGCCTTGATTGAAGTAATCTGCTCAAGCAGCGACTTTGCCGGCGACTTACTGTCTTCCCCGCGGTGGTGGGCAATGGACGCGACCATATCATCGGCATCGAAGGTCTTGCCGTCGTGGAACTCCATTCCCTTGCGGATATTGAAGACCCATTTCTGGGCGTCGTCCGAGGCCTCCCAGGACTCGATCGCCTCTGGAACGAGGCTGCCGTCCGCCTTCATCTCACCGACGTGGTTATGGATGGTGTAGTCCATCCCCAAATCCCAACCGTCGAGGTAGAGTGCCGGATCCAACTGGTTGGTTGTCGAGCCATGCGCCACACCATAGCGGAAACGCCCGCCACGCTTTGGAGCCGCAAGCGCTTTCCCGGCCATCGAGGTAGCAACTGTCGCGCTCACACCTAGTGCGGTGGCACCCTGTAAAAACTCGCGCCGACCGATGCGTCCCTGCGCAAGTTGCTGCGTTAGCTTTTCAAGATATTTCACTGATGACACTCCCTGACATTTTTATTGGTCAAAATGCTTTGCCAGCACACTGCCGGACGCAATTCGCCTTTTTGAGAGTGCGAGTTTAAATCAGCTTTCGATCGAATAAAAGTAGGTGCAGGACGAAAATTGAACAATCAATCAAAAAAAATGCCGCCAAATTAGAATTTTTATAACTGCGTAGCGATTTTAGAGTAGCCGATCACTGGCGCCGGTCGAATTCGTCAATTTCGCGTGATCCAGACCTGATCGACAAACGTCACCATGCGCGCCTGGAACCCACTCGCTTCGATTTCCTGCACCTTCGGCTCGTTGATATCGACCGCAAGGACGCGGTCTCCATCGAAAATCGCGAGAATGGCGTGTGCCCGGCCGTATTTGTCATAACCAACGGCTAAGCCGACTTCTGAAGGTGGCACTCCCGCGGCCAAAGCTAGCGAGAGACCCAAGATTGCTTGGTCTTCACAGTCGCCCGCCATTGCGGCTAGCGTTTCCTCCGGTGTTTGCCAAACATCACCGTCGCCATCTTCGCGATACGCCACCTTTTGCAGTCGGCGATGAATACCTACTGCCAACGCCCCAAGGGTGACGGCTTTCTTTCTCTCGACGAGATGCCCCCATCGGCTCCACGAGCGCGTGTGCTGCGACCGAGCGAGCGCTACGCGTCCTCTCCCGACCGATTTCAGGTCCGTTCTTACCCGGCTCCATTTCGGCACCAGATCCGTCGACAAGCTGACGAGATTCCCTAGCGCAGCATGTCGAAAGGATGCCGCGCCGGCGATCGAGTTGGAAGCAGCCATGGTTTCGACCGTCATGGCCAAAAGGAATATTACCGCCAGGCAGAAAGACGGAATTCTCAGAAATTGTTTCGTGAAGGGGTGAAATATTGGGTCGGAATTCATCTGCTTTCCCTTCGTACTGAAGACGCCGCAATTGGCGTAAGCAGATAAACCTTAGTAATACGATGTTAAACCGCCGTTAATAGTTAGATTTATAATATACTTATACTCTAACTGTAGTCTTATTTTATTAAATTTTTATACGTTATTTAGAAAAAAGGCGCCGAAATGGCGCCTATTTTGTTTTGTCGTGGCTGGCTATATCGGTTTACCGTTCCCGTAATGCGTCCTCTCTCCAATTCACGATTGGATTGCTGAGGTACTCTAAGACCGACTTCCGGCCGGTTAGGATATCCACCTGAGCCGTCATTCCCGGTATTATTGGCAAGACCTCGCCGTCTTTCTCGAGGTAGTTCTTGTTGGTGCGTACATAGACTTTAAAGAAACTTCTACCTTCCTGATCGACAATCGTGTCGGCACTGATTCGCTCTACGGTGCCAACCAATCCGCCATAGACGGAAAAATCATACGCCGTCATTTTGACGGCCGCATTTTGTTCGGGGTGAAGGAACGCGATATCCTTCGGCGTGATTTCCGCCTCGACCAACAGAGTATCGTCGAGCGGAACAATCTCCATGATCGTCTCACCAGGACGAACAACGCCACCCAGCGTAGTCTTATAGAGCTGCTTGATGGTGCCACGAACGGGTGCACGTACCTCGGTCCGCTGTACCCGGTCCTGCTCAGCATTGATCTGAGACGCAATAGACTTCAAATCGACACGCTGCTCATTGAGTTGGGCCAAGGCATCGCTCCTGAAGCCCAAAACGGCTTCTACCACCCTTTCTCGCGCTTCTTTGGCATTGCTCTCGGCCCGTTCGATGGAGCGCTCAACGGTCGTCGCTTCTCCTGACAGGGAGGCGACTTCTTTCTCGAGCCTCAGCACATCGACTTGTGAGACGATTCCCCTGCTGGCGAGTGGGCGCAGCATGGATAGTTCACGACGGGCCGGCGAAAGGGTCGCCGTAACGGCATCATGCCTGGCCTTCAACTCAATGATCTCGCGATCCACCGAGTCAGCTGCTGTTTGCAGCACTTGCAGGCCCGCGTTCAACTGATCCTGACGGGCGTTGAAGAGACGCAGTTCCTGGGCAACCATCTCCGGTGCCTCGGCAATTACCTCTTTGGGAAAAGTGGGTGCTTCCTTACCCGACACCTCAGCCTCCAGCCGCGCCGTGGAAGCAAGTAGGCTGTAGTATCGCGTGTACGCATTGGCAAAGGCGCTCTGCGCTATCTCGTTACGTATCGTCACCAACAGATCGCCGGGTGACACGATATCGCCTTCCGACACGTGTAGTCCGTCGATAATGCCGCCTTCGAGATTTTGGATCACTTGGGTGCGGCTCGAAGGAATAACCGTCGCAGTACCCCGCGTGACCTCTTCGAGAACGGCCCTATCCGCCCAAACAAAGAATGTAACCAGCGCTGCAACCGTCAGCAGACTCAGGATGTAGGCAAAGCGGCTTCCCGAGCGGGCGGCGCGCTCCTCCATCAAGGCTAGGTCGATCAATTCGTCGGCTTCATGCCCGCGTGTCATACTTTGGCTTCCCTACTCCGCCGCCTTCACTTTTCCCTGGTTCAGGTCTTGTAAAACCTTTTCTTTCGGTCCGTCCGCCACGATACGACCCGCGTCGATGACGATCAGTCTGTCCACCAGTGAAAGCAACGAAGTGCGATGGGTTATGATGATAAGTGTCTTGTCCTTGGTGTACTCGGTCAGCCGCTCACGCAACCGAGCCTCCGAACCTTGATCCATTTGGCTCGTCGGTTCATCGAGTATGAGAATCGACGGATCGAGCACCAGTGCCCTCGCTAGCGCAATCGTTTGCCGTTGTCCGCCGGACAAGGAGGCGCCGCGCTCGCCCACCGGGGTTTCGTAACCGTCAGGGAACTGCCGCACAAACTCGGATACACCGGAGACATCCGCCGCTCGATGGATCGCTTCCTCATCTGCAAGCGGTGCGCCAATCCCAATGTTTTCTCTGATCGATCCGGAGAAGAGAAAATTCTCCTGCCCGACATAGCCGACATAGCGCCGTAAGTCCGAGGGGTTGTACTGCGCCAGATCGATGCCGTTGAGCGAGATGCTGCCCTCTTCGGGGTCATAGAGGCCGACCATCATCCGAGCAACCGTACTCTTGCCTGAACCAATGCGCCCCAATATTGCGACCTTCTCGCCCGGGCGGATGCGGCAACTCACGCCATTGAGCGCCTGACGCTTGGCGTCGGGATAACTGAAGACGACCTGGCGCATGTCCAACCCGCCTTCTTCCAGGATCGATGAAAGGCGCCCGGCGCCGTAATCTTCGAATTCCAACTTCATGAAGGCATTCAGCCGCTTCAAGGAAGACAAAGACTGCTGAAGCCGCAACAGCATGTTCGACATCATTCCAAGCGGGGCCAGCGAACGACCGGTCAGAATGGTAGCGGCGACCAGAGCACCGACGGAGACTTGATTGTCTTTGATCAGATAGACGCCCCAGACGATGATGACAACCGTCGCCATCTGCACCGAAAACTGCGTAAAGGCCGTTGAAACAGTGTAGTAGAAACGTAGTTGCCGCGAGGTCTCGGAGCTTCGTTCGATGGCACGATCCCAACGATCCATGAACAGGCTTTCGGCGCCGCTCGACTTAATGGTCTCCAACCCGGCCGTCACCTCGACAATGACGCCGTGCTGCGTGCCGGCGTCCTGCAGGTTCCGCTCCGTCAACCTGCGCATCGGGATCCGGAGTAAAAGCGAGAACAACAGAACCAAAGGAAGTGCCGCCAAAGGCACGAAAGCCAAGGGACCCGAGATCAGATATATAACCAGAATGAACAACAGCACGAATGGCAGGTCGACCAGCACGCTGATCGTGCTGGAGGAGAAGAACTCGCGGATGTTCTCGTATTCCCGCAAGGAGTTGGCGAAAGTTCCGACCTGTCCGAGGCGCTCTTTCAGCCGCAGCGATAAGAGCTGTCCCATTAGACGGGATCCAATCACGCTATCGGCCGTGCGCCCTGCGTGATCGATGAAATAACTGCGCAAATTGCGGAACAGGAAATCGAATGACAACGCCAGAATGACGCCTATTGCAAGCGCCCATAAGCTCGCAATAGCTTGGTTTGGCACGACCCGATCATAAACGTTCATAACGAAAAGCGGGATCGACAGTGCGAAGCAATTGATTAGGAAAGAGACGATAATGACGTGGCCGTAAACCGGCCAGAATGATCTGAGAGTTTGCCAGAACCAGCCACGGCGGCTGGCCGATGCCGCCAGTTCAAAACGGTTACCCGCCTCGCCTGCTCCACCGACCACCAGAAAGCGGCCGGTAAACGACTTGGCAAGTTCGTCACATTCGACAACCTCGGCCATTCGCGATTCTGGATTCCAAATTTGAACCCGTGTGCGGGTAATGAAACGCAGGAGAACCGAAGCCTTGCCGTCTTGCTGTTCGAGTAAACAAGGAAAGTGCCTAGGCGCTATCGCTTGAAGCTTGCGGGCCCGCGAGATGCTCGCAGGCAACCCAATGGCCTTGAGGCTGCGGCCCAAGCTCTCCAAATCGTTGCGCTCACCCATATGATGACGCAATTGCAAGGGCGAAACCGGCCGACCGGCAAGCTTGGAAAGAGCGATGCCGGCACTCATGACCGGACTATCGGCGCTTTGGCCGGCTACATTCCTATCAGCATCTGCCCCAATAGCTTTCAATACGTCGGCCTGATCCATACGGAATGTTCCATCTCTCTCACATCAAGTTACAGCGTAACGTGTCATTTTGCAGTCGAGGCGCCTGCTTAATTCGCCGCATCATCACCGTCAGCCGTCAGCTCTTTCAGCAAGCGGCCTCCCTCATCGGCCAGGCCGCTCGCGAGAGTTCCGATTTCATCCAGGGCATCCCCCAGTTCCGGCTGCTCTATCCAAGAGTGACCAATTCCAAAAGCGAGAAGACCGCCAAGAATCACGGCAAGCTCGGTGGCCAACACCAACTTCTGGAATCCCAGTCGTCCAGTTCGCACGCTTCCGCCCCTTATCTCCAAATCTCACTTTCCGAGCCCAAGATAGTAAATCTTAGGCATCGTATGATTCAATTTATTTAAATATTTTTCTTTCTAAAGATGATTAGAAACACTTGATAAATGATTAATAATCAACTGTAATATACATTCAAATACGAAAATATGCACAGGGAGATGTGCAGATGACGTGTAAGTCAGTGTTGATTGCAGGAAGCATATTCCTTTGGGGATGCTCTGGGCCTGCTAACAATGATAGAGAAGCAGTTACCGCCCCTGCACCCGCGAAGGCGCCTTTGGTTCTGGAGCAGGGTAAGCAAACTGAGGAAAAGGTAACCTTGAAAGACATAGCTGACGATGCCGAATGGCGTCGCAAGTCCTATGAGCGTATGAAGCAAGTCAACTAACGCACCTAAAGATTGCCACCAAGTAAAAAGGCCCCAAATTCGGGGCCTTTTCTTTTTCTTCTTGTACGATCTCTGCGGCACAGTCTTTCCTGACGCCCGTCACCCCTGATCGCGAAAAAGGCCGGCTCCCCTATTGGGAAAACCGGCCTTCTCGACTTGAACCCTTGGCTGACCTGCCGAGGGCGAGGAAAGAACCTTATACCAGCGAATTCGCGCTGACGTTGTCGGCCAGATCCGCAGCAGCATTACCCGTCTCATTGAAGAGGCTTGCGCCATCGAGGATGGCCACCTGCACAGCCGGCCCGCCGTCGGCGCTGACGCTGACCACGTAGTCATTGATTGCGTCACCGTTGACATCGGCACTGCCGTCGAAGCTGACAAAGCCTGCCGGATCGGTGAAGAGCTCGGAGACATCAAGGAAGTCGCCGGTGCCGGCTGGGTCGCTGACATCGAAGCCGTAGATCGTATCGACCCCGTCACCAACGCCGATCACCACGGTATCGGAGGCATTGTCATTGGTCGAGGCATCGACACCGAGAGTGATCTCGTCGTCGCCACCCTGGCCATAGAAGGTATCACCACCCTCGAAACCAATTAGGAGATCGGCGAGGCTGCCGCCAACAAGATGGTCATTCCCAGAAGTGCCGTTGATATCGGCTACGCCGTCACCATTGCCATCGACATCGATGGTCAGGTGCGAGATAGCAGTGTCGCCGTCGGCATCGGTGAGTTGCACCTCGAAGTTGAAGACCACGTCAGTCGGCAATTCGGTTTCGGTGATCTCCATTGACAATAAGCGGAAGTCACCGGTGTTGTTGGCCTCGATGATCACTGTCGAGAAACCGTACTGCTCAATCAATGCGAGTTGACCGGCGGAGAAACCACCTGCGGCGATCAGATCGACGTCCGGAATGGTATCGCCTTCACCAAATCCACCAGGCGCGGTGAAAGTACCGGTCAGTACCGTGTTCACCGGATCATCCAGATGCAGTTCAAACTCAAACTGCTCACCCGTTGAGAGCTTCTGGACATCCAAGGTAATCGCCGAAATCGACTGATTGAATGCAATCTGGATGCTTTCAGTGCCGGAAACGGTGTTGTTCGCTACACCCATACCGTTGGTGGAGGAGTTAATTCCACCGCCACTCGGCGAGGTGAAGGTCGCGACAATTCCGGTCTCCGGCCCACCAACGTTCAAAACCAAGGAAGGCACCGGACCCCCGGCCGTCAGGCCCGTCAGTGTCTGTTCGATGCTATTCGGATCCAAGGCGTCCAGAACCTCGAAGGTGTATGTGCCGTCCGGATTCATGACCAACTCGAACGAGGCAGTATTGTCGGCGTTGCTAATCACTGTCGTGATAACGCCGCCGCCATCCGTGGATTGAGAGGAGATCGAGAAGCCGTCCGGTAGATTGTCGGCCGACACACCTGTTACGGTCCCGCCGTCGGCACCAAACTCCGGCATCATGTCGCCGTTGCTGGTGCCAAGCGAATTGCTAACCAACAGGAAGTCGACCCCAGCAATCGGGCTATCGTCTTCGATGGTCACCGTCAGGGTACCGGTCGCACTGCCGCCGTTGCCATCGGAAACCAGCACGCCGACGTTGAAGTCGAGGTCGTCTTCGATCGCACCATTTGCGTGATCCACCGGACCGTCAATCGCCACCGTATATGCGCCGGTATTGTCGATCGTTAGGGTGATCGTCGTGCCGCCGCCGGTGCCGGTCAAAGTCTGCGTGCCGACGCCGCTCCAGTTTATATCCGCGCCATCGACCGTCAAGAAACCGTCTGCCGGCGCGCTGTTGAAGACGACTGTCAAGGCATCGCCATCCGGGTCGCTAACGGTAAAGGAACCGTTGGCCGTGATTGAGTCGGTCGTATCGTCCGTGCCGACCGTGTCCGGAATACCGCCGGGCAATCCCTCTTCCGAGACGACTGCGGTCGCCGTTGCGGAAATGGACGGACCGTCATTCACGCCGTTGATGACGATGGTCACCGTCGCCGTGTCCGTGCCGCCGTTGCCGTCGCTGATCGTGTAGGTGAAGCTCTCGCTCGTCGACTCACCCACGCCAAGGCTCTCGTAGCCGCCGTTCGGGTCAAAGCTGTAGGTGCCGTTGGCGTTTACCGTCAGCAGGCCATTGCCCAACGCAATCTGCGTATCGACGTTGCCGCCGTCACCGTCAACCGCGATCACCGTCAAGGTGTCGCCGTCCGGATCGCTGTCAACGCCGTCACCGGTCTCGTCGGTCACGATGTTGCCGTTGACCGGGGTGTCTTCATCGGTGGTGTAATCGTTGTCGATGGCATCGGGTGCGTCATTCACGCCGTTGATGACGATGGTCACCGTCGCCGTGTCCGTGCCGCCGTTGCCGTCGCTGATCGTGTAGGTGAAGCTCTCGCTGGTCGACTCACCAGCACCCAGGCTCTCATAACCGCCATTCGGGTCGAAGGTGTAGCTGCCATCGGCGTTCACCGTCAGCAGGCCATTGCCCAGCGCGATCTGCGTGTCGACGTTGCCGCCGTCACCATCGACCGAAATCACCGTCAAGGTGTCGCCGTCCGGATCGCTGTCCACGCCATCGCCGGTCTCGTCGGACACGATGTTGCCGTTGACCGAGCTCTCACTATCCGTCGAGTAGTCGTTGTCGATGGCATCGGGTGCATCGTTCACGCCGTTGATGACGATGGTCACCGTCGCCGTGTCCGTGCCGCCGTTGCCGTCGCTGATCGTGTAGGTGAAGCTCTCGCTGGTCGACTCACCCACGCCCAGGCTCTCGTAGCCGCCGTTCGGGTCAAAGCTGTAGGTGCCGTTGGCGTTTACCGTCAGCAGGCCATTGCCCAGCGCGATCTGCGTGTCGACGTTACCGCCGTCACCGTCAACAGCGATCACCGTCAAGGTGTCGCCGTCCGGATCGCTATCAACGCCGTCACCGGTCTCGTCGGTCACGATGTTGCCACCCACCGGCGTATCCTCATCGGTGGAGTAGTCGTTGTCGATGGCATCGGGTGCATCGTTCACGCCGTTGATGACGATGGTCACCGTCGCCGTGTCCGTGCCGCCGTTGCCGTCGCTGATCGTGTAGGTGAAGCTCTCGCTCGTCGACTCACCCACGCCCAGGCTCTCGTAGCCGCCGTTCGGGTCAAAGCTGTAGGTGCCGTTGGCGTTTACCGTCAGCAGGCCATTGCCCAGCGCGATCTGCGTGTCGACGTTACCGCCGTCACCGTCAACAGCGATCACCGTCAAGGTGTCGCCGTCCGGATCGCTATCAACGCCGTCACCGGTCTCGTCGGTCACGATGTTGCCACCCACCGGCGTATCCTCATCGGTGGAGTAGTCGTTGTCGATGGCGTCCGGGGCGTCGTTCACGCCGTTGATGACGATGGTCACCGTCGCCGTGTCCGTGCCGCCGTTGCCGTCGCTGATCGTGTAGGTGAAGCTCTCGCTGGTCGACTCACCCACGCCCAGGCTCTCGTAGCCGCCGTTCGGGTCAAAGCTGTAGGTGCCGTCGGCGTTCACCGTCAGCAGGCCATTACCCAGCGCGATCTGCGAGCCGACGTTACCGCCACTGCCATTAACCGCGATCACAGTAAGAGGATCGCTCTCAGGATCGCTGTCGACACCGTCACCGGTCTCGTCGGTCACGATGTTGCCGTTGATGGGATTGTCTTCGTCCGCCACGTAGTCGTTATCGATAGCATCGGGCGGCAAGTTGACCGGCGGCTCTTCCTCAGGCAGCGGAAGCTGGTCGTCGATGGGCAAAGGCGGAACGCCCTGGTCCTCATGCTCCGGGCCCAACAAATTCAACGGATTCTCACCCGCCAACAACGTCGTTCCGGGGGTTTCGAATTCGCCGCCGCCGCCCTGTGGGTTATCACTCGGCTGCGGTGTCGTCAGATCCGTCGGCGCGGCCGGTCCGGCAGCAGGCTGAATTGCCAGCGCCGCGATAAGATCGCCAGACAGCGGGCTACCGTCCGCGAGAAGCGTGAAAGGCGTAAACTCGCTGCCGGGAGTCGGCGCGAAATAATTCTCCAATACGATCTGGCCGCCATCGGCAAACACCAAAATCAGGTTATCGCCATCAATCTGAATCGTTGCGGAAGCCGGGTCGAAGTTGAAGACGAAAGCCTGGTTTGGTTCGACGAGAAGACTGATGGTCTCACCAGCCGCCGGTTGCTCAATCGTCTGCGCCGTTTCAAGCCGGGCGCCGACTTCTGCGGGAACCAGTTCCGTGCCATCAGCAAGAATGATTGAACCGACGCCTAAAGGCGCGTCGACCACATAGTCCTCGACAATGATCATACCGCCATTGGCAAAAGTAATCACAAGGTCGTTGCCTTCGATCGAAAAAGTCGCTTGATCGATATTGAAATTGAACTGCAACGGTTGATCCGAGAGCTCAACCCGAATGACCTCTCCAGCAGCTGGCGGCGTCAATATGAGGGCCGTTTCACTCTGAGCGATCTGTGTCAACTTTTCCGACATCTTCTTATCTCCCGTTTCGGGCGCGCTGCGCGCACCTCTCCCACCGTCTTAATTTGTATTCCACGACACTTTGACGTGGAATCGGAAGGCGGACAATACTTTGTTTACTAAATGCGACATAATATATTATGCTTGTTTAAATGAATTTTATCGATCGGACTGATATGGCTAACTCTGTGACAATGCCTCCCAATGCAGCTCCCCCGGACAGGGGCGCGTTTCCTCACGCAGCACCGCAGCGTGCCCCGGTCCGCGCCTTAACGACGCGCACGCGGACGTTACAGTTCAGGAAAAAGCGGACCTCCATTCGTCTGGAAGAAGTTTTTTGGGAGTACCTCGAAGAAGTGGCAAAGATCGAGAAGCGGCAACTTGGTCCGCTCATTGGCCGTATGAGCCGGGATTATGTGAGCGGCAATCTGACTGCTTACCTCAGAGGGGTTTGCATGCTCGACTGTCTGGCCCGCCTTGCATTCGGCAGTATGGAGGGAAGTTCGCTCAAGAAAGCCAGCAAGAAAGAGGTGCCGTCATCCGAGGTTCTTCACGTATTTCACCTGACCCCCTGCCCCGGCGTTCTTCTTTCGGCGCAGGCAACGATTCTAGACTGCAACGCATCTGTTCTGAATTGGTTAGGACGCGAACGAAGGACGTTGGTCGGCGCAGATCTGGGGTCATTGCTACGGCTGCAAATGGGCCAATCCTTCGCCCGCTTCTGGGATGGCTTGGTGTCCGGCCAGACGGAACTTTCGGTCCGCCAGGCGCTTGTGCTTCTGCCAGGCAAATTGACCGCAACGGAAATCAGTTTCATCCGCTTGCAGCGTCGGGCGGAAGCGCCGCCGAATTACATTGCCTGGTTTGCACCGCCAAAAGCGGCCGCGCGTGTCCCAGCGCTCGGCGCATGATCCGCAACCACGAACATTGACTTAGGGGAAATTAGGGACTAGGCGGGAGAATGCTATCTCAGCCAGTTGTCCCGTGTTGAGCGAGAAGGGACAGATCCATCCCATCTTCGTAATAAAGTGTAATTCCGTTGTCGAAACGGACAAAATTGTAGCCATCGACATCGAAACCGGCGCTCGTCGTATGCGCTTCAGCCAAGCCTGTCGCCGAAATGGACGCGCTGGCGGTGATGGTAAGATGCGCTCCCGCGGTTTCCGCTACAACGATCTCACCTTGGGCGTCAGCAATTAGGTCGCCAAGGTCCAGCACCCAAGTGTCGGCAGGCGCCGGTGCATTCGCATCCGGCGCCTCGCCTCCAAACAAATCCAGGGAATTGCTCGCCTGGTCAGCCAATAGGACCTGCCTTTCGACTACTCAACTAAGATAGTGTCTTCAAACGAAGGTGGCGTTTCATCGGTCGTCGCCGGCGCGGCAACATCGACCGACCTGAGCAAACCACCCGTCAGCGCAAGGATACGATACTGCTGGAAACACTCAACCGTTTGTGAATCCACCAACTCGCTGCTGACCACGAAGACTTCGTTTTCCGCATCCAGCACATCAAGGAGCGTTCGATTGCCGACGCGGAACTGCTCACGGTAGGCATCACGGGTTGCCCGCGACGAGCCAACGGCGTCAGTCAACAGTCCGGTGCGGCGTTGCGATGCACGCAGCGCGTTCCACGATTGCCGGGTCTCTTCCTCAGCCTGCAGCAACGCGACGCTGCGTTCGAACTTCGATTGTCCAAGACGCGCCACCGCTTCACGCTTACCAGCCGCATCACGGCCGCCGCTGTAAAGATTCCAGCGCATCATCAGCATGACGCGATTATCCCATTCCCAGGTCTCCGCACCGTCTTGGTCGTCGCGGTAGGTTGAACTCGCCTCAACCGACAACCGTGGATAAAGCGGTGACTCAGAAAGGTCGACACGGGCGTCGTTGGCCTCCACGTCGGCATCCAAAGCCCTCAATGTCGGGTTCTGGGCAATTAATTGAGCCAACGTTTCGGCTTCACCCGGGGGTATGCTGCCGGTCGGACAGCCCGGGGCATCAAGCGCAGGTGGCAGCTCACCGACGAGCGCCGTATAGGAGGCGCGAGCATCCTGAAGGCTGTTCTCCGTGTCCTCGACGACGGAACGGGCGCGCAACAAACGCGCTTCCGTCTGGTCGATGTCGGCACGATTGCCTACGCCGCCACTGCCCCGCTGGCGCAAGGAATCGAGGATTGCCTCGTGAATCCGAGCGTTCTCCTCGGCCAAAGCCAGCAAGTTCTGTGCACGGACGACGTTGAGGTAGGATTCAGTCACATCCAGCGCCAAAAATTCCGAAGTCTCATAGACTCTGCGGCTGGCCGCCTTGAACCGTGCTTTATCGCGAGCGACTAGGCTGTCGGTCTCGAAGCCATCGAACAAACGCTGCTGGAGAATAATGCCGTATTCCTCCGGCTGCATCGTGCTGTAGTCGTCTGTTCCGGAACTCCGGGTGATCGAATCGTTGATCGACGCGACACCTATGCCCGCGGTCGCATCAACCTGTGGCAGATAGAATGAACGGGATTGACGCAACTCGTAATTGACTGCCTCCCGGTTGCTGTCTGCTGCTTTAATGCGTGGATTAAAACCCAATGCCTGAGCAATCGCCTCACTCAGCGTTGCACTCTGCGCGCCGGTTGCTCCCATACCCACGAGCAACGCTACGGCTGCGGCAGATACCCTGTAAAATTGCTTTTTCACGTCTCATTCCCCTTGTTAGGTTGCCAGAACCTTACAAAACGATACATAGCGCTGATTTTTGTATCAAGCGATTAACGAAGACCTACGACTAGCGATAATTCCGTCTATGTCCCGGCATACGAAGGATATTTCCGAACAAATTTTGCGTTTTAACGACGCACACCGGTGCTTAGCATTGATGCCGGTATCTTCATGTTTCTACAGGAAAATTATGACAAATACATCACGCGCGACTGGTCATCTTGTCCAGAACAGCTGTTAAATGATTTCGCCATTTTCCAAGGTTTTTCATCATCTATTGGGTAACAGCTAATAGCCCGCATCAATTCAATTATTAGAATTGTTGCTTTTTTGCCACAGCACAAGAACGCAAATATCTGCAGTCTGCGATTGGATGGAAGGTTATTTCGCCCCTGCAATAATCATCACTTTCGATTTATACCATGTACTTTGACTTGCAGTCCTAGAAACCACCCCCTACGCTGTTTTTCTGTAAGCAGAGTTGTGACCCGTCACTGAGCAAAAAAAGAACGGGCTGGCTCTTAACGCACGCATTTCGGGAGGAAAGCATGACAAAGGTTTCCGAAAAGAAGGTTAAGGTTTCAGAAGAAAAGGCTCAAACGCCAGATCGTCGTAAGTTTCTAAAGGGCGCTGGCGTTGCCGGTGCAGCCGCTGCCGCCAGCATCGCATTTCCGCAGGTTTCACGGGCTCAGACCGTAACGTTGCGCATGCAAGGTGCCTGGGGTGCGGCGGATATTTTCAATGAAATGGCGCAAGAATACGTTAAGCGCGTCGAGGATATGGCCGGTGGTCGCCTTAAGATCGAATACCTTGTATCCGGTGCGGTTGTGGCCGCGTTCCAGGTCCAAGACGCCGTTCATAATGGTGTTCTGGATGGCGGGCACCAAGTTACCGCTTACTGGTACGGCAAGCATAAAGCAGCGTCCCTTTTTGGAACCGGTCCTGTGTTCGGCGCCAGCGCCTCGCAAATTCTGGCCTGGATTCACAAGGGCGGCGGTAAAGAGCTATACAGAGAGCTGGTGCAGGATATCCTCGGCTTGAACCTTGTTGGGTTCTTCTGCATGCCGATGCCGACTCAGCCGCTTGGTTGGTTCAAGAAGGAAATCAAGAGCGCAGACGATCTCCAAGGCCTCAAGTATCGTACCGTGGGCTTGGCTACGGACATCATGCAGGGTATGGGCCTGCAGGTGACTCAGTTGCCGGGCGGTGAAATCGTGCCAGCCCTGGAGCGCGGCGTTATCGAGGCCTTTGAGTACAACAACCCGACTTCCGATAGCCGGTTTGGCGCTCAGGACGTTTCGAAGATCTACATGATGGGTTCTTACCACCAGGCTGCAGAATTCTTCGAAATCATCTTCAACAAGGCACGCTTTGAATCTCTGCCGGAAGAGCACCAGAAAATTCTTGAGTATTCGGCTGAAGCAGCCAACACCTCAAACTATGCAACGGCCATGGATAACTACTCGAACGATCTGCAAAAGCTGATCAACGAGGCTGGTGTCAAGGTGCACCGCACGCCGGATTCCGTGATGGCGGCACAGCTAGCGTCTTGGGATAAGGTTCTTGAAGAATTGAACAAGGACGCTTTCTTCAAGAAAGTTGTGGACTCCCAGCGCGAATGGTCACATCGGGTCGCCTTCTACGATCTGATCAACTCAGCAGACTATAAGCTGGCCTTCAAACATTACTTCCCGGGTGAGATTAACTTCTGATCCTGGAGTAATGAGCTAAATCGCATAACGCTGATAGGGCGGCGCTCCGGTGCCGCCCTTAAGCACCCGTGAATGCTCGTATTCTGGATTGTCGTTGGAACGCTCCAAAGCTTAGCCAGAAGCGGCGCATTACGAACACCACCCGACAACGCGAACGGATGGGACCGCATGCGTGATTTCCTTTTCTCAATCGACAAATTCAGCGCCTGGACAGGCAAGGCATTCGCTTGGTGTGTCTTGGTAATGACCTTGGGCGTAAGCTACGAGATTATTGTTCGGAAGCTCTTCCGAGCCCCAACGGCCTGGGCATTTGATCTGAGTTACATCATGTACGGGGCGCTGTTTTTGATGGCGGGCGCCTACACGTTGTCTCGGAACGGCCACGTTCGCGGCGATGTTATTTTCAGACTCCTGAAGCCCAGAGTTCAGGCCATCATCGAGATAACGCTTTATTTCGTACTGTTTTTCCCTGGCATTATCGCAATGATCATCGTCGGCGCACAGTACGCCGCACAATCCTGGGGTTTCAACATGGGTACAGGCGAGGTGTCGATTAACAGCCCTGCCGGTGTCCCTATCGCACAGTTCAAATCAATCATCCCAATCGCGGCGGTCCTGCTGTTTATGCAAGGTATCGCGGAGGTCCTACGCTGCATCATTTGCATCAAGGACGGCGCGTGGCCCGATCGGCTTCATGATGTGGAGGAAATGGAAACCATGCTGCTGCACCAGCATGAAGACGTGGTTCTTGTCAGCACAGGCGGCCCAGAGATAACCGGTGACGCCGCATCGGGAGGTAAGCCGCAATGACCGACCCCCAAGTCGCGGTAATGATGTTGGCCATGTTCATCCTGGTCATTTTGCTCGGGTTTCCCATTTGTTTTACCCTCATGGGTATGGGCGTCCTATTCGGCGTTTATGCGTTTTACGATCCCTCCTACATGTCATCCATACTCGATCCTGGCGTCGTGGGACGCCTCTCTTTCCTCATCACCTCGAAAACCTATGAGGTCATGTCGAGTGACGTACTAACGGCGATACCGCTGTTCTTGTTTATGGGATATGTGGTCGAGCGGGCCAACATCGTTGCCCGCCTCTTTTATTCCATCCAGGTCGCCGCCCGTTCGATGCCCGGCTCCATGGCCGTCGCGGCCTTGGCGACCTGTGCGCTCTTTGCAACGGCGACCGGCATCATCGGTGCTGTTGTGACGCTGATGGGTTTGCTGGCATTTCCGGCCATGCTCAAGGCCAAGTACGACACCTCTTTTGCGGCAGGCGTGATCTGCGCCGGTGGTTGCCTAGGCATCTTGATCCCACCCTCGATCATGTTGATCGTTTATGCCGCTGCATCAGGCGTCTCCATCGTCCAGCTATACGCTGGTGCCATCTTCCCAGGGTTCCTGCTTGCAGGCATGTACATGATCTATGTCGTGACGCGTGCCTGGTTGAACCCCAAGCTTGCGCCTCGCCTCTCCGATGAGGACGTCGAAGGCGTGGATAAGAAGCAGATTCTCTGGTTGATGCTCACCTCCTTCGTGCCTTTGGCACTTCTGATCCTTTCGGTTCTCGGTGCGATCCTCTTTGGATGGGCGTCGCCGTCGGAGGCGGCGGCGGCTGGTGCCTTGGGCGGCCTGATCCTTGCCTTTGCTTATCGGGCGTTGACTTGGGAAAGACTGAGAGAGTCGGTATACCTGACGGTGAGAACGTCCGCGATGGTGTGCTGGATGTTCGTCGGTTCCTGGCTGTTCTCTTCCGTGTTCTCGGTTCTTGGCGGCGACAAGCTCATCCAGGAGTTCGTGATCGGGCTGGATCTGTCTCCGATCTTCTTTCTAATTATTGCCCAGATCATCATCTTCCTGCTTGGTTGGCCGCTGGAGTGGTCGGAGATTATTATTATTTTCGTGCCGATCTTCCTGCCCCTGGTCCACTATTTTGAGATCGATCCGCTGTTTTTCGGGATACTTGTCGCGCTTAACCTTCAAACGTCGTTCCTGACCCCGCCCATGGCGATGTCCGCTTACTACCTGAAAGGTGTCGCGCCGCCGCACGTAGAGCTGGTTCATATATTCAAGGGTGTGATGCCCTATCTCGCTTTGGTGCTGATTTGTATGGTTCTGCTTTATGTTTTCCCAGGCATCGCGCTTTGGCTGCCCAACACTGTCTACTCGACGGGCGGAGGCTGATCGCACAATGACTGAGAATAGCAGTGCTACGAGCAAGACAATCGGTTCAAGCGCCAAAAGTTCGGCGAAAGAGGCCCTGCTGGGTCTAAGTGCCGGTGACGCTGCTGCGCAACTTCGCGAAGGCAGTCTCAAGGCTACCGAACTGGCGGAAGCCTATCTTGCCCGCATCCAAGCCGTCGATCCGGATGTACAGGCTTGGGCACACCTCGATGTAGGCTTCGTGTTGCGGCAAGCCGAGGCTGCGGATAAGCGCAAGCAACACGGACTACCCCTCGGACCGCTGCATGGACTGCCTGTGGCACTGAAGGACAATATCGATACCAGGGATTTACCGACCGAGAACGGAACTGTCTTGCAATCTGGACGGCGCCCGTTTGAAGACGCAACCCTGGTTTCCGTTCTTAAAGCAGCCGGTGCCATCGTTCTAGGTAAGACCGTATCCACAGAGCTTGCGGTGTTTGGGCCGGGCAAAACCCGGAACCCGCACAACGCGGACCACACGCCGGGCGGCTCTTCAAGCGGGTCGGCAGCGGCAGTGGCCGCCTACATGGCACCACTGGCAATTGGCACGCAAACCAACGGTTCGGTCGTGCGTCCAGCGTCGTACTGCGGCGTTTACGGCTACAAACCTTCCTTCGGTCTGATTTCCCGTAAGGGCGTGCTGCCCGGTTCGGGACATTTCGACACCGTTGGTGTCTTTGGCAGAAGCGTCGAGGATTGCGCACTACTCGGGCAGACTTTGATGCAATTTGATGCCGCGGATCCGGCCATGACGGCCCAAGCGCCGCCGCCTCTGCTGCGCGTAGCGAGTGAAGCGCCGCCCGTAACGCCACGCCTAGCTTTCGTGCCGTCCCCTTTCTGGGATCGAGCCGAGGACTACACCAAGGAGGCTTTCGAAGAACTGGCTGCCTTGTTGGGCGATACCAGCGTCCAGGTGGAACTGGGAGACGCTTACGGTGAAGCGGATCTCCACCATCGCCGGATCATGGTCGCCGACCTTGCCAAGAACCTAAACCCCTTCTACGAGAAAGGCCGGGACCAACTTACCCAAACGCTTCGCGATATGATCGAGGAAGGGCATAAGGTAACGGCTTTGGATTACAATCGAGGCCTGGATCGCCGCAAAGCTTTACGAAATGGCCTGGATGAGCTGTTTGAGAATTTTGACGCCATCCTGACGCCGGCAACACCAGGGCAGGCTCCGAATGGGTTAGGCAAAACCGGCGATCCAATCTTCTCTACGCTTTGGACGTTCTGCGGCCTCCCCTGCATCACGCTCCCGTTGCTACAAGGGCCCGACGGACTACCGCTCGGCGTGCAACTGGTTGCAAGTAGGGGCGATGACGCTCGATTGCTGCGCGTCGCGCGCTGGCTCGCCAAGACCGTGGATGCGGCGGTAACAGACAATGAGAAGCCTGAATAGAGTGCAGGGCACTGTTGGGCTGATGAAGGATACTTGACCATGCAAGAGTTAATGAAGTTCATCGAGATGCACTTTTATCTCATCATCGGTGGGACGACTTTCGCTATCTTTTTGCTTTCACGTCTTCGCCAGTCCGAGGATGTGATCTATGCATTCATTGCCTACATGGTTTTCGCCAGCTTTCTCGTCTACATCATCTATACCGTTCCCTTCTTCGATCTGTCCGTCGTGGTCGTTGGAGTCTTGATCCTGACCGCCGTGGATTTCATACAAACGCTGCGCGAAGGGAACTCTACGAAAGTCGATGAGGATCCGGGGCCGGATAGGGCGACCTGACGGTACAAACCTTCACCTAAAATCTGGCCCGTGCGCCCAACCAACCAAACTGTGGCGCAAGCCGTGAGTGACTGGCGTCACCCGGTGCGACAAGAAGGACGCGAAAACGATTGCGGTTCCACGTTCGCGTGGCGCTCTCCATTTCCTCCCGTTCCCAAAGAACTCCAGATTGCCGCCACGATATTCGGTTTTCTCCGACAGTTGGACCGTGATTGATAGCTTTCGGCTTGCTGCAAGCCCAGAAAGCGCCCGGTCGCAATGCCAATCAAAGGCTCCGCGCCGAATGGCTTCATAGCGGGCAACTTGCAGCCGTTCTTCAAATCCCAGCAACTCAAATGCAAACTGTTCGCGGTTAGCGTCGGCCAACAGCGTGGCCATCCGTTTATCCGTCCATTCCCATGCAGGACTCTCCGGCACCCAAGCGATCGTGCTGCGGCGAACGAGCGGCGCGTAACCCGCCTTTGTGGCAGCCGGTTCCGGACGATCGAGATCGACCAAGTCCCTCAACCGCAAGCACTCCGCTTCGGTAAAAACACCGGTGAAGCAAGCGACATAGCTAGGCGGTGTTGAAGGTGCTCTAACCGATGCCTTGCGAAGCGTTACACCCACCATGAGGCAATCCACTTACAGCCTGTTGGAACAATCTTTGTGGAAATGACGCACCAAACGCTTTCCGCAGGATAATACCCTGCCGCCAAACCCCGAAAGGGCATCGCGTTTGTATCCTACGCCGGCAACGAGACCGGCACCACCTTAACAGCACTCAGCAGCTCATTAACGGCGTCGGCTTCACAAAGCTGGGTTCCAGGTGTCAGCAAGGCCGCACTGCCCGCAGCCACCCCCCAACGAAATGCTTCCTTGAGGCTGTCTCCCCGAGACAGCCGACTAAGAAAACCGCCCAGAAAACTATCGCCCGCGCCCACGGCGCTAACGGTCTTGATCGTCAAGCCCTGCGCCCGAAAGCTTCCCTCCGGACTGGTTACGTAGGCACCCCTGTCTCCCAGGGTGAGGGTGAGTACCCTGCAGCTACCGTCGGCGACGAGGCCGCGTGCGGCTTCAAGCTGGTCACTTTCCCGCTCCAGACTAAGACCGGTCAACTCGCGCAGCTCACGCAAATTGACTTTTAAAATGTCGATGCCACCCGCCGCCACCGCGCGCCGAAGCGCCGGTCCGTGGGTATCGAGGACAAAGCGCGCACCAAGAGTGTTCGAAAGCGCGCAGAGCCTCGCAAAGAAATCTTCCCCCAATCCAAGTGCGATACTGCCACTTGCAACGACATACGCCGGCACCGGCTCGCAATTTTCGATGACGGACAACAATGCGGCCCCCTCCTCCTCACTCACATTGGGGCCGGGGAACAAAAATCGATACTGCCGCTGGCTACTCTGCTCGAAAATCGTGAAGCTCTCGCGCGTTTCACCTGTGATCGAAACCGCTTCTCCATCCAGCGATTCCCCCATGAGGAGGTCGTGGAGGATGGCGCCGGTAGCCCCGCCTGCTGTGTAGACAGCCGTCGCAGGCGCTCCCAGCCGCTGACAGACGCGCGCGACATTGATGCCGCCGCCGCCAGGTTCACGGCACAAGGGCTCGCATCGCAGTTTGCTATGTGGTCGCAGGGTCTCCACTTCGGAGGACAGGTCGACAGTGGGGTTCACCGTAACCGTAAGAATCGCGGTCATATAGGTCTTTCAAGGATAGCTGCAAACACCCTATCAGACCTTCCGCGCCTCCAGTGTGCAACCAAAGCTTTGCGCCGTATCGAACAGCCATTCCCAAAAACTTAAGGCGTAAGTGCGTAGAACTAATAATTCGAACAATGCCTCATCGTTTCCAGGCCTGTGCACCATGACGCCAATATGGTGCACGACCGTCTGAGCGAAGGCACCTGGCCCAAACTGGGTTGTATCCAAATCGATGGCAAAGCCTCTAGCCAGAACGTCTCGGGCCGCCGGGCCGGAAATCCGCAGAGTGGTGCGGCTGTGCCCAAGGTCGGTAACCGCCCCTAGGTCGCTATCGATCCGTGCCGATAGCTTGTCCATCAGCCGTGCTTCACGCGGTGCGGACACCCAATAGCGACCGGGGCCAACCTGGAACAAGGTTGTCATCTCTTTCATGGTGGCAACGCCACAGCTCTTTGGCGGCGCAATGGAGAGCGTTTCTTCCAGGGCAGCGGCGACAGCGGCGCGCTGTGTTGTCCAGGCCGTGACCTGCACGAGGTCCCTAGTCAAATCCTCTTGCAAGGTCACACCCTGCAAGTGCTCTGGACCATAATGCCCCGGAGCTGGATACCCGCTCTGCAAAGCCGAACGCACCTCAGGCATTTGTCCTCTCCCCTTCTGGATCATAGAAAACAGATGAGACGACCTTCACCTTCGTCACACGTCCCCTAACCGGGTCATGAGCTTCTATGATCTCGCCCTGTCGCTGATCTCCACGAGCCAGGAAACCCAGCCCGATGTAACGGCTTTTGTGAGGGCTGTATGTGACCGAAGTCACATGACCCTCACCGTGTCCTTCCTTAACGGCCGCTGCGCCGAAGAGCAGCGCACCACCGCCAATTCTGTCAGCTTCCTCGACAACCTCCAGCCCGACCAATTTGGGTCGGTTCGGGTCGACAAGTCCTTCGCGCTGCGCCAAAACTTTTCCAATATAGGGTTTCTTACTGCTGGCCATACGGCCAAGGCCAATATCGTCCAAGGTTGTACGCCCATCGATCTCGGAGTGGGTCACGTGACCTTTCTCAATCCGAAGTGCGCCCATGGATTCGAGACCATAGAGCAGCACGCCATGCGGCTTACCCGCCCGAACCAAGCGGTCAAGCAGCTCTTCTCCATACCCCGAAGGCGTAAAGACCTCATAGGCCAACTCGCCGGAGAAGCTCAGTCTGAAGATACGCACAGGGATATCGCCGACCCGGCCAGTTCCGACACTCATCGGACCAAAAGCCTCGTTCGACAAATCGATATCCTCGACGGCGTCTTCCAGCAACGCCCTGCTCTTGGGACCCGCCACGGCCATTCCGGCCCATTGATCCGTCACAGAAGTCACCTGCACACGAAGATCCTGCCACTGTGTCTGCAGCAGGAACTCCAACTCGGACAGGACCTTTGCAGCGGCAGCCGTCGTGGTCGTCATGAAGTAATGATCCTCACTCAACCGTGACGTCGTCCCATCATCGTAGACGATGCCGTCCGGCCGCAGCATGGCGCCATAACGCGCCCGACCCACCGGTAACTTGGCAAAGCCGTTGACGTAGACCCGATTCAAGAACTCACCGGCATCAGGCCCTTGAACATCGATTTTACCTAGTGTCGATACATCGACGATTCCAACGCGCTTACGGACCTCGGCTGCTTCTCGGCGATATGCCGCGTTCAGGTCTTCGCCTTCTTGGGGATAGTACCAAGGACGTATCCACAGTCCCGCCTCAACAAAGACCGCGCCGTTAGCACGATGCCACTCTTCCATCGCCGTGCGGCGGATAGGACGGAAGTGCCGCCCGGTTTCCTGACCGGCTAAGGCACCGATCGTGACAGGTGTAAAAGGTGGTCGGAATGTCGTTGTACCGACCTCGGGAATGGCTTCGGCACGTAGCCCGGCCATGATCGCCAAGGCATTGACGTTCGCCAGCTTGCCTTGGTCGGTTGCCATGCCCAACGTCGTATAGCGCTTCAAATGTTCGACCGATACATAGCCTTCACGATGAGCCAATTCGACATCGGAAGTGGAAACGTCATGCTGCAGGTCGAGGAAAGCCTTTGTCGCTTTCCCCTTGGCAGGACTGACCTGCCAGATCGGCAACAGGGGCTGTGTCCAAATTTCACCCAGGGATGGATCAAGGGTCTGAACCTCTATCCGCCCCTCCTGACCGCAAGCCTTGGCGGCAGCTTGCCCTGCGGAGATACCCCTTGCCACAGCGCCACTGCTAGAAAGATCCCCGGTTACTGCGCCCGCGACCTGATACCCGGCAGGCGCAGTGTCAGCGATAAAGGTCGCCAGCGCCTCGTCGAAAGCCGGTCGCGTGCCGCGTTGACTAACCAAATGCACCGTTGGGTTCCAGCCGCCCGCCAAACAAAGCAAATCGCAGGCTACAGCACCGGTTGCCCCGCCTGCCTGACCGCTAGCTGGATCATAGGCGCCGACGACAACGCTTTTGACGTGTTGGCCGCCGTTCGCTTCGATAACGGCCTGTCCAGGGCGCAAGTCGATGCCACGTGCCGCTGCTCCATGATAGAGATCGGGACCAATGTCTTGACGTGGGTCGACGATGGTAACATTTGCGCCTGCGTCGGCTAAATCGAAGGCGGCCGCATAACCGCTATCATTATTGGTGAACACCACGGCATTGCGTCCGGGCAATACGCCGTAGCGATTGACATAAGTCCGTGCGGCGGATGCCAACATGATGCCAGGAAGGTCATTGCGCGAGAACACGATTGGCCGCTCCAGCGCACCGGTCGCGATGATCGCTTGGCGGCAGCGCAAGGTCCAGAAACGCTCGCGCGGCTGCAAGGCATCGGGTACAGCGAGATGATCCGCAACCCGCTCCAACAGCCCAAAAGTCAGATTGTCATAAGCACCAAAAGCGCAGGTCCTGGGCATGATTCGCACGTTATTCATCGCAGTCAGCGCTGCGACTTGCTCGGCCAACCAAACATCGCCGGCACTGCCAACCGCATCCACGAGCAATGATCCGCCCAGCTCCCGATCCTGCTCGACCAAGATAACCCGGGCACCGCTGCTTCCCGCCAACAACGCAGCCGCGATTCCCGCCGGCCCAGCGCCCACGATCAGAATGTCGCAGAACAGATGGCCTTTCTCATAGCGGTCCGGGTCGGCTTCGCGGCCCGGCTTGCCCATTCCCGCGGCCTTGCGGATGAAGTGCTCATAAAACATCCATGCCTTCCGGGTCGGCCCCATGAAGGTCTTGTAATAGAAGCCCGCGCCAAACACCGGTGACAGCAAACCATTGACGGCCATCAAGTCGAGCTTCAGCGACGGCCAGTTGTTCTGACTTCGCGCCGATAGGCCATCATACAATTCTGCGGTTGTTGCCCGCACGTTAGGTTCGTGACGGCCGCTTTCACGTAAAGCGACCAGGGCATTAGGCTCTTCAACCCCCGCACCATAGATTCCACGCGGGCGATGATACTTGAAGCTACGGGCGACCAGGTGGACGCCGTTAGCCAGCAAGGCCGACGCCAAGCTATCGCCTTCGAAGCCCACATAGGTTTTGCCATCGAATGAAAACGATAGTGGCTGGGAGCGATCGATTCTCCCGCCTTGGGATATGCGATAAGGCTGCGAGGTCACTGCGCGCCCTCCTCTACTTCACGGGCTGCGGCAACGGAGAATATCTCGTGAGTCATTGTATCGCGCTCGACTTTCAGCCACTCCCGGCACCCTTGTGCGTGGTGCCAGTACTCCAGGTGGCGGCCACGCGGATTCTTGCGGATAAACACCGCTTGGTACCAAGCCTCGAAATCTTCATTGTCGATGGCGGGCATTTTCACGCCGGCATCACCGCCATAAGCAAATTCCGAGTGATCGCGTTCGCCGCAATGGGGACACTTTATTCGCAGCATGCTGGCCCCTCCTTAGTGCGCGCCGGGCGTGGGGCCCGCGCCTTTTTCATCGATCTGATACCCGCGTCGGAAACGATCAAGCGTGAAACGGGCATTGGTTTCGTATGGCTCGTCCTTGGCGATTGTATGGGCGAAGGCAAAGCCCGAAGCGGGCGTCGCCTTGAACCCGCCATAGCACCAGCCGCAATTCAGGTACAGGCCGTCAACTGGCGCTTTGCAGATGATCGGGCTGCCATCCATGGACATATCCATGACACCTGCCCAGTGCCGCAGCACCCGCAGCCGTGACAAGGCAGGAATAAGTGCTTTGGCGACGGTCAGAACTTCATCGACTATCGGCAGATTGCCGCGCTGAGCGTAGGAATTATATCCATCCAGATCGCCACCCAACACCAAACCGCCCTTATCAGACTGGCTGATATAGAAATGCGCGGTGCCATAAGCGATCACGTAGTCAATCATCGGTTTGATCGGCTCGGTCACGAAAGCCTGCAGAAGATGGCTTTCAATCGGCAGTTCCAGCCCAGCCTTTTGGCCTAGCAGGGTGGTACTGCCAGCAACAGCGAGTGCGACTTTCTTTGCCCGAATGTTGCCCCGCGTCGTTTCCACGCCAACGATTCGGCCGCCGTCCCACAGATATCCCAGAACCTCACACTGCTGGATGATGTCGACGCCTCTGGAATCGGCGGCTCTCGCAAAGCCCCAGTTGACAGCGTCGTGCCGAGCAGTGCCTGCACGCCCCTGCCATAAGCCTCCGTACACCGGAAAGCGGGCGTTGGGCGAGCAATCCAAGTACGGAAGCAGTTTTTGTACCTGCTCACGCGTCAACAGCTCCGCATCAATCCCATTCATTCTCATCGAGTTGGCGCGGAAGGCGGAGGCATCCATCTGCGCCTGGGAGGTTGCCAGCGCCACGTAGCCGCGCGGACTGAACATGACATTGTAGTTCAGGTCCTGGCTGAGCCCGTGCCACAGCTTTAAAGAGTGTTCATAGAATTGGGTGTTGCCGTCGATCATGTAGTTCGAACGGACAATCGTGGTGTTCCGGCCCGCGTTGCCCCCTCCAAGATAACCCTTTTCAAGAACAGCCACCTTGTTGATGCCGTGCTCTTTGGCAAGATAGTAAGCAGTAGCCAGCCCATGCCCGCCGCCGCCGACGATCACCACATCGTATTCTTCCTTGGGGTCGGGATCACGCCAGGCGCGCTCCCAATGCTGATTGCCGCGGAGTGCATTGCTCACAAGGCTGAAAACCGAATAACGCTGCATGACGCCTGTCGCTCCCCCTCCAACCCTACTCAGTTGAGAGCATGTCAGAGAAACAATGGAACAAATGTTTTATTCGTGATAGCTTCTAGATCATACGCTTTATCATAGCAAGAGATTTATATGATGCAATTAGTCGAGATACTCGACCTTCTGGCCGCGCGACAATCGGCCCTCAGCCCTCAGTTGCAGCGGGCCGCACGCGCCGTTCTGGATCAGCCAGAAGAGGTTGCGATCACTTCGATGCGCGGCTTTGCCCAGAAGTTTGGTATCACACCCGGAAGCATGCTCAGGTTAGCCCGCGAGCTCGGCTTTGATAACTATGAACAGTTCCGTCATGGCTTCCAGGAAGCTGTCAGGTCCGGTCCTGATACCTTCGCAACCCGCGCCGAATGGCTGCAACAGGTTGGCAGCCAGGGCGACGGTGGGCCGGTCCTTGCAGAGATGGCTAAGGCTCAACTTGCCAACATAGAAAGCGCATTTCGCCAAATCGACCCGCAGGCCATCGGTGACGCCGCAGCCAGCATCATATCGGCTCGCCGAAGTTACATCATGGGCCTTGGGGCTTTGAACGGTCTTTCAGGCTATTTTCACTTCGTCGGGCGATTGGCGCTTGAGAACCTCACACTCGTCCAAAGTACCGGAAGTGTGATGGATGAGTTGCTGCGCATCGGTGACGGCGATGTGCTGCTCACCCTCTCCGTTCAACCCTATGCGGAGGAAACGCTAAAAGCGGTTGCCTTTGCCAAGCGCCAGGGCGCCAGATGCGTGATCGTCACCGATAGCCGGGCGGCCCCTGTAGCACAGTTTGCCGACCATCTGCTGCTGGCGCCGACGGCGAGCCCTCAGTTTTTTCCCTCCATGACCTCGGCGCTGGCATTGCTGGAAAGCCTCCTCGCCTTGATCGTCTCCAAGGGTGACAGGGAGGTCGTCGAGGCAATCGCACGGATCGATGCACTTCGCAACGCCGAAGGGATTTACTGGAAGCCCACGCGTAAACGATGACAGGTGACGACGAGAAACGGTAAGGTTGGTTTTACTTTTCGGACCCTTGCCGTCAGGTAGCTCCACGTGAACCTTCGTCGCATCTATCACCCCAGCGCATTTGATCCTTCCCGACCGCCGGATAGCCACTGGCGAGCGACCGCAACACCGTTGTCGGTCGATCTCCCTTCACTCGAGGGCGATCACAGCGTCGATTTCGCGGTTATCGGCGGCGGATTCACTGGCCTGTGGGCGGCCTATCGCCTGGCAGAAACCTACGAAGCGAAGGTAATGTTGCTTGATGCTGGTGAGCCCGCTTGGGGTGCGTCGGGCCGCAACGGCGGATTTTGCTGCCTCGGATCAACGCGGCTTTCCTATCCACAACTGGAAAAGCGTTACGGCGAAACGGAGATGCGCCGTTTCTATGCGGCGCAGGTCGAGTCGGTAGAGAACGTCCGTGGATTCCTGGACTCACGGAATGTTCAAGCAGATCGCCATAGTGCGGGTGAACTGGCTTTGGCCCACAAACCTGGGCGCATGAGCGAATTACGTGAAGAAGCCCGGTATATGACTCACACCTTCGGAATGAAGATGCAGGTCTTTTCCCGTGACGAGATGGCGGAGATTGGCGTTGCAGGCCCCGAGTTCCATGGCGGGATTTTCATTGGCTGCGGCTTTGCACTGCATCCCCTCACCTACGCACGAGCCCTTGCTACGGCCGCGTTGGCTGCGGGCGCCGCCATTCACCAGAATAGTCCCGTAATCGGCTGGAGCCAGCAGGCGAGCCAGCACGTGTTGACCCTGCCAAAAGGCCGAATCCTCGCCAAACAGGTAATTCTCGCAACCAACGGCTACGGAAGCGAGAACATGCCAAGCGGTATGGCAGGGCGGTCAATGCCGGTTATGTCGAACATCCTGGTGACCCGCCCTCTTACGCCCGAAGAGCAAAAGGCTCAGGGGTGGACCAGTGATCTCATGGCTTATGACAGCCGACGCCTGCTGCATTACTTTCGCTTGTTGCCGGATGGGCGATTTCTTTTTGGCGGGCGTGGCGGGATCGACGCATCTCCAGCAGGCTCCAAGGCGATGAATCGCCGCCTGCGCCGCGACTTCGAGCGTATGTTCCCAGCATGGGCCGGTGTCCCGACAGAGAGGTTCTGGTTCGGCTTCGTCTGCTTAACCTATGACCTTGTGCCTTACGTCGGCGCAGTTCCCGGCCTGGACAACGCCTGGACCGGCTTCGGTTTCCATGGAAACGGCGTTGCCATGAGCAGTTGGACCGGGAAGGCGCTCGCGGATTTGGCCGCAGGCGCGATTACCCAGGACAAGCTGCCTGCCGTCGTTCGTGGCCCACTACGGCGATTTCCCCTCCCAGCTTTGCGCAAACTCTACCTACGCGCCGCCTATCTGGGTTACGGACTGGAGGATCGTTGGCTTTAGACCTAACCGACCTGTGGCAAACCGAGGATGGCGCGTGCTTCAACCGCCGAGGCAGGCCCACGTCCCGCCGCACGGCAAAGGTCTGCGACACGCCCGACCAACTCTGCATTCGACTTGGCTAACCGGTCTTTATCCCAACGGATATTGTCTTCCAACCCTGTGCGAAGATGTCCACCGAGCTCCAACGCCCACTCGTTGACCAGCAACTGGTGCCGCCCGATGGCTGCAGCCGTCCAGGTCGCATCGGGGATCAGCGCCCTCAGTTCGGCCAACAGGAACTCCAGCGTTTGCCGCCGTACCGGCAAAGCATTCTGAATTCCCATTACGAATTGAACATGGGGCGGCGTGGCCAAAGTCCCCGCATCAACCATCTGAGCGGCTTTATAGAGCATTGAAAGATCAAAAATCTCTATCTCCGGCTTGATTTTGCGTTCCAGCATCTCGGCCGCCAAGGTGTCGATCAGCGCCGGCGGATTTTCATAAATCATGTTTGGAAAATTGACCGACCCGGTCGCTAGCGACGCCATGTCGGGACCCCAGACCAACGCGGCCCCGCGCTCGGCATGGCTACGCCCTCGTCCGCCCGTCGAAAACTGGATGATGATGTCAGGACAGTGCCGCCGGATTCCTTCCGCGACCTGCGCAAAGCGTCTCGCATCCGAAGAAGGGTTCTCGTCATCGTCGCGGACATGGATATGTACCAGCGCCGCGCCGGCCTCATAGGCCTCGTGCGTGCTCTCGATCTGCTCGGCAGGTGTTACCGGTATGGCCGGCGTATCCTTTTTGCGCGGCACGGATCCGGTGATGGCGACTGCGATGATGGCTGGGTTCACGGGCTTGGTATCGTTCATGACAAATCAATTCTCTCCAAATGAAACATGCTCCGCAGACCAGGAGCCGGGCCATACCTCGGCATCACCACCCTTGCGCAGTTCCCGGATTAGACCGACCGGCACATCCTTGGCGATGAGAAGAGGACCATCGTCCTCGGCGTCAGCGCGCCCCGCAATCTCCGCAAAGCGTCCATCGAAGCCAAGCGGCTCCTCGCAGGGCAGGAAAACGGCTGCCCCGGAAAAATTGGGGCGGGATCCGTCCGGTGCGACCGAGCCAATCGAACCAACCGCACAGACCGCTGTTTGTAACTCGACGGCACGAGCCTTGGCACAACCGAAAACCCGGCTGTAACCGGATTCCTTTTCGGTCATAGAGGGTACCAAAAGCAAATCCAAATCCGGCTCGCGCTTTGCGATCGCGCTGGATAAAGCGGGGAGCTCCACATCCAAACAAATGAGCGTGGCGATGCGTAAGCCGCGCCACTGAGTAAAGGTAACCTCCGCACCAACGTTCAAATTCCATGCATCCGGATTCTTTTCGCTAGGCGTCAAGCAGAGTTTGTCTTGAAAGGTCACCCTTCCGTCTGGAAGGAACAAAAAAGCGCGATTTACGAACGGCGGCCCATCCTTCCGCGTACCCGCGGCACGCGCCGGGAAGCTTCCCGCTAATACCGCAATATCGTGCTTCGCAGCCAAGGCTTTCAGGTGATCCAACGCGAGCTCACCCTCATCGGCCATCCAGGCAATCTCCTCGGTTGGCGCAAGATCGTCCGGTGCATAGCTCAACCACTGCTCACTCACGTACTCGGGTAAAACGAGAATATCCGCACCGGAGCCGGCGGCCTCGGCCATCTTTGCGTCGAGCCCTGCGATCCAGGCATTCATTCCGTTCAGTGGTCGGGCCAGGTTGATGGCCCAAAGCGCCACTGTGGCAAAGTCCGCCCGATATTCTTGCTTTGGCATTCCGCTTAAGATCCTTCCATGCCCTGCTTTCGAAACCGACAAACCCCGAAATAAGAAAAGCCGTCAAAGTCCTTATAGCCGGTCTTGATACAACAGCGCGGATATCCCGTCATCTGCATTGGAACGGTTCGAAGCTACTTTTCAATCCGCCTAGTGACAGCGCTCCAGAAAACCGACTAAGTTTGCTGAATGGACGTTTAATCAAGATTTATCACATTGGTAGTTCCATCTCCATGAGCAGCCCCTTTCCACATGACCCCATACCGCACACGCCTGTCACGGCAACGCCGGATCCGGTCAACCTGACAACGTCACAGCAGCGGCGCGGCCTTATCGCCTTGATGGCCAGCATCCTTGCCGCTGGCTTGACCTTTGGCACCGGTATCCCACTGATAGCTTTAATTCTGGAAAAGCAGGGTGTTTCGGGCACCGTTATCGGGTTGAATTCGGCGACTCCCATTCTGGCGACATTGTTCGTTGCCTGGGTTCTGCCGCGCTCCATGCGACATCTGCGCACGTTCCCCATCCTGATGGCCGGGTTTGCTTTGATCATCGTCAGTTATCTGGCAATGCCTGCTCTACCCTATCTTGCCGCCTGGTTCCCCTTACGGTTTCTGACCGGCCTTGGAATGGCAGTTCACTGGGTGGTCAGCGAAACTTGGCTCAATGCCGTGGTGAAGGAGGAGCGCCGCAGCTTGATGACGGGTATCTACGCAACAATGCTGGGGTTGGGATTCGCCGGCGGACCACTGTTGCTTACTTTCATAGGCACCGACGGTTGGACCCCGTTCCTGTTTCTTGCTGGAAGTATAACCTTCGCCGCCATCCCGCTTATTTGGGCCAGGGACTGCATTCCGACGATTGAAGTCAGCCACGAAAGCAGTGGATGGCAGATATTGTTGGCCGCCCCCACTCTGTTCGCAGCCGTGTTCTGTTCCGGCCTGATGGATTCAGCAATCCTGTCGTTCTTACCGATTTACGGCATCCGAAACGGCCTGGACCAAGACACCTCGATACTTCTTCTATCCGTGGCCATCGCCGGTACGGTCGCGCTTCAAATTCCACTGGGTTTCATTGCCGACAAAGTCAACCGGCGTATGCTGTTGATGGCCTGCGGCGCAGTTGGATTGCTAGGATCTCTCGCCCTTCCCTGGATGCTGTCCACACCTTGGCTCCTTTGGCCGGTTGTCTTTATTTGGGGTGGCGTCTTTGTCGGCCTTTACACCCTATCCCTTGCCATGCTCGGACAGCGTTTCAAAGGTGGGGCGTTGCCCGCCGCCAATGGCCTCTTCGTCATGCTTTATGCGATGGGTAGCTTAAGCGGTCCGCCCTTGTCCGGCACCATGATGGACGTGGTTGGGCCGGGCGGATTACCAACCGTTCTGGCGACGTCGGCCGGTTTATTCCTGATCCTCGGCATAGCCCGCAGCTTTTCGTCGTCCAGCGCTCGCTAAGGGCCGATGGGCAGCGCGCGAGTCGCCCAGACTCTTGGCGGCGGCAAGGGCTGTTTATAATCCGGAAAATGACACGTGATCCACTCCGCCATTGGAGCCAGCGCCGGTTCGCTTTCCAACTTGCTGGCAAGCAGACGGATCACCCTGGGAACATGCTTCAGGTACACATCCTTGCCATCGCGCCACAGTAAACGCACGAAGATACCGGCGACCTTGGCATGGCGCTGGGCGCCCAGCGCCGCATACCAGGCGTCAAATGCCGCGCTGTCCGGTTCGACAGATGTCTGGTTGAGATATCGCCGTTTTAAAATCGCTGCCATCTGAGTATCAATGTCCCTGCGGGCATCCTCCAAGAGCGATACCAGGTCATAGGCGAGCGGTCCCTGCAAAGCATCCTGAAAATCCAAGAGCCCGCATGCGGCGACCCCCGACCGTTCGGGCAATAGCATCAGATTGTCGACGTGGAAGTCTCGCAAAACCAATCCCTGCTCGGTCGGCGGCAGGGCAGTGAAGATATCCCGCCAGCTTTGAAGATAGGATTCACGTTGGGCCGCTGTCGGTGCGCGGCCGGTTACGGCGGGAAAATACCAGTCGCAGAACAGCGCCGCCTCTCTCAGAAGAACGGGCGTATCGTATTGGGGCAGGTCCAACTCACCCGAGCGAGAATTACCGTGCAATGAAGACAGGCAATCGACGGCCAACTCATAGAGTGCGGTCTCCTGTTCCGGATCGCGGGCAAGAATTCGGGTAAAGGTGTCCTCACCAAAATCTTCCAGCAGCAAGAACCCACTATCGTTATCCACCGCCAGGATGCGCGGAGCGCTGGCTCCACAGTCGAGCAGATGGCGCGCAACCTTGACGAAGGGGCGGACATCCTCCTGCGGCGGTGGCGCGTCCATCAAAAGACATCGCTCGCCTCGCCCGCGATCCAAGCGCACGTAACGCCTGAAGGACGCATCCCCCGGCAGGGGATCACGCTTTGCACGACCCCAGCCTGCAAGCGTCAGGAAACCCTCAAGATTGCGGTGCCTTTCATCCTGCTTGACCGTCATCTGCGCTATTTCTTCTTCGGCTTGATGGCTTCCCAGTCGCCATCCGTCATCTCGGAAAGAAAGTTGAACTGTCCTGCACCCTGCAACCACTCGCCGCCATCGATGGTGACGACTTCACCATTTACATAGCCTGATTGGTCGGAGATCAGATAGCAGGCCAGATTGGTTAACTCCTCATGCCGTCCGGCGCGGCGCAATGGGTTCTTCTGCTCGAAGCGTTCCGCCAACTCCGGGCGCGGTACCAAGCGCTCCCAAGCGCCCTTGGTCGGGAACGGGCCCGGCGCTATGGCGTTCAACCGGACCCCGTGGGGGCCCCATTCCACAGCCAAACTCCGCGTCATCGCCAGGACCCCGGCTTTAGCCATGGCCGAGGGCAACACATAAGCCGATCCGGTCCAGGCGTAACTGGTTACGATCGAGAGCACATTTCCCGCATGCTCACCCGCCAGCCAGCGCTTCCCGCAAGCCAGGGTTACGTAGGATGTTCCGTGGAGAACAATGCCGAGAACCGCATCCACAGCGCGCGAACTGAGTTCATGGCTGCGAGAGATAAAATTCCCGGCAGCGTTGTTAACCAAGACATCAAGGGGACCATCGCTCCAGATAGCTTCAACCATATCATGGACCGCCTGCGCGTCACGGATGTCACAGCCTTTCCAGGTCATCTCCGGCGCATCATCCCGCGCGTTTACTTCCTCGCAAGTCTGCGCCAGCACATCCTGGCGACGGCCACATATAACAACGGCAGCGCCTAAACGACGGAAATGCTCCGCCATGCTTCGCCCTAACCCGGTACCGCCTCCCGTGACCAGCACCTTTTTCCCGGCCAACAGGTCATCCTTGTACATTGTCATTCTCCTCAAGACAGGCGCGGGCCAATGGCTACGCATCTTGGTCCATCGGATTACCCTGGGTCCAGCACAAAGCCCTCATCACCTCTCTCAGACTTAACAGCATTTTGTTTATGTGTTTTTGCCTGTTTTTTTGTTTTTTTTACATTTTCATGATGAACGCTAGAATTTTCACAGTATGTCGCTAGCGTTCCTGAAGGAGGCAATTGATGCAAGACTTCTCAGCGGCTTTTGGCGAGGCTTTTCGCTTACTTTCAGTGCTTGATCCCGCGCTCCTGGAAATCGTGGCCCTGTCATTGCGCGTTAGTCTCAGCGCCGTTGCCCTGGCAGCCCTGATTGGCTTCCCCCTGGGTGCCGTGATTGCCGTTCTGCGTTTTCCGGGCCATGGCATCACCGTCCTATTGCTCAATGCAATGATGGGATTGCCCCCCGTCGTCGTCGGATTGCTCGTCTACCTCGCCCTATCCAATGCAGGACCATTGGGTGCCTTGCAACTCCTCTATACCCCCACCGCCATGATCATCGCTCAGATGCTCCTGGTAACACCGATCGTGGCTGCGATCACGCGTCAGACGGTCGATGACTTGCGCGGTGAATATGATGAGCAGCTTCGAGTCTTCGGCATCGGCAAGCTTCAAATGGCAGCTACGCTGATCTGGGATGGGCGATACTCCCTCTTGACCGCGTTGTTGGCGGGGTTTGGGCGCGCTATCGCTGAAGTCGGCGCCGTTATTATCGTCGGCGGCAACATCAACCATGTCACGCGCGTCATGACCACGGCAATCGCCCTTGAAACCTCAAAAGGTAATCTCGCCCTTGCCTTGGGGTTGGGCATGGTGCTCCTGCTATTGGCGCTTTGCGTCAATGCCCTGGTAATGGCCTTGCGCGCGACGGCTCAGCGCGCCGCATTCGCGTGATCCTGCCATGCCCTTTGATCCACCAGGAACCGGCGGAAAAGATGTAGCGCGCGTCATGCCGCTCACCTGTAGCGCTCTGCATGTGATCCGGGGCGGTAGAGCTATCCTAAGTGACCTCTCTTTCAACCTCGAAGGTCGTGGGCTAACAGCTCTGCTCGGTCCCAATGGCGCCGGCAAATCGATGCTCCTGCGCGTGATGGCCAGCTTGGTCGCACCCGACAGCGGGCAAGTTACCTGGAATGGTAGAGCACCGGACAGGTCGCGACGGCCGCGCTTGGGGTTTGTGTTCCAAAAGCCGATATTGCTGCGCCGCTCTGCGGCCGCGAACATCGATTATGTCTTAGCGGCGCTTTCTCTGCCGCGGGCGGAGCGCAAGCGGCGCACCGCGGAAGCCTTGGAGCGCGCCGGGCTGCAACACTTGGCGGGATCGCCAGCCAGGGTGCTTTCAGGTGGCGAGCAACAACGCCTGGCGCTGGCCCGCGCCCTAGCTGCGGCTCCTGAAGTCCTGTTGCTGGATGAGCCGACATCAAATCTTGACCCGGCCTCGACCCTTGCCATCGAGCAAATCGTGTCGCTGGCGCGCGATCAGGGGACCCGAATTCTTTTAGTTACGCACGACATCGGTCAAGCACGGCGCTTGGCGGACGAGGTTGCGTTCCTCCATCACGGACGCTTGCTCGAACGCGGACCGGCCGAAAGCTTCTTCGAGAATCCTAAAACCCCCGCTGCGCAGGCATTCCTGTCCGGCAGCATTGTCCTTTAGGCGACCGGACTAGCAACCAAGGACCCTATCGCCATTCAAATAGACAACAAAACGAAGAGGACGTTATGAGACGACGATTTTCATTGATCATTTTAAGCGCCGTGGCGCTGGCTACAGTGGTCCTTCATTTCAGTAACCACGCTCCAGCTGTCGCCGATGAGCCGTTCATTCTCGTTCAATCCACTACCTCCACTCAAAATTCAGGCCTGTTTGATCATGTCCTTCCACTTTTCACCCAGAAAACCGGGATTGAGGTTCGCGTCGTTGCGGTCGGCACGGGTCAAGCGATCAAGAACGCGGCAAATGGCGACGGCGATGTTCTGCTGGTTCACGCCAAAGCCGCAGAGGAAGCCTTTGTCACCAAAGGCGATGGCGTTTCACGCGCGGATCTGATGTACAACGACTTCGTAATCGTCGGCCCGGCAGACGACCCCGCCGGGGTCGCCGGAATGAACAATGCCATTGTGGCGTTGAAAAAGATCGCTGCCGCGAAAGCACCGTTTGCCTCCCGCGGTGACGATTCAGGCACCCACAAAAAGGAAGTTGCACTCTGGATGGCGGCCGGTGTTGATCCCACTCTTGAGAGCGGCTCGTGGTATCGGGAAACCGGATCGGGCATGGGCGCAACACTCAATGCGGCGGTCGGCATGGGTGCCTATGCTATGACTGACCGAGCGACCTGGATCTCCTTTGCCAACAAAGCTGATTTCAAGATCCAGGTCGAAGGTGACGAAGCGCTCTTCAATCAGTATGGCGTCATTCTGGTCAACCCGGCCAAGCATCCCGATGTCAAAGCGGACCTCGGTCAGGCTTTCATCGATTGGTTGCTGGGCAGCGAGGGTCAGGCGGCGATTGCCGAGTACAAGATCGACGGGCAGCAGTTGTTCTTCCCGAACGCCAAGCAATAGACTGGACAAGAGGTGCGTTTCACGGGGGGAATTAGCCGCCGTTGTAACGCACCTCGCCCATACCCGTCAGATCATACCCGCCCAGTGTTTCAGCTCTCGCCGAGAAGGATTCTCTCCGTGCGAGATCAAGCAAGCGTTGGATCGGCGGCTCGAAATAATCTCTGCGCCAAATGACCAAATCGAAATGCTCCCAGGCCAAAGGCAGAAACTCCAGCCGATAGAGCTTGGCTTGAGATTCTATGGCCAGTCCGGCATCAGCTTGGCCTTCGGCAACCGCCAGCGCGACATCTGTCTCGCTGCGGGCTGGGCGATCCAGCACATCTAGATCAAGGCTCGTCATACCCGCCTCTTTCAATAGGTGCCGGAACAAAACCCAACTCCCCGCCTTGGCCTGACGTGCGACGAAACGAAGCCCCCGCAGATCACTCAACGTTTGGACACCCCGGGGGTTTCCTGGCGGCAGAAGCAACCCTTGCCGACGCTTCGCCCAAGCAACCGCAACAAGCGGCAAGCCAGGCGCGGCCAGACGCAGGGCTTCCTGGTTCCAGCTTCGTGTTTCCGGGTCGAAAATATGAACGCCTGCTGCTACCGCCTTGCCGGCGATAAGGCGTTCGAGGCCATCCAGACTGCCATCGCATAACGACGCCAATTCGGAGTTGGACTCCTTGACTGCCCAATCCAGCAGTGGGTCGTGGCTACCGACAAGAACGGCGGGATGGACTTCAAGGCGTTCAATACCTTCGGCGCATTCCAGATGGTCGCGAACCCATGCCTCTATCAGACTTCGTGAGAACAAAAGCTTTCCGGTCGCCCGGCTTACGGGAATTGCGTTCTGGCTGACCAGTTCGTAAATCTTTCGTTCCTTTGTCCGCAGAAGCTTAGCAACTTCTTTTGTCGTCAGCAGTTCCACTGCGCCCGGCCCTCCCTTGCACATTGACCCACCGCTATATCCATACAAATATAGCGGTGAACTCTAAGGCGTCTTGCGAGCATGTTCAGATCAACCTTCTTCGCCATCTCGCTGTTGCTTGCGACAATGCTTGCCAGCAAGCTGGAAGCACAGGATCGCATCACGGTTTATGCGGCCGCAAGCTTGACGGACGTGTTACAGGAAATAGCTGAGGCCTATAAGGTACAGACGGGACACGTACTGACATTCTCATTTGCCGGTTCCTCCACGCTTGCCCGACAAATCGAGCAAGGCGCTCCCGCCGATATTTTTGCGGCAGCCAACGAGGTTTGGATGACGTACCTTCAGGAACGCAACCTGATAGCGGCTGATAGTCAGCGTGTGTTCATCCATAATCGGCTGGCCGTCATTGCCGCCACCGAAAGCGCCCTGGAACCTTTCACCATCGACAAGAGTACAGATTTTCTATCGCTTCTTGGTCGCAGCAACTGGATGGCGGTTGGCGACCCGGATCACGTGCCTGCCGGACTCTACGCAAAGCAGGCCCTCTCGCGGATTGGAGCATGGACCTCATTGGAGAACCATCTGGCGCGTGCAGATAACACGCGTGCCGCCCTTGTATTGGTCGAACGCGGCGAAGCGGCCATGGGGATTGTCTATGCGACGGACGCAGCAGCAAGCAATCGAGTCAAAGTGCTGGCAGTCTTCCCGGAGCACCTTCACGACCCAATTCGCTATCCTTTTGCCATTGTCGCCGGCCGCGACAGCAAAACCGCTCGCGCAGCGCTCGATTTTCTCGGTAGTGCGGCAGCTCTGGAAATTTATGACCGCGCCGGCTTTCCGGTTGATCGGCCATGAGCGATTACTGGCTTACAGCGGCTGAAACGGAAGCCTTGCTGCTGAGTTTGCGGGTGGCTGGCTTGGCCGTCATCATGGCCCTGCCCTTCGCACTTGTGACAGCACTCCTTCTGGCGCGAAAGGAGTTCCCGGGGAAGGCCATCGTCAACGGATTAGTGCATCTGCCACTGGTTCTGCCGCCGGTGGTCATGGGATACCTGTTGCTGATCACCTTTGGAACCCGCGCACCGCTTGGCGCCTGGCTACTGGAGACCTTAGGTATCCGTTTTTCCTTTAGCTGGACCGGCGCGGTTCTGGCGGCAGGCATCATCACCTTCCCCTTTCAAGTTCGCGCCATACGGTTGGCCCTGGAGGCAATCGACAGCGGACTCGAAGTCGCCGCCGAGACACTGGGCGCGGGGCCGCTCGACCGCTTCGCAACCATCACCTTGCCATTGGCGCTGCCGGGTGTCATCTCAGGCGCGATCACCGCTTTTGCTGCAAGTCTGGGGGAGTTTGGCGCCATCATCACGTTCGTGTCGAACATTCCGGGTGAGACCCGAACACTGCCGCTGGCAATCTACACGGCCATCCAAACACCCGGCGGCGAGGTCCTGGCTGCACGTCTCGCTCTGGTGTCGATCGCCCTAGCTTTCGGTGGGTTGCTCCTCTCCGAGGTGGCCGCCAAGCGCGTTCGGAGGCTGAGCGGCCGATGATTCTGGAAGTCTCTTTCGAATTGGACCGACGCGGCTTCCCGCTATCCATCGATTTTGCCGCCGAAGCGCGCGGCATTACGGCGATCTTCGGCCCGTCCGGCGCAGGCAAGACGACCTTGATCAACGTGATTGCCGGTTTGATTCGACCGGATAAGGGGAAAATTTGCCTTGCTGGTGAAACGCTCTACGACAGCAAGACAAAACTCTATGTGCCGACCAGGGGGCGGCGGATCGGCTATGTTTTTCAAGATGGCAGACTCTTTCCGCACCTGAAGGTCCGAGACAACCTGCTTTACGGCTGGCGCCGCAGGGGAAAGCCGGTTCCCGAGCGTGAAATCGACAAAGTTGTTGAATTGTTGGGTATCGGGTCACTTTTGACGCGCCGACCGGCTGGTCTATCCGGTGGCGAACGTCAACGCGTTGCACTGGGACGAGCGTTACTGTCAGGGCCGAAATTGCTGCTGCTCGACGAGCCCCTGGCGGCGTTGGATCATTCGCGCAAGGAAGAAATTCTTCCCTATCTTGAAAATCTACGGGATGAAGCACGCGTGCCCATTCTAGTGGTAAGTCATTCGATAGAAGAGGTTACCCGGCTCGCCGACAACATGGTTCTTCTGAACCACGGTAAGGTGGCGGCCAGCGGGTCGGTATCGGGCATCATGTCGAGGCTAGATCTCTTTCCGCTCACTGGGCGCTTCGAAGCTGGTGCGGTCATTGACTGTCTGATCGAACGTCAGGACAGCGAATTTAATTTGACGGAACTACGATTTGACCACGGCAGCCTTACGGTACCGGGGCTACAGGGGCGGCCGGGCGATTCAGTGCGCGTGCGCATCCGAGCTCGGGATATCATCCTGGCGCTTGCGCCTCTTTCGGAAGTCAGCGCCAACAATCAAATCGCCGCAAAAGTCGTCGAGATTCGCCAAGACCCGGGCCCCTATGTCGATGTTTCGCTGGGCTGCGGCAATACGACCTTACTGGCGCGCGTCACGCGCAAATCCAAGGAGCGTCTAAATTTGAGGCCTGGACTGGACATCTTTGCGGTCGTGAAGTCCGTCACCGTCGAGCGTCGCGGTGGCCGTAGCGCACGGCCTGCACCGGCTTCTACGCCTACAGACGCCTAAGACGAACCAGAGTGCGACCGTCTTCTGCGAGCAATAGAAGATCGCCGCCCTCTTCACGATAGGCCCCTACTTTCTGGAGCAGTGCCAAATACAGCGCCTCCTGTTCGCCTGCAGCGCCACTACAGGCCATCCTTGTTGACACAAGACGCCCGAAACGAAGCCCGAAACCATCGACTTGTGCCGACCCTAGAAAGCTGTTGCATCCGGTATCGCCGCTAACACTGACCGCGCTTTCGAAAGTCAGGGATGCCGTTTGGTCGGGCAACGTTGCCTGGCCGCCGATACTCTCTGCGATCCAAGTCGTGCCGGTTAACGGATTCTCTCCCATTTCCTGTGATGAGGCACAGCCAACGAGTAGTAACGCCGCGGCAATAACGATTCCAGTCAATCTCATAGTCTTTCCTCGCGGTCCAACGCCCGCCCCTCTTCCCGAACAGGAGGATGGAATAGCAGCCAACAACGGGCCCCGTCGAAAGAAAAATTTACACCCACTGCGCTCGTCACTTCCCTGAGCGACCAAGCTGTGCCAAAAGGCAGACATCATGAGTGAAGCCATTTCCAATATTCAGGGCCTGCGTGAACTTGCCGGTCGACATCAGGGATACATCGTCGATCTGTGGGGCGTCCTACATGACGGTGTGACAGCTTTTCCAGCCGCCGTTGAGGCTGTCAGGAACCTAAAGACGCAAGGTGGTCGCATCCTGATCCTGTCAAACGCGCCACGGCGGTCCAGTGAAGTCGCCGAGCGGTGCAGGGAGCTTGGTATCGACCAAAGCTGCTATCATGCGCTGCTGTCTTCGGGCGAGGACGCTTGGCAGAATCTCCGATCTCGTAGGGACCCCTGGTATGCGCGCTTGGGCCGTATTTGCTACCACTTGGGGCCGGAACGCGACCACGGCATGCGCGATGGCCTTGACCTAGACTTTACCCATGACCCCGTAGAGGCGGATTTTATCTTGAATACCGGTGGTCATGGTGCCGAAGACACGGTCGGGAGCTATCAACCGATCATCGACGCTTGTCTGTCACAGAGCCTGCCTATGATTTGCGCAAATCCGGACCTGGAAGTCATTCGCGGCGGTCGGCGGGAAATATGCGCCGGAGCCGTGGCCGGCCGTTACGAGGAACTGGGCGGCGAGGTGCGCTACCATGGTAAGCCACATCCGCCAATCTATGAGTCGGCGATGCATTTGTTGGGCCTGGATAACCCAAGGGACGTACTGTGCATCGGCGATTCCTTGCGAACCGATATTGCAGGCGCCAACGCCAGTGGCATGGGCAGCCTTTGGGTCCTCGACGGAATTCATGCGGAAACCTTGGGTATGACGGACGGTCGTATGCCGCAGGAAGAGCGGATGGTAGCCATCTGCAAGGCCCATGGCCACACGCCAAACTTCGCCATTCCCACTTTGCGCTGGTGACCCTCGTTTCCGAGCTTTGCAAAGCACTTTGCCTTCGTCTAGGGTCTCTTACTTGCAATCTTGTAAGTGCCTCAATTGAGACCTGGGAGAAGAAGCGTAATGGCGCAGTCGAATGGCAGTGGCGCTCGTCTTGCAGTGGACATCGGCGGTACGTTTACGGACGTAGCGCTTGAGCACGGCGATCAACTAACCACCACTAAGACGTTGACGACCCCTCGCGCGCCGGAACAAGGCGTATTGACGGGCATTGCCAAGGTGTTGGCCGACGCCAAGCTTTCTCCCGCAGATATCGCGATCCTGATTCATGGAACTACTCTCGCCACCAACGCACTGATCGAACGCAAGGGCGCAAAAACAGCGTTGATTTGCACGGAAGGCCTCCGGGATTCCCTGGAAATGGCCTACGAAAACCGTTTTGAGCAATACGACATCAATGTTGACCGCCCAAAACCCCTGGTGCCCCGGCACTTGCGGTTACCGGTTACCGAGCGAGTATCGGCCAGCGGCGATGTTCTGATCGAACTGGCGGAGGATACGGTTCATGCGCTGATCCCGGTCCTGCGCAAGGAGAAGATCGAGAGCGTCGCCATCGGTCTTATCCACGGCTATGCCAATCCGGTGCACGAACTGCGAATTGCGGAGATCCTCCGCCGCGAGTTGCCAGGCATTTCGCTATCATTGGCCAGCGAAGTCTGCCCGGAAATCCGTGAATACGAGCGCCAATCGACAACCTGTGCGAATGCCTACGTCCAACCCTTGATGGCTCGCTACCTGAAGGAATTGGAGCTGGCCCTACAGCAACGCGGCTTTTCCTGCCCCTTCTTCCTGATCACCTCCGGCGGTGGCCTGACGGACCTGGAAACCGCACGGAGACTCCCCATCCGCCTCGTGGAATCCGGCCCGGCGGGCGGCGCCATCTTGGCCAGCCGCGTTGCCCTGGAGTTGGGTTTGGAAAGTGTGCTGAGCTACGACATGGGGGGTACGACCGCGAAGGTTTGCCTGATTGACGATGGCTTGCCATTGAAAAGCCGGACCTTCGAGGTCGATCGCGCCTATCGTTTCATGAAGGGCTCTGGATTGCCCGTCCGAATTCCGGTCATTGAGATGGTGGAGATTGGCGCAGGTGGCGGCTCAATCGCTGCCATCGATTCGCTGGGGCGCATCGCCGTTGGACCAGAGAGTGCGGGTTCGGAGCCCGGTCCCGCCTGCTACGGTCTGGGCGGCACCGAACCAACCGTTACAGATGCCGATACTGTCCTCGGGCGCATCGATCCGAGCGTCTTCTCCGGTGGCTCTGTCAATCTTGATCCTGAGAAGGCTGCCGCCGCCGTTGCCCAAGCCATCGGCGATAAACTGAATATGGATCAGGATTTGGCGGCGTTCGGCATCGTCGAGATGGTGGACGAAAACATGGCGAATGCGGCGCGTGTCCACGCTATTGAATGGGGAAAGGATGTCGCCAGCCGCACAATGATCGCCTTTGGCGGCGCCGCCCCGCTTCACGCAGCGCGGCTTGGCGAAAAGCTGGAAATAGACCGCATTGTGATTCCTACAGGTGCCGGCGTCGGCTCGGCCATCGGATTCTTGAAGGCACCGGTCGCCTATGAGGTGGTGCGCAGCCGCTATATGCGGCTCTCGTCCTTCGATGCCAAGGTTGCCAACGCGGTCATGGAAGAGATGCGCGCCGAGGCGCAGGCGATCCTCGATCAAGGCGCTCCCGGCGCAGCTTTGGTGGAAACAGCTGAGGCCTTCATGCGCTATCATGGCCAGGGCCACGAGATCAGCGTGGCCATCCCAACCGGGCGTCTGACTGAAGCACATGGACGCGAGCTTCAGCAGGCATTCACCACGGCCTACGAAGCGCTCTATGGCCGTTCAATTCCCGGCATGGATATAGAGGTTTTGAGTTGGACACTGACGCTCTCAACCAAACCCGAACCCGTGACAGTCATTGAACCGACCGAGACATCAAGTGGAAGCTTACTTGCCAAGGGAACCCGTAGTCTCTTCGATCCAGGACTGGGCAAACGTGTGGAAGCGGCCGTCTACTGGCGCGACGACCTCTCACCCGGTCATCGAATCCAAGGCCCCGCCGTTGTTGTCGAGGCCCAAACGACAACGGTGATCTCCGCAGCCTTTGAAGCTGAGATCAACGCGCGTGGTTATGTTATTCTCGAAAGGCGCAGGAACGCCTGATGTTGCAAGGAGCCGTTGCATGAGCAAGGAAACCGCCCTCGCGGAAATCCGCAAGCAAATCATGTGGAACCGCTTGCTTTCCGTAGTCGAAGAGCAGGCACAGACCCTGATCCGCACCGCTTTTTCGACCTCCGTGCGTGAGGCCGGCGATCTTTCGGCCGGTGTCTTCGACACCACCGGGCGGATGTTGGCGCAGGCCGTTACCGGCACACCTGGTCACGTCAATGCAATGGCGGCCAGTGTCGGTTTCTTTCTAGAGAAGTTCCCGATCGACACGATGCGCGAAGGCGATGTCTTCATTACTAACGACCCCTGGCTGGGGACCGGACATCTGCACGATTTTACCGTCGTCACACCAACCTTTCTGAACGGTAGTGTCGTCGCGCTATTTGCCTCGACCAGCCACGTGGTGGATGTAGGGGGGCGCGGCTTTGGTCCCGACGGACGACAAGTTTACGAGGAAGGCGTCTGCGTGCCGATCATGCATTTGGCCCATGCCGGCGTCATGAACCAGTCGCTGCTGGAGATGGTTCGTGCCAACGTACGAGAGCCGGTTCAGGTAGAAGGCGATCTTTACTCACTTGCCGCTTGCAATGAGACCGGCAGTCGGCGCCTGGTCGCCATGATGGCAGAGTTCGACATGGAAACGCTAACCGAACTCGCGGATTTTGTTATCGAGCGGTCCCACCAGGCAATGCTGGACGAGATAGCCAAGCTGCCAAAGGGCACCTACCGCAACAAAATGCGAATTGACGGCTATGAAAAGGAGGTCGATCTCGTTGCTGCACTCACCGTTAAGGAGGATGGGATCGAGGTAGATTTCGAAGGCACATCCGGTGTCTCAACTTATGGCATCAATGTCCCCCTCACCTACACCCAAGCTTACGCCAGTTTTGGCGTGCGTTGCATCATCGGCGGAAAGGTTCCCAATAACGCGGGATCACTGTCGGCCGTACGCGTCACCGCGCCGGAAGGGTGCCTGTTGAATGCGCCCCACCCCTGTGCGGTCGCTGCGCGTCATGCGATTGGACAGATGCTGCCTGATGTGGTTCTCGGTTGTCTGGAGCCCGCTCTGGAGGGCGGCGTGCCGGCCGAGGGTACCTCTTGTCTCTGGAATCCGATGCTACTCGGCGGACATGGATTGGTGGGCGATGCGGATTACGGATCAGCGACGCCGTTCGCCATCAATGTGTTCCATGCCGGCGGCACGGGTGCGCGGATAGGCAAAGATGGCCTCTCAGCGACGGCCTTCCCTTCGGGGGTAAGGAACACACCGGTCGAAGTCACCGAGACGATCAGTCCCTTGATCGTATGGCGTAAGGAGTATCGCGAGGATTCAGGCGGCGCGGGACGGTATCGCGGCGGCCTGGGGCAAGTCATGGAGATCAGTCATCTGGAGGGGGCCCCCTTTGCGATCTCAGCGATGTTTGACAGGTGCATACACCCGCCACGCGGACGCCAGGGCGGTGCGAATGGAATGATTGGCAAGCTACGCCAGGATGACGGAACCATGATGCGCGGGAAGGGACGCCAACCCATTCCCGCCGGGCGTAAGCTGATCATGGAAATGCCCGGCGGCGGTGGACTTGGAGATGCTTTTGCGCGCCCCTTGGAAGAGGTCGCGGCGGACGTGCGCAGCGGCTTTGTGTCTCCTGAAGAAGCGCGCCGCAGCTACGGGGTTATCGTCCGTGTCGACGGCCATCTGGACGAAGCGGCCAGCCTGAAACTCCGCTCCAGCGCCGCTGCAGAATAATAGTCGGGACGCCGCCGCCCCCCACCCTACTCCATTCAGTTCCGAGCAGTCGCTGCTTGCGGTAACCAAGTGGCCAGCTCTGGCACGGCAATGAGGATACCGACTGCCAAAACCATGAGCAGGAAGAAGGGAAACGCTGCCCAGGCGATGTAGAGGATATTTCTTCCGGTCAATCCTTGAAGGACGAAAAGGTTAAACCCGACCGGCGGCGTGATTTGGCTCATTTCCACCACCAGAACGACATAAACGCCGAACCAGATTAGGTCTATTCCGGCTGCCTCCACCATTGGCAGAATTACCGACGTCGTCAGCACCACGACTGAAATGCCATCCAAAAAGCATCCCAGAACGACAAAGAAGACGGTTAAGGCCGCCAACAGAAGATAAGGCGACAGGTTCATCTCGTTGATGAACTCCGCCATGGTCCGCGGCAATCCCGTAAAGCCCATCGCCACCGACAGGAAGCCTGCACCCGCCAAGATGAAGGCGATCATGCAAGAGGTTCGTGTCGCCCCCATCAGGCTGTCGAGAAAGGTCGGCCAATTCAGCGAACCCGTCAGCCATGACAGTAAAAGTGCGCCGAGAACGCCGATCGCTGCTGCCTCGGTCGCCGTGGCCCAACCAAAATAGATAGAGCCGATGACAAAGACGATGATCATCAGGATTGGTATCAAACGCCGCGAGGCCCAAATCTTTTCGCGGAAGCTCATGACGATATGCGCAGTTGGCGTTTTGCTGGGATTGAGCAGAGCCCAGATAGCGGTGTACCCCATGAACAACGCCGCCAGAACGATCCCCGGTAGCACACCCGCCAGGAAAAGCCGGACAATCGAGACCTCCGCCGACACGCCGTAAACAATTAGTATGATCGAGGGTGGAATGAGCAGGCCCAAGGTGCCGGAGCCTGCCAGAGATCCGATGGACATACGTTCATCGTAACCACGGCCCGCCAATTCTGGCACCGACATCTTTCCGACCGTCATGGCCGTCGCCGCAGACGAGCCCGAAACGGCCGCAAAGACGGCGCACCCCAAGATGTTCACATGCAAGAGGCTGCCGGGTAGCTTCGCCACCCACGGCGCCAAACCTTGGAACATGTCTTCGGAAAGCTTGGTCCTGAACAGAATCTCGCCCATCCAAACGAAAAGCGGTAGGGCTGTCAGCGTCCAACTGGCGCTATTCCCCCAAATCGTCGTGGCCATGATCAGGCCGGGCGGCGCACTGGAGAAAAGCAGGATGGCAATCAACCCAATTCCGGCAAGGGACATGGCGACCCACAACCCTGCCCCCAGGAAGAAGAACAGCAACACGACCAACAGGATGGATTCCGTTATGAGTTCCATCCTCAGTGCCCCTTCTTCGTCGTTGCGTCGGGTTTCGCCAATACGACATCGGCGCTGTCTTCATAACTTGGCGTATTGCCCTGCAGCAGATTTACCAACTCGTCGACGATAGCAACCGTCAACATCGCCAAACCGAACAACATTGCGGACTGAGGGATCGCCAACGGAATTCCGAGGAGCCCATCCGACACCTCACCAAACCTCAGCGAATCCTTCACGAGCAGTGCGGTGTACCAGGTCGAGTAAGCAAGCAAAGCTCCGCCTGAGACCAGCACCAGAATGTCAAAGAAACGGCGCAGTTTCAGCGGTAGAACCGAGAGCACGAGCGTAACCCTGATATGGCTCCCAGCCCGGAAGGAGTAGGCAAGAGCCAAGAATGTCGAACCGGCCATGAAGAAGCCCGCCATCTCATTTGCAGCGGGTACCAGGACGCCAAAAAAACGTCCGACAATCTGAGCCAGAATAAGAATAGCAATACCGGCGAGCAGTATTGCGGCGATATATCCACACACGCGGTAAAGCCGATCAAGCGAAGTTCTGATCAAGGACATTCCTTTTCGACAGCTCCAAATTTCTCGGCACGCAGAAATGAGAAACGGCCGGTTAGCCCAGGCTAACCGGCCGATCTTCAACGACTATTTTACATCGCCTTGTATGCGTCAAGCAGGCGCTGACCGTTTTCTCCGGCCTTTTCCTGCCATTCCTTGGTCATCTGAGCGCCGATCTTCTCCAGGTCAGCGATCAATGAAGCGGGCGGATCCAAGACCGCCATACCGTTGTCGCCAAGCTCCTTGACGGCATTGGCGGCTTCAACCTTGGACTGCTCCCAAGCGCGTTTCTCGGCCGCTGCTGAGGCATCGAGCACGGCTTGCTTGGTTTTGTCATCGAGGGCCGCAAAAGCATCCTTGTTCACGAATACGAGGTTCTTCGGGTGCATGGCATCGGTCTTGTAAAACACCTTCAAGAAGTCCCATGACTTGACGTCGACCCCCGTGGTCGCTGACGTCAGCATCGCGCTAACGAGACCTGTTGAGAAAGCCTGGGGCACCTCGGCATACTGCACTGTCGTGGGAACGGCGCCCATCAGCTCTGCAAGACGAGAGGTTGCCGCGTTGTACGCACGGAATTTCACGCCCTGCATCTGCGAGGTAGAGCTAATTTCCTCTTGATTGTAGAGGCCCTGACCCGGCCATACCCCGCTGAACAGCGGCATCAAATTTTCTTCCGCCAACACGTCTGTCAGCACGGGCTTTTGCGCCTCCCAAAGCTTCCAGGCATTGTCATATCCGGTTGCCAGGAACGGAACGCCGTCGACTTCGAAAATCGCATTCTCATTGCCATAAGCAGACAGGAGGATTTCACCAATCTGGGCTTGACCGGTGCGAACTGCCCGCTTGATCTCCGGCATCTTGAAAAGCGAAGCACCGCTATGAACCGTGATCTTCAACTCTCCGCCGGACATTTTCTCAACGTCCGCCGCGAATTGCCGCACGTTCTGCGTCAAAAAGTTACCATCCGGATAAGGCGTGGGCATGTCCCAGGTCGTTTCCGCCGAAGCGCCGACGCCATAGGTGGAAAGCCCTCCTGCCATCAATGCGACGGCCAGAATTTTACGCATTTCGATAATCTCCCTATTCTGCTCTTGTGAAATACCCCACCGTCGGTTGAGAGCTACAGTCCCACGACCGACAGGAAAACCTGCGCGGAAACGCTAACGGGTGACGGTGGGGGCGTCAACAAGCCAGACCGCCGCGACTACCTTGGTCGTCAGTCGAAATTTGATTTTTGAAAACTCGCTATGGTCGTAACTATTAAAGGCAGTCAAGTTCTGGATCGTCGAGCAATCAGCGCCTTTGTGCCTGTCACGCCGCCATGACTGCTGCGCGAAAGCGCAAACGCAGGGTGGCGCCATCTCGCTCCGGCAAAACCCTGGCCTGTTCACCGGCAGCCACCTTCAGCACCGCCATGACCGGCCCCTTTTCAAGCAGCAACTTCTTTCGCAGGTCGGACAGCTCATCAGGCTGGCTATAAGTGCCGGCTGCTGGGAAACCGCAGGACTTCGCAACATCGGCAATTTTCACGGTATTGCCGCTGTGACTTATCTGCCCTCCGGTTTCGCCGTAGCGCTCGTTATCCAGGACCAGAACTCCCAGGTTCTCGGGGCCCTTCACCGCAGCACTGGCGAGAGACCCTAACCCCATCAGCATTTCCCCATCTCCGGTGACAACGAGAATTCGGCGTTTGGGCTGAGCCAGCGCTAAGCCCAGGCCAATCATCACGGCGCTGCCCATTGCTCCCCAAAGATAAAAGTTTAATGGATGATCGCCGGCCGCAGCCACGTCATAAGTCGGTGTTCCAAGCCCAGTCACAACAGCCAAGTCCGCTGGACGATTCTCAAGAATTCGAGCGACGGCTTCGCGGCGATCAACTGTATAGATCATGTCATCTGACATCGCCCTGCCTCGTTAAACGACCATCTATCAGTTCCGCGCCGTCGTTCTGCGGGAGTTGAAAAGGTGTGAAGTGCATTATGACCAGTCACCTTTTGCCTGGAAACAACTCTAGCACCAGTTCAGCCGTCAATCAGCGCCGAGAGTTCCGCCGCGCCGATCGTCGCTTTGAGCCGTCGCAGGTCTCCATCGTCAAGCATCGCCCGTGCAGCATCGACTATGACTCGGTGTGTTACACGAGCCAGCGAACCGCCGATCGAGATCCGTGCCGCCCCCATAGCGCCGATTTCAGACACCGGGCGGTCGAGCATCGGGGGCGCTGCAAGCACATTGACCGCCGGGCCAATCGCCGTCAGCCGCCGGGTCGTAGCCTCATCGACAACGGGGGCGTAGATCACTTCGGCACCTGCTGCCGCAAAAGCTTCACACCGGCGCACGGCCTCGTCCTGGTCATAGGATCGACGAAGCCATCCATCCGCCCGGGCGGTCAGCACGATGTCAACATCCAGCGCCGCGGAAACAGCCGCCTCGATCCGGGCAACAGCCAGATCGAACGGATACGCATCCTCGGCTGGCAACGCGATATCCTCGATCGACACCCCGGCCAATCCTGCCGCGGCCGCCAGGCGCACGGTTTCAGCCACAACTTCAGGATCGTCGCCGTATCCATTCTCGAAATCACCGCTGACCGGCACATCGACAGCGGCGGCCAGCGTTGCGGCATGGTTGATTGCCGTCGCCCGGTCCATTGCCCCACCGTCGGGAATGCCGAGCGTAAATGCATATCCCGATGACGTGGTGGCAATCGCCTTCGCCCCCAACGCTACCAGCAGCTTTGCAGATCCAATATCCCACGGATTGGGCATCACCAGCGGCACGCCGGGCACGTGGAGTGCCCGAAAGGCTTGAACTTTCTCGCCTCGGTTCATTTCGGCCTCCTGTCGTTTACCATCGTTCCCATATGACATGCCTCCTTTGAACGTACAGCCGCAGTAGACAACGTCCCTAGCAAATGCCTTCCCCTGGTTCGTATGTAGTAAGCGTTCCGCTGCCATCCGATAATGCGGGTTAGAACCTTTTGGCTCCAAGCAGGCGTTGTCCCAGCAAAACCGCGACCCGTTGTTTCCCCTCGAAAGCCAAAGCCAAGGCCGACTGTAGAGTCTCTGCTACCTCGGTCGCTTGATCAGCGCGAAGAACCAAGAACCCCATCTCCCTCAAAACCTTCGGCGTTGCCTGGCCCATCGGCATCTGCCAGGCATTCACCTCTCCCCACTCACCGCGCATTGTGACTAAAGCCAAGAAGGGAAATCCGCAAAGGCTCAGAAGTGAGAAGGTGTTGATGCAATTGCCAACACCACTGGATTGCATGAGGAGCGCGCCGCGCTGTCCACCGAGATCGGCGCCCGCAAGCAAACCAACACCTTCCTCCTCGGTCGTCAGTACGCTTGTTGTGATCTCCGGATCGTCCAGGCAAGCCGCTATCAACTGTTTATGTCCAGCGTCCGGCACATAGCCGACTTGCCGAATATCCCAGGCTTTGAACGACGCATATATTTCCTGCGGCCAATTGATACCGCGGTCTGCATCCGACATGCAGCCACTCCTATAGAGGGATGTCCTAGGCTGAAACCCTAGACAGCAAACAGCGGGCCGCGCAAGGTCATCACTGGTTCCCGCCCAGACATTTTGCCAAAGCGGCAGCGTTACGCTCCATCAAGGTAAAGTACAGCTCCGGCCCATCCTCCAGATCAGCGCCCAGCGGGTCGATTTCCGCCACCTTCACTTGCAGGCCTTCGATGATAATGGAGACAATCTCCGGCTTGAACTGCGGCTCGACAAAAATGCACCCTGCGCCACTGGCTTTCAAAAGCTCGCGCACTTCACGTACGCGCCGGGCGCCCGGCTGGCGATCCGGTGACAAGATCACGACACCCACCTCGTTCAAGTCGAACGCACGTTGCAGATACTGGAAACCATCGTGAAACACCAGATAGCCTTTGTCCTTGACTGGCGCCAACCGACCTTCCATCGACCGTTCCAAAGCGTCAAGCCGAACGAGCGTTTTCTGTGCATTGATTGCATAGAGTGATTCATTCGACGGGTCGTGTTGCGAAAGCAACGTAGCGGCAAGACTCACAATCGCCCGGGCATTGTCCAGATCAAGCCAAAGATGTGGGTCGTAATCGTCCTCATTATGATGATCATGCCCCTCTGGGGCAGATTCACTGCCCTGGGACCCCAAGTTATGTGCATCGTGGGCTTCGGCGTGCTCTCTATAGGCCAGCAGCCCAATACCGTCCGAGGCCGCCAGCGAAACCACCGTGGCAGAATGCGGCAGTGCCTCAAGAGGTCCTTCCAAGAACTGCTCAAGGTTTCGTCCCACCCAAATCAGGAGATCCGCTCCCTCAAGGGCGCGAGCGTCCGATGGGTGCAGGTTGAAGCTATGCGGTGACCCGCCACCGCGCACGAGAAGATAGGGCTCCCCCACGCCCTCCATCACGGCCGCAACTAATGAGTTAATCGGTTTGATCGAGACCACGACGGCCGGCTCGGCACGTGACTGTCTGGGGAGAACGCTTGCTGTCAGAAACAACGCCGCAGCAATGACACAGATGGCTAAAGGCCTGAACATCAAAAAGTATCCCTTGGCGTAAAATGCTTCTCACGAATTGTTATAACATAACAATTTTACCGCGCAAGGCTACCTTTCTGACAAGATCATTTCGGCATCTAAGCCTGCAACCATTTTGTATGAGAAACGCGCCTATCCCGCTAGCCAATCCTAGAACCGTCGAGATGCCACGGCAAACCAGCGGGTCTATCGATATGTCCGGTTGGTTTGAAGATAGCGCCGGAGACTCCTTCTCACTCAGCATGACGAGTGGGCCGTCGTGGGCGTCGGTCAGTAGTGGCTCTACTCTGAATCTTTCAACGCCAAATGTGACCGGTCCTAAAGGTGCCTCGATTACCGAGAATGTCACCATCTCTACGACGGACCAAAGTGGTGCGTCGTAGAGCATCACATTCGCTGTTCAAGTGAACGAATAGATAGGCGATAGCAAGACAAAGAAAACGGGCGCTTCTGTGCTTGAGAAGCGCCCGTTTTCTATTATAGCGATGTTGGCTGCGGGGCTATCGCTTGAGGCGTTCCGCGATCTCGCCGACGATTCCGCGCCGGAAGGCCAACACGCAAACCACAAATATCACACCTGTGATCACGGTAACCCAGGAGCCTACGCTGGCTAGATAGTTCTGTAACACCACCAACAAGCCAGCCCCAATCACCGGGCCGAATATCGTCCCCACGCCGCCAACCAATGTCATCAACACGACCTCGCCGGACATCTGCCAATGCACATCCGTCAGCGTTGCGGCCTGGAAGACGATCGCTTTTGTGCCCCCGGCAACGCCGGTAAAAGCGGCCGATATGACGAAGGCTGCGATCTTGTAATGCGTTACGCGATATCCCAGGGAGATAACGCGATTCTCATTCTCGCGGATCGCCTTCAGGACTTGACCGAAAGGCGAGTTGATCGTGCGGTAGATAACCAGGAACCCGAAAAGAAACACCCCAACCACGAAGTAGTACATGTTTAGAGTGTCGGATAGATCCACCAATCCCAGGAGAAATCCCCGCGGAATTCCCTGAATTCCATCTTCGCCGTGGGTGAACGGTGCTTGAATGCTGAAAAAGTACACCATCTGTGCCAGTGCGAGCGTGATCATCGCAAAGTAGATGCCCTGGCGTCGCGTTGCCAGAGAACCGATCACCAACCCCAACACAGCGGCAACCAGAGCCCCTGCTATGATCCCAACCTCTGGTGTCAATCCCCACACCTTGACCGAATGGCCGGTTACATAGGCCGCCATCCCGAAGAAGGCGGCGTGCCCGAATGACAACAACCCGACATACCCCAGCATCAAATTGAAGGCGCAGGCAAACAGCGCGAAACACAACAGCTTCATCACAAACACGGGATAAATGCCAATGAAAGGGGCCAGCAGCAACAGCAAGATACCCAGCGCTATCAATGCCTTGCGAATCTTATTCGCCCCCATCCCGGTGTCCTGCTTAGACGACGCTATATCGGTCATGTCCGAGGCCTCCCAAAAAGTCCATGCGGACGCAACACCAAGACGATTGCCATAAGCACAAAGACCACCACCGCAGACCCTTCAGGGTAGAAGGTCTTGGTCAAGCCTTCGATGATACCGACTCCCAGGCCTGTGATAATGGACCCCATAATAGACCCTAATCCACCGATTACGACGATGGCGAAGACAACGATAATCACCTGCTGCCCCATCAGCGGACTAACCTGATAGATCGGCGCGGCGAGAACGCCCGCGACCCCGGCCAGTGCGACGGCAAACCCAAACGCCATCGTCATCAGCAAAGGCACGTTGATACCGAAGGCGCGCACCAATCGCTGGTTCTCGACAGCGGCCCGCAGGTAGGCGCCAAAACGGGTGCGCTCTACCAGGAACCAGGTCCCGAAACAGATAATAAGCGAGGCAATGATAACCCAGCCTCGGTAAATCGGCAGGAACATGAACCCGAGATTGTAGCCGCCGCTGAGAACATCGGGGATAGGATAAGGCTGACCGGAAACGCCGTACCCATTGCGGAAAAGGCCCTCGATAATCAGCGCAAGGCCGAATGTGAGCAATAGCCCGTATAGGTGATCCAGTTTGTAAAGGCGGCTCAACATGGTTTTCTCCATGAGAACGCCCAGCGCCCCCACGGCGATAGGCACCAAGATCAAAGCCGGCCAATAACCAATTCCCAGATAGTTGAGCAGCATCCAGGCTACGAACGCCCCCGTCATATAAAGAGCGCCGTGTGCAAAATTGATAACGTTCAGCATGCCGAAAATCACGGCAAGACCAAGGCTCAGCAACGCGTAAAAAGAGCCGTTGATCAAGCCAAGCAATAGCTGTCCGAAGAGTACGGCGGCGGGCACGCCCAGCAATTCTTGCATTCCATCGTTCCTCTACTGGAAAAGCGGCTCCCGGAACGACTGTCTGTCATCCCGGGAGCCCCTCATTTCCTCGCTCTGATTAGCCTTTGATGAGCGGGCAACGGCTTTCGGACAGCGGCTGGAAAGCCTGATCCCCGGGGATCGTCCTCAAGATGTTGTAGTAATCCCACTTACCGGTCGACTCAGCAGGAGTCTTCACCTGTGCAAGATACATATCATGCACCATTCGGCCGTCGTCGCGGATGGTACCGTTCGTTGCGAAGAAATCGTTGATCGGCAATTTCTTCATCTGATCGACAGCGGCCTTACCGCCATCGTCATTGGCTTCTGCCACAGCCTTGAGGTAGTGCGCCACGGCAGAGTAGACGCCGGCCTGGACCATGGTCGGCCGCTGGCCGTCCATGCGAGCAGCAAAACGATCCGCAAAGGCGCGGGTCTCTTCGTTCATGTTCCAGTAGAAACCGGTGGTCAGAGTCAGGCCCTGGGCCACGTCCAACCCCAGAGCGTCAACGTCAGTGATGAACATCAGCAAAGCCGCCAGACGCTGCCCGCTTTGCGTGATGCCGAACTCGCTGGCCTGCTTGATGGAGTTGGTGGTATCGCCACCGGCATTCGCCAGTCCGATAACCTTGGCGCCCGAACCCTGTGCCTGCAGCAGGTAGGAAGAGAAATCAGAGCTGCTGAGCGGGTGACGGACCACACCGAGGACCTTGCCACCGTTTTCCTCGACAACGTTCGAAGTATCCTGCTCCAACGAATGACCGAAAGCGTAGTCGGCGGTAAGGAAGAACCATGTGTCGCCGCCCTCCTGAACCATCGCCTTGCCGGTACCGATCGCCAGGGCATAGGTATCGTAGGAGTAATGCACACCCGTTGCCGCGCAATCCTCATTAGTCAGGCGCGTGCTCGCCGGGCCGCTCATCAAGAACGCCGTATCTTTTTCAGCCGTCACCTTCTGGACCGCCAGAGCGACAGATGATGTCGGCACGTCTACGATTACGTCCACGCCGTCAACGTCGATCCACTGACGCACGATGTTGGATCCAATGTCCGGCTTGTTCTGGTGGTCGGCGGAGACGATCTCAATCGGCATGCCGTTGACCGTTCCACCGAAGTCCTCTACCGCCATTTTGGCGGCTTCCACCGATCCCGGGCCGCCCAAGTCCGTGTAGAGACCGGATTGATCGTTGAGAACGCCGATTCGGAGCACGCCATCGGAAATATCGGCGTGCGCCGAGCCTGCCGCCAGGGCAAATACCGCGCCCAACAATGCTGTCTTTCCTAGTCTCATGAGAATGCCTCCTTGAATGATTGATAATTGGGTCATCGAGACCGTGGTCTTAGACCCCGAGATAGTCGTGCAGTTTTTCCAGGTTTGCCTTGACGTCGCTATTCGCGATTTCGTCGATGACGCGACCGTGCTCGACGACGTAATGGCGATCAGCCACGGTCGCTGCGAAATGGAAATTCTGCTCAACCAGCAGAATGGTGAAATCTCGGGCTTTCAGGCGCCGAATCGCTTCGCCAATTTGCTGAATGATAATGGGCGCCAGTCCTTCCGTTGGTTCGTCCAACAGCAAGAGCTTTGCCCCTGTACGAAGAATGCGTCCAATCGCCAGCATCTGCTGCTCGCCGCCGGACAGCTTCGTTCCAGAACTACGTAACCGTTCCTTCAGGTTGGGAAAGAGCTCGTAAATCTCCTCCACCGACATGCCACCATCCCGAATTTTCGGTGGCAGCATCAGGTTCTCTTCTACATCCAAGCTAGCAAAGATGCCGCGCTCTTCCGGGCAGTAAGCTATGCCACGGCGCGCAATCTTGTCGGATGAAAGATCAATAATTTCCGTACCGTCAAATTCAACACGGCCCTTGCGTTGATCGACCATGCCCATGATCCCGCGCAAGGTCGTAGTCTTTCCGGCCCCATTGCGGCCGAGCAAGGTCACGACTTCACCCCGATTCACGGTAAAATTCATGCCGTGCAAAATGTGTGACTCGCCATAGAAGGCATGTAAGTCGGCAACGCTTAGCAGGGTGTGCTTGGGACTAGTTTGGATCGTGGCTGTTTCGCTTGCGGCCTCAGGCATCGACATTCCCCATGTAGGCTTCCCGGACCCGCGGGTCTTCTGAAATGGCTTCGTACTTCCCTTCTGTCAGTATCTCGCCGCGCTGCAAAACCGTGATGCAGTCCGACAGATTGGCGACAACATCCAGGTTGTGCTCAACCATAAGAACCGTGCGGTTTGCGGAAAGGCGTTTGATTAGAGCGGCAACACGTTCGATATCCTCGCGCCCCATGCCGGCCATCGGCTCATCCAGCAACATAACCTCTGGATCCAGAGCCAACGTCGTTGCGATCTCCAGGGCCCGCTTGCGACCATACGGAAGTTCAACGGCCAGCGAACCCGCGGCATCCTGCAAACCGACATCCTCCAGCAGCTCAAGAGCGCGGTCGTTTAAACGGTTGAGGATGGTTTTGGGACGCCAGAAATGGAATGAAACTCCAACTGGCCGCTGCAACGCGATGCGAACGTTTTCCAGCACCGTAAGGTGCGGAAAAACGGCGGATATCTGAAACGACCGAACCATGCCCTGACGCGCGATATCTGCGGGCGGAGTCCGCGTGATATCGCGGCCATTGTAGTGGATATGCCCGGCGCTCGGGTCGAGGAACTTGGTAATGAGGTTGAAGACTGTGGTTTTGCCTGCCCCGTTCGGTCCAATCAGTGCGTGGATCGTATTTCTCCGGACTTTCAGCGAGACATTGTTGACTGCGACGAATCCTTTGAAGCTCTTTGTTAGCCCTACGGTCTCGAGAACAAAATCGTCCGCGTTGGCGTTACTCAATACCCGGCACCCTCCTGCTCAATGTTTATTCGGAGCCGAAGCCCCCTGTTTTCCCCCTCCTGTAACACCAGCGTTTCCTGAAACACGCGGCCGGCCCTCCCTCAAAGACCGACAGACACGAACAAGGGCGCAAAGCGGATCTTCCTCCCCTTTGCAATCCGAACCCGCCCCCGCTTTCACAACGCCTTGGTGGTAGCGTGGCCCGCACCATCGCTAATAACTCGCCTACATAGGTATGCTATTATTCGATACCAGGGTTTCGCATTTCCATTTTGACAGGAGGTTTGCAATTAGTCCACGCGCCATAGTCGCGATAATTCGTCGCATTTTTGCACGCCGATTCATAGAAAATCATTAAAGGATACCACACTTTATACCACCTTTACGGCATTCGAATGGCCTTGATGGCAATAACAATCACGCGTTGACAGCACGAACTCTAAACGCCGTTCCAGGGTTGGGGTTAAGATCACGAGGCCCCGGCAAACCTAAGAGAACCCCACAGGCGACATAGGCCGCAATTCAATCCGATGAACCCATCAAGGCGATTCGGAGAAACCATATTGTTCGAGGAAGTTTTCGCAAAGATCCCAAAGCTGCGATTCATCGCGCACCACTTTGGAAAGCGTGTTCAAACCGATCAGAAAGGCAACGAAGGATTTGCTTGCCGCCTTGAGGTCGGCGATTGGGGGAATCTCCCCCTGTTCCACTGCTTGGCTCAAGAGCCGCTCAATAACTTTTGTCCCGTTGCTGACCGCTCGCTCTAAGTATCTGTCGACCTCGCCCTCGAGGTTGCCCATTTGTCCAAGCGTATTGACGACAAGGCACCCTCTTGCCTCTGGATCTTCGATTCGAGCGCGACAAATATTCCGAAATACCTGTCTGACTGCTGGAACGACTGCAACCCCTGCGGGGATGTCCGCCAGCGCACTGTCCGGCGCTTCGCGGCGATAAACGTCCAGCGCTTCCTTGAACACCGACTGACGGTCACCGAAGGAATTGTAAAAGCTGGTACGGGTGATCGACATGACTTCGGCCAGATCTGTAACCGAAACCCCTTGATATCCACGGCGCCAAAACGCGTCCAGCGCCTGCCGGACCGCCGTTGCCCGATCAAACTCCAGCGGTCTGCCCCGCCCTCGGTGCGCGCGCTTTATCGTGGAATGGTCCGGCATCGTGAATCAGCGAAACGTCGCCGCCTACGCAGTTATAAAATCATACAATAATGTACAAAAACCCCTATGTCGCGTCAAACGCCATTGCTTGCTTAGGAACGTTCCCTTCAAGAACCGCAGAATATCAGTCAATTGGCCATCATTTATTTTTGTGCATTTATGGCTAAAAATAATCTTGACCAGCGTTTATTTTTAGACATCATTGAACATAATATGTTTCCAAATCACTTATGAGGTTTCTAATGTCGCGATTTACCATTCACACCCCGGAGACAGCACCCAAAGCTTCCCGGGCAACCTTGGAGCAGATCAAGCAGAAGTATGGTTTCGTACCAAACTTGGCTGCTGTCTTCGCAGAGGCCCCGGGAACCATGAAAGGTCTCCTTGGCCTACTCGGCGCCTATGATTCCGATGACATCGGACTTACACAAGCCGAACGGCAGATCGTTATGCTGGCGGTCTCCGTTAAGAATAGGTGCGAGTACTGCACAGCGGCCCACAGCATGCTGGCCAGCATGAACGGCTTGAACGCCGACGATATTGAGAACCTTCAAGAGGGCGCCCCGCTGGACGATTCGAAGCTGGAAACGCTCCGTCGATTTGCCGAGACATTGACCGACAAACGCGGTTGGGCAGACGATTCGGACATCAATACTTTCTTTGCTGCCGGCTACACGAAGGCCAACGTTCTTGATGTCATACTCGGCGTAGCGGTGAAAACCCTCACCAACTATGCCAACCACGTGGCCAAGCCACCTGTCAATAAGCAGTTTGCGCAATTCCTGCCAAAGTGGGCAAAAGCCGCTTGATCCTTCGGTAGGCACGGTCGACCTGCCTGCGTAACGCTTCAACGAGTCCTGCAGTGATACACCAATAGTATCAATCGACCCCTGGGGGGTCAGGCAGATTGAAGCGAGCGCAAGCAGGTCGTCCCCTGGTATGTCGCAAATATCCGAAACATCGAAACGACCTTCATCGGACAGGGCCTGCTGCAAGGAGCATAGCCGCCATGCCGCCACAATAATCTCTTCGCACTTGCAATATAACGCCTGATTGTCTACGGACTGCCTGCTTCGATTGCGTGTTGGGCACAAGCCCCTCACACCCTATATGGTTCCCGCATTGGTAATCGCCTTTGCCAGGAGGCCATTTTACCTTTCCGTTGCAGGCAGCAAACTATTGATGAAAACCGCAGCTACGCTTCGCCGCGATTGGCTATCTAATCCGCGCGGCGATATCCTCGCTGGGCTGGTCGTCGCCCTCGCCCTGATTCCAGAGGCCATTGGCTTTTCAATCATTGCCGGTGTCGATCCGCGCGTCGGACTCTATGCGTCCTTCTCAATCGCGGTGATCGCTGCGCTGGTAGGTGGGCGTCCCGGCATGATCTCCGCAGCAACCGCCGCAATCGCCGTTTTGATAGGCCCGTTGGTGCGCGACCATGGTGTCGACTATCTATTCGCCGCCACGATCTTGATGGGCCTGCTGCAAATCGGCGCCGGCTTGCTGAAGGTCGACCGATTGATGCTGTTCGTCTCGCGATCTGTCATCACCGGGTTCGTCAACGCGCTGGCCATTCTGATCTTTCTAGCGCAGTTGCCGGAACTCACCGACGTGACCTGGGTAACCTACGTGCTGGTGGCTGGCGGCTTGGGCATCATCTACGGCGTTCCCCGGATCAGCAAAGCCGTTCCCTCACCCCTGATCGCCATCGTTGTCCTGTCGACCCTGGTCATTTGGCTGGATCTCCCGGTCAACCGGGTGGGCGATATGGGTGAGCTTCCGACGTCCATTCCTTACTTGCTGCTCCCAAATGTTCCTCTGACATTGGAGACCCTGCAGATCATTCTCCCCTACTCGATCACGATGGCGGCTGTTGGCCTGCTGGAATCGATGTTGACCGCGCAGATTGTCGATGATCTGACCGATACACCCAGCAATAAGCAGCGTGAGGCAATGGGCCAGGGTGTGGCCAATTTTTTCACGGGCTTCTTGGGCGGCATGGGCGGTTGCGCAATGATCGGCCAGTCTGTGATCAACGTTAAATCAGGAGGTTTCACGCGCCTTTCTACTTTTGTTGCGGGCGTATTCCTGCTGTTTCTCATCGTCGTATTGGGACCATTGGTGGCTCAAATTCCCATGCCTGCCCTCGTCGCGGTGATGATCATGGTGTCCATCGGGACTTTCAGTTGGTCTTCGATCAAGGATCTACGGACCCACCCCTGGCATTCGTCCGTCGTCATGATAGCTACCGTCGTTGTCGTGGTGTGGACCCATAACCTGGCGCAAGGCGTCTTGGCCGGCGTGTTGCTGAGCGGCATCTTTTTTGCCAGCAAGGTCCGTCGGCTTTTCGCGATCCAGTCGACATTTCTTCCTGATGGCTTCACCCGTCGATACCGGGTATCTGGCCAAGTGTTTTTTGCTTCGGTTGACCGCTTCGCCAGTGCCTTCGACTTCAAGGAAGTCCTAGACGCTGTCGTCATCGATGTCAGTCAGGCACACTTCTGGGACATCTCCGCCATTGCGGCACTGGACAGGGTTGTCATGAAATTCCGCCGCGAAGGCACCACAGTCAAACTGGTCGGCGTTACAGAAGCAAGCGCTGCAATGATCGACCGTTTCTCCTTGTATGAAAAGCCGGGTGCAGTCGATGAATTCGCGAGCCACTGATGGGATGCCGGACATGAAAAAGATACTCGCCTGTATCGACGATTCACTCTATGCGGACAGTGTTAGCGATCACACGGCCTGGGCTGCCGCACGGCTTGCGGCTGCTATCGAACTTCTTCACGTCATTCAACGCAATGACGCTGTCGCCGCGCGTCATGATCTCAGCGGGGCCGTCGGCTTGGGCGCCAAGAGCGCGCTTCTGGAAGAACTGGTTTCAATCGACGAGGCGGAAGCCCGATTGGCGCGCGAACGCGGCCGCCTGTTACTCCAGGCCGCCGAAGAACGTATCCGCGCCAAGGGACTGACCCGGATTGCGACGCTCCAGCGTCATGGCGGGATCGTGGAAACGGTAATCGAGCGCGAAAGCGACGCCGATATTATCGTGATCGGCAAACGCGGTGCCTCAGCGAACTTTGCCAAGGGGCATCTGGGCAGCAAGGTGGAGCGCGTTGCGCGGGAAAGCATGCGCCCGGTGCTGGTGGCCTCCCGGGCCTTTACCGAACCGAAAAAGGCATTGGTCGCTTTTGACGGCGGCCCCAGCGCACGCAAGGCGGTGGAGTTCATGGCCGCTTCCCCGCTTGCAAAAGGACTGGAGTGCCATGTAGTGATGGCAAGCACTGCTGAGTCGACCAGCCAGGTGGACCTATCTTGGGCTGCCGAGCGCCTCCCCTCGGCGGTCATCCGCCGGATAAGCGGCGCTAAGGAAGAGATCATCCGACGCTATGTCAGTGAGCAAGACATTGGCCTGTTGGTAATGGGTGCCTATGGGCACTCTCCCCTTCGGAGCCTCATTCTGGGCAGTACCACGACGGTGATGATGCGAAGCTGCCTGATTCCAGTCCTGCTGTTCCGGTGATCGCTGCAGCTGATATAGTCGAACGGAGTAAATCAAGATTCCTGTCCTTTCCTCGACGCTCGAGGAAGCTGGCATTCCTGCTGGATTTGTGGATCGAGGTGCGGCTTGGCGATCCTTTTGCGCGTAATCTTCTTACTCCTGATCGGCTGCGTTTCCGCGCTGGGCCTCGTCCTGATAATACCCTTCGTAAAAGAGGGTTCGTCATGGGGCGACATGCCGATTCTCGCAGGGATGGTTGGCGTGGCCTTGCTCCTTGGGCTTGGCTGGTGGCTGGCTGTGGGTCGATCCTTGGCCAAGGCGATGATCGGTTGGCTCATCCTTTCCATCCCCTTGATCGCGCATGGCAGCGCAATGGTGTCGCTTCTGCTCGCACGATACGAAGGCTGGCGCCTTGCAGATACGGTGGAGATCAGGAACTACAAGGAAACGCCGATCCTATGGCCCGGGTTTGATGGTCCGATCGGCCTGGAAGTAACGCTAGAGCTGCATCACGCTGCCGGAATCAAAGCCTTGATCCTGTCCCCTGAAATCAGAATGGGTCCGGTGCTGAGCGTCTCAAGAGAAAAGCTTTCCGCCAGCCAGACGAGCGGCAGCGGGTACCTGAAGAACAGCTACCTCGACCGCCCCCTTGGCAACCTCACGCTATTAAAGTCGGTGCTCTTCCAGAAAGTCTTCGAGAACCCGGTGGCCGAGAGCCCGAACGAAAAGTGGCTGTCATCCCGCCGCTTTTCCGAATCCGAAGTGACGCCGCTTGCCTATGCTCTGCTTCCGGGAACCGTGGACTATCTTCCCGACCCCAAGCAAATTTGCCTCAACAGTAGAAGCTATGGCATTGCGCTTTGCACCGCGGAACAAAAGCCGGAGATGGGCTGCGCCTCAAAAAACTATTCGCCTGTCACTGATCCTATCTACAACCTCGGATCGAACCTCTCGGCGTTATGGATAGCTGCCGGTGCCTACGACATGACTGCCGATCTCAGCAGCAAGCTTGATGCGATTTTGCGACACGAGAGCATCCTACAGGGCAAACCCACGGAGTGGACCGAAATCCAAAAGCGCCTGGAACCAAAAGGCTTGGCGGCGGCCGGTTACCGCCTGTGCGCGCCCGGGCCCGACTCTCACACGGCCTTCAGGACCTGTTACTGTCTGGATGACTAAACCGGGGAACGCTCGAACATTAAAAACAGGAGGAGCCGCGGTTGGGGTTTGCTATTATCCTAAGTACCGTCATTGGGCTGACCGCACTTGCCTTGTCCTACCCCTTTTCCCGTCGACGCCGCTGGATAGCGCCAGTCCTGGCTTGCTTGGCCTTCACTGTCAGTCTCGCCTGGTTTCTCATGCCTGTTTGCGTTTTGATTCCGCCGGAAGACATCGCCAGCTTTAATCCGCCGATCGAAACCAGAACCGAAACCGGGATACTCGGTCAGCGTTATTTTGAGGAGCGCAACGGAGGCTGGTTTCACTGCAAGGCGAGAATTGCTCGCAAGCTATTTTTCTGATGCGTCAGGTTGGTTGCCCTCTACAGGTCATGTGCTACGCTCGAAAACATTCATGGACAGTAATCAGAACAAAGCCTAGTTTTTCTTCGGCTCGATTTCTCGTACCCGTGTCGGCCCTGCGGTTTCTCATTTGATATTGTTTGGGGGCGGGTTTTTTTCGTCTATATTTTTTCCTTCAACTCGGCCTGTAACAAGGAATCTGAACAATGCATATGTTCATGATAGAGCGTGAAATCCCTGAGGTTGGCACTTTCAAACGCGAGCAGCTTCAAGGTGCTGCAAGCAAATCCAATGAAGCGCTGCGCCAACTCAAACCAAAGATTCAATGGCAATATTCTTACGTGGCGGGGAACAAAACTTTTTGCGTTTATCTCGCCGAAGATGAAGCGGCAATTCACGAGCACTCCAAGCTTTCCGGGTTTCCCGCAACCAAGATCACGCCAATCTTACGGATCATCGATCCAACAACCGAACACAACTGATCGGCGTCCATAAGAGCGGGCGATGATATAGGCGCGCGTCCAGGAATAGCTGAGACTACGCCGCTCCTGACGTGCGCCTGAATGGCACCATGCGCCTCAAATGCTCGTCCCAAAGCGCAAAACGCCCCTGACGTAAACCACTCCAGAACGTAAGAACCGGGGCCTCGCTCATAACAGGGTTGGCATCGTGACATTCCTGCAGCCGGTAGTTCGGAATGTGCGGATTGAGATGGTGCACATGATGGAATCCGATGTTTCCGGTAAACCACTGTAGCGGGCGCGGCAGCTTCAGGTGGGATGAACCTAGAAGCGCCGCCTGGTTGAAGTTCCATTCATCATGCCGCACCCAGTAGCTCTGCTCGAAGCGATGCTGTACCGAAAACAGCCAGACACCAATGATGGAGGCAATCACCATTATCGGCAATTGGACGGCTGCAACGCGCTCAAATCCGATCAGCAATCCCAACACCAGCACCATCGCAACCAGGGCAATGTCTGTGATGAAGACCCCTCGCCTCTCCCGTCGCCAGGATTTCGCAGTATCAAAGGGAACCCTGTAAAGCAGGATAAAGACAAATGGCGGCAGAAGAATGTTGGATACGATCGGGTGCCGCCCGAGGCGATAGAGCCACCTTTGATGCCTGTTGAGCGCCTCGTATTCGGCCACCGTGATACAGGACGAGTAGATATCGGCACCGCTTTGGCGCCTGTCGAGGTCGTTCCAGATACCGTGATGACCGGCATGCTGGCGGCGCCAGCTTGCGTAGGGAGCCAGTGTCACCAGACTGCAGCAAACACCAACGAAAGAGTTGGCACGCCTGGATTTGAAGAAAGAACCATGACCGCAGTCATGTTGGATAATAAAGATTCTTACCAGGAACCCGGCTGCAACAACGGCTAACGCAGGGACAAGCCAAAAGAACCAGCCATATGCAAGATACATCGCCACGCATACGAAAAAGAATCCGCCAAAAGAGCTCGCTATCTGGCTAATGCTCCGCGCAACCTTTGGCGTTCCGTAGGGCGCGGTCAACGCCCGCAAATCGGCGTCAGGCTCGATCTTCAACGACGACGGCGCCTTAGCGCTCGAATCGCAGGGCTCAATTCCAACAAGTGGGGATTTGCTATCCACAACCCATACCAAGCCCTCGTGCGAGGGCAAAACCACTAACAGAGACGACTTTCAAGCCAACATCTAGCTCGATAAGGTCACAGTCTATCATATAAGCATGAGCGACGGGTTTTACCTTGTGCGAATCTTCGAGCGCCCGGCAGGTCGATGGCTAAGAGCCTATCCAATCGTGTCTTTACGCCTCTGCCCGAAAGGCAAGCATGCCTGCTGCGGCCCAACCGACCGTCACGCTGTCGCCTGCACTGTAGGACTGACGGGATTCCTCGAAAGGTAACTTCGATACAATCGGCCCGAGGGCTTCAACTCGTAAGCTCAAGCGCAGATGGTCGCCATGAAAGATGACACCTTCCACCGTGGCTTGGAATCCATTCTCTACCGCCAGTTGGCGGTCGATATGCATACGTTCCGGGCGCGCCATGACCTGGACCCTGTCGCCGCGCTGTAACGGTTCGTTTGCAATCGCACGCACAACAGCACCTCCACTGTCGCAACGAACGGTTACTTCATCGCCGTTTCGCTCAAGAACCTCTCCATGGAATGTATTGTTCTCACCCATGAACGAAGCGACGAAGGCATTCTGCGGCCTGTCATAGACTTCCGTCGGAGGGCCAATATGCTGGATGCGTCCCTCGTTGAAGACCGCGATCCTGTCGGACATGGTCAGCGCTTCCGTCTGGTCATGTGTCACATAGAGCATGGTGATCCCGAGATCATCATGGATCTTCTTGATTTCAATCTGCATATGCTCGCGCAGTTGTTTATCCAGCGCGCCCAGCGGCTCGTCCATCAAGACCATCCGAGGATTGAAGACCAGAGCGCGCGCCAAGGCCACGCGCTGCTGCTGGCCACCGGAGAGTTGCTGCGGCTTGCGGTCCGCCAGGTGCCCCAGCTTCACGATATCCAGCGTTTGGCGCACCCTTTCGGCGATCTCAGCGCGGGGAAACTTATGCATGCGCAATGGAAACGCGAGGTTCGCCTCCACTGTCATATGCGGAAACAGCGCATAGTTCTGGAACACCATGCCGAAATTGCGTTTGTAGGTAGGAACGTCGACCAAAGGTGTGCCGTCAAATAGGATTCGACCCGCACTCGGCACTTCAAAGCCGGCCAGCATCATTAAGGTCGTGGTCTTGCCGGAACCTGATGGTCCCAACAGAGTCAGGAACTCGCCCCGGGCAATCTCCAGGTTCAAGTTTTCGACGACCTTCACTTTGCCGTCATAGGTTTTGCTGACATCGTCAAAAACGACGAGCGCACTTTCGGCCTTGACCATCAAAACTCCCTCAGGACGGTGACTTGCCCAGCTTCGTCCGCTCACCGGCTCGGCGAACGGTCTCGGTAATGAACAAAAGAATGAACGACAGAACGACCATCACGACAGCAGCCGCGGTGATCGTCGGACTTAGGAACTCGCGCAAACCAGCGAACATTTGCCGCGGCAAGGTGAACTCACCGGGGCTGGTGATGAAGATGGCAATCACCAACTCGTCGAACGATATAGCGAAGGCGAAGATGGCTCCGGCAACGACGCCGGGCAGGATCATCGGCAGCACGATTTCATAAAAGGCCCGGGCTGGTGGCGCTCCAAGCGATAGCGATGCACGCAACAGGTTCATGTCGAAGGTCTGCAATGACGCCAGCACGGTAATAACCACATACGGCGACGCTATGATCGTATGTGCGATGACCAACCCCCAGAGGGAATTCGCCAGCCCCACCAGTGAGAATGCCAGGTACATGGAGGCGGCGGTCACGATCAACGGCACGACCATCGGCAACGCCAGGGTACCGACGATGATCTGTTTCCCCGGAAACTTCGCCATATTGATACCGAAAGCCGCCAGCGTCCCCAGCAACGTCGCTGCAAACATTGTTGCGAAACCAACGACAAAGCTGTTCTTGGTCGCCAGAAGCCACCGCTCGCTGAGAAAGAAATCCTCATACCACTGAAGCGAATAACCGGGCGTCGGCAAGGTCAGGATATTGCCGGACGAAAACGACAGCGGGAAAATCACGAAAATCGGCGAGACGAGAAACAGCAGCACAAGAACTGCAAATATCGGCACGGCAAAGCGCATCATGACCTCGCCCCCCTCAAGCCTTGATGGTGCCGCCAAGCCCAGGAACGAGCTTGCGCGTCACGGCGACGGAAATGGCGGTAAAAAGAAGCAGCAGGAAAGCAAGTGCCGCAACCATTCCCAGATTGATCGTCTGGTTCGCGAAGAAAGCGATGTAATAGCTGACCATTTGGTCCTGGAGCCCGCCAACCAATGCCGGCGTCACGTAAAAGCCAACCGAAAGCATGAATACGATCACGGCGCCGGCGGCGACACCGGGCATGGTCATCGGCAGATAAATGCTGACGAACTGCCGCCACGGGGGAGCGCCCAGGGACGCTGCGGCCTTCAGATACTCGCTGCGTTGGCGCTTCATTACGCTGTAGAGCGGCAGAATCAAGAACGGCAACAGGACGTGAACCATCGCGACATAGACGGCAAATCGCGTGAAAATCATATCGACCGGCTCGCTGACGATCCCGGCACCCAAGAGCGTTGCATTCACTGGTCCCTCACGCTGAAGCAGGATGAACCAAGCGGTTGTACGCACCAGAATGGACGTCCAAAAGGGAATCAACACGAAAAGCATCGCGTAACTCGCGGCCCGATCCGACAGGCTGGAAATGAAGTAGGCCGTTGGATAGCCCAAAAGCACGCAAAAGACCGTCACCCAGATGCTGATGACGAATGTGCGCTCGAACAGGTCGAGGAAGATGGCCTGATCGTCATCCACTGAGACGATCTGGCCGCTCGATGCAATCCGCAGGTCGAGCGCTCGCAAAAGGTAAGAGGCGGTAAAAGGGTTCGAATGAGCCTTTATGAGGCGCCAAATCCCCGGTTCACCGAACTCGGGCACCCTCTCGGGCAGGCTGACTGAATAGGGCGCGCTCAATTCCGGAGCCGCCCTGCGCGCGCTCAAAAGAAGGGTACGTGCACCGTTCTCCTCGAAGTTCAAGCGCCGGGTCATTGAACCAAACGTCCGGTTCTCCCGGCTTGTTGTCATATCTTCCATGAAGGCGACGAAGACACCCTCGTCCGGCACGGCGCGGCCGTCCCACTGAGACAACAAAGCCGTTGTTCGTGGCAAAGCCGCCGTCACCTGAGGATTATCGATCGCCTTCAACAACGTATAGCCAATCGGCAAAATAAATCCCGCCATAACAAGCGCAAGCAAGGGGGCGATCAAGAGCAGAGAGATGCGGTTGTTGCGGGACATGGCAGACCTATGCTGCAGGCAAAAAAATCGGGGCACCTCGTTACGAAGGTGCCCCGACCCAGACTTGTCAAGTTTACTGAGCGGCCCAGGAGGTGAACTTGGCTTCAAGATCGTCGCCGTTGGCGATCCAGAATTCCGTGTTCAGGAACAACCCTTCGTCACTGTGATTCAGAACCATGCCGGGGTTGGCTGCACGCACCTCGGCATTCTGGTTAACACTGGCGTTCGCCGGAGAGATCGGCCAGACCGATGCCTGAGAAAGCAAGGGCTTTTCATCCGTGATCCAATCGATCATCTTCATCGCTTCCGCCGACATCGGAGAGCCTTCGACAACGGCCCAGTAGTCGATGGAATAAAGCAACGTATTCCAGCTCATGGAATAGTTCGCACCTTCGGAATTTGCCTTGATGACACGACCCGTGTAGGCGAACGCATAATCCACCTCACCGCTGCCGACTAACTGCAACGGCTGTGCACCGGATTTCCACCAAGTAATGTGCTCTTTGATTTCATCCAGCTTGGCAAAGGCACGATCAACGCCACCGGGCGCTGACAGAACGGTATAGACTTCCGACGCCGGAACGCCATCAGCCATCAAAGCGGCCTCCAAGGTCATTTTCGGCCCTGTGCGCATGGCGCGCTTGCCGGGGAACGTCTTCACGTCCCAAAACTCGGCGAAAGTCGATGGACCGTTTTCGTGGCGTGCCTTATCATAGAACAGAGCCGCACCCCAACCGGTTGCGCCCACACCGCACTCGTGCACGGCGCCGTCAATGAACTTCGACGCATCAATGACGCTGTAGTCAATCCGCGCAAAGACGCCATCCTCGCAACCACGAAGCAACTCAGGCGCCTCAACCATGATGATATCGGTGGTTACATCCCCGGCTTGAACCATGCCGTAGATCTTCGCCATTTCGCCGTTGTACACGTCATCGCTGACTGGAACGCCGGAAGCGGCTTCGTAGGCTTCGAATAGATGTTCGCGCGCGCTATCCTGGTAGCCGCCGCCGAAACCCACGATCATAAGGTCGCGCGCCGCAGACACCTGCGGAGCCAGGGCCGCCACCAAGGCGACAACTGTTACTTTAGCTATGGTTCTCATACTTCTTTCCCCTGTCATTGCTATGAAGGCTTCTGGTCGCGTCCCGGGACATGACGGTCTTGCAACCAGTCTCGATACCATGATTAGCAGTTAGTATTAATGATAATACCTTAATACTTTTTTGTTTGGGTGCAAATTTTTCTTTCAACATTATGCGACGGAAAATGTATGAAGGGGGAGGTTCCTAGCGCGAGTTAGGCGTTGCAATGCGTTTATCGCATTGTATTATAATAGCTACTTTATAACATTTGGACCAATTCGACATCATGGCTCAGTCCCCTCTCCCGGCACCTTCGAACACAGACATCAAGCCCACGGCGGTAAACAGTGATGGGCTCGTCAGCTACCAACTCTATATCAACGGTGAGTTCGTCGCACCATGCAAGGGCGCGGCGATTCGCAGCCAGGACCCGGTGACGGGCGAGGATTGGGCGGAGATTCCCCGCGGAACGCCGGATGATGTCGATCGCGCCTGTCAGGCAGCGAAAGATGCCTTTGAGAACAAAGCATGGCGCGGTCTCACCGCATCTGCGCGCGGCGCCTTGATGAGGAAGCTCGGCGACCTGATCACCGAGAATGCCGATTGGTTGGCTGCCGTAGAGATGAAGGATAACGGCAAGCTGATCGCCGAGTTGGGCAACCAAATGCGCTATATGGCCAACTACTACTATTACTACGGCGGCTTGGCGGACAAGATAGAAGGCGCAACCATTCCAACGGATAAGCCGGGTGTCTTGAACTACACCCGTTATGAGCCGGTCGGCGTCGTGGCCTGCATCATGCCATGGAATTCCCCCCTCCCCTTGACCAGTCTGAAGCTGGCGCCCGCGCTAGCCGCCGGCAACACTGTTGTGTTGAAGCCCTCGGAGTTTACGTCGGCATCGCTTCTGGAGTTCGTTAAGCTCGTGGAATTGGCTGGCTTTCCCAAAGGGGTCGTGAACGTGGTCACCGGCTACGGAAACGAGATGGGCAATGCCCTGGTCTCACACCCGCATGTCGAACGCATCGCCTTTACCGGGGGCCCGGAGGCCGGACGGATCATCAACGAACAAGCCGCACGTTCCATGAAGCGCGTGACCATGGAACTCGGTGGAAAGTCCCCCAACATCATCTTCGAGGACGCGGATCTTTCGAAGGCAATCAAAGGCGCTGTCGCGGGCATTTTCGCCGCCTCCGGCCAAACCTGCGTCGCCGGTTCCCGGCTCTTGTTGCAACGATCCATCCACGATGCATTTTTGGATGAGCTCGACCGTTTCCTCGATGGTGTCCGATTTGGCCATCCGTCCGACCCGGAAACGCAGATCGCGCCGATTTCCACGGAACCTCAGATGCGTAAGATTCAGGATTACGTCCAGATCGCCATCAACGACGGCGCTCGCCTCGTGCGTGGCGGCAAACGCGCTGTCGTGGAAGGCTACCCGAACGGCCTGTTCTTTGAGCCAACGATTTTCGCCGACGTCGATAACTCTATGCGAATTGCCCAGGAAGAAGTCTTCGGCCCCATCCTCGCGGTCATTCCCTTCGACGACGAGGATCATGCGGTGGCGATTGCCAACGACATACAATTTGGGCTGGCGGCGGGGATCTGGACTGAGAATCTCGCCCGCGGCATTCGAATGTCAGAGCGCGTCCGTGCAGGCACCATTTGGGTGAACAACTATCGCTCGACCAGCACCACCTCCCCCTTCGGCGGCTTCAAGATGAGCGGCATCGGTCGCGAAGGCGGTATCGCGGGAATGATGGAGTATCTTGAACTCAAGAGCGTTTGGCTATCGACCGGAGTTGAGATTGCCAACCCCTTCACGCGCCGCTGAAAAGCAACGAAGGTACCGAAAACATACCGCTGCGCAGGGATTTCGGCGCAGTTTACGCTGTCGAACTGGACACCCAGCGCGGCGCTTCTCCCAAAGTGGCTTCGCGGTAAAGCGAAACCTGATACTCAAAGCTGTCCGGCCGATAGAAAACCTGAATAGCCTCGATAAGCCTATTGCTTGAGTCACGTACCAGGCGTCGTACGGTGACAAGCGGCTCCCCGACATTGATGCCGAGTAAACCGGCAATCTCCGGCGTGGCAGCGACCGCCGTCAGACGCTGATCAACATGCTTGGCTATAGCCCCTTCTGCCTCCAAAAGCGCCATGATCGTGCGGTTGCTCAGGCTTTCGACCGACAAGAGGTTGGCTTCCGGATAGGGTACGTAACAAACCGAATAGGAAAAACTCTGCGATGCCGTGCTGCGTACGCGCACAACCTTGAGCATCGGGCCGGCGTTCTCGCTTCCCGCGGCCGTAAGCACCCATTCCGGCGGCTCGGCCGGCGCATACTCCAGTATCCTGACAGACGTTTCTTCCTCGAACGCCTTTATATTCTCAGTCAGGCCGCTGAAGTTCGAGCTTTCAGATTTTTTAATCGCAGACGGGTTGGCAAAAGTTCCCCGGCCGCGCTGGCGAACGATCATATCCGCCTCGCCCAGAAGCAACATCGTTCGCCGGATCGTTACACGAGATACCCCAAAGCGCTTTGCCAGTTCCTGCTCGCTTGGCAGCGCCACCCCATCGGGATACTTACCTTCCGTTATGTCCTTGTGCAGCACTAGGTAAACGCTGAAATACAAGGGGATAACGTCCGAAATCGAACGTTCCTTAGGCGTTTTTGCGGGGTTATTCGTGGAACGCGTGTTTATCATGCGGGCACAGTATCCCCAAAGATTTCTGCCGTCTAGTTTGACATAGCCTGCCGGTTGAGCAGGAAAAATCGTCCACTCAGAGCGACAGTTCCGGCGCAACCTCGGCCAAACACGGCGCCTCGGCAACCTTCAAGCGACGCAGAAGCCACCAGGCTGCGCAAAGATTGGAGGAAAGCAACGGCTTTCCAGTCTTACCCTTAACCTCGCGGATCGCCGGAATGGTCAACATGCCGGTACCGCTAAGCACGACTGCGTCTGACTTCTCACCCGCAATCCGCGTCAAAGCGCCGGCAACCTCCTCGGTGGTCAGGTCGTAAGCACGAAACTCCTCTGACATCTTCAGGGTTTTCGCCACCGCAAACCCTTGCGCCTCCCAGAATGCGACGGAAAGCGCCGTCAGCCAGTCTGGATAGGGTGATACCAAGGTGATGCTTTTTGCCGACGTTTCTTTCAAAGCTTCCGAGATTGCCTTGCTCGCCGTGCCGACTGGCTTACCCAAACTGTCGGAGAGACGGCGGCACTGCGCATCATCGCCGTCCGGGTTCAAACGGTAAGACGGCCCTGTCAGCCCAATCATCAAGGCGTCGATGTTGATTGAACCGAAATCCCGAATGTGTTTGTCATAGAGTCCCAAGTAGGCGGCGTTGCGGCCGTCCAAATCCTTGTCCGGCATTTGCGGAAAACGAGAAAAGAAAACCCCAACATTGGGTGGCAGCAAGAACCGCGTTTCAGGCTCGACCGTGGGGTTGGACGGAGGCACCAGCACAGCGACACGATGCGTAGGATTCATAATGGCCGGAGGGATCGAAGGGCTGCTGACACTCATCCCCTTGTCCCCTCTCGCGCCGTGTCCTTGACCTTCATTCGGCTGGGCGAAATGTCGATCATCGAACTCCCGAGCAGATATTCCCGAGCCTTGATTTCGTCGGCGGCAACATCGGTGATGTAGGCAAGCCACTCTTCCTTGCCCACCACGTTCCGATCCGTTCGCGGCAACAATTCGTCGCGCGCTACGCGCAGTCTCTCCTGCTGTGCCTCTTGCACCTGATTATGGGATCCTGTTTGGATCGCATTCTCGATTGCCGCGGCCAGTATGTAGGCATCGTGAATCCCGCAGTTCATGTTCATCCCGCCGCGGGTATTGGTCAGATGGACCGCATCGCCGGCCAAGGCGATCCGGCCGACCAAATTGGTTTCCGCAAGCATTTTGCTGGCACTGTAAATATCCGTACGGATCACATCGACCCTGCCTTTACACGCGGGAATGAATTCCTCCAGTACCTGTGAGTACCATTCCGGCTTCATGACGGTTTCATCGCTAATCCCGTCGGGCACGCGGATGATAACCCGCCAACAATCGGGCATTTCCAATAGGCTTATGGAGCGATGATCGTCGGTGTAGAGATAGGACACCCCGGCCACGCCAGGTAAAAACTCATTCAGGTCATCACGCACCATAAGCCGGAGCACCCGACCCGGATAATCTTCACCTGCAAAGGATAACCCAAGCGAGCCGCGCACGACACTATGGGCGCCATCCGTGCCAATCAGGTAAGAACCTTGATACTTTGAACCATCCTTCAGTTCGGCCCAGGCCCCATCTGCGTCGGTCCCAACTTTCACAACCTCAGCGCCAAACCTGATCTCCGCCAACCCGGTATCCAACGCGTTCTTGAGAAGCAGTGGCGTGATCGCCGATTGCTCGAGATGCATTCGAAAGGGGCAGCGCGTATCATTCGCGAGAATGCCCTGGTTAAACTCTGCAAAGACCGTGCCGTCGACATGACGGTATTGGATTCGATCCGCAAGACATCCTTGCTGCAGCATTTGGTTGAGCAAGCCGAGTTCTTCCAATATCTCCAGCGTCGGGGGATGAAAGGTTGATGCCTTGGAGGCGGTATTGAGCTGCTCCCGTCGTTCGAGAATAAGGCAGGGCACGCCACGTCGACATAAAACCAATGCCGCGGTCAGTCCGACCGGCCCCGCGCCGCAAATCAGCACTCGAGAGTTAGCCTTTGATGTCATGAACAATTTGCCTCGCCGGTAAAGTGGGCGCGGGCCCCGGTACCGGCCTGCACTTAATATGTATCTAGTATGATACTAAATACATTTTTGGCTGTCGAGATCGAACTTGCGGAACATGGCCTGAGGTTTATGATTGAGAAATACCATAAAGGTTAAAAACTGCATGTACGAAACTGACAGCTACAACCTATCAATTGATAAAATTACTGTTGATGAGTCTGCCCCGGACAAGGCGGAAGGACGCTTGGTTACCGTTTCTTACAGTGGCCGCCGGATGCCTTCGGAGGTTTCGGTTGTTCTCAAAAGTAACGAGATGCCGGATATCCTCGATTGCTGTCAGTCGATTTCAAATGAAATCTTCCGCAGTGAGTTTGGCTTTAATTCATCTGTCAGCCTTAAGTTTGAGCTTAAGGACGACAAGGGGATTTCCATCTGGCATACCTCGCCGAACACCTACCTCCGATGCCCACTCAATCTCACCATGAACTGGTCCTGCGACCATCTCAAAAAGTATATCAAGTCGTATGTCACACTGGGTATGATCGAAGTTCCCGATGAGTACTTTCTGGAGGGCAATCGACTGCGCACACCCGACGCGGTCGCCCTCGTGATGGATGCAATGGCCAGCGGTATTGAGTTCATGGGAAGCATGTTTTACATGCGCGACCAAATGGACCATGACCGGCAAGTCGTCGAAAAGGCCGCCACGGCTAAATCTTAATTTTAATCCGAGCCTCACAGTTTCCCCGGTGGATTGTTGGGGTTTGATGGAATCAGCTACGCTGTCGACCACTAACGCGACCAGCGAGGCTGCCCTTGTTTTCCGATTTGCATTAATGATAATACTTTAAGACATTACGCTAGACACAAAGCCGTACCACAGAGGCGCCGTTGACCAATACAAAATCTGCATTCGATTATGGCAAAACCTACCGGGAGCGGGCACTAAAGACGCTGGGCTACGGCGCCTCTTCGACGCCGCGCGGTAACCAGAAACCCGCGCCAATTGTGACAAAACAAGGTAGAAACGCCCATATCACAGATCAAACCGGCGTGCGTTTCATTGACTACGCTCTTGGCTATGGGCCTTTGATTCTTGGGCATAGCCCCGCTTGTATCATGGACGCCTTGACCCATGAGTTGTCGCTCGGCCTACGTACCGCCTCCATCCATGAAGGTGAAGCAGAGTTGGCGGAGTTGCTCTGCGACACCCTGCCCTGCGCGGAGATTTCCGCCTTCGTCAACAGTGGGTCGGAGGCAAATCACCTGGCACTCCGGATTGCGCGGGCTGTCACGGGCAGGAATCAGGTCATCAAGTTCCGCGGCAACTATCACGGTTGGTTGGACAGCCTCTCCTTTGGCAACGATGTTTCCAGCGACGGTCCGGCAACGCTGGGCCAGGATACATCAGCCGCGCAGTCTTTGACCTTACTTGATTGGGGCGACGCCAAAGCTCTAGCTGACGCAATCACAACGGAACATGCCGCCGTAATCCTGGAACCCGCGGCGATCAACGGCGGGTGCATTGCCCCACCTGCAGGGTTCCTGGAAGAAGTGCGCGCCATTACCAAAAGCCACGGCGTCATACTGATATTCGATGAAGTGATCACCGGATTTCGCCTGTCTCTGGGCGGCGCCCAGCAAACCTATGGCGTAACACCAGACATCGCCGTGATTGGCAAAGCGATGGGAGCCGGCGTACCCATCTCGGCAGTCACAGGCTCGGCTGCCGCCATGGAGCCCCTTGCTACAGGGCGTTTGCTTCACCGTGGCACATTCAACGGGAATCCTTTGTGTGTCGCAGCGGCCATTGCCTGTATCAAGTATCTCCGCAACAACAAGGATTGGCTTTACGACCAAATCGACAGCATGGCCGAAGATCTCCGTAGTCACTTAAGCCAGGCCGCTGCCGAGCAAGGAATTGCGTTGAGCGCTTCTCGCGTCGGATCGGCGTTGCAAGTGTTCGTCAACACGCCTCAGGTACAATCGCTTGCAGATACGGCGCTGGTGGACCGGAAGGCAACAGCGGCTTTTGCAGAAGAGCTACTCATCCGCAACGTTCAGATCATACCGCGCGGTTTGATGTATCTTTCGGCTGCTCATAACGACGCCGACATCGAGGAAACCAAATCCGCTATGACGGCCGCGATTTCTGCAGTTAAATCATGATAACGGGTCCGTAAGCGGAACGCCTTGCAACGAGCGCATGGTGGCGCATTACGTCGCGTCCAAGATTTGCCGAACCCGCAACGCCAGTTCCTGTTTCCGATATGGTTTGGTTAGTAACTGAACCGAGTTCTCCAAACTAATTTGATCGCGAAACGCGGCCTCGGCAAAGCCCGTCACTAAAATAATCTTGATATCGGGTTGCAGCCGACTAGCTTCGTTGGCCAGATCAAATCCGGTCAAACCGCCGGGCATGATCACATCGGTGAATAGGAGGTCAACGCGCGTGTTGGCTTCGATGATTTCCAGCGCCGACTTTGCATCCACCGCTTCCATTACCTGATACCCCAGTTCCGTCAGTTGCATGACGGCCGCCTTACGGACACTGGGGTTGTCATCGACCACCAGGATTGACTCGCTCCCCGTCGCGGCTCCAACCGGCGCGGCGAGACTGTCCGTATCGCCTTCACTCTCATCAATGGCGCGCGGTAAATACAAGCTGACCGTCGTGCCGTGCCCCAGCTCGCTGTACACATTCAGATGCCCGGCCGACTGCTTGGCAAAGCCATGGACCATGCTCAAGCCCAAGCCCGTTCCCTTCCCTGGTTCCTTGGTTGTGAAAAACGGCTCTATGATGCGGGCCAAATCGTCGGCGGGTATACCGCACCCGGTATCAGAGATGGAAATCTTTACATAGTTCCCAGCACGTATTTCTGCGTGAAGTGCTGCATAGGCTTCATCGAGGAACGCATTCGACGCTTCGACGGTCAATGTCCCGCCACCAGGCATCGCATCTCTACCATTGATCGCGAGATTCAGGATGGCCGTTTCCAACTGACTTCTATCCGCAACGCAGGGCCACAAATTCTCTGGAACCCGAATGCGCACATCTACCAGTTCACCCAGCGTCCGCTGGAGCATGGTAGCGGATGACTCCAGCAAAGTTCTGACGTCTATGGTGACGGAATCCAACGTTTGACTGCGTGAAAAGGCCAACATCTGCTTTATCAGATCGGCACCGTGAAGAGCGCCGTGTAAAGCTTCGGTCGCCAGTTCCAGGGCAGCAGGCGAATGAAGCCGTTCGATCAAGGAATCGAGATTGGTAATGACGATGCTGAGCAAGTTATTGAAATCATGTGCTATACCACCGGTCAGTTGGCCGACGGCCTCCATCTTCTGGGCCTGTTGAAGTTGCCTCTGAATTGCCCTGGTTTCCGTGACATCCTCTTGAATGCTGATGAAGTTGGTAATTTCCCCGGTGGAATCTTTAACCGGAGAGACCGTCGCGGAAACCAGGATGGAACGACCATCCGCGCATTTGTTCTCAAGTTCACCATGCCAGTCCATACCCGCAAGGATCGTTTTCCATAACTGGTTATAGATTGCCTCCTTGGTCTTTCCCGACTTCCAGATGGAGGGTTTCTTGCCGACGACCTCTTCCTCCGTGAAGTTCATTTTCCTGAGCAAGCTGGGATTGGCATATTCTATGACGCCGTCCCGGTCTGTGATCATGATCAAACTTGCACTGTGATGAACCGCGGAAGAAAGCTTTCGCAGCGTCGCCTCGGCACGCTTACGTTCGCTGATGTCGCGCAGTACCAGCATTAGTCCTGTTTGCCCGTTCTCCACCAACCTGACGATCGAGACCTCCGCTGGAAAAGTATCGCCGTCCTTGCGTCGGCCCGAAATCTCGGCGCGCCCGCCCGCACCGTCGCCCGTCGCGAAGATAGCCTCGAAATCTACGGCTCTGTGCAACGTGTCCTCATGCGACCACTCGGTTGGCAAGAGGTGCTCCAGGGTCATGCCGACAACCTCTTCGGCAACGAAACCAAACATGGCCTCGGCCGCACGGTTAAAAATCGTGATTTGCAAGGTGTCATCGGTCGCGACAATCGCATCGGGCGCGAGGTCCAGCAGGCTGTGAAAACGCCCTTCTGCTGCGCGTCGTTCCTTTTCCGAACGTTCCCAGTCCTTGCGAACCTCGGTCTCTCGCAGTTCCCGTTCGATCGCCGGGACGAGACGGCTTAGGTTGTCTTTCACCACATAGTCTTGAGCCCCCGCCCGCATGGCGGCCACTGCCGTTTCTTCGCCGATCGTACCTGACACAAAGATGAAGGGCGTGTTCACTCCCCGGTTCCGGGCAATCTGGAGCGCCTCGGTCCCACGGAATCCGGGCATGGTATAGTCACAGAGAATCACGTCCCAATGGTTCTCGTTTAGCGCTTCATTAAAGGTGCTGGCTTGAGCTACCTGACGATGCTCGGTTTCATAACCGCCACGCGATAGTTCACGCAGAATCAACGCCGCATCTGCGGTAGAGTCTTCCACGATCAAAATTTTTATGGGTCTAGGCATGGCTCCAGCTCCTGCGTCTTTTCCCATCACCTGGGCGGCGATTCGTTAAGCAGCAGCCAATAGAGCCCTAGCTGCTTTGCCGCTTCGATAAACTCGTCAAAATTTACTGGCTTGCGAACATAGCTGTTCGCTCCGAGGCGATAGCCTTCAATCACGTCCTGGTCTTCCTTTGAGGAGGTCAGGATGACCACAGGTAAATAGCGAGTCCTCTTGTCCTCGCGAATCCGCTTCAGAACATCCAGGCCACTTATTTTGGGTAGCTTGAGATCGAGCAGTACGACTTGTGGCTGGTCAGCCACATCGCGTCCCTCGTAGGAACCAGTGCCGAAGAGATAATCAAGCGCCTCGGCGCCGTCGTGCGCGACCACGATGCCATTCCGAATTTTGTTCTTATCAAAAGCACGCAGCGTCAGTGCCTCATCGTCCGGGTTGTCCTCAACCAGCAAAATGACCGGTATCGTCATGACGCTTTCTCCTGCTGTAGCGTGAAATAAAAGGCTGCTCCTTTGCCGGTCTCGGATTCGGCCCAAACGTCACCGCCGTGCTTGCGGATGATGCGCTGAACGGTAGCCAGTCCGATTCCGGTCCCTGGGAATTCCCTGGCATCGTGGAGTCGCTGAAATGCTCTGAACAATTGGTCGGCGTAGGCCATATCGAAGCCAACGCCATTATCCCGAACAAAGAATGCGGATTTCCCGTTGGTAATGCGTTGCCCGAATTCAATCCGCGCGGACGGTCTGTCACCAGTGAACTTCCAGGCGTTACCGATGAGGTTCTCCAGCGCAATTCCCAAAAGTCGGGCGTCCCCTCGCGCGATCAGATCGGGCGCAATCGTGACATTCACATCAGGCCTGGCGCCACTTTCAAGAAGCCCATCCACAACGCCCTGCGCCACCAGACTGAGATTGACGGTCCCAATCTGCAGCTCTGATCTGGTTACACGCGAAAGCTTGAGCAAGTCATCAATCAGAAAGCCCATCCTTTGAGCCGCCTGCCTGACTCGCTCAAGATGACTCTTGCCGTTCTCGGTCAGGACATCGGCACAGTCTTCCAGCAAGGCTTGACTAAAACCGTCAATCGCACGCAAAGGCGCGCGGAGATCGTGCGACACCGAATAGCTGAAAGCCTCCATCTCCTTGTTCAAGGCCAGCAACTCATTATTGTCGCGTTCCAATCTGTTATTCAGATTGTTGATCTCGCGCGCGGCTTCATGCACCTCGGTGACGTCACGAATGGAGGAGATAACAAGCATCCCCTCATCTGTTTCAACCGGGCTGAGGCTGATCGCTACAGGAAACTCACCACCGTCCGAACGGAGCCCAAAAAGTTCAAGACCAAGCCCCATCGGACGGGCTTTTGCACCCGATACATAACCGCGTCTGTGACCGACGTGCTGCTCTCTGAAACGATCAGGTAAAAGCATCTCCACCGGTTGACCAACGAGACTTTCACGCTGATAACCGAACAGCATTTCCGATTGTGCGTTCACCAGCACAATCTTTCCCTCGGTGTCGGTGATAACCACCGAGTCCGGCGCGGATTCCAAAAGGCTGCGAAAGCGTTTCTCACTGTCACGCCAGTGTTGCTCCGCTTCCTTGCGACGCTGTGCATGCCTGGCAACCAAGGCCGCCACCAAGATCAGCAAAATCGCCAGCGCAAAGAATGCGAGCACAAAGTACTCAAGCAATTCCAGCCGCCGGTTCGCCAACCCGTCCGATGACACCTGCGTCACGACGAACCAATTTTGCTCTGTGGTCGTGAAGGTTGGATTTGAGTCCGGCTTCGCCGGTGGCAGGCTGCTGGCAAGAGATACTATCTTCGAGTAGGTAAAGAGATTACCTCCGTCCATAAGTTGTCCAGAGACATCGGAGCCGTTGATCCGCGCCCAAGCTGTTGGATGACTGTTCGCAAACGAGCGGCCGCGTGAGTCCGGGTACATGAATGTCCATTCATCCGCTGGCGTTGGGCCGATAAGCCAATAGCCCTCTTGGTTGAGCAGCCAGAGGTGGCCCGCAGTTTGATCTGTTAACGCCTTGATACGGCTGATCAAACGCTTCCCCAAGTAATTCAGGATGACCATACCTTTGCGGTTGCCGTCGGCATCATGAGCAAGCGCGCCAAAGCGAATCATTGCCTTGATTGGCTGTTCTATTGCACCCTCTTCCAGGTTCAGATCAAAGGGAGAGATGTAAACTCCGTTCGGCGAGAGCTTCAAAGTTTCATGGACATAGTATCGGTCAACTTTGTCTTGCAGCCGGCTCCTTGGAGTAACTTCCGGATTGCCAGCACTCCAATTCACGCGCACCTGCTCCCGACCGCTAAGGTCAATCAGTCGAATTTGGTCATAAACGCGCTTTTCCATCGAGAAGAGGCGGTACTCATTCGCTAAATCGATAAGCGAAGATGAGTCTCCACGCTCAAACCAGCGTTTCAGAAACTGCTGCTGCGTTAGATAGCGAATATCCAGGAGAACCGAGTTCAACTCCGTGACGATTCTTTGCCGCGCGATTTCAGCGGCTTTCTCCTCATTCGCACGAGTTACCGCAAGTGCGGCACCCCATTGCACATGGAACAGCAGGAACATGACCCCGGCAACCGCAGACGCAAGCAATAAAAAAATCACTGCGGCACGCCGAAAAATGCCACCTGAGTAAACAGTGGACGCTTTGCCCTGCAAAAATCCGATCATTAACCTACTCGCGTAACTGCGCAGCGCTGCTAAAAATTTTTTCTCAACCCAAAATTTTGATCTCTCCCAGGTTGTAGAATTGTACATTTAAGTCGCAAAACTTAATACGATTTTTTCAATATTTAATTAAAATTCAATATATTAAGTTGAAGTTGAGCAGATAATTATAGGTTGTGGTTACATTCACGGATTTCTAACAACTGCTCCAATTCGCCCTCCAAGTTTCTATTTCAGAGTTCTTCGATACTCACAAAACGATTATTGCGTTTTATGTTTCTTTTTATACAATAAATGAAAATGGAGGAAGAGCACATGAATTCCAGGAGCCTTTTGGCGCCTCGCATGGGACAGCTTCGCGAGTCCCCGACAGCCGTCGTAGCAGATTTGGTTCGGGCAATGACCGCCAAGGGCGAACACGTCATTAACTTTGGCGAAGGTGAACTCGATTTTGAAACGCCGGAGTTCATCAAGCAGGCTGGCATCTCAGCTATCGAGGGCGGTATCACGCGTTACACGGCCGTCGGTGGCACCATTGAGGTCAAGAAAGCCGTGCAGACGAAGTTCCAGCGCGACAACGGCCTCGACTTTTCGCTCGACCAATTGATCGTCGGCACTGGCGGAAAGCAGCTTATTTTCAACGCGATCCTCGCAACCGTAAGTGCCGGAGACGAGGTTATCATTCCCGCCCCTTACTGGGTTTCCTACCCCGATATTGTTCGTCTGGCAGGCGGAACTCCTGTCATTGTTCCCGGGGAAGACAGGAATGGCTTTAAGATCTCGCCCGCCGCGCTAAGCAACGCGATTACACCCGCGACCAAATGGCTTGTGCTGAATTCTCCAAACAACCCGACCGGCGCCTTATATTCCGCCCAGGAACTTGATGCGCTCTTGGAGGTGATTGCGGACAACCCCGGTATTCTGGTGATGTCGGACGATATTTACGAACACATCGTCTATGAAGGCGCGTTCGCAACTCCTGCAGCCGTTCGCCCTGACCTTGCCGACCGGATTTTGACCGTCAACGGCGTTTCCAAGGCTTATTCCATGACAGGATGGCGTATCGGCTTTGCTGGGGGCCCTTCCTGGCTCATTTCCGCCATGCAAGTTCTTCAGTCCCAGAGCACAACCAACGCGGCGGCAATGTGCCAAGAGGCGACGCGCGCGGCGTTGGTCGGCCCACAGGACTTTATGGCGGAAAGACTGGAGCGATTAAGAATACGTCGCGATCTGGTGGTTGCGGCATTGAACCAAACCCAAGGTTTGCGGTGTGAAACCCCGCCCGGCGCCTTTTATGTCTACGTGAACTGTCAGGCTTTGCTGGGGCGGAAGACAGCGGATGGCGCGATCCTCGAGAGCGATACGGATGTCGCTAAATACTTTGCGGACGACGCTAAGGTCGGCGTCGTGCCGGGGACAGCCTTCGGTTTATCGCCCTATCTTCGTATCGCCTACGGCCTCGATGACCAGGATCTGGTTGAAGGATGCCGCCGAATTCGTGCGGCCTGCGGGCGGCTTAACTAGCCACCCACAGGCATTACGGCACATCTGTAAATTAAGCCGCCAGCTTTAGGAGTCGCTCGTCGGTATTGGCGGCCACCTGCCTAAGTGTTTCCGCGAGGCTTTCGTGTTGCGCGCGGCTCAAACTACGGAGAGGAGCACGTACCACGCCGCCGTCCCAGCCGCGCAAAGCCATCATCGCTTTTGTTGTCTGCGGCTGACCGTATGCGCGGCAAGCTTCACGCACAGGATACCAGAGCTGATTGAGACTTGTCGCCCGGCCGAAATCACCCTCTAGCACGGCTTTGTAGGTGCCATGGATGATTTCCGGCAACGCACAGCTGTTGGTCGAACTCAAGCCGTCAAAACCGGTCATGATCGGTCCCAACATTGCAAGATCCGAAGCCGCCAACATCTTTAGTTTCCCCTTCAAGCGCCCTACGAGGCGATCGACTACCGTGGGAGATAGGTCGCCTTGCTTCAATGCGATCATGCCCTCTATATCCGACAGTTCTTCAATTAGCGGCGCTGATAACGTAATGCCGATTCCCGGAGCGTTGTAGATCATGATTCCAGTACGAGAGACCTTCGCGATTTCCTTGAAATAGCTCACGATCTGCGCGTCGGTAATTTCCGATACATAAGGCGCTGTTACCATCGGCAGGCCGCCAAGATCGGCTGCCAGTTGCGTCAACTCCACCGCCGCACGCGGGTCGGCCGCAGCCGAGCAGAGGAGCAGCGGCACGCGATCGCCGACCACCTCGACCGCAGCCCGGAACAGCGTAGCCCGCTCTTCGGTCGACATAGCGGGAAACTCACCATAGGTCCCGCCAATCAGAATACCGTCGAACCCCAACCCGATAACCCGCTCCAGGTTTGCCTCAAGCGCAGCCTTCTTGAGTGTGCCGTCCTCGCTGAACGGCGTTACACAAATGTTATAGAGACCTTGTGTACGTTCACGTGCTTCGTCCATAGATTTCATTAGGTGTCTCCCATCGATTATAGGCAGTTAGGAAAGGGAATTCGCGGCGGCGGCGGCCAAGAATGCGATGAATGCTGGATGTGGCCGTGCCGCGCTACTGCTCAACTCAGGATGTCCTTGTATTCCGAGATAGAAAGCATGCCCCGGAAGCTCGATCACATCAGCGATACGATCCTCCTCGGACCTGCCGGAGATAATCAGGCCCGCTTCTGAAAGCGGTTGCCAGAGATCGAGTGCCAGGCTGTGGCGATGATGCATGCGTTCGCGCGCCAGACTCGATTGGTAGATCGATCGCGCTTGCGTTCCCGGTAAAACGGTGAAGGTCTTCGCGCCCAAACGATGCCGGATCGACCCGTTTGGGCCGGGGTTTTGAACAAAGGTCAAGGGACGCGCCGAGGGCTCTATTTCCTGCAGGTGTGCACCAGCGTTCCCTAATCTCTCTCTGACAAAGGCAGTCACCATCGTCTGCATGCCGAAGCAGGAGCCAAGAGTTGGCGTATTGCCCCGCAGAGCTGCCGCTGCAATTCGAATTTGGCCGTCAACCTGACTGTTGTCGCATCCACCCGGTAGTAGCACGGCATCGGTCGCATGGACGGCTTCCTCGGCTTCCGCGGCTTGGAGATTGCGCGGCGAGACAATCTCCACATGCGGTTTCATCTTGAGCAGGTCGCCGGCATCGCCAATGGCCGCCAGCAATGCCGGATATTGCCTTCGCAATCTCTGCTCTTCGCCCACGATCAGGATAGATGGGCGTGCCTGCCGATTCTCGGGCGCGGCATCCCCGGCCTGGTAAATCATCGAGGAAACGTTTGTCGGCAGTTCCAGTGGAGACAGATCGAGAAACGACAATCGGGGGCGGCAATAATCATCGAATGTCCAACGTCCTATAACGTCAACCGACGGCTGTAGGCCGCTTCGTTGCAGGTACGCCGTCAAGCCCGGCCCTTGGCTTTCCACCCGGACGTGCAAGACGTGATGTTTCTGCTGCAATCCATGCAACAGGCGATCGATTGAAAGGCCTGGCGCGACGACGTTGTTGCAAGCGATGACCCCCCCACCCGGCCCGCTCACTCCCGTTTCCGAGAACTCCAACGCCGGATCGGCGGATAGATCGCTTAAGCGCTCGGGCCAGAGCCATTGGTTTCCCATCAACGTCCCACACGCAGAGACGTGCTGATAGGCATTCGGGTCTTGGTCCGGCTGTGGGCCGACAATCCTCGAAAAAGTGACCCCCCCAGAAAAAATGCCCTGGAGGACTGCGTGAAGCTCAGCGGCCACCACGCAGTCGTCCGACGGATCGCCCGTATGATGCTCGACTAGGATCAGCGGAACATTCACAGCAGTTGGTCCTTAGTAAACTGCCAAGTCGCGAGCCGTCTTACCCAACACGCGATTGCCGTTCTCAGTGACAACCACGGTCTCGCTGACGCCAACGGTGAAATCGCCATAGATGCGTAATGCAGGCGGGATATGGAAAACCATGCCGGGGACAAGTTCCCTCTTGATACCATCGTAGAGGCTGGCGACCTGCCATTCGCCCCAATCGGGCGCAAAAGAAATGCCGACGCTGTATCCACTCCGTTTCCGGTAGTTCTCGGTGTAACCCGCTTTGTCGATTACCGCCTGAACGGCTTGATGCACTTGTTCGCAGGTGTTGCCGGGCTTGAGAGTGGCGAGCGCCGCGTCTAGTCCTTCCAGACAGGCATCCATCATACGACGCGCCACATCGTTGGGTTGGCCCATCCAGGCAGAGCGCATGAGAACCGCGTGATAGCGATCATGACAAGCCGCCATCTCCAGGAACACCGGCTCCCCGCCTTGGATTTTGCGACGCTTCCAAGTGCCATGCGGAACACCCGTACGACGGCCGCTGGAAACCAAAGGTTCCATTCCGACATACTCAGACCCGGCGCGGATCGCACTCTCCATCATGGCCGCGACTAGATCGTTCTCGCTAGCCCCTTCCCGGATTGCCGCTAGCCCCGCCGCCATCCCGGCATCAACATAGCTTGCGGCTCTGGAAATCTTCTCTACTTCGCTCGGTGACTTGACTGCGCGCAGACTTTCGACAATCCCCGCGCCATCGGCGAGTACGCCAAGCTTTTCCTGAAGTTTCTCAAACGCCGTGATCGGCAGGAACCATCCGCGCTTATCGATCGCAACACGCTGATTTGCTCCACCGGTCTTAGCGACCACTCCCACCAGAAGGTCCAACGGATCTATTCCATCGTCATAAACCTCCAGATTCTCCAGGTAAGTGTTGGCGATGCAGTTTTGCGATTCCAGCCGCCGCACGACGAATCGCGGCTCGCCTTCCACAGGGAGTACCAATGCTTGAAAGGTGTAATACCCGGGCGTCTGCTGTCCGGTCAGGTAGAAGATGTTCTCCGGCCCGGTGACGATCATCACATCAATATTCTTGGCCGAAAGACTGCGGCGTGCTGCTTCGACACGGCTGGCCAGCTCTTCTTTTGAAAAAGCCGCTTCCTGGCCCTGTTTGACGAAAGATGTGTTCATATCTTGCGCTCCCAAATCGGCGTTAAATTTAAAGTGCTGAATGTCATACCTAGACCCGGGCTCTTCGGCAGCGAGACCATACCGGAGCCATAGGAAAGGCCGTGTGCAGGATCGTCGAGGAGGCCGTCGGCGCCATAGAGTTCGTTACCCTCCGCCCCGAGGGCCATCGCACAATGAGCGGCGGCGGCTGTGGCAAGCGATCCCTCGTTCATCTGGCCAACCATGCATCTGACCCCCGCCTTGACGAGCGCTTGGGCCGCTTCCATCAAGGGCGCTACGCCGCCAAATTTGACCAGCTTCAAATGCCCGGCCAAGCTCCCTCCGATCTCAATAAGGCGTCGGACAGCGGATGGTTCCGCCAATGATTCGTCGAGCATGACCGGCATCGGCGCTTCCCTGGATAGGAGCCGTAATGTTTCCCAGTCCTCGGCTGCAACCGGCTGCTCAATGTAATCAAGCGAAAACGCATCAAGTGCCGCGACGTTGCGTCTGGCTGACTCTCCAATCCAACGGCCGTTTGCATCGGCAGCCAGCTTTATCTCATGGCCGAAGCGGTCACGGAGCAGCTTCAAGCGCGCAATGTCCTGCTCGAAAGTCTCTACCGCCACCCGCAGCTTCAAACTGCAGAAGCCACGCGCCACATAAGCTTCGGCCTGGTTCAGAAGCGACTGGTTATCACCCCAGAATAAGGTTTGATTGGTACTGGCGGCTCCTTTCCAGGCACCTCCAAGCCACTCACAGAGTGTCTGGCCGCTTTCACGCGCCAGGGCGTCGTGCAGCGTCTGGTCCAAGAGCGCCTTGACTGGTCCCGGGAATTCCCTGCTCGCAACGACCTCCTCGGCCAGGGCATCGACCGATTGGCTCCAATCGATCCGATCGACCCAATCAACAAGTTCCCTGTTGATACGGTCCCCAGTGATCCCGGTTAGATAGGCGATATTCGTGCGCACGCCGCCAACGCCGAGCGTACGCCCTTCCTGCTCAATCAGCAGATAGGTCTCATCGAGCTGCGAAACCGGGCCGGAGGTGGCCGTGTGTAACTTGACCTCCGGCCCGTAATGCAACCGGCCCGTCAGGAGGCGTATGTGCCGTGTCATCAGTTGCCTGCGCCGCTCTCGTGCAACATGCGGCGTGCAACGTCGCAGTAAATGCGGCTCGCATCGACGAACTCTTGAATCGGAACAAACTCATTGGGCTTGTGCGCTACGGCGAGCGAACCTGGACCGATCACGGTACCCTGAGCACCGATCGACCGGAAATGCACGAGGTCACAACCGCCCTGGAATCCATGCAGCTCCTTGTCGGCAACGCCGTGAGCATGTCCGGCTTCAAGCGATGCCTTGACGATGGGATGCTCCGGTGCGGTCTCTGTAGGGCCGCCGGTCGTCGGTTTGTAACCAACGATTTCCGCTTGAATACCGAATTCACTACGCGCTGTTTCCAGAAGAGACATGATCTCCTTTTTGGCAACTTCCTCGTCTTCGCCGGGGACCATCCTCCGGTCGACAAGGAACTCACACGCATCGGGTACGATATTGTCGGCGTGCCCGCCGCCGACCCGTGTCACGGTCAAGCTGGCGCCCCCTACAAGATGGTGGCAACGCTTAGCAACCTCCGCATGGTGGTCTTCCAACAAGCCCAATAGGCGGGCCGCCTTGAAGATCGCATTGACGCCCAGATTGGGGGTTCCCGAGTGCGCGGTTTCACCGATCACTCGAATGATGGGGCGTAGGCTCCCTTTATGTGCCGTAACGGTCGTATTGGAGGTCGGCTCGCCCACGACGACCAGATCGACCTTTGGCGCATCCTGGGCGACGTAATGCTTGGCTCCCTTACTCTCGGTTTCCTCATCCGCAACGAACGCGCCAATCAAGGTTCCGCGCCAAGCTTGCGGCTCGGCAATCAACATGCGAAGCGCTTCGATCATCGCAACGATGGGACCTTTGGCGTCACAAGAGCCGCGGCCGTAAAGGTTGCCTTCCTTCTCCGTCAGGGTGAAGGGGTCTTGCGCCCATCCCGACCCCGCCGGCACCACGTCGATATGAGAGTTGAACGCGAAGCTGGGCCCGTCGCCGTTACGGAAGGTGGCGATGACGTTGGCTCGCCCCGGAAGGAATTGATCCAGACGGACATCGAATCCGGCATTCTTGAGTTCTTCAGCCAGGTATTGCGCCGCTTCCACCTCACGCCCCGGTGGGTTTTCGGTGTTGAAAGAAACAAGCTTCTCCAGGACGGCCTTCATACGACTGGGATCTGGTGCGATCAGCATTTTACGTGACCTCTAGGTTGATCGCGCTGATAGCGCGTGGTCTTAGTGAAGAATTTGATCCAGGAACTGCTTAGTCCGGGCACTGACCTCGCCATCGAAAAACTGATCGGTCGCGCAGCTCTCAACGATAAGGCCCTTGTCCATGAAGACCATGTGATCTGCAGCGCGTCTGGCGAAGCTCATTTCATGTGTGACGACCACACTGGTCATACCGGCGTTACTCAACTCCAGCATCACATCCAGAACCTCGCGAATCATCTCCGGGTCCAGGGCAGAGGTCGGCTCGTCGTAAAGAATCGCTTTCGGATCCATCGCGAGTGCGCGCGCGATTGCCACGCGCTGCTGTTGCCCGCCCGAAAGTTGCTCGGGATAGGTGTCCGCCTTATCGGGTATCTTCACCTTCTCAAGCAATTCCAGGGCGCGGTCATGGGCTTCCAGACGTGGAACACCCTTCACCTTCATCGGCGCCAGCATGATGTTCTCCGCCGCGCTCAGGTGCTTGAATAGCTCGAAGTTTTGGAAGACCATCGCGATATCACGCCGGATGCGATGGGCTTGTTGCGTGAGATTAGCAATCTCCTGGCCATCAAAAGTAATAGAGCCTTGTTCGATGGTTTCCAGCAGGTTCATGCACCGCAGTAGGGTCGATTTTCCCGACCCGGACGGGCCGATCAGCACAACCGTCTTTCCGGTTTCGACTGTCATGTCGATATCCTGCAGGACCTTTAGCGAGCCAAAGGACTTATGGAGTCCCCTTACGCGGATCAACTCCTTGGGGCCTGCGCCCCCTTGCAATTCGGCGGTCATGTCAGGCTCCTGCGTTTGAGGTCATGCCAAGGAGGCGCTGCGTCCATGTTCGCGGCTTAGCCACCGCGCCCTGACGAGCACCGACCCACTGCTCAATTCTGGCCTGAATGAACATAAAGACCGTGGTCATCGTGAGGTAATAGATGCCGGCCGCTGTCAGCGCCTCGAGGTAGCGGAAATTTGCGCTCGCAGTCTGATTAGCCACCAGAAGCAGCTCTTCAACGGCGATAACCGAGACCAATGCCGAAAGTTTCAGCATTCCAAGGAATTGGTTGCCGGTGGGTGGAATCACCACGCGCAGCGCCTGTGGAATGACGACATAGCGCATTACCTGCCATTCCTTCATGCCAAGAGATTTGCCTGCGGTGCGTTGGCCGCGGCCAACCGATTGAATACCCGAACGATAGATCTCCGCCATATAGGCACCTTCATTCAGGGCCAAAGCGATGACACCGCTCAAGAACCCTGAAAGAAGGATGCCAAACACTGGCAGCACATTGAAAATGAAGATGATCTGGAAAAGAACGGGCGTCCCTCGGAAAAGCCACAGATAAACCGTAACGAACCCATTGACGAAGGGCCAGTTAGTCTCCTGCAGCAAGGCGATGAACAGCCCGATGATCATGGCACAAGTCATGGACACGACCGTGATCACCAGGGTTAACCAGGCTGCATTCAGAAAAACAGGAGATATCAGGTACTCGATAATGAGTTCCGGTGAATCAAACATCTACCACCATCCATTTTGCCGGTGCTGTCGGAAACTCCCGTATTACCGGGTCCGTTCCAGGTGTATTACTGGGACAAAAGTGCGACGGACTTAGGCAGGTTGTAACGCTCGATGAGAGCATCATAGCTGCCGTCGGCGACGAGGGCGGCCAAGGCCTCCTCGATGGCCCGCTTGCCATCCATGTCGTCCTTGCGCAACGCAATGCCGATCCTCGTGTTCGATTCAAAGGTTTCGCCCGCCAGTTCATAGATGCCGGGAAGCTCGCTAAGCTGCTTAACGGCACCTGGCGTCGAATTGTAGAAGATATCGGCGCGGTCGACTCGAACCGCCAAAGCAGAGTCCTGGGCTGTTGGGAAGGTCAAAACCGTAACTGTCGGCTTACCCTCGCCTTCACAGCGGGTGGCGTCCTCACGGGCATAGCTTTCCTGGATACCGCCCAGGGTGACGGCGATGGTGCGGCCGCAAACATCGGCGCGGCTCTTGATGCCATGCGGATTTCCGGCCTTTACGATGATCTCGTTACCGATCTTGAGATATGGCACGAACTCAACCTGCTTGGCACGCTCCTCGTTGATGTACATCGCCGAGTTGATGATATCGATACGCGTGCCCTGGAGCGCCGGGATCAAGCCTTTGAACTCCATGTTAAGTGGCGCTGTCTCAAGCCCCATCTTCTCGGCAAGCATTTCGCCAAGCTCGATATCGAACCCAACCAGTTTGCCGTTTTCCGTATACTCGAAGGGCGCAAATGTCGCAGCCGTCCCATAAGTAAGTTTGCCAGGATTAATCAATTTCTTCGGCGCCATAACCTCTTGCGCCATGGCACCGCCGGCGAACAGCACGGCGGCAAATCCCATCAAAGCCAATTTTTTTGTAAACATTCTACCCTCTCCCGTTCCATTGTTAGATCTGAGCAAACGCTGGGCTCTCCTATCTTTCCCCGCGTTGCGTTTTATGCTACGTTTTATACAATCTTGCTGTCAACACATTCGACATACGGTTTTTCGATCATCATGGCACCCCGATCTCAGAGACCAGAAAACATGAAGGAACCTGCGCAATCTTCGCGGAGCGTTGCCGCCCGGAAATCCAAGGCATCCGCCCAAGGGCAGCCGGAAAGCCGTCGCCAGATAGCGATGGCATTGCGCATCCTGGGCTATATCCGTCAGGAGGGTTTGAAGGTTGATAGCCATCTTGTTGAGCAGCAACTGGCGCAGCATTTTTCGGTGTCCAGAACACCGATCCGCAATGCCCTGATGCTGCTGGAAAGCCGAGGTGCAGTAACATCAGTTCCAAATCTGGGTTTCTTCGTCGCCAAGTCAGTGGCCGATCTTTACGAAATCGAACTTGCCCTACCCCCTTCCAACGCGGAGCAACTTTATCTACGGATCGTCAATGATCGGATCTCCGGGCGGTTGCCCGACAGCATCACCCAGGTCGAGATGCTGCGGCTCTATGATGTTAATCGCGCTCTTTTGGGCCAGGTTCTCAGCCAGATGACGGACGAAGGCCTTGTGGTCCGCAATCCGGGGCAGGGTTGGACCTTCCTGCCCACGCTGGACAGCCAGCAGGCACGGCGGGCCAGCTATGAGTTTCGCCGTATTCTGGAGCCGGAAGGCATCCTGCTGCCGAACTTCACCATCGACCCCATCGCCCTGACGCGTCTGCGACGCGACCACGAAGCTCTGATCGAGCAGGAAGGCCGGCGCTGGGTCAGCAGCGAGGAAATCTACCGCGTCGACACCAGCTTTCACGAAACCATCGCCGGCTTCACCGGCAATCCGATGTTCCTGCAGGCCATCCAGCAGCAAAACCGCTTGCGGCGCATGTTGGAGTATCGCGGTTACGACAACCGTCGCCGCATTACCGATTGGTCGCGTGAGCATCTGGCTATTATCGTGGCGCTGGAACAAGGTGACCGCGTAAAGGCCTCACAATTGATGCACGAGCATCTTGATCACGCACGCGTCACCGCGACGCGTATTGCGGCATCCGACCGCAAGCCACCTGACGGAGAGTAAACCGTCACAACACCCAACCGTTTGGAGGAAATACATTGGATCTTGGATTGAAGGGAAAGCGCGCGCTCGTCTTGGCGTCGAGTCGCGGCCTCGGCCTCGGAATAGCCGAAGCGCTTTGCGCGGAAGGCGCGAAGGTTGTCATCTGCGGGCGCTCCCAGGACAAGCTCGACGCTGCCGCACGGCGGCTCAACGACGCTTATGAGGGCACCGCCTACCCTGTGGTCATCGACCTTTCGGCGGACAATAGCGCCGAGGAGCTTTACCGCGCAGCAAAGGAGGCGCTGGGGGGCTCGATTGATATCCTGGTGAACAACACCGGCGGTCCGCCACCGGGCAGCATTGCCGCCGTGCCCGCCCAAGTCTGGCGCCAGCAGTTCGACAGCATGGTCGGTCGTGTGTTCGACCTGACGGCACTGGTCCTGCCCCACATGCGCGCGCAAGGCTGGGGCCGCATCCTCAACACCGCCTCCTCCGGCGTCCGCCAGCCGATCCCCAACCTGGGGATTTCCAACGCCCTCCGTGCCTCGATTGTCGGCTGGGCGAAGACTCTTTCAGCGGAGGTCGCAGGCGATGGCGTGACCGTCAACACCATCCTGCCAGGCCGTATCCATACCGAGCGGGTCGACGAACTCGATGCCGCCGCCGCCGGCCGAACCGGCAAGACGGTGGAAGAGGTCGCCACGGCCTCCCGCAACGCCATCCCCGCTGGTCGCTATGGCCGCGTCGAGGAGTTCGCAGCGGTCGCCGCCTTCCTGGTCAGCGAGAAAGCCAGTTATGTGACCGGGTCACTTATCGCTGTCGACGGTGGCAGCATCAAAGGCATTTGACGCCCTCTCTCGCGGCCGATCGACGACAAAAAAAGCCCCCGGGCTTCTTCCCGGGGGCTTTTGTATTTGGTTGCGGGGGTAGGATTTGAACCTACGACCTTCAGGTTATGAGCCTGACGAGCTACCGGGCTGCTCCACCCCGCGTCAAGTGTTTGTTC